>NZ_JBEFLI010000002.1:0-255186 GCF_040578825.1 Cupriavidus necator | reverse complement strand
GGTGAGGGCCGGAGTCTCAACGAAGCGAAACCGTTGGTATGCCAGCATTCACCAGCAGCATCAGTTCGCCCCAAGCTTCGCCAGCGCGTCCCCAGTCACCCGACAAATGCGCCAATCCGGCAACACATCCGCCCCCATCGCCTGATAGAACTCAATCGACGGCTGGTTCCAGTCCAGCACCGACCATTCGAACCGCCCGCAGCCGCGCTCCACCGCCAGCGCCGCCAGATGCTTGAGCAACGCCTTGCCCAGCCCATGGCCGCGCCAGGCCGGATCGACATACAGGTCTTCCAGATACAGCCCGGGCTTGGCCAGGAAGGTCGAGAAATTATGGAAAAAGAGGGCAAAGCCCACCGCCTGGCGCCCGCCATCGGCATCGACTTCCACCAGCACGGCCTCGGCATGCGGCGTGGCGCCGAACAGCGCGTCCTGGATCTTCTGCGGCGTGGCTTCGACGATATGGGTCAGCTTCTCGTACTCGGCCAGCGCCAGGATCAGGTTGAACAGCGTTTCGCTGTCGGCGGCGGTGGCGGGGCGGATGGTGAAGGCGGGCTTGGACATGTTCGGGTTTGCGAGGCAGTGAACAGACCGCGATTATCGCCTGAGCATCACTTGCCTTGCATCCCCGTCAATGGAAGTCCGCCAGCCTGCGCACCTGGTCGACATAGCCCGGTGCCAGGCAATCCACCACCAGCCGCTCGGGCGTGCTGCGCAGCCACGTCAGTTGCCGCTTGCATAGCTGGCGCGTGGCGGCGATGCCGCGCTCGCGCATCGTCGCAAGATCCGTTTCGCCCTCGAGGTATTCCCACACCTGCCGGTAACCGACGCAGCGGATCGACGGCAACCCCGGATGCAGGTCGCCGCGGGCGCGCAGGCGCTCGACTTCTTCGATCAAGCCGTTGGCCAGCATCGCGTCGTAGCGCTGGGCGATACGCGCATGCAGCACCAGCCGGTCCGACGGCTCCAGCGCGATCACGCGATAGCGCTGGTCGGCAGTGCCGGCAAAGGTGCGGCCCTCGGCCTGGCGTGCCAGCAGCGCCGACATCGGCTGCCCGGACAGGCGGTGAATCTCCAGCGCGCGCTGGATCCGTTGCGCGTCGTTGGGCGCGAGCCGTGCCGCGGTGACCGGATCGACCTCGGCCAGCATCGCATGCAGCGCCGGCCAGCCGCGCTCGGCGGCAAGCTGGTCCAGCTCGGCGCGCAGCGGGGCATCGGCCTGCGGCAGGTCGTTCAGACCCTGCGTCAGCGCCTTGTAGTACAGCATGGTGCCGCCCACGATCAGCGGCACATGACCGCGCCCGCGGATCTCGCCGATCAGTCGCTCGGCATCGGTGACGAACTGCGCCGCGGAATAGCTGTCGGCGGGGTCGATGATGTCGATCAGGTGGTGCGGCGCGCTGTCCAGCTCTTCGCGCGTGGGCTTGGCGGTGCCGATATCCATCTCGCGGTACACCAGCGCCGAGTCCAGGCTGATGATCTCTACCGGCGCGTCGGCGGCCAGCGCCAGCGCGGCCGCGGTCTTGCCGGAGGCGGTGGGGCCGAGCAGGCAGACCACGGGCGGATGCGTGGCGGAATCGTGGGGTGCGGCGGACATCAGAAAATCTTGTGTTGACTGGCTTATTGCCCGCGCAGGAACAACCGGTCCAGCTCGGTCACGGTCAGTTGCACCCAGGTCGGGCGGCCGTGGTTGCACTGGTCGGCGCGCTCGGTCTGCTCCATCTGGCGCAGCAGCGCGTTCATTTCCTCGACGGTCAGCTTGCGGTTGGCGCGCACCGCGCTGTGGCACGCGAGCGTCGCCAGCAGCTCGTTGCGGCGCTCGGCCAGCACGCGCGAGCCGCCGTAGGCATGCAGGTCGCGCAGCACGTCGCGCGCCAGCGCCTCGGCATCGGCCTGCTGCAGCAGCGCCGGCACCGCGCGCACCGCCAGCGTGGTAGGCGACACCGGCGCGATATCGAAGCCGAGCAGCGTCAGCGTCTCCTGGTGCTCCTCGGCGACGCCAATCTCCACCGGGTTGGCCGGCAGCGTGACCGGGATCAGCAGCGGCTGCACCGCCAGGTCGCGCGCGTCGAGGCCGGCCTTGATCCGCTCGTACAGGATGCGTTCGTGCGCGGCGTGCATGTCCACCAGCACCAGCCCGCGCGCATTCTGCGCCAGCACGTAGATGCCGTGGAGCTGGGCGATGGCGTAGCCGAGCGGGTGGTCGTCGGGGGTGTCGGCGGCATTGTCCAGGGCAGGGCGCGTGGCCGCCGGCAGCCGGTCCAGCAGGCCCGGCGGATCGTCGGCACGCGCGGCCTGCGCATCGGCCAGCCACGCCGGCGGTTGTGCCGAAGCGCCGGCGAACCCGCCATAGGGCCGCGGGGCCGGCGCGGTGGCGTCGCGCACCATGCCGAGGTAGGCCTGGCGCGGCTGGGCGATGCCGAGCTCGGTCTGGCGCGCCGCCGAATAGTTGATCCATTGGGGGCCGCCACCGGCTGGGCGTGGTGAGCCGGCGGGCGGCACGCTGAGCCCGCCACCATCGCCATCGCCATCGGCGGTATGCAGGCTGTCGCCGTTCTCGCCGGCCTGCCGGGCCAGGCAGCGCTGCACTGCATGGTAGACAAACTGGTGCACCGCGCGCGATTCGCGGAAGCGCACTTCGATCTTGGACGGGTGCACGTTGACGTCGACCATCTCCGGTGGCAGGTCCAGGCACAGCACGTACGACGGGAAGCGGTCGCCGTGCAGCACGTCCTGGTAGGCGCTGCGCACCGCATGGTTGAGCAGCTTGTCGCGCACGAAGCGGCCGTTGACGAAGAAATACTGCTGGTCCGGCCGCCCGCGCGACGCGGTGGGCAGCCCGGCAAAGCCGTACAGGTGCAGCGTGTCGGCCTCTTCGTCCAGCGGCAGCCGGGCGCGGGCGAAGTCGCTGCCCAGCACCTGGGCGGTACGGTTCGCGACATCGCCGGCATTCCAGTGCTCGAGCGGCTTGCCGTTGTGGTGGACCGAAACCGTCACGTCAGGCCGCGCCAGCGCCACGCGCCGGACCATCTCCAGGCAATGTCCCAGCTCGGTTTGTTCCGATTTGAGGAACTTTCGCCGCGCTGGCGTGTTGAAGTAGAGGTGCTGCACGTCGACCGTGGTGCCGACCCCGCCGGAAGCGGGCTGCACGGTGCCGGTATCGGCGCTCACCTGGGTGGCATGGGCATCGGCCGCGGTCCGGCTGGTCAGCGCAAGCTGCGACACCGACGCGATCGAGGCCAGGGCCTCGCCGCGGAAGCCTAGCGTCAGCACCGATTCCAGTTCGTCGAGCGAGGCAATCTTGCTGGTGGCGTGGCGCATCAGTGCCACCGGCAACTCGGCGGCAGGGATGCCGCAGCCGTTGTCCGTGATGACGATGCGCCGCACGCCGCCTTCCTCCAGCCGGATGCCGAGCTGCGTGGCGCCGGCGTCCAGCGCGTTCTCCAGCAACTCCTTGACCACCGAGGCCGGCCGCTCCACCACTTCGCCGGCGGCGATCTGGCTGATAAGCTGGTCCGGCAGCGGCCGGATCGGACGGGGCTGCTGGGTGGTGCGTGAAGTGGCTTGGAGCGGGGTACGGGCGGCGGCGTCTGGCATGCGGCGAATTATACGTGGCCGCCCGCGCAGAGACGGCGGCCCTGGACGGCCGCAGGTGGCGCGCAGTGTGGCAGATTGTCACGGCAGCTCTTGTATGATTCAGGCACAGCCGGCTCGGGCCGAATCACGAACACATAACGGGGAACGACTTGGATCTCGCTTTGCAGCTCATCGACATGCTGGTGCATGTCGACAAATACCTCGGCACGTTTATCGACCAGTATGGCCACTGGGTCTACGCCATCCTGTTCCTGATCGTGTTTGCCGAAACCGGGTTGGTGGTCGTGCCGTTCCTGCCCGGCGATTCGCTGCTGTTTATCGCGGGTGCGTTCTGCGCCACCGGGGCGATGAACGAATGGGTGCTGATCGGCCTGCTGCTGACGGCCGCGATCTCGGGCAATACCGTCAACTACATGGTGGGGAGCTGGATCGGGCCCAAGGTATTCGATCACCAGTGGCGCTTCCTGGACCAGGACGCGCTGCGCCGTACCCACGACTTCTATGAGCGGCACGGCGGCAAGACGCTGGTGATGGCGCGCTTCGTGCCGATCGTGCGCACGTTTGCGCCGTTCGTGGCGGGCGTGTCGCAGATGACCTTCGCGCGTTTCCAGATGTTCAATGTGGTCGGCGCCGTGGCCTGGGTGGTCGGCCTGGTCTTTGCCGGCTACTTCTTCGGCAACCTGCCGTTCATCAAGCAGTACCTGAACCTGATCGTGCTGGCCGGCATCGGCGCGGCGGTGGTGCCGCTGGTGCTGGGCGGGCTGTGGAAGCTGGTGCGCGGCAACCGCCGCCGGCCCACGCGCGTGGAGCGCTGAAGCTTCTCGCGTTCGCTGGCAGCCTCTTCAGTTGAGGCTGCGGCTCATCATCCGCAGCGCCGGCATGCGTTCGCGGATCTGCACGATATCGGCGGCATCGGGCCGCGCCTGGACATAGGCTTCCAGGTCGGCCAGCGCAGGCCGGAAGCACTCCAGGTTGGCATACGCCAGCCCGCGGTCGCGCACTTCCTCGATCGATCCGGGCAGCAGGATCACCAGCCGGTTCTGCACCGCCAGCAGCCGCTGCCAGCGCGACTCCTGCAGGTAGATCGCCTTCAGGTTGCGCAGCATGCGCGCGATGATCTCGCGATGGCTGGCCGCGCGCAGGAACAATCCCAGCGGCACCTGGCTGGCATCGCTGATGCCTTCGCGCTCCAGGTACGGATCCAGCATTTCCTGCAGTTGTTCCTTCGACAGCGTTTCGCCGGTGAGCGGGTCCAGCACCACTTCGCCGGCCGGGATCGTCATGCGCAGCAGGAAATGGTTGGGGAAGGACACGCCCTTGAGCGGCAGCCCGATCTGCTGGCCGAGCTCCATGTACAACACCGCGAGCGAGATCGGGATGCCGCGCCGCTGGCGCAGCACCACGTTCAGGTAAGAGTTGTCGGGATCGTAATAGTCGTTCGCGTTGGGGCCGAAGCCCAGGTCGCGATAGAAGAAATGATTGAGCAGCCGCAGCCGCTGGATCGCGGGCGTGCCTTCGGCGATCCGGCGTTTCAGGCGCAGTGCCAGCACGTCCAGCGCCGCCAGCTCGGCCTGCAGGTCCAGGTCGGGGTAGGCGTCCTGCGCGATGGAGAGCGCGGTTTCAGTCAGCGGGATACCGTTTTCGTCGGCCACGAGGCTGGCGAAGTAATCCAGGACTTTGGTGGAAGTCATATCGGTTTCCCGGTGCAGCCGGGGGCGCCGCGGACAGCGAGGGGGTGACTATCCTCGGTTGCCTGCACTAACTGGCGCGCCGCTTGAAGGCTGAGAAGCGTAGTCCCATGAGCCACAGTGTACCGAAGTAGACCACCGCTGCAAGTACCAGGCACGAAGCGAGCAGCGCGATGCGCAGCAGCGGCGTGCTGCCCAGCCCGATCCAGTCGAAGTTGCGCGCCAGCCAGAGCAGCATGCCCGACAGCAGCAGCACCGAAGTGGTCAGTTGCGCCAGGAACAGCCACCAGCCCGGTGCCGGCTTGTACAGGCCACGCCGGCGCAGGCCGAGGAACAGCAGCAGCGCATTGATGGTAGCGCCCGCGCTGATCGACAGCGCCAGCCCGGCATGGCTGATCCACGGCACGAACACCACGTTGCAGGCCTGCGTGATCACCAGCACCACCAGTGCGATCTTGACCGGCGTGCGGATGTCCTGGCGCGCATAGAAGCCCGGCGCGAGGATCTTGATGGCGATCAGCCCGACCAGCCCGGCGCCATACGACACCAGCGCCTGGCGCGTCATCTCGACCGCGTGCGCGTCGAACTTGCCGTAGTTGAACAGCACCGCTGTCACGGGCGCGCCGAACACGAACAGCCCGACCGCGCAGGGCACCGCCAGCAGGAACGTCAGCCGCAGGCCCCAGTCGAGCAGGCCGGAGTACTCGGCATGGTCGCCGCTGCTGTTGGCCTTGGACAGGCTTGGCAGCAGGATCGTGCCGAGCGCCACGCCCAGCAGCGCGGTCGGAAACTCCATCAGGCGGTCGGCATAGGTCAGGTACGAAACGCTGCCCGCAGCGAGCCGCGACGCGATATTGGTATTGATGATCTGGCTGATCTGCGCCACCGACACCGCCAGCAGCGCGGGCCCCATCTGCCGCAGGATGCGGCGCACGCCGGCATCGGACCACGCCGCGCGCAGGTTGAAGCGGATGCGCGGCATCACGCCCAGGCGCCGCAGCGCGGGCACCTGGATCGCAAGCTGCAGCACGCCGCCGATCAGCACGCCCCACGCCTGCGCATAGATCGGCTGGTCCATATGCGGGCCGACGAACAGCGCGGCGACGATCAGGCACAGGTTCAGCAGCACCGGCGTGAAGGCCGGCACGGCGAACTTGCGCCAGGTATTGAGAATGCCCGAGGCCAGCGCCACCAGCGAGATCAGGCCGATATAGGGGAACATCACCCGCGTCATGAAGACCGCGGCGGTATAGGTCTCGCTCTGCCCGCGAAAGCCCGTGGCCACCACCGTCATCACCAGCGGCGCGCCGATCACGCCCAGCAGCGACACGGCCATCAGCACCCAGGTCATCACCGTGGCGACGGCGTCGATCAGCGCCTTGGTCGGCGCCTCGCCGCGCTTGGCGTGGTATTCGCCCAGGATCGGCACGAAGGCCTGCGAGAACGCGCCTTCGCCGAAGATGCGGCGCAGCAGGTTGGGGATGCGGAAGGCTACGTTGAACGCGTCGGTCATCTCCGACGCGCCGAAGGCGCGGGCGATCAGGATCTCGCGCACGAGGCCGGTGATGCGCGAGAGCATCGTCAGGCTGCTGATGGTGGCGAGCGCTTTGAGCAGGTTCAAGGTGAGGGTCGGTGCGGGGCGGTGGATCGGTGCGATGGCCCCGAGGCGCCCTTGAGGCAGCGCGTGGGGCAGGGCGGCGGCACGCCGCATGCCGGGCGACCGGCACGCCTCTCAGACGCGGGCCGGACGGCAAAGTTGCCGGCGCGCCACGCGCACCGGCGCAATGTGGCGCATATTATACGGACCGGGCCGGCCCCCGCCCGGCCTGAGGGGGCAACTGAGGCGGCGAAGTCCCTGCGGTGTTGCGCCGCGCGTCGGCATCTGTGTATAATTGCCGATTCACAAGGACAGTTGCGTTCCGGATTCGTGTGTCAGTGCATCCCGGGTCGCTCGATATGACTTAATTGTTGTGTCCCCCGCGGCACGCATCTGAATTCAGGATATTTTCGAAATGGCAAATTCCGCACAAGCTCGCAAGCGCGCCCGCCAGGCCGTTGCCCAGAACGCTCACAACTCCAGCCTGCGCTCGCGTCTGCGCACCGCCGTCAAGGCCGTCCGCAAGGCCATCGACGCCGGCGACAAGGCTGCCGCAGCCGAGATCTTCAAGAACTCGCAAGCCGTGATCGACAGCATCGCCGACAAGAAGATCGTGCACAAGAACAAGGCCGCACGTCACAAGTCGCGCCTGTCGGCTGCCATCAAGGCCATGGCTGCCTGATCGTGCTTCGGGCCGCCACGGCGGTCCGGCACCGGCGGATGCCCAGGCATCCGTCAATAAAAAAAGCTCGTCATCCGACGAGCTTTTTTTTCGTCCTGTCGTTGCGCTGCTGACTTATTCCAGCGAGCAGGCCTCGACCATCTGCAGGTTGTTGTCGCGCGCGAAGTTCAGCACGAAGTCCAGTGCCTTGGGCTCGATGTCGCGCAGCCGCGCGTCCACCACCACGCATTTGACGTTGCCCGCGAAGATCGGGCGCACGTAAGGCGAGTAGGTCAGGCGCGGATCGCCGCTGTCGCCCTCGGGGCGGAACTGCGCCATCACGCCGCACAGTCGTTCAGCCCAGTCGCTCGGGCGGAAGGTCTTGCCTTCCTTGGTGATGCCTTGGATAAAGTATTCGCGAACGTTGGGGTTCATGAGGCTGGACACTGCGGGTGGGGCTGGATGACTCGACGGTAAACCCGCTGCACGGGCGCCCGTTTGACGCGGCCGGCGCGCGTTTGGTTCGCGCATTTTCCGGCCGGGAAGGCGGGGCGTCGGTGTCTGGCGGGGGCACTTTTGATGCCGGCGGCGGGCAGCGGCAACGGTATGCCGGGCCCCGCGTGAATCAGCGGGTATTATATCTTATATAAGACTTGCGCATAAGGGCGAAATCCTGTCAGGAAGCTGTCAAGGCAGCGGCGCGCGCGCCGGGGCCGGGTTGTTCCGGGCTCGCCAAAGCAGGAATAATCCCTTATGATTCTTGCAGTTAAATTGCGTATGCGACGCGAAAAGGCGGCTCCGCGGCGCGCTTGGGTCATGAACACTTCATGACGGCGCGTCCCCACCGAGCCGCCTTCTTTGTTTTATGAGCTCAACCCCGATCAAGCATTACCTCCAGTTCAGCGACTTCACTCCCGACGAGTACGAGTACCTGCTGGACCGCGCACGGATCCTGAAGGCCAAGTTCAAGAACTACGAGACCTGGCACCCGCTGCACGACCGCACGCTGGCCATGATCTTCGAGAAGAATTCGACGCGTACGCGCCTGTCGTTCGAAGCCGGCATCCACCAGCTCGGCGGCCACGCGGTGTTCCTGAATACCCGCGATTCGCAGCTGGGCCGCGGCGAGCCGATCGAGGATGCGGCGCAGGTGATCTCGCGCATGGTCGACATCATCATGATCCGCACCTTCGGCCAGGACATCATCGACCGCTTTGCCGCACATTCGCGCGTGCCGGTGATCAACGGGCTGACCAACGAATACCACCCGTGCCAGGTGCTGGCCGACATCTTCACGTACATCGAGCAGCGCGGCAGCATCCGCGGCAAGACCGTGGCGTGGATCGGCGATGCCAACAACATGGCCTACACCTGGATCCAGGCGGCCGAGCGGCTGGGCTTCACCTTCCATTTCTCGGCGCCGCCGGGCTACCAGCTCGATGCGGCCATGGTGCCGGCGTCCGCCGCCGGCATGGTCAAGGTCTTCGACGACCCGCTCGCCGCCTGCCAGGGCGCGACCCTGGTCACCACCGATGTCTGGACCAGCATGGGCTTCGAGGCCGAGAACGAGACCCGCAAGCGTGCCTTCCAGGACTGGATGGTCACCACCGCGATGATGGACCGCGCCGAGCCGGATGCGCTGTTCATGCACTGCCTGCCGGCGCACCGCGGCGAGGAAGTCGAGGCGGCCGTGATCGACGGTGCCAAGAGCGTGGTCTGGGACGAGGCGGAAAACCGCCTGCACGTGCAGAAGGCGCTGATGGAATATCTTCTCTGCGGCCGCTACTGAGCGCGCGCGGAGTGAACAGGGGAGGGGCCGCGATGGCCCCTCTTTTTACGTCTTTCGCAAGACAATCAAGGAGATGGAAGTGAGCCAGTTCGACAACGTGTCGGTCGTCAAGAAAGCCAACCTGTATTTCGACGGCAAGTGCGTGAGCCACACCGTGCTGTTCCCGGACGGCACCCGCAAGACCCTGGGCGTGATCTTCCCGGCCACGCTGACCTTCAATACCGGCGCGCCGGAAATCATGGAAATCAACGCCGGTACCTGCCGCGTGCGCCTGGCCGGTTCGGAAGCGTGGCAGACCTACGGCGCCGGCGAGCAGTTCAGCGTGCCGGGCGACAGCAGCTTCGATATCGAGGTGCAGGACACGCTGGACTACGTCTGCCACTTTGGCTGAAACACGGCTGAGCGCGGCTGGTTACCAAAGCGGCAGCGCTCAGAGCACCACCGGCTCGGGCTCGATGCGCACGCCGAAGCGCGATTCGACGGTATCGGCAATGCGGTTGGCCAGCGCCAGCAGCATCGCGCCGGTGCCGCCGCCATGGTGCACCAGCACCAGCGCCTGCTTGCCATAGACGCCTACCGGGCCGTCACTGACGCCCTTGAAGCCGCAACGGTCGATCAGCCAGCCGGCGGCGAGCTTGTACGAGCCGTCCAGCTGCGCATAGCTGACCAGGTCCGGATGGGCCTGCAGCAGCGCGTCGCGCTGTGCCGCGCTGACCAGCGGATTCTTGAAGAAGCTGCCGGCGTTGCCGACGTGCGCCGGGTCGGGCAGCTTGCGCGAGCGGATGGCGACCACGGCGTCGCGGATCGCCGCCGCAGCGGGGGCGGCCTGGGCGTCGAGTTCGCGCGCCAGTTCTCCGTACGACAACACCGGCTGCCACGCCCTGGGCAGGCGCAGCGTCACCGCCGTGATGATGTAGCGGCCGGCGCCGGCACGCTTGAACAGGCTGTCGCGGTAGCCGAAACCGCACGCCCGCAGGTCCAGCCACACGAATGCGCCGGTGTGGCGGTCATAGGCGCGCACGCCTTCGAAGCGCTCGCGCAGCTCGACCCCGTAGGCGCCGATGTTCTGGATCGGCGCGGCGCCCGCGGTGCCGGGAATCAGCGCCAGGTTTTCCAGGCCGGGCATGCCGTCGGCGATAGTGCGGTTGACCAGCGCGTTCCAGTTCTCGCCCGCGCCGGCGGTGACCAGCCAGGCGTCGTCGGCGTCTTCCTGCTGGTAGCCGGGGATTTCCATCAGCAGCACCAGCGCCTCGAGATCGCGCGTCAGCACCACGTTGCTGCCACCGCCCAGCACCACCAGCGGCAGGCCGGCGGCGCGCGGATCGGCCAGTGCCTCCGTCAGGTCGGCCTCGCTGCGCACATACACCGCAAAGCGTGCGCGCGCGTCGAATCCGAATGTATTGTGACGACGCAGGGGATAGAATTCGTGGAAATCTGCCATGCAAGAGGAAAGGTGACGCGGCCGCCGCTGGTTGGCAAGCGACCCGGAACTGCGAGGTAGGCTGGATTATACGGAAGTGCGCAGTGCCGCCAGTGGCGGCGCCAGGCTTCCGGGCATACGGATCACAAGGAGAATGCAATGCCGTCGTTTGACGTAGTGTGCGAAGCGAACATGGTCGAGGTGAAGAACGCCGTCGAGCAGGCCAACAAGGAAATCTCGACGCGCTTCGATTTCAAGGGCTCCGACGCCCGGGTCGAGCACAAGGAAAATGAACTGACTGCCTTTGCCGACGACGATTTCAAGCTGGACCAGGTCAAGGATGTGCTGATCAGCAAGATGGCCAAGCGCAATGTGGATGTGCGCTTCCTGGACTATGGCAAGACCGACAAGATCAGTGGCGACAAGGTCAAGCAGGTCATCACGATCAAGAAGGGCGTGACCGGCGACCTGGCCAAGAAGATCGTGCGCATGATCAAGGACAGCAAGATCAAGGTGCAGGCCAGCATCCAGGGCGACGCGGTGCGCGTGTCGGGCACCAAGCGCGACGACCTGCAGAACGTGATCGCGATGCTGCGCAAGGACGTGTCCGAAGCGCCGCTGGACTTCAATAATTTCCGCGACTGAGTCGCGTGACGCTGATGCCGGCACCCGCGCCGGCATCGCTCACTGGCGTGGCTGCGGCAGCCCGCTGATCTTCGCGCCGGCCTTGAGGCCCTTCTGCGCAAACCATCCCTTGTTCATCTCCAGCGCATAGCGGATCGCCGCCTTCGGGCAGTGGTTGTTCTCGCTGCGCGGTGCCATGTCCTCGATATTGACAATGGTGCCGTCGTCGGCCAGGAAGGCGATCGACAGCGGCAGCTCGGTATTGCGCATCCAGAAGCAGTGGCCCGCCTTCTGTTCGAATACGAACAGCATGCCGGCGTTGGGCGCCATGCTCTTGCGGTACATCAGCCCCTGCTCGCGCGCAGCCGGCGTGGCGGCAACCTCGGCCTGGATCGCATACATGCCGGCGGTGAGCGGCACCACCGGCAGCGCGGCCTGCGCGTGGGCGATGCCCGCGGTCAGCGCGGCGATCATGCCGGCAACAGGTAAGCAGCGTGACAACAGCGTGTTGGACAGGAAGGACATGGTGTTCGGTCTGAAAGAGCGCGGGCAGCCGCAAGCATAGCGCAGGCGGGGCGCGCCGTTGTGCGGGGGCGTTACGCCAGCCGGGGCCCACAAACTCAGGCAACAAAAAAGGCAGGCGCACGGTGGTGGCCTGCCTTTTCTTCTCCTGCCGCGCGCAATACCGGGCAGGGCGGGGCGCAGCTTACTGCGCGGCCGGGGCCGAAGCGGCGGCCTTCTTCTTGGTGTGCTTCTTGTGGGAGGTCTTCTTCTTGGCGGCCTTCGGCGCTTCCTTGGTGGCCGCGGGCGCTGCGTCGGCAGCAGCAGGAGCCGAAGCCTGGGCGAAAGCGCCGGTGGCGAACAGGCCAACAACCAGGGCAGCGATCAGTTTTTTCATGGCGAATTACCTCGAAGGATAAGAACAGTCGGAAGGTGTGACGCGTGATTGGACGTGTCCCCCACAAGAACGAGGCCGCAGCGGGCATCGTTGACCCGCCATTTGTTAGTTTTTGTAACGTGGACGCCGCTTGGCGCCGTTCGCCTGTCTGGGGTTGGATACATGGCTGCGCCGCGCAGGCTCTGGCCGGGAACGGGAAACCGGCGCCGCGGGCGCAGCCACCAGCCCCAGCTGATCCGGCGAAATTTCGCAGGTGGCGCCCGGCGCCAGTGCGAGTTCGCGCAGATCGAGCGGGCCGATGCCGACCCGCACCAGCCGCAGCGTGGGGAAGCCCACCGCCGCGGTCATGCGGCGCACCTGCCGGTTCTTGCCCTCGCGGATCTTCAGCTCCAGCCACGAGGTCGGGATCGCCGCGCGAAAACGCACCGGCGGATGGCGCGGCCACAGCCAGTCCGGCGTCTCGATGGCCCGCACCCTGGCCGGCTGCGTCACGAAATCGCCAAGATCCACGCCGGCGCGCAGCCGGGCGAGGGCGGCCGCGTCCGGTATGCCTTCTACCTGCGCCAGGTAGGTCTTCTCCAGCTTGTGCCGCGGGTCGGCAATGCGGGCCTGCAGCGCGCCGTCGTCGGTCAGCAGCAACAGGCCTTCGCTGTCGGCGTCGAGCCGCCCGGCCGGGTAGACGCCCGGCACGGTCACGCACGCGGCCAGCGTCGGGCGCGTCGGGTGTTCGGAAAACTGGCTCATGGTGCCGAACGGCTTGTTCAGGGCGATCAGGGTCATGGGGCGCAAGTATGCCGCAGCCGCCGCGCCTGGACAGCCCGCCTTCGGGCCGCCCCGGATTGGCGGATGATGAAAAATTGCTGCATAATACGAAATTAGTCTTGTGTCTTATATAAGACTGAAGTCAGATTGAAATGGCGCTGGCAGGTGACGCAATGCAGCACGTCGGCGCGGCGATGCCCGCTACAATGCCAAGCGCCATCTCCCCGAATCTCGCCGCCCGGCCACGCACCGGCGGCAGTCACAACCGTTCCGTACTGGAGACGTCATGTACCAACACATCAAGGTTCCGGCCGGCGAAAAGATCACGGTCAACCAGGACTTTTCGCTGAATGTCCCGGACAATCCGATCATTCCCTACATCGAAGGCGACGGTACCGGTGTCGATATCACCCCGGTGATGATCAAGGTGGTCGACGCGGCCGTGGCCAAGGCCTACGCCGGCAAGCGCAAGATCGCCTGGATGGAGATCTACGCCGGCGAGAAGTCGACCAAGGTCTACGGCCCGGATGTATGGCTGCCGGACGAAACCCTGGACGTGCTCAAGGAATATGTGGTCTCGATCAAGGGCCCGCTGACCACGCCGGTGGGCGGCGGCATCCGTTCCCTGAACGTGGCGCTGCGCCAGCAGCTCGACCTGTACGTCTGCCTGCGCCCGGTGCGCTACTTCAAGGGTGTGCCCTCGCCGGTGCGTGAGCCGGAAAAGACCGATATGGTGATCTTCCGCGAGAACTCGGAAGACATCTACGCCGGCATCGAATGGGCGGCGGAAAGCGAACAGGCGAAGAAGCTCATCAAGTTCCTGCAGGACGAGATGGGCGTGAAGAAGATCCGCTTCCCGGCGACTTCGGGCATCGGCGTCAAGCCCGTCTCGCGCGAAGGCACCGAGCGCCTGGTGCGCAAGGCGATCCAGTACGCCATCGACAACGACAAGCCGTCGGTGACGCTGGTGCACAAGGGCAACATCATGAAGTTCACCGAAGGTGGCTTCCGTGACTGGGGCTACGAGCTGGCGCAAAAGGAATTCGGTGCCGAGCTGGTCGATGGCGGCCCGTGGTGCAAGTTCAAGAACCCGAAGACCGGCAAGGACATCGTGGTCAAGGACGCCATTGCCGACGCGTTCCTGCAGCAGATCCTGCTGCGTCCGGCGGAGTATTCGGTAATCGCGACGCTGAACCTGAACGGCGACTACGTTTCCGACGCGCTCGCCGCGCAGGTTGGCGGCATCGGCATCGCGCCGGGAGCGAACATGTCCGACTCGGTGGCGATGTTCGAAGCCACCCACGGCACCGCGCCCAAGTACGCCGGCAAGGACTACGTCAACCCCGGCTCGGAAATCCTGTCGGCCGAAATGATGCTGCGCCACATGGGCTGGACCGAGGCGGCCGACCTGATCATCGCTTCGATGGAAAAGTCGATCCTGTCCAAAAAGGTCACCTATGATTTCGCCCGCCTGCTGGAAGGCGCGACGCAGGTCTCGTGCTCGGGCTTCGGCCAGGTGATGATCGACAATATGTAAGCACGGACTCCCGCTGCGGCGGGCATCCTGCCACGGAACGCCCCGTTGCCTGCTGGCCGGCAGCGGGGTTTTTTCTTGCGCCGGGCGCCGCGCTTGCCTAGAACGTCAGGGATTGGACTGACGGGCCGGCGGCCCGAGGAGACTGGCATGGACGATCCCTTCCGCCGCACCGCCTTCGGCGCGGCCCTCTTCTACAAGGACCCGCTGGCGGCGCTGGACTGGCTGGAACGCGCCTTCGGCTTCGAGCGGGTCATGGTGATCCGCGACCAGCAGGAGCAGCTGGTGCATTCGGAAATGCGGTTCGGCGACAGCTACCTGATGGTGGGTAGCGAGTGGGCGGACTTTACCGCCAGCCCGGCCTCGGTAGGGGGCAAGAACACCCAGACCGTGCACGTGCACCTGAAGGACGGCCTGGACGAGCATTGCGAGCGCGCCCGCGCCGCCGGTGCGGCGATCGTGCGCGAGCCGCAGGACGAGTTCTATGGCGACCGGTCGTACACGGCCAAAGACCCGGAGGGCCATGTCTGGACCTTCGGCCAGACGGTGCGCAAGGTCAGCAAGGAAGAGGCCGAGCAGGCCAGCGGGCTGAAGATCGACGGCTGGGCCTGACAGACCGAAACCGCAAGCGCAGAAACCGGAAAGCCCGGCACAAGGCCGGGCTTTCCGTTGGATGCGGTGCGTGCAGCTGATGCGCGCCGGCGCCCGCCACGCCGCCTGAGGCGGCTCGGCGGGCGCCGGCGGCGATCCCGTCCCGGGGGAGCTCCCCCCCGCACCCTCGTTGACCGCTCAGGCTCTGCCGGCCGGGATGCGGTCGCGGCGCGCTTTAGCTGGCGTCCTGGATGTTGGTGGCTTGCTTGCCCTTGGGGCCCTGGACCACCTCGAACGAGACGCGTTGGCCTTCCTTCAGCGTCTTGAAGCCGGACATCTGGATAGCCGAAAAGTGCGCAAACAGTTCTTCTTCGCCTTCGTCCGGCTTGATGAACCCGAAGCCCTTGGCGTCATTGAACCATTTGACAATACCGCTTGCCATATACTCCCCCAACGAAATAGCAGATTTCAAAGCGGGGAAGCACGACAGCCAGATGACACGGACTGCGGCGCCATGGCCGTCCGCGTGCTGAAGTGCGGCCGGCGATGACGCGCGGCGGGGTGAAATCGCGTGACGGCCAGTCTCTGTGCTGACTCGCCGCCGCGGGGCCGTGGGCCTCCCTGCTCACGGATCACCCGCCTTTGGTTATTGCTTTGGCTCGCTGGCCGCCGGCAGGTGTGTGATCGATTCTTCTGGCAAAGCAGAATACTGTCAAGCTGGCGGAATCCCCACTGCGTGCAGGGTGTGGCGGGAACAGGACGGCGGCTGGTGGTACCTTGGCGACTGGCGCCACGCAAGCCGCCCGGGCTGTCCCGCCCGTATCCGTGACGTGCTTTTCCCTGCCTCCGGCGGGAATACCCGCGTCATTCAACCATCGGAAACTGGTGACCCGGCCTCTTGAATCCGGCGCCTTTTCCCCAAATTGCAGAGTTGCGAGTAAGGGTTAGAATAAAGCCATGGCTACACGGCTTGCGAATGTCCCACAACGCGAAGCGGGCACCATCCTGGAGCGTAAAGAGCAGGCGCTCAAACCGCCTGCCATGTTCAAGGTGGTGCTGCTTAATGACGACTACACTCCGATGGAGTTTGTAGTGATGATCCTGCAGCAGTATTTCAGCAGGGACCGGGAAACGGCGACGCAGATCATGCTCACCGTGCACCGGGAAGGAAAGGGCGTCTGCGGTATCTACACCAGGGATATTGCGGCGACAAAGGTCGAGCTGGTGTCAACGCACGCGCGGCAGGCGGGGCATCCCCTGCAGTGCGTGATGGAGGAAGCATGATTGCGCAAGAATTGGAAGTGAGCCTGCATATGGCATTTGTCGAAGCCAGGCAGGCACGCCACGAGTTCATAACCGTGGAGCACCTGCTGCTGGCATTGCTCGACAATCCCACGGCAGCTGAAGTCTTGCGCGCCTGCGCGGCCAATATCGAGGACCTGCGCACCAGCCTTAAGAACTTCATTGCGGACAACACACCCGTGGTCCCGGGTACCGACGAAGTCGATACCCAGCCCACGCTCGGGTTCCAGCGCGTGATCCAGCGCGCGATCATGCACGTCCAGTCGACTTCCAACGGCAAGAAGGAAGTGACGGGTGCCAACGTGCTGGTCGCCATCTTCGGCGAGAAGGATTCGCACGCGGTCTACTACCTGCAGCAGCAGGGCGTGACGCGGCTGGACGTGGTCAATTTCATCAGCCACGGTATCCGCAAGGACCAGTCCGAGCCCGCCAAGCATGGCGATGCCGCGGGCGAGGGCGAGGGCGGCGATGGCAAGGAAAGCCCGCTCGAGCAATACACCCAGAACCTGAACGCGCTGGCCAAGGCCGGCAAGATCGACCCGCTAATCGGCCGCGAGAGCGAAGTCGAACGCGTGGTGCAGGTGCTGTGCCGCCGGCGCAAGAACAACCCGCTGCTGGTGGGCGAGGCCGGCGTCGGCAAGACCGCGATCGCCGAGGGCCTGGCGTGGCGCATCACCAAGAACGAGGTGCCGGACATCCTGGAAAAGGCGACTGTCTACTCGCTCGACATGGGCGCGCTGCTGGCCGGCACCAAGTACCGCGGTGACTTCGAGCAGCGCCTGAAGGGCGTGCTGAAGTCGCTCAAGGACAATCCGAACGCGATCCTGTTTATCGACGAGATCCACACGCTGATCGGCGCGGGTGCCGCCTCGGGCGGGACGCTGGACGCCAGCAACCTGCTCAAGCCGGCGCTGTCGTCGGGCCAGCTCAAGTGCATCGGCGCGACCACCTTTACCGAATACCGCGGCATCTTCGAGAAGGACGCGGCGCTGTCGCGGCGCTTCCAGAAGATCGATGTGGTGGAGCCGTCGGTCGACCAGACCGTGCAGATTCTGCGTGGCCTGAAGTCGCGCTTCGAGGAACACCACGGCGTCAAGTATGCGTCGTCGGCGCTGACCGCGGCGGCCGAGCTGTCGGCCCGCTTCATCACCGACCGCCACCTGCCGGACAAGGCGATCGACGTGATCGATGAAGCCGGCGCGGCGCAGCGCATCCTGCCGAAGTCCAAGCAGAAGAAGACCATCGGCAAGGGCGAGATCGAGGACATCGTCTCGCGCATCGCGCGCATCCCGCCGCAGAGCGTGAACCAGGACGACCGCAGCAAGCTGCAGACGCTGGAACGCGACCTGAAGTCGGTGGTGTTCGGCCAGGACCCGGCCATCGAGGCGCTGGCCTCGGCGATCAAGATGTCGCGTGCCGGCCTGGGCAAGACCGACAAGCCGATCGGCTCGTTCCTGTTCTCGGGCCCCACGGGCGTGGGCAAGACCGAGGTCGCCAAGCAGCTGGCCTTCATCATGGGCATCGAGCTGCTGCGCTTCGACATGTCCGAGTATATGGAGCGCCACGCGGTGAGCCGCCTGATCGGCGCGCCGCCGGGTTATGTCGGCTTTGACCAGGGCGGCCTGCTGACCGAGGCCGTCACCAAGAAGCCGCACTGCGTGCTGCTGCTGGATGAAATCGAGAAGGCGCACCCGGATATCTTCAATATCCTGCTGCAGGTGATGGACCATGGTTCGCTGACCGACAACAACGGCCGGCGCGCCGACTTCCGCAACGTGATCATCATCATGACCACCAATGCGGGGGCGGAAACCATGAACCGCGCCACCATCGGCTTCACCAGCTCGCGCGAGCAGGGCGACGAGATGGCGGATATCAAGCGTATGTTCACGCCGGAGTTCCGCAACCGGCTGGATGCCACCATCAGCTTCCGCTCGCTGGACGAGGAGATCATCCTGCGCGTGGTCGACAAGTTCCTGATGCAGCTCGAAGAGCAGCTGCACGAGAAGAAGGTGGAAGCCAGCTTCAGCGAGAAGCTGCGCAAGTTCCTCGCGCACAAGGGCTTCGACCCGCTGATGGGTGCGCGACCGATGCAGCGCCTGATCCAGGACATGATCCGCAAGGCGCTGGCCGACGAGCTGCTGTTCGGGAGGCTGGTATCGGGCGGCAAGGTGGTGGTCGATCTGGACGAGCAAGACCAGATCAAGCTCGATTTCTCCGAGATCGAGCCGGAACCGCCCGAGGCGCCGGAAGAGCAGCGCGCCGAAGCCTGAGCGCCGGTCGATTGGTCGCGTTGCCTGCAACGTGGCTGATCATCGGGCAAAATACGGGGCGGCAACATGCCGCCCCCTTTCTTTTGCTCCGGCCGCCGCCGGCCGCGTCCGTCGGGACCCGGGTTTGCGGCGGCTCCTGCCCGAAATACCCGATGTCCTCTGCCGAACGCACGCGGCGCCGCCGCCTGCTGCTCAAGTTCCTGCCGCTGGGCGCCATGCCCGTCCCGATGATGCACGCCACTGCGGCCCGCGCGGCCGAAGGGCCGGCGGGCCATCACCCGCTAGCGCTGGTGTTGCCGTTTCCGCCGGGCGGCAGTGTCGACATCGTCGCGCGGCAATTGCAGCCGGGCCTGAAGGCGGCGTTGAGGCAGACCGTGGTGGTCGACAACAAGCCGGGCGCCGGCGGGCTCATCGCCTCCAGCACGGTGGCGCGCGCGAAGCCCGACGGCAGCACGCTGCTGATGGCCTTCGACACCCACGCGATCAATCCCTTCGCCTACAAGCAGCTTCCCTACGACACCTTCCGCGATTTCGCGCCGATCTCGCAGCTGGTGCGCTTCCCGCTGGTGATCGCCGCGCATCCGTCGCTGCCCGCGTCCAATGTGCGCGAACTGGTGGCGCTGGCCAGGGCGAAGCCCGACGGGGTGCGCTATGCCTCGTCCGGCATCGGCAGCCTGAACCAGCTCGCCGCCGAGGCGCTGGCGACCGAAACCGGTGTGCATATGCTGCACGTACCGTACAAGGGCGGCGGCCCGGCGGTGCAGGCGGTGCTGTCCAATGAGGTCGATCTCTTCTTCAGCAGCTATGCTGCAGTGCAGGCGCACGTGGCCGCGCGCACCATCAAGGTGCTGGGCGTGACCGGCACCAGCCGTTTGCGCCAGTTGCCGCAGGTGCCGACGGTGGCGGAGCAGGGCATCAAGGGCTTCGAGGCTTACTCGTGGATCGGCGTTTTTGGCCCGGCGGGCTTGCCACCGGCGACGGTGGCGCGCATCCACGACGCGCTGGTCGAGTCGCTGCGCCAGCCGCGCGTGGTCGAGGCGCTGGCCGCGCAGGGGTTCGAGATCGTGGGCGGCAGCCCCGCCGAGCTTGGCAATCTGGTGCGCCACCAGCACGACAAATGGCAGGCGGTGGCGCGCAAGGCGAATATCCAGTTCGAATGACGGCGGCGGGCGCACCGGCGCCTGCCGAAACCAACCAAGGACGTCGATGGCGACTCAACCGGAAATGTTCGACCACGCCGTGGTGGTGTGCCCCGACCTCGATGCCGGGGCGCAGGCCTGGCGCCGGCTCGGCTTTACGCTGACGCCGCGGGGCTACCACACGCTCGGCTCGCAGAACCACTGCATCATGCTGCGGCGCGACTACATCGAGCTGCTGCACGTCAGTGGGCCCAGCCCGAGCCGGCAGTACTACTGGGACGCGCAGGCGCGCGGCGGCGGTTGCGCGGCGATGTCGTGCAAGAGCGATGATGCCTTCGGTACCGCCGCGCAGCTGCGTGGGTCGGGCTGGCACACGTCGGACCCCATCGAGTTTTCACGCCCGGTACGGCTCGACGATGGCAGCGAGCACACCGCAACGTTTCGGGTGACGGCGCTGGACGATGCGCCGGGCGCGCGCTTTTTCGTCTGCGAACATCGCACACCTGAGCTGCTGTGGCGGCCCGAGTGGACCGGCCATGCCAACGGCGCGCAAAGCATCGCCACCATGTTTCTGGTGGTGGCGCCGGCCCTGGTCGATGCCGCCGCGCATGCCTATGCGGAACTGACCGGTGGCGAGCTGACGCAGTTGAGCGAGCATGTCTGCAGCCTGGCGCTGGACGATGCCACGCTGGTCATCAGCACGCCGCAGGCGTTGGCGTCAGCGACCGGGACGGCCCATGTGCGGCGCGGCGGGCCGGGCTATGCGGCGATCCGCTTGCGCACCACGGACCTGGCCGCTGCGCGGGCTGGCTGGCGTGCTGAAGGTGTGCCGACACATGACCTGGGGCCGCGCGAGACGTTGGTGCTGGCTGAGGCGGCTGGTGGTGTGGCGTTGTTGTTTGAGCAGCAGGGCTGAGGGCGGGCTGCGGCTTATTGGTCTTGAGTGACCAATTGGGTGCTCCCTCTCCCGCAAGCGGGAGAGGGGAGCAAACCAGCTCAGGCGCTAACCTTGGCGTGATGCACCCCCGTCGAGCCAAAACCACCAGCCCCACGCACACTGTCCTCACTGAACTCGTCCACCGTCGTAAACACCGGCCGCAGCACCGGCACGAACATCATCTGCGCGATGCGCTCGCCCGGCTGGATCACGATGGGTTCGGTGCCCGGCGCATTGCGGTTCCACACGCTGACCATGATCTGGCCCTGGTAGTCGGCATCGATCACGCCGATCGAGTTGCCCAGCACCAGGCCCTTCTTGTGGCCCAGCCCCGAGCGCGGCACGATGGTCGCGGCCATGTACGGGTTGCCCATATGCACGGCGATGCCGGCCGGCACCAGTTGCGCGGCGGTACCCGGCGCGATCGACACGGGTGCGTCGACGCAGGCGTGCAGGTCGATGGCGGCGGCCATCTCGCTCTGGTAGGCGGGCAGGCCCCATTCGTTCAGGCGCGCATCGAGCACCTTGATTTCGACGGTCGGGTTCAGTGGCTGGGTCATAAACAATCTCGGGGAATTCGTTTCAACAATCAGGGACGCGCGCGTCCGGGCAGGCGCTGGCCGATGGCGGCAACGAGCTGGCGTGCCAGCGACAGCTTGTCGGCGCGCGGCAAGCGCGTCATGCCGGCGGCGTCGAACAGCACGATCTCGTTGTCATCGAGGCCGAAGGTATGGTGGCCGATATTGCCCACCAGCAACGGCACGCCCTTGCGCTGGCGCTTCTGCTCGCCGTACTGCTCAAGGTTCTCGCTCTCGGCGGCGAAGCCCACGCAGTAGGGCGCATCGGCACGGGCCGCGACGGTGGCGAGGATGTCGGGGTTCTGCACGAACTGCAGCGTCGGTGTGTCGGTGTCGTTGGCCTTTTTCAGCTTCTGCTGAGAGACCTCTGCCGGGCGCCAGTCGGCCACCGCGGCCACGGCGACAAAGACATCCACGCCCGGCAGCTGCGCCAGCACCGCGTCATGCATCTGCTGCGCGCTGCGCACATCGGTGCGCACCACGCCACGCGGCGTCGGCAGGCCGGTGGGACCGGCCACCAGCAGCACCTCGGCGCCGGCCTCGCGCGCCGCGCGCGCGATCGAGAAGCCCATCTTGCCCGACGACAGGTTGGTGATGCCGCGCACCGGGTCGATCGCCTCGAAGGTCGGGCCGGCGGTGATCAGCACACGCTTGCCTTGCAGCGGCTTGGGCTGGAAGAAGGCGATGATGTCGTCGAGCAGCTCTTCCGGCTCCAGCATGCGGCCGTCGCCGACCTCGCCGCAGGCCTGGTCGCCGCTGCCGGGGCCGAGGATGGTCACGCCATCGGCGCGCAGTTGCGCGGCATTGCGCTGGGTAGCCGGCGCGGCCCACATCTGGCGGTTCATCGCCGGCGCCACCAGCAGCGGGCAGTCGCGCGCGATACACAGCGTGCTCAGCAGGTCATCGCACAGGCCGTTGGCCAGTCGCGCCATGAAATCGGTCGAGGCAGGGGCAATGACGATGGCGTCGGCCTCGCGCGAGAGGTCGATATGCGCCATGTTGTTGTCGATGCGGGCGTCCCACTGCGACAGGAACACCGGGCGGCCGGACAGCGCCTGCATCGTCACCGGCGTGATGAAATGCGCTGCCGCCTCGGTCATCGCCACCTGCACCGTGGCGCCGGCCTTGGTCAGCAGCCGGACCAGTTCGGCCGACTTGTAGCAGGCGATGCCGCCGGTCAGGCCGAGAACGATGTGCTTGCCGCGCAAATCCATGGTGGGGAACCTGGCTGAGGGAGATAGGAAATGATAACGGCTAGGCCGGCTGCGGGTTTGCTCCCCTCTCACGCATGCCGCAGAGGGGAACACAATCGGGGCGTTCAGTTCCGCCGCACCCGCCGCAATTCATCCACGATCAGCAGCACCGCCCCAACCGTGATTGCGCAGTCGGCCACGTTGAACGCCGGCCAGTGGTAGTTGCGCACGTAGAAGTCCAGGAAGTCGACGACGTGGCCATAGATCACGCGGTCGATCACGTTGCCGACCGCGCCGCCCAGGATCAGCGACACCGCGAAGCAGAACAGCCGCTGCCCGGTGTGGCGGTACAGCAGCCACACGATAAACGCGCCCACCACAATGCCCAGCCCGGTGAAGAACCAGCGCTGCCAGCCACCGGCATCGGCCAGGAAGCTGAACGCCGCGCCCTTGTTGTAGACCAGCACCAGGTTGAAGAAGCTCGTGACCGGGCGCGATTCACCATAGGTGAAGCTGCGCACGATGACGATCTTGAAGAACTGGTCGAGCACCACCACCAGCAGCGCGAAGGCCAGCCACAGCAGCGGGGTGGTGTTGCTGGCGGCCTTGCCGTTACGGCGTGCCGGGCGTGCGGAACGGGACGTAGTCGATGCCATCAGGCATGGCTCCTGTGTTCACCGGCGCCGAACAGATTGCTGTCGCAGCGCCCGCAAAGGGTGGGGTGGTCCGGGTTGTGGCCGACATCGGCGCGGTAGTGCCAGCAGCGCTCGCACTTGGCGTGCGCCGACGGCGTCACCGTCACCAGCAGGTCGCCGGCTTCGGGCGCGGGCGTGACCTTGGCCGACGAGGTCAGCAGCACGAAGCGCAGGTCGTCGCCCAGGCTTTGCAGCGCTTCCAGCACCGGGCCGCCGGCCTGGATCGTCAGCTCGGCCTGCAGCGACGAACCGATCTCGCCCTCGACGCGCACCGCTTCGAGCTGCCTGGTGACTTCGGCGCGCACTTCGCGCAGCGTGTGCCACTTCTGCAGCAGGTCGTCGGCGTCGTCCACTGCCGGCACCGCGTAGTAGGTGCTGGTGAAGATGGTGTCGGCATGCTCGGTGCCGTGGGCAAACACCTGCCACGCCTCTTCGGCGGTGAACGACAGGAACGGCGCCATCCAGTGCAGCATTGCCTGGGTGATGTGGTACAGCGCGTTCTGCGCGGCACGGCGGGCCTTGGAGTCCGCCGCCGTGGTGTACAGCCGGTCCTTCAGCACGTCCAGGTAGAAGCCGCCCAGGTCTTCCGAGCAGAAGGTCTGCAGCTTGGCCACCACCGGGTGGAATTCATAGGCCTCGTAGTGCGACAGCACTTCCTTCTGCAGCCGTTCGGTCAGCGCCACCGCGTAGCGGTCGATCTCCAGCCATTCCGAAGCCGGCAGCGCGTGTTTCGCGTGGTCGTAGTCGGACAGGTTCGACAGCAGGAAGCGCAGCGTATTGCGGATGCGGCGATAGCTTTCCACCACGCGCTTGAGGATCTCGTCGGAGATCGACAGCTCGCCCGAGTAGTCGGTCGAGGCCACCCACAGGCGGATGATCTCGGCGCCCATCTTGTTCGAGATGTCCTGCGGCGACACCGTGTTGCCGACCGACTTCGACATCTTGCGCCCTTCGCCGTCGACGGTGAAGCCGTGCGTCAGCAGCGCCTTGTAGGGCGGCTTGCCGTACAGCATCGACGCGGTCAGCAGCGACGAATGGAACCAGCCGCGGTGCTGGTCCGAGCCTTCCAGGTACAGGTCGGCCAGACGGCCGTCGGCTTCATCGGCCGCCGGCTCATACAGGTCGTCGCGGTGCGAGCCGCGGATCACGGTCCAGTGCGTGGTGCCGGAGTCGAACCACACGTCCAGCGTGTCGCGGTTCTTCTCGTACTGGCTGGCCTCGTCGCCCAGCAGCTCGGCCGGGTCCAGCGTCTGCCAGGCCTCGATGCCTTGCTGCTCGACGCGTTTCGCGATGGCTTCCAGCAGCTCGGGCGTGCGCGGATGCAGCGCGCCGGTTTCCTTGTGCACGAAGAACGCCATCGGCACGCCCCACTGGCGCTGGCGCGACAGCGTCCAGTCCGGCCGGTGGGCGATCATGTTGTGCAGGCGCTGCTTGCCCCACGCCGGGTAGAACTCGGTCGCGTCGATGCCGGCCAGCGCGGTCTCGCGCAGGGTGCCGCCGTTGTCGGCCGGGTCCACATCCATGCCCGCGAACCACTGCGAGGTGGCGCGGTAGATGATCGGCGACTTGTGGCGCCAGCAGTGCATGTAGCTGTGGGTGTACTTGTGCGAGTTGAACAGGTTGCCCGAAGCCTCCAGCACCTCGACGATCTTGGGGTTGGCATCCCAGATCGACAGCCCGCCGAACAGCGGCAGCGTGCCGGCGTAGACGCCGTTGCCCATGACCGGGCTGATGATGTCCGAGTCGGGCATGCCGTGCGCCTTGCACGACTGGAAGTCTTCCACGCCGTAGGCGGGCGCCGAGTGCACGATGCCCGAGCCCGTGTCGGTGGTGACGTAGTCCCCCAGGTAGACCGGCGACAGGCGGTCAAAGCCGGCGTCCATCCTGGCCAGCGGATGGTGGAAGCGGATTTCCGACAGCGCCGCGCCGGTGGTGGTGGCGACGACCTTGCCTTCCAGGCCGTAGACCTTCAGTTGCTCCTCCACCTGCTCGGTCGCCAGGATCAGGTAGCCGCGCGAGGTCTCGACCAGCGCGTACTCGACCTCGGGGTGCACGTTCAGCGCCTGGTTGCTCGGAATCGTCCACGGCGTGGTGGTCCAGATCACGATCCAGCCCGGCTTGCCGTCGAGCTGGTCGAACGGCACCTTGAAGGCGTGCGCCAGCTTGTCGGCTTCGGCGAACGGGAAGCCCACGTCGATCGACAAGTCGACCTTGTCCTTGTACTCGACCTCAGCCTCGGCCAGCGCCGAGCCGCAGTCGAAGCACCAGTTCACCGGCTTCAGGCCGCGGAACACATAGCCCTTCTCCATGATCTTGCCGAGCGCGCGCAGTTCGTCCGCCTCGTTGCGGTAGTTCATGGTCAGGTAGGGGTGGTCCCAGTCGCCCAGCACGCCCAGGCGCTCGAAGTCCGCCATCTGCCGCTTGATCTGCTCGGTTGCGTACGCGCGCGCCTTGGCCTGGACTTCCTGCACCGGCAGGCCCTTGCCGAACTGCTTCTCGATCTGGATCTCGATCGGCATGCCGTGGCAGTCCCAGCCCGGCACGTAGACGGCGTCGAGCCCGTTCAGGCCGCGCGCCTTGATGATCATGTCCTTGAGCACCTTGTTGACGGCGTGGCCGATATGGATGTCGCCGTTGGCGTACGGCGGGCCGTCATGCAGCACGAACTTCTTCGCCCCCTGGCGCGCCGCGCGGATCTTCTTGTAGATCTGCTTGTCCTGCCACTGCTTGACCCACTGCGGCTCGCGCCTGGGCAGGTCGCCACGCATCGGGAAGGGCGTGTCGAGCAGGTTGACGGGGTATTTGTTCTTCTCGGGCTTGGCGCGTTTGTCGTCGGACATTTCGATTCTCGGAGCAATTCGGTTGGCGCGCGGCCGGCGGGCAGGCCGGCGGCGCGCGTGAAGACTGGGGCAGGCGGCGTGCGAACCGGGGCCCGCGCGGCAGCGTCGCGTGGGCGGGCGCCGGCCGCTAGCTAATTCGGTCGGTGGCGGAGGTAGCGAAGTCGCGGCCGCCCGCGCCTTCGGCCGCGCCCGGCGCGGTCAGGCCGAAGAAGGCGCGCGCGTCGGCGCTGTCCTTGGCGATCGCGGCGGTCAGTTCTTCCAGGCTGTCGAAGCGCGCTTCGTCGCGCAGCTTCTTCATGAACTCGACCCGCACCAGCTTGCCGTACAGGCTGTCGTTGAAGTCGAACAGGTGGACTTCCAGCAGCACGCGGCCGGCGTCCTCGATGGTCGGGCGCACGCCGATGCTGGCCACGCCGGGCAGCGGATGCTCGGCAATGCCGTGCACCTGCACCACGAAGATGCCGCTGACCGCCGGGCGCTTGTGCGAGATACGCAGGTTCAGCGTCGGGAAGCCCAGGTCGCGGCCCAGCTTGCGGCCATGGATCACGTGGCCGCTGATGGCATAGCCGTGGCCCAGCAGGCGCCGCGCGTGCTCCAGGTCGCCTTCGGCCAGCGCCTGGCGCACTGCCGAGCTGGAGATGCGGATGCCGCCTTCGGAAACCGAGCCCATCTGCTCGACATCGAAGCCGTAGCGGCGCCCGGCTTCCTGCAGGTAGGCGAAGTCGCCGGCTCGCTTCGCGCCGAAGCGGAAATCGTCGCCGACCAGCACCCAGCGCGCATGCAGCCCGTGCCACAGCACGTTCTCGACGAACTGCTGCGGCGATTGCGCGGCAAAGTGGGCGTTGAAGTGTTCCACCACCACGCGGTCGACGCCGTTGCGCCGCAGGCTTTCCAGCTTGTCGCGCAGCAGCGCGATGCGGGTGGGAGCCTTGTCCGGGGTGAAGAATTCGCGCGGATGCGGCTCGAAGGTCATCACGCACAGCGGCAGGCCGCGCGCGTCGGCAGCCGCGCGCGCACGCGCGAGCAGCGACTGGTGGCCGCGATGCACACCGTCGAAATTGCCGATGGTGAGCGCGCAGGGCGCCCGGCTCTCGGCGTTGGGCAGGCCGCGGAAGACTTTCACAGGGACGGCGGGAACTGTTTCAGGTAAAGCGAGCATTATAAGGCGAATGGGTCGGCTTGCCGCCCCCGGCGCCCGCAGCCGGCGCGGGGCTGCTGTTTTTGTGCCTCAACCGGCCCTCCCGGCATGGCGCGTTGCCGCAAAAGGCGGCATGATAGCGGTCACCTCGGCGTCACCCGGGCATCACTTCGGGCATTAGACCGAGGCTCCCCGTTCCATTTCGCCTCCGGTGAGCCCCCTGATCGGATCCTGATTCCAGCCCATTCCACGCCAGCCTCACTTGAACGCGCTGCCCAACCGGTTCTTCTCCCGGCTCCTGCCCCGACTGCTGCCCCAATCGACCGCGGAGCTTGACGTCGAGACACGCGCCAAGCTGATGGCCATCGTGCACAAGAACTCGCCCACGGCGATCGTGGCCTCGGTGCTGCTGCCGGCGCTGACCACGCTGGGGTTCTGGGGTGACGCAAGCCATGGGGCATTGCTGGGCTGGTGCGCGGGGATGCTGCTGCTGACCGCGGGCGCGCTGTGGTTCTACCACGGCTACCAGCGCGATGCCGCATCGATGAGCCGCTCCGCGCATACGCGCAAGTGGTGGAACAACATGCGCGGGGTGGCCTTCCTGACCGGGGTGACATGGGGCAGTTCGGCGCTGCTGCATTTGTATACGGACTCGGCGGTGTTCTCGAGCGTGCTGTACCTGCTGACGCTGGGGGTGATTGCGGGCGGCGCGGTGTCGCAGGCGCCGGTGCCGTCCAACCTGGTCTACGCCGGCGTGCCGATCCTGGTGCCCAACCTGCTGATGGCGGAATTCGCCTTCCCCGGCCATGGCGCCTATGTGCAGGTACTGCTGGTGATCTACGGGCTGATGCTGTCGCGCCATGCGTTCAACCTGCAGGTCACGCTGGTGCGCGCGATCCAGCTCGAAGGCGACAGCCGGCGACTCGCCAAGCAGTTCCAGGAAGAGAAAGAGCGCGCGCTGCATGCCAGCGAGGAGAAATCGCGCTTTCTTGCCGCCGCCAGCCATGACCTGCGCCAGCCGGTGCATGCGCTGGTGATGCTGGTGGAGGCGCTGCGCGCGCGCAACCAGTCGACGGCGCTGCATCCGCTGGTCGAGCAGGTGGCGGCCGGCACCCAGACCATCGATCTGCTGTTCCGCTCGCTGCTGGACCTGTCCAAGCTGGAAGGGCGCAAGGTGTTGCCGACACTGGAACCGTGCGAGCTCGGCGCACTGATCCGCGACGTGATGAGCCAGTTCGCCGCCGACGCGCGCGAAAGCGGCCTCACGCTGACGCCGCGCGTGCCCGACGAGTTGTACGCGATGGCCGAGCCGGTGCTGCTGCGCCGCGCGCTGTTCAACCTCGTGCAGAACGCGCTGCGCTACACCCAGCGCGGCGGCGTGCTGGTGACCGCGCGACAGCGCCGCAAGCATGTGCGGCTGGAGGTGTGGGACACCGGCGCGGGCGTCACGCCCGAACACCTGCCGGAAATCTTCTCGCCGTACTACCAGGTCAACAACCCGCAACGCGATCCGTCGCAGGGCCTGGGACTGGGGCTGGCAATCTTCAAGGAGTGCGTGCGGCTGATGCGCGGCACCTATGGGGTGCGTTCCGTGCCGGGCAAGGGCTCCGTGTTCTGGTTCGCGCTGGCGCCGGTGCCGGCCGAGACCGTGGCCAGCGTGCGCGAGATGCGCGCCGTGGCGCAGGCGGAGGTGGCCAAGCCCGATCGCCTGCAGGGCACGGTGCTGGTGGTGGACGACGACAACCAGATCCGCAAGGCCTGGATCGCGCTGATGGAAGCCTGGGGCATCCGCGTAGCCTGCGCCGCCCATGGCGCCGAGGCCGACAAGCTGTTTGCCCGTGGCCTGCGCCCGGACATCATCTTCTGCGACCTGCGCCTGCCGGGCAGCGAGAACGGGCTGGACCTGCTCGAGCGGTGGCAGAACACGCAGCCGCAGGCGCGCAGCGCGCTGCTGACCGGGGACCTGAAGTCAGCCGCGCTGGCGGCGGCGGAAGAGGCGGGATATTTCGTGCTGCCCAAGCCGGTGGACCCGGCATCGCTGCGCACGCTGCTGCGGCGCTGGCTGCGGCCCGCGTAGGGGTAATCGGGAAAGGGAGGGACCGTGGGGCGCTGGCTGAGCCGGCGCCGCGCTGTCGCCAGCTGGCTTACTGCCGCAGCCGGAAGCGTTCCATCCGCGACATCACCTGCATGCGCGTACGCACGCCCAGGCGCTGCAGGATGGCCGATACGTGTTCCTTGACCGTGTTTTCGGTCAACCCGAGCCGGCGCGCGATCACCTTGTTCGGCAAACCTTCGAGCACCAGTGCCAGCACCGAACCCTGGCGCGGCGTCAGGCCCAGCTCGGCCGGCGTTACGGGGATGCCGTGCGCGGGTCCGAATGACTGGGCGCGCCCGCTCAGCGCTTCATCGGTAGGGAAGGAGGTGTCGCCGGCGAGCACCTTGCGCACTGCCGCGGTAAAGGCATTGGCGTCGAGGTGCTTGCCGACGAAGCCGCACGCCGACAGCGCGCGGGCGCGGCCGACGATCTCGGGCGTGGCCTCGGCGGACATGAAGATAAAGCGTGCGCCGGGGATCACGGTTTTGAACGTCTGCATGGCATCGAAGCCAGTGCCGTCGTTCAGCCAGATATCCAGCAGCACGATGTCAGGCCGAAGCCCTTGTTGCAAGCTAGCCAGGGCTTCGCGGGCACTGCCGGCGGCGTGGACTGCCACATCCGGCATCACTTCGGCCAGGAAAGCCGTAGTGCCTGACAAAGCCATAGGATGATCATCGACCACCAACAACGTCGGTGCAGCGTTCGACATGCGAATTCCCGTCTAATTTCCCGTTTCGTCCTTGTTGTCACCAGCTCTTGCCGCGCTCGGGGCGATGCACAGTTTTGGCGCGTGGACGTAGGGCCCACTCTATCAGAGGGGGCGAAGCGTCACAATCCATCAATCGGGGGTATACGGCGTCGTCACCACATGTTAGAGGCATCGCGGCAAGTCCGGATTTGGTGAATTAAGTACGTAATGGCTTGGCTTTACCGGAGTTTAGCGCCTCGCCTTGGTAGAATTGCGCGATGAAAAAAATTGTCATCTTGATTTCCGGGCGGGGCTCCAACATGGAAGCCATCGTCCGAGCCTGCGCGGGAGGCGGCTGGCCCGCCCGCGTGGCGGCGGTAGTGTCCAACCGGCCCGATGCCGCCGGGCTGCGGTTCGCGCAGCAGCAAGGCATTGAAACCGGCGTGGTCGATCATCGCCAGTACCCTGACCGTGCCGCCTTCGACGTGGCGCTGGCCGAAGCGATCGACGCCCACGCGCCCGACCTGGTGGTGCTGGCGGGCTTCATGCGAATCCTGACGCCCGGCTTTGTCGACCGCTACGCGGGCCGGCTGCTGAATATCCATCCTTCGCTGCTGCCTTGTTTCCCGGGCCTGAACACCCACAAGCAGGCGCTGGACGCGGGCGTCAAGCTGCACGGCGCCACCGTTCACTTCGTTACCCCCGAGCTGGACCACGGCCCGATCGTGATCCAGGCCGCGCTGGACGTGCGGCCCGCCGATACGCCCGAGACCCTGGCCGCACGGCTGCTCGAATGCGAGCACGTGATCTATCCCCGCGCCGTGCAATGGTTCGTCGAGGACCGCCTGCAACTGCAGGACGGCGTGGTCAACGTTATCAACCCGGCCGAGCCGCAATTGCTGATGGCCATCTCCGCCCGATCCCAGGCGGAAGGAGTCCAGGCATGAGTCGCAACGAGGCAGGAACCCGAACGAACCGCGGCGAGGGCCGCGCCCCCGCCCGCGGCAAGGGCAAGGCCAGCCCCATCCGCAAGTCGCCCCATGCCGGCCCCGGCCGCGATGGTGCGCCACGCATGCACGGCGGGCTGCACGCCACCCATATCCAGCATATCGACCGCCTGCTCGGCAAGGTGATGCTGTTCGCACGCCCCGCCGATGCCGTGCTGAGCTACTACTTCCGCGAGAACAGCAAGCTTGGCCACCGCGAGCGCGGCATCATCGCCGAGGCCATCTACGCGGTGCTGCGCCGGCGCGTGGAGTTCGCGCAGTTTGCCGAAAGCGGCACCGGCCCGACTTCGCGCCGCCTGGCGCTGCTGGGCCTGGCCGCCACGCTGGGCCGTGACGTCCTGACGCCGTTCCTGTATCCGGAAGAGGGTGCCTGGCTGGACCGGCTCACCACGATCGAGCGCTCCAGCCTGGCGCCGCGCGTGCGCACCAACCTGCCGGAATGGCTGTACGACGAACTGGTGCGCCAGCACGGCGAGGCCTTCACCGCGGCACTGGGCGATGCCTGGCTGCGGCCGGCCCCGCTGGACCTGCGCGTCAACCTGGCCAAGGGCAGCCGCGAAGCCGCGCTGGCCGAACTGCAGGCCGCCGGCCTGGGCGCCGAGCCCACGCCAATGGCGCCGGCCGGCATCCGCCTGACCGGCAAGCCCGCGCTGAACCAGCTCCCGGCCTACGTCAACGGCCTGGTCGAGGTGCAGGACGAGGGCAGCCAGCTGCTGTGCAACCTGGTGGCACCGAAGCGCGGCGAGATGGTGGTCGACTTCTGCGCTGGCGCCGGCGGCAAGACGCTGGCGCTGGGCGTGGCGATGCGCTCGACCGGCCGGCTGTACGCCTTCGACGTATCGGAAAAGCGCCTGGCCAACCTGAAGCCGCGGCTGGCGCGCAGCGGGCTCTCGAACGTCCATCCGGTGCTGATCGACTCCGAGCGCGACGCCAAGATCAAGCGCCTGGCCGGCAAGATCGACCGGGTGCTGGTGGACGCGCCCTGCAGCGGCCTGGGCACGCTGCGGCGCAATCCGGACCTGAAGTGGCGCCAGACGCCGGAATCGGTGCTGGAACTGACCGCCAAGCAGAGCGCGATCCTGGATTCGGCCGCCCGGCTGGTGAAGGGCGGCGGCCGCGTGGTCTACGCCACCTGCAGTGTGCTCGAGGCCGAAAACGAGGCGATCGTGCGCGATTTCCTCGCCGCGCACCCCAACTTCCGCCTGGTGCCCGCCAGCGAAGTGCTGGCCGAGCAGAAAATCGACGTGCCGAACTTGCCCGCGGATAGCGGCATGTTCGCGCTCTTTCCCCACCTGCACCAGACCGACGGCTTCTTCGCCGCGGTGCTGGAACGCACGAGCTGATGCGCGCCGCCGCCCGCCCGGCAGTTTGCGGGCGGGCGGACTGCGCGAACCCCTGAGTCTCCATGAACGGCGAAACCCTGTCCGACCTGGGCGGCGGCCTGAAAGACCTGAAGGCCTCGCATTCGATGTTCGGCAAGATGCTGGACGACCTGATCCGCGACGCAGGCGGTCCCGGCTTTTTCTGGCAATTGCTGGTGCTGGCCGGCTGCCTGGCGGTGGCCTGGCCGCTGGCGCGCTATGTCGTGCGCCGGCTCGAAGCCCGCTACGAAAGCTCCAGCTTCTCGGTGCGCTTTGCCGCCGCCAGCCTGGAGCGGGCCATGTTCCCGCTGGCCGGCTGGGCGCTGGTGATGATCGCCCGCTTCGCGCTGGAGCCGCTGATACCGATCAGCGTGCTGCGCCTGGCGCTGGTGCCGCTGTTCGGCATCACCGCGCTCAACGTCACCTTCTATATCCTGCGCCGCGTGATGTCCGGCAGCGGCCAGCTCCACGGCATGCTGCTGCTGGTGGAGAAAGTGCTGACCACGCTGGTGTGGGTGAGTATGGCGCTTTACGTGCTGGGCGTGCTGTCGGACGTGGTCGAATGGATGCAGGCGGTGCGCTTCTCGATCGGCGGCAAGCAGAAGATCAGCCTGGCCGATACGCTGTTGGCGGTGGTGTGGATCCTGCTGACGGTGCTGGTGGCGATGTGGTTTGGCTCATGGCTGGAAGAGCGGCTGATGCGCTCGAACAGCCTCGACGTCAACCTGAAGGTGGTGCTCACGCGCATCTCCAAGGCGCTGCTGCTGTTGGTGTCGCTGCTGCTGAGCCTGTCGCTGGTGGGGATCGACCTGACGGTGCTGTCGGTGTTCGGCGGCGCGCTGGGCGTGGGCCTCGGCCTGGGTTTGCAGAAGATCGCCAGCAACTACATCTCCGGCTTCATCATCCTGCTGGACCGCTCGGTCAAGCTGGGCGACCAGATCACGGTGGACAAGTACACCGGCATCGTGTCGCAGATCCGCACCCGCTACACCGTGGTGCGTAACGGCGACGGCGAAACGCTGGTGCCGAACGAGCAACTGGTGGCGCAGGCGGTGCAGAACCATTCCTTCTCCAACACCAATGTGCGCGTAGCGACACGCGTGCAGGCCGACTACAACGCCGATCCCGAGACCGTGATCGCGCTGCTGACCGCCTGCGTGCGCGACCTGCCGCGCGTGTTGCCCGACCCGGAGCCGGCCGCGTTCCTGGTGATGTTTGCGGACAGCGGCATCGAGTACGAGGTCGCGGTGTTTGTCGCCGATCCTCAGAACGGCAAGCTCGGGGTGCAATCGGCGATGAACCGCGCGATCTGGCGCATGCTGCGCGACCACGGCATTTCGATCCCGTATCCGCAGCGCGAGGTGCGCGTGCTGGGCGATACGCCGTTGCCCGGCATGGCGGCTGCGGCACATCCGGAACAGCTGCCCGAAGCGGCGAATGCGCCATAGGCGACACGAGGACGCCCTGTCCGGGGCAGGCGTCGCATGCGCCACCCCTGGAACGAAAAGCGTTGCACTCCGTCCAAATCCGGGTAACAGCGTATGCCTGCGCCTGTGACGATCCGGTAGAATACAGGGTTGTCGCGGGTTGCACGCATCCCGCTCCCCACATCAGACACAGCCGCCAGATTGCAGCGGCTCGTTCCCGTGTCTTTCGCTGGGCCGCCAGCCACGGCCGGCGCCAGACTCGTGTGCCAGGGAGCCCCGGAGCGACTTCGGGTCCCGCGGCACTCGCCAGACAGCTATCGCAATCAATAGATTCGCAGCTATTTTTTTCTGCGCGTTGTGTGCACCGGCCATCCGCCGGCCTGCACGGGAAAGTCCCTGTTTAACCGACGGAGAACAGTTTGTTCGACATTATTCTTGACTGGGCCGCCAACGGCCTTGCCAACTGGACCTGGTGGGAGATCGTCATCTACACGCTCGTGATGACGCATATCACGATCGCCGGCGTCACCATCTTCCTGCACCGCTGCATGGCGCACCGGTCGCTGGATCTGCACCCCATCGCTCAACACTTCTTCCGCTTCTGGCTGTGGCTGACCACCGGCATGGTCACGCGCGAGTGGACCGCCATCCACCGCAAGCACCACGCCAAGTGCGAAACGGAAGACGATCCCCACAGCCCGCAGACCCGCGGCATCCGCAAGGTGCTGCTGGAAGGCGCCGAGCTGTATCGCGCCGAAGCCAAGAACAAGGAAACCATCGCCAAGTTCAGCCATGGCTGCCCCAACGACTGGATCGAGCGCAACCTGTACTCGCGCTTCACCTGGCAGGGCGTGGGCCTGATGCTGATCATCGACCTGGCGCTGTTCGGCGTGATCGGCATGTCGGTGTGGGCCGTGCAGATGCTGTGGATCCCGATCCATGCCGCCGGCATCATCAATGGCCTCGGCCACTGGTGGGGTTATCGCAACTACGATTGCGAAGACGCCTCGACCAACGTGTCGCCGTGGGGCCTGATCATCGGCGGCGAAGAGCTGCACAACAACCACCACACCTACCCGACCTCGGCCAAGTTCTCGATCAAGTGGTATGAGTTCGACGTGGGCTGGGGCTATATCCGCGCGATGCAGGCGGTGGGCCTGGCCAAGGTCAAGAAGACCCCGCCCAAGGCGCGCCTGGTGGAAGCCCGTCCGGTCGACCACAACACGCTGGAAGCCATCATCGCCAACCGCTATGACGTGATGGCGCGTTACGCCAAGGCCGTCAAGGGTGCGTTCCGCCAGGAACTGGAAAAGCTCAAGGAAGGCCGCGTGGCCGAGTACCGCAGCTACAAGCCGGCGCGCAAGTGGTTCCACCGCGAGGAAACCAAGCTGGCCGCCACGCAGCGCGAGCAGCTGGCCAGCATCGTCGAGCAAAACAAGGCGCTGCAGACCTTTGTGGAAATGCGACGTGAACTGGCCGCCATCTGGGGCCGGTCCAACCTGACGCGCGAGCAGTTGCTGCAGCAACTGCAGGCCTGGTGCCACCGGGCCGAGGCCAGCGGAATCCAGGCGCTGCACGATTTCTCGCTGCGCCTGCGCCGCTACGCCTGATACAATTCGGCCGCGCCGTACGGTTTGACAAAGCCCCGCCCATGGCGGGGCTTTTGTTTTAGATAAACTCCCCCATGTTCTGGCCGGCCGCATACTCGCGGCGGAGGTCTAGAGGAGTACCGGAGATGACCCCACAATCGATCAAGACCGTCGAGTTCGAGAAGCCGAACCTGGCGGATGCCGACAACGCCACTGGCATGAGCTGCGTGGCCCATGCCTGGGCCAAGGTGCCGCCGGTGCTGTCGCCCGATGAGCGCCAGGCGCTGAAGGCGCGTATTCGCCGCTTGCTGAAGGAACGCAACGCGGTGCTGGTGGCGCACTATTACGTCGACGCCGACCTGCAGGACCTGGCCGAAGAGACCGGCGGCTGTGTCTCCGACTCCCTCGAAATGGCCCGCTTCGGGCGCGACCACGAGGCCAAGACCCTGGTGGTGGCCGGTGTGCGCTTCATGGGCGAGACCGCCAAGATCCTCAGCCCCGAGAAGACCGTGCTGATGCCGGACCTGGACGCGACCTGCTCGCTCGACCTGGGCTGCCCGGCCGACGAGTTTGCCGCCTTCTGCGATGCGCAACCGGACCGCACCGTGGTGGTCTACGCCAACACCAGCGCCGCGGTGAAGGCGCGCGCTGACTGGATGGTGACCTCCAGCATCGGCCTGAAGATCGTCGAGCACCTGCACGCGCAGGGCAAGAAGATCCTGTGGGCCCCGGACAAGCACCTGGGCAGCTATATCCAGAAGCAGACCGGCGCCGACATGCTGTTGTGGCAGGGCTCGTGCCTGGTGCACGACGAGTTCAAGGGCATCGAGCTGGACTTGCTGCGCCGCGAATTCCCCAACGCCAAGATCCTGGTCCACCCGGAATCGCCGGAAAACGTGGTGGCGCAGGCCGACGTGGTCGGCTCGACCTCGCAGCTGATTGAGGCCGCGCAGAAGCTGGAGGCGACCGAATTCATCGTCGCTACCGATAACGGCATCCTGCACAAGATGCGCATGGCCGCGCCCGGCAAGCACTTCATCGAAGCGCCCACGGCCGGCAACAGCGCTACCTGCAAGAGCTGCGCGCACTGCCCGTGGATGGCGATGAATGCGCTGACCAACCTGGCCGAGGTGCTCGAAACGGGCCGCAACGAGGTCCATGTCGATCCGGAGATCGGGCGCAAGGCGGTGACCTGCATCAACCGCATGCTCGACTTTGCCGCCGCGCAGAAGCGCAACGTGCGCCCGTCGTCCGACCTGGCCAGGGAGCAGGCGCTGTTCCAGGGGATCGGCCCGGCATGAGCGTGAATCAGATTTTCGACAGCTACGGTCCGGCGCTTCATGACGCGCTGCAAGCCAATGTTCGCGCCGCGATCGATGAGGATGTCGGTACCGGCGACCTGACCGGCCTGCTGGTGCCGGCCGGCAAGGCCGCCCGTGCACGCGTGATCGTGCGTGAGTCGGCAGTGCTGTGCGGCCAGCCGTGGTTCGACGCCTGCATGCGCGCGGTCGATCCGGCGCTGGAGGTGCGCTGGCTGCAGCAAGAGGGCGCGCGCATGGCACGGGATTCGGTGGTGTGCGAGATCAACGGCCCGGCGCGCTCGCTGCTGACGGCTGAACGCCCGTCGCTCAATTTCCTGCAACTGCTGTCCGGCGTGGCCACTGCCACGCGCCGCTACGCCGACCTCATCGCCGGCACCCGCGCGCGCGTGCTGGACACGCGCAAGACGCTGCCCGGCCTGCGCCTGGCGCAGAAGTACGCGGTGCGTATCGGCGGCGGCGAGAACCAGCGCCTGGCGCTCTACGACGGCATCCTGATCAAGGAAAACCATATCGCCGCGGCTGGCAGCATTACCGCCGCGATGCAGGCGGCGCTGGCGCTCGATACCGATGCGCCGGTACAGATCGAGGTGGAATCGCTGCCCGAGCTGGAAGAGGCGCTGGCCGCGGGCGCGAAGTCGGTGCTGATCGACAACTTCACCGTGCCGATGATGCAGGACGCGGTAAAGATCAACCAGGGCAGGGCGTTGCTGGAGGTATCGGGCGGCGTCAATGCGGACACCATCCGTACCTTTGCCGAGACTGGTGTGGATCGGATCTCGGTGGGCGCGCTGACCAAGGACGTGCGGGCGACGGATTATTCGTTGCGGATTATCGGTTGAACTGTCAGTTACGCGGCAAAGAAAAACGGGGTGGGGCCATCAGGCACCACCCCGTTTTTTCTTGCTGTCTGCCGGGCGTTATCGCTTGCGTACGGCCGGCGGTTGCATCACCGTCGGCAGCGCCTTGGGGAGCGACTCCGGATAGTCGCGACTGAAATGCAGGCCACGGCTTTCATGGCGCGAATAGGCGCTGTCCACGATCAGTGACGCCACTTCGACCAGATTGCGCAGCTCCAGCAGGTCGCTGGTGACGCGGAAATTGGCGTAGTACTCGGTGATCTCCTCGCGCAGCAGCCCGATGCGGTGCTGCGCCCGCTCCAGCCGCTTGCTGGTGCGCACGATGCCGACGTAGTTCCACATCATCCGGCGCAACTCATCCCAGTTGTGCGACACCACCACTTCCTCATCGGCATCCGAGACGCGGCTCTCGTCCCACGCGGGCAGCGAGATGTCCGGCCGGCCGAGCTTGTCCATCGACGCGATATCTTCCGCCGCGGCGCGGCCGATCACCATGCATTCGAGCAGCGAGTTGGAGGCGAGCCGGTTGGCGCCATGCAGGCCGGTGCAGGCGGTCTCGCCGACGGCGTAAAGGTTGCCGATATCGGTGCGGCCCGCGGTGTCGGTGACCACGCCGCCACAGGTGTAGTGCGCGGCTGGCACCACCGGAATCGGCTGGCGCGTGATGTCGATCCCCAGCTCCAGGCAGCGCGCGTAGATGGTGGGGAAGTGTTCCTTCAGGAAGGCTTCAGGCTGGTGCGTGATATCGAGGTAGACGCAGTCCAGGCCGCGCTTCTTCATCTCGAAGTCGATTGCGCGCGCGACCACGTCGCGCGGCGCCAGTTCGGCGCGGGAATCGTGCTCCGGCATGAAGCGCGTGCCGTCGGGCAGCTTGAGCAGGCCGCCTTCGCCGCGCACCGCTTCGGAGATCAGGAACGACTTGGCGTAGGGGTGGTACAGGCAGGTCGGGTGGAACTGGATGAACTCCATGTTCGATACCCGGCAGCCCGCGCGCCACGCCATGGCAATGCCGTCGCCGGTCGCGGTGTCGGGATTGGTGGTGTACAGGTAGACCTTGCCCGCGCCGCCAGCGGCCAGCACGGTATGCGTGGCGGTGACCGTGTGCACGGCGCCGGTGCGGTCATCGAGCACGTACAGCCCGTAGCAGCGGTTGCCCGGCAGTCCCATCTTGCGCGAGGTGATCAGGTCGATCGCGAAGTGGTCTTCCAGGATGGTGATGTTGGGGTGTTGCGTCGCCTGTTCCAGCAGCGTGCTGACCACCGCATGGCCGGTGGCGTCGGCGGCGTGGATGATGCGCCGGCGGCTGTGGCCGCCTTCGCGCGTCAGGTGAAAGCCCAGTTCGGCCTGTGCGTCGCGGGTGAAGGGCACACCGCGGTCGATCAGCCATTGGATGGCCTCACGGCCGTGCTCTACGATAAAGCGCGTTGCCTCTTCATCGCACAGCCCCGCACCGGCAACGAGCGTGTCCTGCGTATGCTCGTCATGGCTGTCGCCGGAATCCAGCACGGCGGCGATGCCGCCCTGCGCCCAGTTGCTGGCGCCCTGAGTCATGGCGCGCTTGCTGAGGATGACCACCCGGTGGGTGTCGGCCAGTTGCAGCGCGACCGTCAGGCCGGCCAGGCCGCTGCCAACGATGGCGACGTCGAAATTCATGATGCGGAGTGCGCTGGGGGGCGCCAGGCGAAAAGGGGGAAACGGCAAAGTCTACACCTGAAGCGCCCCTCAACGCATCAGCGTCCCCCGATGGTGGGCGCCAATCGCACCGTCCGCGCCGCCAGGCGGCGTTGCGGCAGTCCCGCAGGCATCGCAGACAAACAAAAAGCCCCGCAACAGGGCGGGGCTTTCCGGCGGGATTCCGTGATCAATTACTTGATCTTGGTTTCCTTGTAAGCGACGTGCTTGCGGGCGACGGGATCGAACTTCATGATCTCCATCTTTTCCGGCATGGTGCGCTTGTTCTTGGTGGTCGTGTAGAAATGACCCGTACCTGCGGTCGATTCCAGCTTGATCTTGTCGCGGCCGCCCTTGCTTGCCATGATGTGCTCCTAATTAGACTTCGCCGCGTGCGCGCAGGTCGGCGAGCACGGAGTCGATGCCTTTCTTGTCGATCAGGCGCAGGCCGGCGTTCGAGACGCGCAGGCTCACCCAGCGGTTTTCGGATTCAACGAAGAAACGACGATTCTGCAGGTTGGGCAGAAAACGGCGCTTGGTCTTGTTGTTTGCGTGGGAAACGTTGTTGCCGACCATCGGCGCTTTCCCGGTCACTTGACAGACGCGTGCCATGAAGCACTCCTAAATCTTCTATTCGTGGACAATGTTCGCAACAGATCAACAAAAGGCGCGCGGGCCCGGACTGCAGCGGTTGAGACTTCAGCAAAACGGGCATTATAGACCGGATTCCCCCGCCGAATCAATGCCTTCTGTGCTTTCGCCTTGTCATCTGTTGCGCCGTGTCGTGCGCGTCACAGCCCGGGCAGGCATTCACAGCGTTCGGCCAGCGACCTGACGTCTTGCCCCGCCACGATGAAATGGTCGATCAGCTTTACCTCGATCAGTTCGAGCGTGCGGGCCAGTTCACGCGTCAGGTGAATGTCACTGCGGCTGGGCGCGCTGGTGCCGGCCGGGTGGTTATGGGCCACGATCACGCCGGCCGCATTATGCACCCGCCTGGCGTGCCACCTCGCGCGGGTAGACGGCGGTGCGCATCAGCGTGCCGCGAAACAGTTCCTCGCTGGCGATCATGCGGTTGCCGGGATCCAGGAACAGGCACAGGAACACCTCATGCGGCAGCGAGGCCAGCGTCAGGCGCAGGTAGTTGCGCACCGCTGCCTGGGAATCGAATCCGGTGGGAAGGCGCAGCGACTCGGCCAGCGCGCGCCTGGCCAGCTCCGGGATCGCTTGCATCTGGGCATATTTGGCCCCGCCCATGCCCCGGATGGCGGTCAGCGTGCCGGCCTCGGCCGCGAACAGGGCGGTCAGAGAGCCAAAGCGGTGCAACAGTTCGCGCGCGAGGTCTACGGCACTCTTGCCGGCCGTGCCCACGCGCAGGAAGACGGCCAGCAACTCGGCGTCGGAGAGGGCGCCGGCGCCACATTCAAGCAATTTCTCGCGGGGCCGCTCGCAGGCGGGCCAGTTGGCAATGGTCATGGGCAGTCCGGTTGATTCCCGCCGTCGTTGGGTGCGATGGGCTCAAGTCGGCGGTGGATGGGCCAGTCGAATACAATACGGGTTGTTGACCGGTTGATCACCCATGAATTTGCAAACTTTCGCGTCGGAAGCCGACGGCGGCACGGCTGGCCGCAAGACTGTCCAGGCCGACTCTTTCCTGACCCTGCACTACTGCATCGCGCTCGAGAACGGCACCGAGATCGTCAGCACGTTCGAAGAGAAGCCCGCCACGCTGCTGCTCGGCCAGGGCCAGTTCGCGCCCACGCTGGAGCAGGCGCTGCTGGGCATGCCCGAGGGCGAGCGCATGACCTACCGGCTGGCGCCGGAACAGGCGTTCGGCCCGCGCAACCCCGACCTGCTGCAATGGGTATCGCTGGCCACGCTGCGCGAGAACAGCTCCTTCGAAGAGGACTACAACGCCGGCGATCTGGTGGAATTCAACGCGCCCGGCGGCGGCAAGTATGCCGGCGTGCTGAAGGAATTCGGCGACACCGCGGCGCTGTTCGACTTCAACCATCCGCTGGCCGGGCAGACCATCCTGTTCGATGTGCAGCTGATCGGCATTCTCTGAGCCTTGCCGCATGCCTGACCTGACCACCGCCCCCGACGCGGAAATCCTGATGGCCCAGCCGCGCGGCTTCTGCGCCGGCGTCGACCGCGCCATCGAGATCGTGGAACGGGCGCTCGAGCGCTTCGGCGCGCCGATCTATGTGCGCCACGAGATCGTCCACAACGCCTATGTGGTCGCCGACCTGCGCCGCAAGGGCGCGGTGTTCGTGCGCGAGCTCGACGAGGTGCCGGCCGGCGCCACCGTCATCTTCAGCGCCCATGGCGTGTCGCGCGAAGTGCGCGAGGACGCCGCCGCGCGCGGCCTGCATGTGTTCGATGCCACCTGCCCGCTGGTGACCAAGGTGCATGTCGAGGTCAGCAAGATGCGCGCCGAAGGCTGCGAGATCGTGATGATCGGCCACCGCGGCCACCCCGAAGTGGAAGGCACCATGGGCCAGGCCAAGGCCGGCATGGTGCTGGTGGAGTCGGTCGACGATGTCGCCACGCTGCGGATTGCCGACCCGGCGCGGCTGGCCTACGTGACCCAGACCACGCTGTCGGTGGACGAGACGCGCGAGATCGTGGCTGCGCTGAAGGCGCGCTACCCGCAGATCCGCGAACCCAAGAAGCAGGACATCTGCTACGCCACGCAGAACCGCCAGGACGCGGTGAAGTTCATGGCGCCGCAGGTGGAGGTGGTGATCGTGGTGGGCAGCCCCAACAGCTCCAACTCGAACCGCCTGCGCGAACTGGCCGAGCGCCTGGGCGTGCCGGCCTATATGGTCGATGCCCCCGAGCAGGTACGCCCGGAATGGATTGCCGGCAAGCGCCGCATCGGCCTGACCGCCGGTGCCTCGGCGCCAGAGGCACTGGCGCAGTCGATCGTCGACCGCCTGCGCGAACTCGGTGCGCGCCAGGTGCGCCCGTTGGCGGGCATCGAGGAAAACATGGCCTTCCCGCTGCCGCGCGGATTGCAGCCGGCGAGCGCCGCCGCCTGAGCGGCAATCATCCCCGCTTTTCATCCCTGAACGGAAGGGCGCCGCCGATGCGGCGCCCTTTGCTTTTGCGCGCGCAAATTTCGGCTCCGCGCACGCTATTCGGCCCGATCTGACTCCAACTCGCGGCGACGCCACCGATAATGCACGCGAATGGTGCAACTAATACCTGCGTGTCCGCTTGCCGCGACAAATCAGGGTAATCCCCGTATCTGGGGTTTTCCCTATTATGGTGCGGCGCTACATTCTGCACATTAGAGATCGGTGCAGCGCATTTGAAATGAAACACCTAATTAATTAGGCGTCATTATGGGTGGCGGCCGCAGTGCTTATTCCCGCCTTCGTGCGGCGCAGGCACGATTCTTGTAAGTATGTGAGACGGGCCAGTCATGTGAGCGGGAATTGCCCCAATTTGTGCATTGGGGAAATTCCCTAGCTCATTTGGCGGGTAAATCGTTCAACTTGTTGCGTCGCGTATTGCATCTGCAAAGAAAGGGGATACAATGCGCGCGTTTCAAATTGAAACTAAACAAAGGCGGTCCAGGGAAACGTCCGGGAGGCGTTGCAAATCCCTGTTTTTGTGAATCCTAGGAGATCACTCATGCAAATCACGTTTGCCAAGATTCTGCCGATCGCGGCAGCAGTGGCGCTCGTTGCAGCTTGCGGCAAGAAAGAAGAGAAGCCGGCTGACGCAGCATCCACGGCGCCGGCGGCGGCTGCCCCCGCAGCGGGCGAGACCGTCGTCAAGATCGGCCACGTGGCCCCGCTGACCGGCGGCATCGCGCACCTTGGCAAGGACAACGAAAACGGCGCCCGCCTGGCCGTGGAAGAAGTCAATCAAAAGGGCCTGGAGATCGGCGGCAAGAAGGTCAAGCTGGAACTGGTCGGCGAAGACGACGCCGCGGATCCGAAGACTGGCACCTCGGTTGCACAGAAGCTGGTTGACGCCAAGGTGGTGGCAGTGGTGGGTCACCTGAACTCGGGCACCTCGATCCCGGCCTCGAAAATCTACAGCGACGCCGGCATCGTCCAGATCTCGCCGTCCGCGACCAACCCGGACTACACCAAGCAGGGCTTCAAGACCACGTACCGCGTCGTGGCCACCGATGCCCAGCAGGGCCCGGCGCTGGCCAACTACGCCGCCAAGACCCTGAACGCCAAGAGCGTGGCCATCGTCGACGACGCCACTGCCTACGGCAAGGGCCTGGCCGACGAATTCGAGAAGACCGCCAAGGCGTCCGGCGTGAACGTGGTGGCGCGTGAAGCCACCAACGACAAGGCCACCGACTTCAAGGCGATTCTGACCAAGATCAAGGGCAAGAAGCCTGACGTGATCATGTACGGCGGCATGGACGCCACCGGCGGCCCGTTCGCCAAGCAGGCCAAGGAGCTTGGCATTGGCGCCAAGATCGTCGGCGGCGACGGCGTCTGTACCGACAAGGTGGCCCAGCTCGCTGGCGATGCGGTGAGCAACATCATCTGCTCTGAGGCAGGCCTGGCGCTGTCGAAGATGGAGCAGGGCGCCGACTTCGAGAAGAAGTATCAGGCTCGCTTCAATGCGCCGGTGCAGATCTATGCCCCGTTCACGTATGACGCGGTGATGGTCATCGTCGACGCCATGAAGCGCGCCAACTCGGCAGAGCCTGCCGCCATCCTCGCCGAGATGCCCAAGACCAACTACAAGGGCCTGATCGGCACCATCGCCTTCGACGAGAAGGGCGACATGAAGGAAGGCACCATCACGCTGTATGAGTACAAGGACAAGAAGAAGTCCGTCCTCGACGTCGTGAAGATGTAATCTGGGCTTACCGGCCCATACGAACGGCACCGTGAGTATGTTGCGGTGCCGTTCTTTTTAGCCTCGCCTAATGTAGAAGCATCCTTACCATGGATGGAACATGGCGGAGCCGCTTACCAGCAATCCAACCTCAGCTACGTTACCCATCACACACCATGGTCCCCCCGGCATCCACACCATGCCGTAAGGTCCGGGACTTGAAGCAGGAGTTTTCATGGATATCTTTATCCAGCAGATCGTGAACGGTCTGGTGCTCGGCAGCATCTATGCGCTGATCGCACTGGGCTACACCATGGTCTACGGCATTCTGGGGATCATCAACTTCGCCCACGGCGATGTCCTGATGATCGGCGCGCTGACCGCCCTGTCAGCGATTCTTGGCCTGCAGAAGTTTGCCCCCGGCTTGCCCGAATGGCTGACGCTGGTGATCGCCACGCTGATCGCCATGCCGGTCTGCGCAATACTGTCCTATTCGATTGAGCGGATCGCCTACCGGCCCTTGCGCAATGCGCCACGGCTGGCCCCGCTGATCACCGCGATCGGTGTCTCCATCATCCTCCAGACGGTGGGCATGCTGATCTGGTCGCGCAACCCGCTGACGTTCCCGCAACTGCTGCCGTCGGAACCGATCGACATCGGCGCAACCGGCGCCACCATCACCGGCAAGGAAATGGTCATCATCGGCCTGGCCGTGATGGTCATGGCCGGGCTGCTCGCGCTGGTCAACCGCACCAAGCTCGGCCGCGCCATGCGCGCCACCGCCGAGAACCAGAAGGTCGCCGGCCTGATGGGCGTGAACCCCAACTTCGTCATCTCCGCCACCTTCATGATCGGCGCCACGCTCGCCGCGCTGGCCGGCGTGATGATGGCCACCAACTACGGCAATGCCCACTTCTACATGGGCTTCATTCCCGGGCTGAAGGCGTTTACCGCCGCGGTGCTGGGCGGCATCGGCAACCTTGCCGGCGCCATGGTCGGCGGCATGCTGCTGGGACTGATCGAAGCGCTGGGCGCCGGCTATATCGGCGACCTGACCAACGGCGTCTTCGGTTCGAACTACCAGGATGTCTTTGCCTTTATCGTACTGATCACCGTGCTCGTCTTCCGTCCGTCCGGCATCATGGGCGAACGCGTGGCGGACCGCGCCTGAGGAGAGCGAATCCATGACTGCTCCGATTCCATCCACGGCCGCCGTCGCGGCGCCGACCCGCGTGCCGGCCAAGACGCTGGCCGCACTGATTGGCTTCCTGGTGCTCGCCCTGTGCGCACCGTTCGTCGTCCAGACCTTTGGCGGCAACTACTGGGTCCGCGTGCTGGACTTCGCGCTGCTGTACATCATGCTGGCGCTGGGCCTGAACATCGTGGTGGGCTTTGCCGGCCTGCTTGACCTGGGCTATATCGCGTTCTACGCGGTGGGCGCGTACCTGATGGCACTGCTCGGCTCGCCGCACCTGGCGAACCAGTTCGAGTGGATCCAGCAGCTGTTCCCCAACGGCCTGCACGTGTCGATGTGGTTCGTGTTACCGATCGCAATCCTGGTGGCCGCCACTTTCGGCGTGCTGCTGGGTGCCCCAACGCTCAAGCTGCGCGGCGACTACCTCGCCATCGTGACGCTGGGCTTCGGCGAGATCATCCGTATCTTCATGAACAACCTGGACCGCCCGCTGAACATCACCAACGGGCCCAAGGGCATTACCGCGGTGGACCCGGTCCATATCTTCGGCTTCGATTTCTCGAAATCGCACGAGATCTTCGGGCTCAAGTTCACGCCGGTGTTCATGTACTACTACCTGCTGGTATTCCTGGTCATCGTGATCGTGTTCGTGTGCCTGCGGCTGCAGACCTCGCGCATCGGCCGCGCCTGGGTTGCCATCCGTGAGGACGAGATCGCCGCCAAGGCGATGGGCATCAACACCCGCAATATCAAGCTGCTGGCCTTTGCCATGGGCGCGTCGTTCGGCGGCGCCTCGGGCGCGGCGTTCGGTGCTTTCCAGGGCTTCGTGTCGCCGGAATCGTTCACGCTGTGGGAATCGATCTACGTGCTGGCGATCGTGGTGCTCGGCGGCATGGGCCATATCCCGGGCGTGATCCTGGGCGGCGTCCTGCTGGTGGGTTTCCAGGAGCTGCTGCGCGTGGTGGCCGAGCCGATGCAGACCGGCCTGTTCGGCCAAGTCGTCGTCGACGCCGAAGTGCTGCGCCAGCTGCTGTTCGGCCTGGCCCTGGTTGGCGTGATGCTGTATCGCCCGGCAGGCATCTGGCCGTCGCCGCGCAAGGAAGACCGCCCGGTGGTGCGCCGCGCGGGCAATATCGGCCGTCTGTAAACCGGAGGAAGACATGAGCAACAACGATATCCTCCTGTCGGTACAGGGGGTCAACAAGCGTTTCGGCGGCCTGCAGGCACTGTCCGAAGTGGGCCTGCAGATCAAGCAGGGCGAGATCTACGGCCTGATCGGCCCCAACGGCGCCGGCAAGACCACCTTCTTCAACGTGATCACCGGCCTGTACACGCCGGATTCGGGCGAGTTCGTGCTGGGCGGCACGCCCTACCAGCCGACCGCGGTGCATGAGGTGGCCAGGGCAGGGATCGCGCGCACGTTCCAGAACATCCGGCTGTTCGGCGAGATGACCGCGCTGGAGAACGTGATGGTGGGGCGCCACGTGCGTTCCAAGGCCGGCGTGTTCGGCGCGATCTTCCGCCCGCCCGCGGTGCGGCGCGAGGAAGAGGGCATCGAGGACATGGCGCATGACCTGCTGGAGTACGTCGGCATCGGCAAGTACGCCAACTTCACCGCGCGCAATCTGTCGTACGGCCACCAGCGCCGGCTGGAGATCGCCCGCGCGCTGGCGACCGAGCCCAAGCTGCTGGCGCTGGACGAACCGGCCGCGGGCATGAACGCGACCGAGAAGGTGGAGCTGCGCGGGCTGCTCGAGAAGATCAAGAACGACGGCAAGACCATTCTGCTGATCGAGCACGACGTGAAGCTGGTGATGGGGCTGTGCAACCGCATGACGGTGCTGGACTACGGCAAGGTGATTGCCCAGGGCCTGCCGCAAGAAGTGCAGAACAACCCCGCGGTGATCGAGGCCTACCTCGGCGCATCGGCGCATTGATGGCCGGAGGACAATCCATGACACAGACAGTATTGAAGATCTCGGGCCTGAAGGTGGCCTACGGCGGCATCCAGGCCGTCAAGGGCATCGACCTCGACATCAAGGACGGCGAGCTGGTGACGCTGATCGGCGCCAACGGCGCCGGCAAGACCACCACCATGAAGGCCATCACCGGCCTGCAGGGCTGGGTCGGCGGCGATGTGGAGTACATGGGCAAGTCGATCAAGGGCGTGCCCAGCTACGCGCTGCTCAAGCAGGGGCTGGCGATGGTGCCGGAAGGGCGCGGCGTGTTCGCGCGCATGACCATCACCGAGAACCTGCAGATGGGCGCCTACACGCGCGACGACGAGGCCGGCATCAAGGCCGACGTCGACCGCATGTTCGGCATCTTCCCGCGGCTCAAGGAGCGAGCCAACCAGCTGGCCGGCACCATGTCGGGCGGCGAGCAGCAGATGCTGGCAATGGCGCGTGCGCTGATGAGCCAGCCCAAGGTGCTGCTGCTGGACGAGCCGTCGATGGGCCTGTCGCCGATCATGGTCGAGAAGATCTTCGAGGTCGTGCGCGACATCTCGGCGCAGGGCGTGACCGTGCTGCTGGTTGAGCAGAACGCGCGCCTGGCGCTGCAGGCCGCGCACCGCGGCTATGTGATGGAGTCGGGCCTCATTACGATGAGCGGCGACGCCAAGCAGATGCTGGATGATCCCAAGGTGCGCGCGGCGTATCTGGGTGAGTAAAGGCCCTCAGCAAGAGCGAGCGGTTTTGGGTGCTCCCAAGCCGTCCGAACTAGCCTAAGCAAGGTGTTCTCCCTCTCCCCTCAGGGGAGAGGGTTGGGGTGAGGGGTGGTAACCCACGGGCATCAGCCTTTGACGCGCCTGCCCTCACCCCCACCCCTCTCCCGCGCGCGGGAGAGGGGAGCCTGCTGCAAGCGTCATCGTCATCGACGCATCGGCCAGCAGGCTCAACAGCAGCCCTGAAGCCTCGCTTTGCGCGAGGCTTTTTTTATCAGGCCAGCTTCTTCAGCAACGTACGCAGCATCCCGATCATCTGGTCGATCTCTTCGCGGGTCACGTTCAGCGCCGGCATGAAGCGCAGCAGGTTGGCGCGCGGTGCATTCAGCAGCAGGCCGTGCGGCGCCATGTCGCGGGCTTCTTCCACCAGTTGCGGGCCGATGTCCCTGTCCAGCAGCAGTGCGCGCAGCAGGCCTTCGCCGCGTTCGCCGCCCAGGCCGAACTCAGCCGACAGCGCCAGCAGCTGTTCCTTCAGGTACTCGCCCTTGGCCCTGACGTCGTCGAGGAAGCCCGGCGCGGTCAGTTGCTCCATCACGGCGCTGCCCACGGCGGTCATCAGCGGGTTGCCGTTGTAGGTGCCGCCCTGGTCGCCGGCCTCGAAGCTCGCCACCTCGGCCTTGCACAGCAGCGCCGACAGCGGCACGCCGCCGCCGATGCCCTTGCCCAGCGTCATGATGTCCGGCTCCACGCCCGACAGCTCGTAGGCGAACAGCGTGCCGCAGCGGCCGCAGCCGGCCTGCACTTCATCGACGATAAACAGCAGCTTGTGCTTGTCGGCCAGCGCGCGCAGCCCCTGCATGAATTCGCGCGTGGCGGGAATCACGCCGCCTTCGCCCTGCACCGGCTCGAGCATGATGCCGACGGTCTTGTCGGTGATCAGCTTCTCCACCGAGGCCAGGTCGTTCAGCTCGGCCTTGGGGAAGCCCGGCACCTGCGGCGCGAAGATGGTGTCCCAGCCGGCCTTGCCCGACGCGCTCATGGTGGCGAGCGTGCGGCCATGGAAGCTGTGGTCCATGGTGATGATCTCGTAGGCGCCGTCCTTGTGCTTGCGGCCCCATTTGCGCGCCAGCTTGATCGCACCTTCGTTGGCCTCGGCGCCGCTGTTGGCGAAGAAGACCTTGTCGAAGCAGCTGTTGTCGGTGAGTTGCCTGGCCAACCGCAGCATCGGCTCGTTGTAGAAGGCCGGGCTGGGGTTGATGATCTTCTGCGATTGCGCCACCAGCGCGTCGATCATGCCCTGGTTGGAATGCCCCAGGCAGTTCACCGCCCAGCCCTGCACGAAGTCCAGATATCGCTTGCCGTTGTGATCCGTCAGCCAGGAGCCCTTGCCCTCGGTGAAGACGAGCTCGGGCCGGTTGGTGATGTACATCAGGGATTGGACGGGATACTCAGCAAATGCCATGGCGGACTCCAGGGGTCGGCTTTAAACGTTGGACGGGAGGGCGGGAAAGACGAAACAAAAAACGGGGAAACAAAAACAAAAAGCCACGGGGGTTGCCCGTGGCTCGTTGACCTGAACAGACGCAGTCGACGGTCAGCCGCGTGGCACCCCGTTGGGGAGCGACGTACGGAAGCTGCGGCGTCGGTTGAAGGTCGTGTTCATGCGGCCAAATATAAGGCGCATGCGCCCGGGTGTCAAAACCAATTTTGGCGGACCCGGGCATTGTTGCGCTGAGGGGACGGCAGGGCCGGCGCGCCGTTCAGGCCGCCGGTGCCGAGCCGGCCGGGTGCATATCGGCCTCGGACGTGAACGAGTCGGCGAAGAACGCGTCCTCGTGCAGCTTGCACTGGCGGGTGAAGTCGGTGCGCGCCGCGTTGATCATCACCGGTGCGCCGCAGGCATAGACCTCGTGGCCCGACAGGTCCGGGTAGTCCGCGATCACGGCCTGGTGGACAAAGCCGGTGCGGCCCTGCCAGCTGTCTTCCGGCAGCGCGTCGGACACCACCGGCACGTACTTGAAGTTGGGCAGGTCGCGCGCCCACTGTTCGCACAGCGCGTGCATGTACAGGTCCTTGGGCCGGCGGCCGCCCAAGTACAGCGTCATCGGGCGTTCGATGCCGGTGTAGGCGGCGTGTTCGACGATCGCCTTGATCGGCGCGAAGCCGGTGCCGGAAGCCAGCAGGATGATCGGCGCGCTCGATTCCTCGCGCAGGAAGAAGCTGCCCAGCGGGCCCTCGAAGCGCAGGATGTCGCGCTCCTTCATCGCCGGCTGGCCCTCTTTGGCACCGAACACGTAGTCGGTGAAGGCGCCGCCCGGCATATGGCGGATATGCAGTTCGATCGGGCCGTCCTCGTGCGGCGGCGTGGCGATCGAATAGCTGCGGCGCTTGCCGTCGCGCAGCAGGAATTCCACGTACTGGCCGGCGAGGTACTGCAGGCGCTCGGTCGCCGGCAGCTGCAGCTTGATGGCGATGACGTCATCGGCCAGGCGCTCCAGCGTGGTCACGCGGCACGGCACCTTCTTGATCGGGATGTCGCCGGCGCCGTGGACTTCGCGGCATTCGATGGTAATGTCCGAGGCCGCGTTGGCGCAGCAGAAGAGGGCGCGGCCCTCGGTCTTTTCCTGCGCGGTCAGCGCGGCCGGGGCATGGTCGCCCTGGACGATGGTGCCTTCGAGCACGCGGCCCTTGCATGAGCCGCAGGCGCCGTTCTTGCAGCCGTACGGCAGCCCGATGCTGTGGCGCAGGGCCGCGCCGAGGATGGTTTCGTCCGAGGCCACTTCGAACTTGTGGCCACTGGGCATGACGGTTACTTGATAAGCCATAATCGGTCTATGAGCCAAATTCAGTCGATGCTGCAGCCCTCGCGCCCCCCGGTTTTGCCGGTCCCCAGCCGCCGGCTGGGACGTCCGCGCCTGTTGATCGTCGGGTGCGGGGATGTGGGGACGCGCTGCCTGCGAATCCTGTCGTCGCGCATGCGCGTGTTTGCCGTGACCTCGCAGCCGGCACGCCGCGCCGAGCTGCGCGCCGCCGGCGCGGTGCCGCTGGTGGCGGACCTGGACCGGCCTGCCACGCTGGCACGGCTGCGGAGCCTGGCCACGCAGGTACTTGACCTGGCGCCGCCGCCCGGCCGGGGCGAGGGCGATCCACGTACGCGTGCGCTGCTCGCCGCCTTGCGCCGCAAGGCCTGGCGCCGGGCGCGCAAGCCTGCCGGCGCGCTTGCCGGCGAGCCCGCCATTCTACCCGACCGTGCCGGGCCCCGCGCTGCGTTTGTCTACGCCAGCACCTCGGGCGTCTACGGCGACCGCCAGGGCGCCCGGGTGTCCGAATTCCATGCGGTGCGGCCCCAGACCCCCCGCGCGCGCCGCCGCGTCGCCGCCGAGCAGGCGGTGCGCGCCTTTGGCCGCGACGCCGGCTGGCGCGCCAGCATCGTCCGCATTCCGGGCATCTATGCCGAGGATCGCCTGCCGCTGGCGCGCCTGAACCGCGGCACGCCCGCGCTGGTGCCGCAGGACGACGTCTACACCAGCCATATCCACGCCGACGACCTCGCGCGTGCGATGATCGCCGCGCTGTTCCGCGGCCGTCCGCAGCGTGTGGTGCACGCCAGCGACGACACCGAGCTGCGCATGGCCGACTACTTCGACCTCGTCGCCGATCGCCGCGGCCTGCCGCGACCGCCACGGATCACGCGCGGCCAGGCGCGTGAAGTGATCGAACCGACGCTGCTCAGCTTTATGAGCGAGTCGCGCCGGCTCGACAACGCCCGGCTGAAGCGCGAACTGCGCCTGCGGCTGCGCTATCCCACGGTTAGCTCCTTCTTCGACGCCTGACCGCACCAGCGGTTGCCCCCGCCTGAAGCCGCGCGCCTTTGGCACGCGGCTTGCTGTACCCTACGTCACCTTGTTCCTGTCTATACAGCAACACATCGAACGCCCTGGCGTGGTGCCGGCAAAGGTGCGAGTGAACCGGCGTGGTGCCGCCACCGTGGACGAATCCCGGAAATAAAGCGCTTTTCAAGGCAGTTTTCTCCGGCCCGCCTCGGGGAAGTACTACGTTGACTTGTATATACAGGCATTGTTTAATGCCCGAAAACGAGCGCGGCCGCATGCATGGCCCGCCGTCGACGGACACACCAAAGGAGCGTACAGATGAGGATTCAGAGCCGCATTCAAAGCAGCATCCGCGGTCGGATGGCAGTTGGGGCCGCGATGCTGTTCGCGGTGGTGGCAACGGGCGGCACCGCGCACGCCGAGACCACCAAGGTCACGCTCGGGATGAGCGGCTGGACCGGCTTCGCGCCGCTGACGCTGGCCGACAAGGCCGGCATCTTCAAGAAGAACGGCGTGGAAGTCGACATCAAGATGATCCCGCAGAAGGACCGCCACCTGGCGCTGGCCTCGGGCGCGATCCAGTGCGCGGCCACCACGGTCGAGACCCATGTGGCCTGGAACGCCAACGGCGTGCCGATCACCCAGATTGTGCAGCTCGACAAGTCGTACGGTGCCGACGGCCTGGCCGTGCGCAGCGATGTGAAGAGCTTTGCCGACCTGAAGGGCAAGACCATCGGCGTCGATGCACCGGGCACCGCGCCGTACTTCGGCCTGGCCTGGATGCTGAAGAAGAACGGCATGTCGCTGAAGGACATCAAGACCACCACGCTGTCGCCGCAGGCGGCCGCGCAGGCCTTCGTCGCCGGCCAGAACGACGGCGCCATGACCTACGAGCCGTACCTGTCGACCGTGCGCCAGAACCCGGACAAGGGCAAGATCCTGGCTACCACGCTCGACTACCCGATGGTGACCGACACGCTGGGCTGCGCGCCCAAGTGGCTCAAGGAGAACCCCAAGGCCGCCCAGGCGCTGGTCGACAGCTACTTCGAAGCGCTGGAGATGATCCGCAAGGAGCCGCAGAAGTCCAACGAGATCATGGGCGCTGCGGTCAAGCAGACCGGCGAGCAGTTCGCCAAGTCGGCGGCCTACCTGCGCTGGCAGGATCGCGAGGCGAACAAGAAGTTCTTTGCCGGCGAACTCGCCAGCTTCAGCAAGGAAGCGGCAGGCGTGCTGATGGACATCGGCGTGATCCGCCAGGTGCCCGACGTGACGACGCTGTACGACGCGCGTTTCCTCAAGTAACCAGCAGTTTTCAGGAGGCGTGACGTCATGACGCAAGCCCGAATCGGTTCTCACGCACCGGCCGCGCCGGTAGCCGCCGCCGCGCCGCCACCAGCGCGCCGGCGCCACCCGTGGCTGGCCCCGCTGGTCACGGTGTCGCCCAACGCGCGCTGGATGCTGGGCCTGTCCTTCTTTGTGCTGTTCTTCGGCATCTGGGCCGTGGTGACGCTGGGCGGCTTCGTGCCGCGCACGTTCCTGGCCGATCCGATGACGATGGCCAAGGAAGGCTTCATCCTGTTCACGGAGCACAACTTCATCGGCGATATCGGCATGACCGTCTGGCGCGTGGTCGGCGGCTTCGTGCTGGCCGCGGTGCTGGCGGTGCCGCTGGGCATCTTCATGGGCGCGTACAAGGCGGCCGAGGCGTTCTTCGAGCCCTTCGTGTCGTTCTGCCGCTACCTGCCCGCGTCGGCCTTTATCCCGCTGCTGATCCTGTGGGCCGGCATCGGCGAGACCCAGAAGCTGCTGGTGATTTTTATCGGCTCGTTCTTCCAGATCGTGCTGATGGTGGCGGTGGCCGTCGGTGGCGCCCGCAAGGACCTGGTCGAAGCCGCCTACACGCTCGGCGCCAACAGCGCCGGCATCGTGCGGCGCGTGCTGATCCCGGGCGCGGCGCCCGAGATCGCCGAGATCCTGCGGCTGGTGCTGGGCTGGGCCTGGACCTACGTGATCGTGGCCGAGCTGATCGGCTCGTCGTCCGGCATCGGCCATATGATCACCGACAGCCAGGCGCTGCTCAATACCGGGCAGATCATCTTCGGCATCATCGTGATCGGCTGCATCGGGCTGGTCTCCGACCTTGTTTTCAAGCGCGCCAACCAGCGCCTGTTCCCGTGGAGTTCGATCCAATGAGCACACTGTCCATCCAGCAGGTCTCGCGCACCTTCGCCAACCCGCGCGGCGGCCAGACCCTGGCGCTGCAGCCGGTCGACTTCGAGGTGCGCGACAACGACTTCGTCACCATTCTCGGGCCCTCGGGCTGCGGCAAGTCCACGCTGCTGCGCATCGTGGCCGGGCTCGATACGCCCACCAGCGGCCGCGTGGTGCTTGATGGCCAGCCGGTATCGGCGCCCGGCGCCGACCGCGGCATGGTGTTCCAGTCGTACACGCTGTTCCCCTGGCTCACGATCGAGCAGAACGTGCGCTTCGGCCTGCGCGAGCGCGGCATGAGCGCGGCCGAGCAGAAGGAGCGCAGCGACTTCTTTATCCAGCGCGTGGGGCTGCGCGGCTTCGAGCAGCACTACCCGAAGCAGCTCTCGGGCGGCATGCAGCAGCGCACCGCGATCGCGCGGGCGCTGGCCAACGATCCCAAGATCCTGCTGCTCGACGAGCCCTTCGGCGCGCTCGACAACCAGACCCGCGTGCTGATGCAGGAGTTGCTGCTCGGCATCTGGGAAGCGTCGCGCAAGACGGTATTATTCGTGACCCACGATATCGACGAGGCCATCTTCATGGCCAACCGGGTGGCGGTGTTTTCCGCCAGGCCGGGTCGGATCAAGAGCGAGATCGCGGTGGATTTCCCGCATCCGCGCCATTACACGATCAAGACCTCTCCCGAGTTTTCCGCGCTCAAGGCGCGCCTGACGGAGGAGATCCGCGCCGAGGCCATGGCCGCGGCCGAGCACTGACACCTTATGAACTACGCCGCCGGCGCTTCCGCCTCTTCCTCTGCGTCGTCTCCGACCGCGCTCTACCAGCAGGTCAAGGAGTACATCGCCCGCCAGATCCAGAGCGGCGCGTGGAAGCCGGGCGACCGGGTGCCGTCGGAGCAGGAACTGGTGAACCGCTTCGGCGTCTCGCGCATGACCGTCAACCGGGCGTTGCGCGAGCTGTCGGAGCAGGGCCGGGTGGTGCGCGTGGCCGGAGTGGGCACGTTTGTCGCCGAGCACAAGCCGCAATCCACGCTGCTCTCCGTGGTCAACCTGCAGGACGAGATCCGCATGCGCGGGCATGACTATGCCTGCGACGTGATCCTGGTGGAGCGCGTGGCGGCGTCGATCGAGGTCGCGGCGGCACTGGAGCTGCGCACCGGCGAGTCGGTGTACCACTCCGTCTGCGTGCATCGCGAGGATGGCGTGCCGGTGCAGCTTGAAGACCGCTACGTCAACCCGCGCGTGGCGCCTGACTTTATCGGCCAGGACTTCAGCCAGACCCAGCCGGGTGAATACCTGTTGCGCCATGTGCCCTACGATCAGGTAGAGCACGTGGTCGACGCAATGGCCGCCACGCCGGAACAGGCGGCGCAGCTTGAAATGCCGCCCACGCAACCTTGCCTGATGCTGACGCGCCGAACCTGGACCAACGGCGTGCCGGTGACCTTTGTGCGGTGCCTGCATCCGGGCAACCGCTACCGCCTCGGCAGCCGCTTCCGCGCCGACGGCAATCCCGCTTTCGGCTGATTCCACAAGAACCAGCCCAACGGTTCAATTTTTACCTTAAGCTGTATAGACAGGAACATACAAATGAGCGCCAGCCAACAAGACCGAGCTTCCCGCCCCGTGCTGACCCTGCAGCCGGGCCAAGTGACCCTGGCCGACCTGCGCCGCATCTATCGCGGCGAGGTGCGCCTGGCGATGGCCGAATCGGCGTGGCCCGGTGTGCATGCCGCACAGGCCACCGTGCAGGACATCATCGACGCCGACGCCGTGGTCTACGGCATCAACACCGGCTTCGGCAAGCTCGCGCAGAGCCGCATCCCGCACGACAAGCTGGCGCAACTGCAGCGCAACCTGGTGTTGTCGCACAGCGTGGGCACCGGCCCCGACCTGGCCGAGGACACCGTGCGGCTGATCCTGGCGACCAAGGCGGTCAGCCTGGCGCGCGGCCATTCGGGCGTGCGTCCGGAACTGATCGAGGCGCTGCTGGCGCTGGTGAACCACGGCGTGACGCCGTGCATCCCGGCCAAGGGTTCGGTGGGCGCCTCCGGCGACCTGGCGCCGCTGGCGCATATGTCGTGCACGCTGATCGGCGTCGGCGAGGTGCTGGTCGATGGCAAGCGCGTGCCGGCCGCCGAAGGCCTGGCGCATGCCGGCCTGTCCGCTTTCGAGCTCGGCCCCAAGGAAGGCCTGGCGCTGCTCAACGGCACCCAGGTGTCGACCGCGCTGGCGCTGGCCGGCCTGTTCGCCGCCGAAGACGCCTTCGCCGCCGGCCTGGTGGCGGGCGCGCTGTCGCTGGAAGCGATCAAGGGTTCGGTCAAGCCGTTCGACGCCCGCATCCACGAAGCACGCGGCCAGGCCGGCCAGATCGCCGTGGCCGGCGCGGTGCGCGCACTGCTCGACGGCAGCGAGATCGTCGATTCGCACAAGACCTGCGGCCGCGTGCAGGACCCGTACTCGATCCGCTGCCAGCCGCAGGTGATGGGCGCATGCCTGGACAACCTGCAGCACGCCGCGCGCATCCTGCAGATCGAGGCCAATGCCGCCTCCGACAACCCGCTGGTGTTCTCCGCGCAGGGCGACGTGGTCTCCGGCGGCAACTTCCACGCGGAGCCGGTGGCCTTTGCCGCTGACATCATCGCACTGGCGATCGCCGAGATCGGCGCGATTTCCGAGCGCCGGCTGGCGCTGCTGCTCGATACCGGGCTGTCGGGACTGCCGCCGTTCCTGGTGCGCGAGGGCGGGCTGAACTCCGGCTTCATGATCGCGCAGGTGACCGCGGCGGCGCTCGCGTCGGAGAACAAGTCGCTGGCGCATCCGTCCAGCGTCGACAGCTTGCCCACCTCGGCCAACCAGGAGGACCATGTGTCGATGGCCACCTACGGCGCGCGCCGGTTGGGCGAGATGGCGGCCAACACCGCGGTGGTGGTCGGCATCGAGGCGATGGCGGCGGCGCAGGGCATCGAGTTCCACCGGCCGCTGAAGTCGTCGCCGCTGGTGGAAACTGAACTGGCCCGCATCCGTGCGCGGGTGGATTTTGTGGAAGGCGACCGTTATCTGGCGCCGGATATTGAAGCGATGAAGCAGTGGGTGGTGCAGGGTGATGCGGGGGCTGGGTGGCCCGAGGCCGTGCGGGCGATTCTGCCGACCAATCGGACAGGCGCGAATTGATGCGCTTGCCCTCTCCCCCCACCCCTCTCCTGCCTGCGGGAGAGGGGTGGGGGAGAGGGCGGGTGTATCCGAAGGCGACAGCATTTGAAGCCCCACCACCCCGATTTGATCGCGCCAAAAGCGCCATCGAAGGAGAACAACACATGAACGCCAACGAATCCCGATTCATCCAGCGCGGCCAGCGCGAGATCCGCGCGCCGCGCGGCACCGAGCTGCACTGCAAGAACTGGCTGATCGAAGCCGCCTACCGCATGATCCAGAACAACCTCGATCCCGACGTGGCCGAGCGCCCGCAGGACCTGGTGGTGTATGGCGGCATTGGCAAGGCCGCGCGCAACTGGGAATGCTTCGACGCGATCCTGGACAGCCTGCGCCGCCTGGGCGAGGACGAATCGCTGCTGGTGCAGTCGGGCAAGCCGGTCGGCGTGTTCCGCACCCATGCCGACGCGCCGCGCGTGCTGATCGCCAACTCCAACCTGGTGCCGCACTGGGCCAACTGGGACAAGTTCAACGAGCTCGACCGCGCCGGCCTGATGATGTACGGCCAGATGACCGCGGGCTCGTGGATCTATATCGGCACGCAGGGCATCGTGCAGGGCACCTACGAGACCTTTGTCGAGGCCGGCCGCCAGCACTACAACGGCGACCTGTCCGGCAAGTGGATCCTGACCGCGGGCCTCGGCGGCATGGGCGGCGCGCAGCCGCTGGCGGGCGTGCTGGCCGGCGCGTGTGTGCTGGCGATCGAATGCCAGGAGTCGCGCATCGACTTCCGCCTGCGTACGCGCTACCTCGACAAGAAGGCCACCACGCTCGACGAAGCGCTGGCGATGATCGCGGAAGCCACGCAGAAGAAGCAGGCGATCTCGGTCGGCCTGCTCGGCAATGCCGCCGAGATCGTGCCGGAACTGGCGCGGCGCGCGCAGGCCGGCGGCATGCGCCCGGACATCGTCACCGACCAGACCTCGGCGCACGACCTGGTCAACGGCTACCTGCCGCTGGGATGGACCGTCGGGCAATGGGAGCAGGCGCGCACGCAAGATCCCAAGTCGGTCGAAGCCGCCGCGCGTCCGTCGATCGTCAGGCACGTGCAGGCCATGCTCGACTTCCAGAAGATGGGCGTGCCGACGGTCGACTATGGCAACAATATCCGCCAGGTTGCGTTCGACGAGGGCGTCAAAAATGCCTTCGATTTCCCGGGTTTCGTGCCGGCCTATATCCGTCCGCTGTTCTGCCGCGGCAAGGGCCCGTTCCGCTGGGTGGCGCTGTCGGGCGATCCGGAGGACATCTACAAGACCGACGCCAAGATGAAGGAGCTGTTCCCCGAGGACAAGCCCCTGCACCGCTGGCTCGACATGGCGCATGACCGCATCGCCTTCCAGGGCCTGCCGGCGCGCATCTGCTGGGTGGGGCTGGACGAGCGCCACCGTGCAGGGCTGGCGTTCAACGAGATGGTCAGGTCCGGCGAACTGAAGGCGCCGGTGGTGATCGGCCGCGACCACCTGGACTGCGGTTCGGTGGCTTCACCCAATCGCGAAACCGAGGCCATGCGCGACGGCTCGGATGCGGTGTCCGACTGGCCGCTGCTCAACGCGCTGCTGAACACGGCGGGCGGTGCCACCTGGGTCAGCCTGCATCACGGCGGCGGCGTGGGCATGGGTTTCTCGCAACACGCGGGCGTGGTGATCGTGTGCGATGGCACTGACGCCGCCGCCAAGCGTATCGAGCGCGTGCTATGGAACGACCCGGCCACCGGCGTGATGCGCCATGCGGATGCGGGCTATGCACTCGCCATCGAATGCGCGCACGAGAAGGGCCTGAACCTGCCAATGGTAAAGAGCGTATGAGTGCCAACCTGCCGCAGCGCTTCGCGCTGGATGAGATCGCCCCGACACGCTGGAAGAACGGCGGCGGCAACACGCGCGAGATCGCGGTGTGGCCGCTCGGCGCCGGCATGGATGACTTTGTGTGGCGGCTGAGCGTGGCCGATATCGAGGCGGACGGGCCGTTCTCGCCGTTCCCCGGCATCGATCGCCAGATCGTGCTGCTGGAGGGCGCCGGCGTGACGCTGGCCGCCGATGACGGCAGCTTCAGCCACCGGCTCGCGCAGCCCGGCGAGCCGTTCGCCTTCTCTGGCGACACAGGCCTGCAGGCCGCGCTGCTCGATGGCGCCACGCGCGACTTCAATGTAATGACGCGCCGTGGCCAGTGCCGCGCGCGTGTCGATGCGTTCCGGCAGCGGTTTGCCGTCAGCACCGGCGACCATACCGTCTGCGTGTTCGCCGTCAGTGGCGCATGGCAGGCGCAGGACGCGGCCATGTCGCTGCAGGCAGGCGAGGGCGCGCTGTATGGCGCCGCGCCGACCGCATCGACGCAATGGTTTGAACCTGTTGTGGGCGACGGCGCGCTCTGTCTTTACGTCACCCTTGAAACGGAGCCAGGCCAATGACGCTGCCATCTGTATCGTCCGCCGCCGGCGCGGACGGCGTCTGGCACAACTGCCACCTGCTGCCCGATGCCGATCCGGCGCAGGCAATCCGCGATGCCGCGCTTGTCGTCGAGCAGGGACGTATCGCCTGGCTCGGCGCCGCCGCCGACATGCCGCAGGCGTACCGCGGCTTGCCGCGTCACGACGCCAACGGTGCATGGATCACCCCGGGCCTGGTCGACTGCCACACGCACCTGGTCTACGGCGGCCAGCGCGCCGACGAATTCGCGATGCGGCTGGCCGGCGCCGGCTATGAAGAGATCGCACGTGCCGGCGGCGGCATCGTCTCTACCGTGCGCGCCACCCGCGCCGCCGACGAAGACACGCTGTTCGCGCAGGCCGCCGCGCGGCTGCAGCCGCTGCTGGCCGAGGGCGTGACCGCGATCGAGATCAAGTCGGGCTACGGCCTCAGCCTTGAAGCCGAACGCAAGCAGTTGCGCGTGGCGCGGCGGCTGGGCGAGCAGTTCGGCGTCTCGGTCCACACCACCTTCCTCGGCGCGCATGCGTTGCCGCCGGAATACGCGGGCCGTGCCGACGACTACATCGACCTGGTCTGCAACACCATGCTGCCCGCGCTGGCCGAAGAAGGGCTGGTCGATGCCGTCGATGCCTTCTGCGAGTCGATCGGCTTCTCGATTGCCCAGACCGAACGCGTCTTCGAGGCCGCCGCACGGCATGGGCTGCGCGTCAAGCTGCATGCGGAGCAACTGAGCAACCTCGGCGGCGCCGCGCTGGCCGCGCGCCATCGCGCGTTGTCCGCCGACCATCTCGAACATCTCGATGAAGCCGGCGTCGCGGCGATGGCCGAGGCCGGCACCGTGGCCGTGCTGCTGCCGGGCGCCTACTATTTCCTGCGCGACACCAACCTGCCGCCGCTAGCGCTGTTGCGCCGGTACGGCGTGCCGATGGCGATCTCGACCGACCACAATCCGGGCACCTCGCCGGTGACTTCGCTGCTGCTGATGATGAATATGGCCTGCACGCTGTTCCGGCTGACAGTGCCTGAAGCACTGGCCGGCGTGACCATGCACGCGGCACGCGCACTGGGCGCCGCCGACCGGCACGGCAGGCTCGCGGCCGGACGCGTTGCCGACTTCGCGCTGTGGCGCATCGATTCGCCGGCTGAACTCGCCTACTGGTTCGGGCGCAACCCCGTGGCGACGGTAGTGCGGCAGGGCCGCGTTTATCACCCGCACGGAGGCGCATCGGCATGAGCGGTACACAACTCCTCGCACCTTTCGCACTGCTGCCGTCTGGCTGGTCGCGCGAAGTCCTGCTCGCATGGGACGAACAGGGCCGCTTCACCACCGTACAGCCTGACGCCACGCCAGCTGCCGGCGTGCCACGCGCAGTGGGCCCGGTGCTGCCCGGCATGCCCAACCTGCACTCGCACGCCTTCCAGCGCGGCTTTGCCGGCCTCACCGAATACCGCAGCCGTCCGCAGGGCGACGATCCCGCCGGCGCCGACTCCTTCTGGAGCTGGCGCACGCTGATGTACCGCTTCGCGCAGCGGCTGTCGCCCGACACGCTCGAGGCCATCGCCACGCAGCTCTATATCGAGATGCTGCGCGCCGGCTACACCAGCGTGTGCGAGTTCCACTACGTGCACCACGATGCCGACGGCAAGCCCTATGCCGATGCCGCCGAGATGTCGCTGCGGCTGCTGCGCGCCGCGCAGCGCACCGGCATCGGCATCACGCTGCTGCCGGTGCTGTACCAGACCGCCGGCTTCGGCGGCACGCCGCCGCTCGCCGAGCAGCGCCGCTTCCTGCACGACACCGACGCAATGCTGCACTTGCTGGAGCGGCTGGGACCGGCGTGCGCGCATGCCGGTGCACGGCTGGGCCTTGCCCCGCATTCGCTGCGCGCGGTGCCGGAAGACAGCCTCGCGCATGCGCTGGCGGGACTGAACGCGCTCGACCCGCAGGCGCCCATCCATATCCATATCGCCGAACAGCAGCGCGAGGTCGACGACTGCATCGCCTGGTCCGGCACGCGCCCGGTCACGTGGTTGTTCGACCATGTCGACGTCGACGCACGCTGGTGCCTGGTGCACGCCACCCATATGGACTGGGACGAGCGCCGGCGCCTGGCGCACAGCGGGGCGGTCGCCGGCATCTGCCCGACGACTGAAGCCAACCTGGGCGACGGCGTGTTCGAGGCCGCGCCTTACCTGGCGCAGCACGGCGTGTGGGGCATCGGCTCCGACAGCCATGCCAGCGTCAGCGTGGCCGAGGAACTGCGCCTGTTCGAGTATGGCCAGCGGCTGGGGCTGCAGCGGCGCAACGTGCTGGCCTCCGACACCCATGCGCAGGTGGCAGACCGCCTGTACCTGGAAGCCGTTGCAGGCGGCGCCCGCGCCAGCGGCCGTGCCATCGGCGGAATAACAGCGGGACAGCAGGCGGACTTCGTCGTGCTCGACGGCGCGCATCCCGCACTGGCGGGGCTCGATGGCGCGCAGGCGCTTGCCAACCATGTATTCGCCAACCACGGTCATGAGACACTGGCGGATGTCCGCACCGCCGGCTGCAGCCGCGTGCAGCATGGCACGCATCCGCTGCAGGCCGATGCCGGCCGGCTTTTCATTGCGGCCCGCGCCAGCCTGATGGCCGACTGAAACCGGGCTCACGCCCATCGCATCGCAAAGACAATGTCCTTCTCCACCGATACCCCCGCTTTCACCCTGCATCGCGGCACGCGCCCGCTGCTGGTGTCGATGCCGCACGTCGGCACGCACCTGCCGGCCTGCGTCTCGCAACGGCTGACCGCCGAGGCCCGCACCGTGCCCGACACCGACTGGCACCTGGAACGCCTGTACGACTTTGCGCGCGAGATCGGCGCGTCGGTGCTGGCGGCCACGCACTCGCGCTATGTGGTCGACCTGAACCGCCCGCCCGACAACGCCAACCTGTATCCCGGCCAGGACACCACCGGCCTGTGCCCGGTCGATACCTTCGACAAGACGCCGGTGTACGCCGACGGCGGCAACGGCCCCGACGACGCGGAAATCGCCGCGCGCCGCGACGCGATCTGGCGCCCGTACCATGAAGCGCTGGCGGCGGAACTGGCCCGGCTGAAAGCCGAGCACGGCACCATCGCGCTGTGGGACGCGCATTCGATCCGCTCGGTGCTGCCGCGCTTCTTCGAAGGCAGGCTGCCCGACTTCAACCTCGGCACCGCCAACGGCGAGAGTTGCGATGCCACGCTGGCCAACCAGCTGCTGGAGCAGGCCAGCGCGGTGCCCGGCCATACCGCGGTGCTGAACGGCCGCTTCAAGGGCGGCTATATCACGCGCCAGTACGGCCGCCCGCAGGACGGCGTGCATGCGGTGCAGCTCGAACTGTCGCAGTGCGCGTATATGAGCGAGGTGTATCCGTTCGCCTATGACGAGGCGCGTGCTTCGGCAGTGCAGCCGGCGCTGCGCGGCATGCTGGCGACGGTGCTGGAGTTTGTCGAGTCGCGCTGAGCCCACGTGCTCGTCGCTGAAGCTCAGGCGACACGCTGGCCCAGCCGCAGTCGGTAGAGCGACGTGCTGGCGGCGATGAACAGTTCGTTGCCGCCGGCGCCGCCGAAGGTGAGGTTGCCCACTTTCTCCGGCACCGGAATGAACGCCAGCCTGGTCCCATCCGGATGAAACACCTGCACGCCACTGGCGCTGCTGGTAAAGAGCCAGCCGCGCCGGTCCACGCGGAACCCGTCCGGCAGTCCGGGCTCGATCACGGCGAAGATGCGGGGATTGGCCAGCACCCGCCCGGCCACGACGTCGAACGCGACGATATGGTGATGGCCATCGTCGCGCAACGCCGCTGACGTATCGGATACGTAGAGGAGGCTCTCGTCGGGGGAGAAGGCCAGGCCGTTCGGCTCGTCGATAAAGTCGCTGGCGATCTCCAGCGTACCGGCGGCGGGATCGTAGCGGAACACATAGTTGTGCCGCAGTTCGGGATCGGCCTGGTGGCCTTCGCGGTCCGAGAGGATGCCATACGGCGGATCGGTGAACCACAACGTGCCATCGCGCTTGACGACGATATCGTTCGGCGAATTCAGGCGCCGCCCCTGATAGTGGCTGACGACCAGTTCGTCTTCCCCCTGGCGGGCACCGCTGCGGCGTGTGCGCACGATTGCCCGGTGTCCGTGCGAGCAATGCAGCAGCGAGCCATCCGCCTCCAGCGTGTGGCCGTTGGTGAATTCCACGCCCGTGCGCCAGACCGACATGCCATCCGCCGGGCTCCAGCGCAGGATGCGGTCGTTGGGGATGTCGCTCCACAGCAGCGCGCCTTCGTCCGGCAGCCAGACCGGCCCCTCGCTCCACACCGCTCCGTTTGCCAGCCGCTCGAGCCGCGCACCCGCCAACGGCAGGTCGCGTGCGCGCTCGTCGAATATCTGGATTGCTGCCATGGTCATTTCCCGTCCTGTCGCAATGTCACGCCATCGGCTTTCACACGAACTGCCACAACGACAGGACCAGGCCAAGGGCCGTGATACCAGCCAACGTTGTCAGCACCGTCCAGCTCCTTAGTCCGTCGCCGACGCTCAGGCCGAGCATCCGTGTCACGATCCAGAAACCCGCATCGTTGACGTGCGAGAGCGCCATGCCACCGGCTCCCATCGCCAGCCCGAGCAGCGCCAGATGGTTGGGGCTGAGCGAGGCTTGCGTGACCAGCGGGGAAATGATGCCGGCAGTGGTCATCAGCGCCACCGTGGTGGGGCCCTGTGCCGCGCGCAGCATCATTGCCAGCAGGAAGGCGAGGACGGCAAGCGGCAGTCCGGAAGACTGCAGCGACGTCGCCAGCGCAGGGCCGATTCCGGTCGACACCAGGATCTTGGCGAAGGCTCCGCCGGCGCCGGTGATGAGGATCACCACCGATACGCCCGGAATCGCCGCGCCTGCCACCTCCGACACCGTAGCCAGCGGCGCGCCGCGGCGGATGCCGAGCAGATACGCACATAGCAGCAGGCCGAGCAGAAGCGCGACATAGGGGATGCCGAGAAACATCAGCGTCGATCGCCCAAAGAAGCCGGCCGGCAGCAGCAGCTGCGCCAGCGTACCTGCCAGGATCAGCGCGATGGGCAGCGCGATCAGGCAGGCCACCAGACGGGCGCTTGGCGGCGCGCCGCTGCCGAGGCTGGCCGGTGCCGCATGGCCGTGCCCGGTGGTGGCTGTGCCGTGGCCGATTTCGGCGGCGATATCGGCGGCCATGTGATAGGAGCGCGTGGTCAGGCGCCTGGCCGCCAGGAAAGTCACCAGGCCGGTAATCAGCGCCACCGGCAGGCCGATCAGCAACAGGCGGCCGATCTCGATCCCAAGTTCGCCGGCCACTGCCACCATGCCGGGATGAGGCGGCAGCAGCGCATGCACCACCAGCAGCACCGCGCACACCGGCAGGCCGATCACCACGAGCGGGATGCCGCGGGTGCGCGTCAGGCTGTAGGCCAGCGGCATCAGCATCATTACGCCGACTTCAAAGAACACCGGAATGCCCACGCCGAACGCCGTGCAAGCCATCGCCAGCGGCACCCGCTTGTCGCCGAAGCGTTCGATCAGCCGGTTGGCGAGCACCTGCGCGCCGCCGGACAGTTCAATCATGCGTCCGATCATCGCGCCGAAGGCGATGATCACCGCGACATGGCCCAGCGTCTTGCCCAGGCCGCCCTCCACCGCATCGGCAAGCTGGCTCACCGGAACGCCGGCCACGACGGCGACGCCCGTGGCAACCAGGATCAGTGCCAGGAAGGGATGCAGCTTTCCCATCAGGATCAAGGCGAGCAACAGCAGGATCGCTGCCGCGCCGCCGATTATCAGTATTGCCACGTCTATTCCTTGTTTTCAGTCGGCCATGCCAGCGGACGGTGCACGCCCGGTGGGGAAGCAGGCGGCGAGAGAGGGCGGGTGATGCCCCAGCCGATGGGTCGCCGTTGATTGCCCGGATGCCTGGAATCGGGGCCCCAGATCGCCTGGTAGGTGTCGATGCACAAGCCTGCGCGCTGCAATGCCAGCGCCAGCGCCGCGAGCATCAGCCACCAGGCGCCCAGCAGCAGCGGCATCCAGCGCGGCGCATCGGCCAGCACAAGGCCAGCGCCGATGGTTGCCACGGCGACCGGCAGCGAGGTCCAGCCGATGCACTTGTGCAGCCACTCGAAGACGACGCGGCGTGCGCTCATGTCATAGTGGTCGCCTCGCATGCAGACGCCGGTGGGTCCGCCCTTGCTGCCGCGCAACAGTCCGCCTAGCACTTGCAGCGCAGCGCCGCTCACCAGTGTCCAGCCGGCGAGGTGGTGCCAGCGCGCAAGCTGGCCCGGCATGCCACTGTGGCCAAGGATCAGCAGCACGCCTGCCGACATGACCGCCACGCCGCCGCCTTGCAGCCACAAATGCGCACGCCACCAGGTCTTGCGATCGAGAACCGCAGGCCACGCTTGCCCGGGCAGCACCTTGAAGAAGCGGGCAATCACAATGCCGAGCGGCAGCAACAGCCCCCAACTGAGCACCATCAAACGGCCATGCCAGGCAATCCAGGGCACGAGTTGGTGCCCTACGGTGCCGGACAAGGGAAGGCTCAGCCATTCGCCGGGCCGGCCTGGCAGAATGAGCGCCGCCAGAATGCCCAGGCAGAGCGACAGCCCGCCCGGCAATATCCAGCGGATGGCTGCGGGAAGCGCAGGCGGCATGTCGTATCTCCTTGTGTTTTTACTGACGTGCGGCGCACTCACACCACCAACACCTGGGAAACATCTGGCTCGAGCAAGGTGTCGAAATACCGCTCGAAGCGCCGGGTCTGCAGGTTGAGCACGCCCATGCGCTGGTCCGTCAGAGAGACGAAGGCGAGGTCGCGTGTCGGGTGCAGGCTCATGGCGATGGGCGTGCTGTCCAGCGCGATCTGGCCAATCTCCCGCAGTGCCGGGTCGAATATCGACAACGACTGCTCGCCATAGTTGGTCACGTACAGGCGATCCTGGCGATCGCGGTAGACGCGCGTCGGATCGCAGCCGGTGCGCGCGCGCGCCGTTACCCGCAGCGTGGTGGTGTCGATGGCGACGACGGCGTCGTCTCCCCGGGTGGTGACATAGAGGGTGCGCTCATCGCGGCTCAGGCAGTTGCCCTCCGGCCGGCGGCCCGGCTGTATCGGCACGGCGGCGATGGTGGGGTCATGCGGCTGCAGGCGGGTGACCGTATTGCTCAGCAGATTGAGCACAAAGGCTGTGGAACCGTCGCGGCTCAGCGCGAGCAGATGGCTCTTGTATCCGCCGGAGGGAATCGCCCGGTCCGGCACGTCCTTCCGGTCAGGCTCATCGAACATCAGCAGTGTGGAACCTGCCTCGCTGAGTACGTAGAGGCGGTCCAGCGCGTCGATGGCCAGGCCGTGCGGGCGGTAGTACGGCCAGATATCCAGGGTCCGCACGTGCTCGCGCTTCTGCAGGTCGATCACGCACACCGAGCAGCCGCCTTCGCCCTTGTGCGATGACGACTCGACCCCATAGTGGCCGACATAGGCATAGCGCTGGCGGGAATCGACGACGAATTCATGGGGAAATTCCGGCAATCGGATATGGCTTAATGCTTCGCCGGTATCGATGTCATAAAAGCTGAACGTGTGGGCGCATTTCTGCACCAGCAAGAGGATTTCCTGGCTCACGCGGATATTCCTGTTTGACGGACGGATGGATGAAGCGGGGGGCGGCTTCACTCCATTCCCAGTCAGGCCGCGTTTTGGGTAGCGCAGCGGCTTACTCAAGGGAACAGCGAGCGAAGCGGATAGGACAGGCCGTTCCGGTGCGAATGGCGGGACGGCCGTTACGGTGTCAGCGAGAAGGGAGCCGCTGGCCGCCGGTCGCGGCTGGCAGCAGAAAACCTGATGCGGAAACGGCTGAGAATTGCAGGACGACGTGATGCATTGTCGAAAGTCTCCATCCGCTGAGCGGTGATCTTAGCGGGCGCGGTATTGACGGCGCCTCGGGATATGACTGCGGCTTGTGTTCGCTGCAAGGCTAAGGCCGTGGAGCAGCAAGCGGAAGGAACTATAACAATCGAAAAGAAGTAATTCTAATCAATTGATTGAATATCGGATTTACCTCTGGTTATCGCTCCAGCATTTATCCAGTCGTGAGTGAGTACGATTTTGGATTGTGCTGACGTGCCAATAGGATTTTTCCAATTTTCGGCGTATGAGCCAGAAGGGAAGGTGTGCTGGCAGGCGATTGCCGCATCGGCGCACAGGCCCGATGCGGCATGCCTAAGGAGATGGACGGTGAGACGCGAGCGGCAGCCCGCAGCTCAGCGCTGCCTGGCGAGGCGGTCCTCGATATGTTTGGCGCGCTCCTGCGAACCGGGGTGCGAACTCAGCATGCTCGACTGTCCGCCATCGAGCGTCGACATCTTGCGGAACGCCGTCGCCAGCGCCTGCCGGTTGGCCCCGTTCTTCGTCAGCAGGTCAAACGAATAGTCGTCTGCCGCGGTCTCCTGGCGCTGCGAGAACTGCGCATTGACGAACTTTTCGGCCAGATCGCCGATCTGCGACGACGACAGTGCCGTCAGCGAAGCAATGCCCGTCGACCCCAACAGCCCACGCGCCGCCGCCGCGGAGTAGGCCACCTGCATCGCCGCCTTGGTATGCCCCAGCGCCACGTGGCCGATCTCGTGACCGACCACGCCGCGCACTTCATCGTCGCTCAGGAAATCCATCAGTCCGCTGTAGACCCGCACGCAACCATTGGCCATCGCCCAGGCATTGATGTCCTTGGTCACGTAGACCTTGGCATCGAGCGGCAATCCGGTATTGCCGAGCCCGCTCATCACGGTGGTGAGGCGCCTGGCGTAGGGGCTGTCTGGCGGGGCGATGGTGTTCTTCTTGTCCATTTCCGCGCACGACTGGTCGGACAGTGTCTTGACGTTGGAGTCGGACAAGGTCGCGGCGGTAAAGAGGCTGCCGCCGGCCTGGGTCAGGTTTTCCACGTTGGCGCCGGCGCAACCGGCGAGCAGGGTGGCGCAGGCGAGGGCGGAGAGGGTAAGTCGCTTCATGGTTCGCTCCGGGGAGAATGGGCAATGCCATAGGATAGGAAGCGGGGGGAGGGTGTGCCAGTGGACGCCGTCCGACAGAAGCGCATGGAAGTGCCGGGCAACGCATTTGATGCGCTGCGCAAATCGCCGGTAATTCCGGATGCGACGCAGTGAAGCCCCGCAGACCTTGCGTTGCGGGGATTGGCGGAATGCTTTGGAAGGGTACTTGGTGCCCGGGGTCGGACTCGAACCGACACGCCTTGCGGCGGGGGATTTTGAGTCCCCTGCGTCTACCTGTTTCACCACCCGGGCAGGTGTCCGGCATCGGAACCGATGCCGTGCTGAGCCGGGGATTATGCCGCAAATCCACCCGCCCCACAACCGGCGTCCGGTTGATTCAGCGCCCGCGCCGGGCGCGGGTGGAACGGTTGCGGTCGTAGTACTCGGGCGGCTTGCGGGCGATCCAGCGGATGAATTCGGCCATGGCGGGGTGGTGGCGCAACGCGTGCCAGTCATGGAAGGTGGTGGCAAGCTCCGCCTCGGTGAAGACGGAGTGGATCTTCTGGTGGCAGACGCGGTGCATCGGCACGACCTCGCGGCCGCCGTGGCTGCGCGGGACGGGGTGGTGCAGGTCGGTGCTGGGGCCCGGCACCAGTTCACGGCCGCATAAAGGGCAGCGCGTGGCGGCCGGACTGTCCGGGGAGGGCGGCGGCGGGCCGAGCTGGCTGGCCCGGCCGGAGCGCAGGTTGCGTTTGACGACCATAAAAAAACGGTAGTGGCACGGATGGCCGGCGGCGCGCAAATCCGGTTAGCATCGCCGGCACGGCGCACGTCATGCGATCGGCGCCGGCCTTTCCGCTACCGCAACGCACCCAACGCCATGACCGACCAAGCTTCGCTGGCGAGCCTTGCCAGCCTTCCCTCGCAGGATCCTGCATTCTACGACCGAGAATATAACAACCGCGCCAACGTGCCGGACAACCCGGCGCATATGGCGCGCTGGGCGCAGTGGTCCGCCGAGGTGCGAGAACGTGGCAGCTTTCTCGCCGACCTGAGCTATGCCGGCGCGGACGCGCGGTATCCGCAGGACGAGACGCTGGACTACTTTCCGGCGCAGCGATCCAACGGCGCGTTGCCGCCGCTGCTGGTGTTTGTCCATGGCGGCTATTTCCGGGCGCTGGACAAGCGCGACCACAGCTTTGTCGCCAGCGTGCTGCCGGCGCTGGGCGTGTCGGTGGCGGTGGTGAACTATTCGCTGGTGCCCAAGGTGACGGTGCCGGAGATCGTGCGCCAGGTGCTGGACAGCATCGCCTGGCTGTACCGCGAGGCCGACCAGCTCGGGCATGATCCCGAACGGATTTTTGCCGCGGGCCATTCCGTTGGCGGCCACCTGGTGGCGATGCTGATGGCGGCGCGCTGGCCGCAGCTTGGCGATGACTTGCCCGTCGACCTGGTCAAGGGCGGGCTCTCGGTCAGCGGGCTGTACGACATGGAGCCGCTGCGGCGCGCGGCCTTCCTGCAGTGCGACCTGCAACTGTCGGAAGAGGATGTCGCACGGCTGTCGCCGGCCTTCATGCCGCCGGCCGGCGGTGCGCCGCTGGCGCTGGCGGTGGGCGAGCTGGAAGCCGCCGAGTACCATCGCCAGCATGCGCTGATGCGCGCGGCATGGCCGGCCAACGTGGCGCACCCGGCGGCGAGCGATATCGTGCTGCGGGGGTGCCACCACTTCAATGTGCTGGATGGCTTCAGCGAGGCGGACAGCCCGCTCACGCGCGCGGTGCTGCGCCTGATGGGCCGCTAGCGCAGAGGATCAGTCCTCGAGCACCCGCAGCAGCGACGACGTATCGTCCTTGCCCCAGCCTCTGGCCATCAGCGTGCGCAGCTGCGCCGAGGTGGCCTGCATCGCGGGTAGCTGCAGGCCGATTTCCTCGGCGATCTCGCGCGCCAGCCCGAAGTCCTTGTCGTGCAGCCGCGCCTCGATGCCGGCGGCGAAGTCGTGCGCCACCATCTTGGGGCCCATCAGGTCGAGCATGCGGCTGCCCGCCATGCCGGTCGCCATGGCCTCGAACACGCGGCCGGTATCGACGTTCTGCGCGGCGGCAAAGCGCATGGCCTCGGCGATGCCTTCGATATTGACCACCTGGGCGATCTGGTTGCACAGCTTGGCGACCTGGCCGGCGCCGTTGTCGCCGATATGCGTGATGGTCTTGCCCAGCCGTTGCAGTAGCGGACGCACGCGTTCCAGCATCTCGGGCTTGCCGCCGACCATGATGGTCAGCGTGGCTGCCTCGGCGCCCATGGTGCCGCCGGAAACCGGGCAGTCCAGCGCCTCGATGCCGCGCGCGGCCAGCGCCGCGGCGATCTCGCGCGTGACGATCGGCGAGATGGTGCTGTGGTCGACGCAGATGGTGCCGGGGGCGGCGCCGTGGATCACGCCCTGCTCGCCGAGCAGCACTTCCCGCACATCTTCGGAAGAGGTCACGTTGGTGAAGACGACGCTGGCGCCGCGCGCGGCTTCGGCGGGCGTGAAGAACGGTTCCGCACCCATGGCGCGCGCGGCCTCGGCCGCCTCCGGGCGGCGTACGAAGGCGCGCACGGTATGGCCGGCGGCCAGCAGGTGGCGGACCATGTGCGAGCCCATGGCGCCCAGGCCGATAAAGGCTACGGTGGTAGGGGTGGTGGTCATGCGAATGCTTCCTTTCAGGCTTGATGCACAGGGCTACTTGTCACCCGCATAGGCGAACTTGCCGTTGCGGATCACCCCCATTACGCGCGAACGCTGGTCGAAGCCCTGGTGGTCCTTCGGGTTCATGTTCATCACGCCGTTGGGGATGGTGAGATTGGTGGTGGTTTCCAGCGCATCGCGCATGGCGGCGCGGAATTCGCGCGTGCCGGGCCGGGCGCCGCTCTTCAGCGCGCGGCGCGCGGCATCGTCGAGCAGCATCCACGCGCCCCAGGCGTCGCCGGCGAACTGCGTCACGCTGTTAGCGCCATACTTGGCTTCATAGCGGTTGACGAAGTCGAGCGCCACCTTGCGCACCGGGTGGCTCTCGGGCAGCTGGCGCGCGACCACCACCGGGCCGGTCGGGAACAGCGTGCCTTCCACGTCCTTGCCGCCCATGCGCAGGAAGTCCCAGGTGGCGATGCCGTGGGTCTGGTAGACCTTGCCCTTGTAGCCGCGCTCGCCCAGCGTCTTCTGCGGCAGCACCGACGGCGTGCCGGCGCCGGCGATCAGGATGGCGTCGGGGTTGGCGGCCATCAGCTTGAGCACCTGGCCGGTCACCGAGGTGTCGTTGCGCGAGAAGCGTTCGCTGGCGACGACCCTGATCTTGCGCACCTCGGCCAGCTTCGAGAACTCGCGCCACCAGCTTTCGCCATAGGCATCGGCAAAGCCGATAAAGCCGACAGTCTTGACGCCATGATTGCTCATGTACTCGGTCAGCACGGTCGCCATGTGCGAGTCGTTCTGCGGCATCTTGAACGCCCAGCGGCGTTTCGTGTCGCTTTGCGGCTCGACGATGGAGGCCGAGGCGGCCAGCGCCACCATCGGCGTCTCGCCCTCGGCCACGGCGTCGAGCGCGGCGATGGCGGTGGGCGTGATATTGGGGCCGACGATCACGTCGACCTTCTCTTCGGAGATCAGCTTGCGCACGTTGCGCACCGCGGCGGCGGGATCGGACCCGTCGTCCAGGATCACGTAATGCGCCTTCTGGCCGCCCAGCGTCTGCGGCCACATCAGCACGGTGTTCTTGGAAGGGATGCCGATCGACGCCGCCGGGCCGGTGGTGGACACGTCGATGCCGACGCGGATGTCGGCCAGCGCGGCGGCGCTGGTGAAGAGCAGGGCGGTGGCCAGCAGCAGGCGGCGCAGGGGCAGTCTCGGCATCTTGTCTCCTCCGTTCTTATATGTGACGGGAAAGGATAGCCGAACTCTGCCCGAGGGGCACGCCCCCGGGGCGGGTCAGCGCGCGCCTAAGCGCCAGAGCGTGGTCACCTCGGCCGAACGCGCCGCATGCAGCGGGTCGATGGCGTCGCTCGCGCGCGGGTGGCGCGGCCGGATATCGGAGTGGCCCAGCACCTTCAGCCCGGCCGCCTCGATCCAGCCCATCAGCTCTTCGCGCGGGCGCAGGCCCAGGTGCTCGGCCAGGTCCGACAGCAGCAGCCAGCCCTCACCGCCCGGCTCCAGGTGGGCCGCCAGCCCTTGCAGGAAACCGCGCAGCATGGCGCTCTCCGGGTCGTAGACGGCGCGTTCGACCGGCGAGCTGGGCCGGGCCGGCACCCACGGCGGGTTGCACACCACCAGCGGCGCGCGGCCTTCGGGGAACAGGTCGGCCTGCACGATCTCGACCTGCCCGGCATAGCCGAGCCGGTCGATGTTCTCGCGCGCGCAGGCCAGCGCACGCGGGTCCTGGTCGGTCGCAACGACGCGCTTGACGCCGCGCCGGGCCAGCACCGCGGCCAGCACGCCGGTACCGGTGCCGATATCGAAGGCCAGCGTCTTCGCGGGCAGCGGCTCGGCCGCGACCAGGTCGACATACTCGCCGCGCACCGGCGAGAACACGCCATACCAGGGGTGGATGCGGTCTTCCAGTGCCGGGATCTCCACCCCCTTCCTGCGCCATTCATAGGCGCCGATCATGCCGAGCAGCTCGCGCATCGACGCCACATAGGGCTCGTTGGCCGGGCCGTAGACCTGTTCGCAAGCCTCGCGCACGTCAGGCGCGCGGCGCAGCGGCACGCTGTGGTCGGCCTCGAAGGGCAGCAGCAGCATGCCCAGCGTACGGGCGCGCTGCGACTGCGCCAGCCGGTGCAGGTGGAAGGCCTCGGTCGGGGAGTGCGGGGCCGCCGCCTTGGCCTTCTGGCCCGGGCGGCTGGCCTTCTTGGGCTTGCGCTCGGTGCGGCGGGCCATTGCCTGCAGCAACTGGCGCGCGTTCTGGAAGTCGCCGCGCCACAGCAGCGCGGTGCCTTCGCAGGCCAGCCGGTAGGCGGTGTCGGCGCTGGTGGTGTCGTCGGCGATCACCACGCGTCGGGGCGGCGGGTTGCCGGCTTCGGAGCGCCATGCGGCGCTGTGCTCGACGCCGTCTTCGGTCCAGTGGAGGCGGGGCAGTTCGCTCGCGGTGATCACAGGGACTCCGGCCGGCAGGGGGTGAGGGACAGGGAATGCATGGTGGTCTGCTTCTTATATAGAGAGGAGAGGGCGGCGGGTTGCCGCGCTCAGAGTTCGTAGGCTTCGTGCTCGCCGGACATGGCCTGCTCGACCAGCTTGCGGTTCAGCGTCGGCGAGAACAGCTCGATGAAGGTGTAGACAAAGCTGCGCAGGTAGGCGCCCTGCTTGACCGCCAGGTGCGTCACATTGCTGCCGAACAGGTGTCCGGCCGGAATCCCGCGCAGGTTGCGGTCGCGCTCGGCATCATAGGCCACGCCGGCAACAATGCCCACGCCCAGCCCGATCTCCACATACGTCTTGATCACGTCCGCGTCGATGGCCTCCAGCACGATATCCGGCTTCAGGTGGCGCAGCTCGAAGGCCTTGTCGATCTTGGGCCGCCCGGCAAAGTTCGGATCGTAGGTGATCAGCGGGTAGCCCATCAGGTCTTCCAGCGCCAGGTGCTTCTTGTCCAGCAGCGGATGCTCGGGTGGCGTAATCACCATATGCGTCCATTGGTAGCCGGGCAATGACACCAGGTTCTTGTCGTTGGTGATGCCTTCCGTGGCGATTCCGATATCGGCCTGGTCATGCAGCAGCATGTCGGAGATCTGCGCCGGATTGCCCTGCTGGATCGACAGCCGCACCTTGGGGTAACGCTTGGTGAACTCGCCGATGACCCGGGGCAGGGCGTAACGGGCCTGGGTATGCGTCGTGGCGATGGTGAAGTTGCCCTGGTCCTGTGCAGCATAGTCCATGCCGACGCGCTTCAGGCTTTCCACCTCCTGCAGGATCTTCTCAACCGAGTTGAGGATGCGCCGCCCCGGCTCGGTCAGGCTGCGGATGCGCTTGCCATGCCGCGTGAAGATGTCGACACCCAGCTCTTCCTCCAGCTCGATGATGGCCTTGGATACGCCAGGCTGTGACGTATAGAGCGCCTTGGCAGCCTCGGTCAGGTTGTAGTTCTGCCGGACGGCTTCGCGCACGAAGCGGAACTGGTGCAGGTTCATATATCTAGGTTCGTATAAACAAACAACTTCTTATTAGTTTGAGGTATGAGGCCAGTTTATTACGATTCTCGAACTTTGTTAATGAATGGCCAGCCCTCAGTGCGTCCTCGCGCAGCCGCCACTTTGTGACGCGAGACCTCCAGGGCCTGGCCCCACCGAGTCCCCCATGTCTGTTGCCTATACCGTTTCCGGTCTGTTCGTAGGCGTCCTCGTCGGTCTGACCGGGGTGGGTGGAGGCTCGTTGATGACGCCGCTGCTGACACTGCTGTTCGGCTTCTCGCCAGCGACCGCGGTCGGCACCGACCTGGCCTTCGCGGCCATCACCAAGGGTTTCGGCACCATCGCGCACCGCGCCCATGGCCATGTGCAGTGGCAGGTGGTGCGGCGCCTGTGCATCGGCAGCCTGCCGGCGGCGGTGGCCTCGATCCTGGTGCTCAAGAGCGCAGGCGAGCTCAACGCCCAGTGGCTGCACGCGATCCGCATGACCATCGGCGTATCGGTGCTGCTGACCGTATTGTCGCTGCTGTTCCGCAAGCAGATGCTGGCATGGCTGGAACGCAATCCGCGCTTCCAGCTCCATGGCCGCAACCAGGTGGTGGCCACCATCGTTGTGGGCGCCGTGATCGGCGTGCTGGTAACCGTTTCCTCGATCGGCGCCGGCGCCGTGGGCGCCACGCTGATCCTGCTGCTGTATCCCCATATGAAGCCGGCCGAAGTCGCCGGCACCGATATCGCCTACGCCGTCCCGCTGACAGCAATTGCCGGGCTGGGCCATGTGTGGCTCGGCACGGTCGACTGGAATTTGCTGCTGGCGCTGCTGGTGGGCTCGATCCCCGGCATCTGGCTGGGCGCGCAACTGTCGCGGGCGCTGCCCGAACGGCTGGTGCGCGCCGCGCTGGCGACCACGCTGACGCTCGTCGCCATCAAGCTCGTCTCCTGAATTCAACGAATACTGAACGGACCCCGCCATGTATCAGTACGACCAATATGACCAGCGCATCGTTGCCGAGCGCGTCGCCCAGTTCCGTGACCAGGTGCGCCGCCGCCTGTCCGGCGAGCTGACCGAGGAAGAGTTCCTGCCGCTGCGGCTGCAGAACGGCCTGTACATGCAGCGCCATGCCTACATGCTGCGCGTGGCGATCCCGTACGGCCTGCTGTCGTCGAAGCAGATGCGCAAGCTGGGCCATATCGCGCGCGAGTACGACCGCGGCTATGGCCACTTCTCCACGCGCCAGAACATCCAGTACAACTGGATGGAGCTGGAGCGCGTGCCCGACGTGCTGGCCGAGCTGGCCAGCGTCGAGATGCACGCCATCCAGACCTCGGGCAACTGCGTGCGCAACATCACCACCGACCACTTCGCCGGCGTCGCGCCGGACGAGTCGGTGGACCCGCGCGTGCTGGCCGAGCTGCTGCGCCAGTGGAGCACGTTCCAGCCGGAATTCGCGTTCCTGCCGCGCAAGCTCAAGATCGCCATCTCGGCTTCCGCCGACGACCGCGCCGTGGTGCAGATGCACGATATCGGCATCTACGCCTACAAGAACGCCGACGGCGAAGTGCGCCTGCGCGTGCTGGCCGGCGGTGGCCTGGGCCGCACCCCGATCCTGGGCTCGGTGATCAAGGAAGACCTGCCGTGGCAGCACATGCTGACCTACGTCGAGTCGGCGATCCGCGTGTACAACCGCTATGGCCGCCGCGACAACAAGTACAAGGCCCGCATCAAGATCCTGGTGAAGGCGATCGGCGTGGAGAAGTTCGCGCAGGAAGTCGAGGAAGAATGGCAGCACAGCAAGGACGGCCCGGCCACGCTGACGCAGGAAGAATTCGACCGCGTGGCGCAGTACTTCGCGCCGCCGGCCTATGAAAAGCTGGCCGATACCGACGCCTCGTACGAGAAGCACCTGCTGGAAGACAAGGCCTTCGCGCGCTGGGTCAGCCGCAGCGTGCACGGCCACAAGGTGCCCGGCTACGCCGCGGTGACGCTGTCGACCAAGCCGGGCGTGGCCTCGCCCCCGGGCGACGCGACCGACGCGCAGATCGAAACCGTGGCCGACCTGGCCGACCGTTTCGGCTTCGGCGAGCTGCGCGTGGCGCACGAGCAGAACCTGGTGCTGCCGGACGTGAAGAAGCAGGACCTGTACGAGCTGTGGCAACTGGCCAAGAAGGCCGGCCTGGCCACGCCGAACATCGGCCTGCTGACCGACATCATCGCCTGCCCGGGCGGCGACTTCTGCTCGCTGGCCAACGCCAAGTCGATCCCCATCGCGCAGGCGATCCAGGAGCGCTTCGACGACCTGGACTACGTCTATGACCTGGGCGAGATCTCGCTGAACATCTCGGGCTGCATCAACGCCTGCGGCCACCACCACGTCGGCAACATCGGCGTGCTGGGCGTCGACAAGGACGGTTCGGAGTGGTACCAGGTCACGCTGGGCGGCGCCCAGGGCAACAAGACCGCGCTGGGCAAGGTGATTGGTCCGTCGTTCAGCGCCGAGGAAATGCCCGAGGTGGTGACCCGCATCATCGACACCTTCGTTGCCAACCGCATCGAGGACGAACGCTTTATCGAAACCCTGTCCCGCATCGGCATCGCCCCGTTCAAGGAGCGCGTTTATGCCGACAAGCAGCCGCGCGAGCGCGCTGAAGCCTGAGGACCGGAGACTGAACATGGCAAAGATTATTCAACTGCAACGCGACGGCGCCAATGTCGTCCCGGTCATCGTCGAAGATAACTGGACCGTGCTGCGCGGCACCGCCGAACAACCGCTGACCGACGACCAGATCGCTGCCGCCGCGCAGAGCCAGGACGCCGTGCTGTTCCCGCTGTCGGTGTGGCTGGCCAACGAAGCGCTGCTGGCCGGCCGCGACGTGGCCCGCACCGGCGTGTGGCTGGCTCCGGAAGACGAGCCGGGCGACGTGGCCCAGTACTTCGACCGCGTCTCGCTGGTGGCGGTGGACTTCCCGGTGTTCCGCGACGGCCGCGGCTTCTCGACCGCGTACCTGCTGCGCACCCGCTACAACTGGAACGGCCAGCTGCGCGCCATCGGCGACGTGCTGCGCGACCAGCTCAACTTCATGAAGCGCTGCGGCTTCGACGCCTTCGCGGTGCGCGCCGACAAGAACATCGATGACGCCATCAAGGGCTTCACCGAATTCACCGTGACCTACCAGGCTTCGGTCGACGAGCCGCTGCCGCTGTTCCGCCGCGCGCGCACCGAAGGCGCTCCCGTGCAGTCGAAGGCAACGGCATGAGCACGGTGCTGAGCGATATCGCGGTGGTGGCAGACACCGGCGCCGGCGCGGTGTCGGGACTGCGTCCGCCCGCGCTGTGGGTGGCGCCCGAATACACCGGCAGCATCGAGGCGCTGGCGCTGAAGGAACGCGAGCTGGCCGAGCGCCTGGCCGGCATCGCCTCGCGCTTCTTTCGCGCGCGTTTTGCCTCGAGCCTGGCGGCCGAGGACATGGTGCTGACCGATGCCATCCTGCGCGGTACCCCCGCCGTGCGCGCTGGCATCCGTGTCTTCACGCTGCAGACCGGGCGCCTGCACGCCGAGACGCTGGCAGTGCTGGACAAGGTGCAGTCGCACTACGGCTACAGCATCGAGCAGTACACGCCGGACGCCGACGCGGTCGACAACTACCTGAAGAAGCACGGCCTGAACGCCTTCTACGACAGCGTCGACCTGCGCAAGGAATGCTGCGGCATCCGCAAGGTCGAGCCGCTCAACCGCGCGCTGTCGCACGCCGACGCCTGGCTGACCGGCCAGCGCCGCGAGCAGGCCGTGACGCGCGCCGAGCTGCCGTTCGAGGAACTGGACGAAGCCCGCGGCATCCCCAAGTTCAACCCGCTGGCGGACTGGAGCGAGCCGGAGGTGTGGGCCTACCTGAAACGCCACAACGTGCCGGTCAACGACCTGCACGCCAAGGGCTATCCCAGCATCGGCTGCGAGCCGTGTACGCGTGCCGTGCGCGCGGGCGAGGATGTCCGCGCGGGACGTTGGTGGTGGGAGAGCAAGGACTCGAAAGAGTGCGGGCTCCACGAACAGAACATCAAGCATTGAGGCCGGTACAGAAATGGGCATCATGAACGACATCGCAGAAGCCACCAGCAGCGTGGCGCACCTGTTGCAGGTGCAGAACGACCATCTCGACCGGCTCGAAGCCGAGTCGATCTACATCATCCGCGAGGTAGTGGCCGAGTGCCGCAACCCGGCGCTGCTGTTCTCCGGCGGCAAGGACTCGATCGTGATGCTGCACCTGGCGCTGAAGGCTTTCCGCCTGGGCGACCGCAAGATCGAGCTGCCGTTCCCGCTGGTGCATATCGACACCGGCCACAACTATCCGGAAGTGATCGAATTCCGCGACCAGCGCGTGGCGGAACTGGGCGCGCGCCTGGTGGTGGGCCATGTGGAAGACTCGATCAAGCGCGGCACCGTGCGCCTGCGCAAGGAAACCGATTCGCGCAACGCGGCGCAGGCCGTGACGCTGCTGGAAACCATCGAGGCGCACCAGTTCGACGCGCTGATGGGCGGCGCCCGCCGCGACGAAGAGAAGGCCCGCGCCAAGGAGCGCATCTTCTCGTTCCGCGACGAGTTCGGCCAGTGGGATCCGAAGGCCCAGCGCCCCGAGCTGTGGAGCCTGTACAACGCCCGCATGGCGCAGGGCGAGCAGATGCGCGTGTTCCCGATCTCCAACTGGACCGAGCTGGACGTGTGGCAGTACATCGCCCGCGAGAAGCTGGCGCTGCCGCCGATCTACTATTCGCACCAGCGCGAGGTCGTGCGCAAGAACGGCCTGCTGGTGCCGGTCACGCCGATCACGCCCAAGCAGGACGGCGACGTCAGCGAAGTGCTGTCGGTGCGCTTCCGTACCGTGGGCGATATCAGCTGCACCTGCCCGGTGGCCAGCACCGCCGATTCGCCGGAAGCGATCATCGCCGAGACCGCGGTGACCGAGATCACCGAGCGCGGCGCGACCCGCATGGACGACCAGACCAGCGAAGCCTCGATGGAACGTCGGAAGAAAGAAGGCTACTTCTGATCCGGACGCAGCAAAGGAATTCAACATGACTCACGAATCTAACCATCAAGGCCTGCTGCGCTTCATCACCGCCGGCTCCGTCGACGACGGCAAGAGCACGCTGATCGGCCGCCTGCTGTACGACAGCAAGGCCGTGCTGTCCGACCAACTGACCGCGCTGGCCAACGCCAAGAACAAGCGCACCGCCGGCGAGCAGATCGACTTCTCGCTGCTGACCGACGGCCTGGAAGCCGAGCGCGAGCAGGGCATCACCATCGACGTGGCCTACCGCTACTTCTCGACCGCGCGCCGCAAGTTCATCATCGCGGATACGCCGGGCCACGAGCAGTACACCCGCAACATGGTCACCGGCGCGTCGACGGCGCACGCGGCCATCGTGCTGGTCGATGCCACGCGCGTCACCGTTACCAACGGCCGTGCCGAGCTGCTGGCGCAGACCAAGCGCCATTCGGCGATCCTGAAGCTGCTGGAGATCCAGCACGTGATCGTCGCCGTCAACAAGATGGACCTGGTCGACTACAGCGAGCAGCGCTTCAACGAGATCCGCACCGCCTACACCGAACTGGCCGCGCAACTGGGCCTGAAGGACGTGCGCTACGTGCCGGTCTCCGCGCTGCGCGGCGACAACATCGTGCATGAAAGCGATGCCATGCCGTGGTACCAGGGCGAGCCGCTGCTGCCGCTGCTGGAAGAACTGCCGGTGGAAGAAGCCGCGCCCGAGGATGACGCCGCGCTGCGCTTCCCGGTGCAGCTGGTGATCCGCCAGGACGGTTCGCAGTCGGACGACTTCCGCGGCTATGCCGGCCGCATCGAAGCCGGCACCGTGCGCGTGGGCCAGAAGCTGCGCGTGCTGCCCGCCAACCGCGACGCGGTAGTGGCTGAGGTGCTGACGCCCAACGGCGCTGCCGAATCGGCCAACGTCGGCGACACCGTTACCGTGCGCCTGGCCGAGGACGTCGATGTATCACGCGGTGATATGTTCGTCGCCGCCGATGCCGCCACCGCGCCGGCCAAGAAGCTGCAGGCCGACCTGTGCTGGTTCGACGACGAGTCGCTGAACCCGGCGCGCAAGTACGTGCTCAAGCACACCACGGCCAGCGTGTTCGCGCGCGTGTCGGCGGTGGACCGCGTGCTGGACGTGCATACGCTGTCGCAAGAGACCGGCCGCCACGACATCCGCCTGAACGATATCGGTTCGGTGCAGATCTCGCTGCAGAAGCCGATCATGTGCGATGCCTACGGCGACAACCCGGCAACGGGGGCTTTCGTGCTGATCGACGAAGCGACCAACCACACGGTGGCCGCAGGCATGATCCGTGCGTTCTCCTGATCGGTAACGAACAGGATGGGGCAAGAGATGGACAAGCAGGCGCAGAAGACTTACGGCAAGGTGTACCTGATCGGGGCAGGCCCCGGTGCGGCAGACCTCATTACGGTGCGTGGTGCACGGCTTTTGGGCGAAGCCCAGGTGGTGCTGCACGATGCACTGGTGTCGCCGGAGATGCTGGCCTGGTGTCCGCAGGCGGAACTGGTCGAAGTCGGCAAGCGCTGCGGCCAGCGCTCCACCGCACAGTTGTTCATCAACCGGCAGATCGTCGACCTGGCCAGCAAGTACGAGCGCGTGGTGCGCCTCAAGGGCGGCGACCCGATGCTGTTTGGCCGCGCCGACGAGGAACTGCAGGCGCTGGAAGCCGCCGGCATCGAGTATGAAGTGGTGCCGGGCATCACCGCCGCGCTGGCGGCTGCCTCGGCGATCGGCAAGCCGCTGACCAAGCGCGGCGTGTCGCGCAGCGTGGCGTTTGCCACGCAGGCCAAGGCCGCTGACGGTGAAGGCTCGGCCGATATCGAGGCCGCGGTCAAGGCCGATACGCTGGTCTACTACATGGGCCGCGACCAAGCCGCCTCGATCGCCGCGCAACTGATCGCGCACGGCAAGCCCGCGTCGACGCCGGCATGGGTGGTCGAAGCCGCCACCACGCCGCGGCAGCGCAGCCGTGAATTCACCCTCGGCCAGATGGCGGCGGGCGAGGCTGCCGCCTGGATCGATCCGGTGCAGCCGAGCCTGCTGATGATCGGCGCGGCACTGGCCGCACGCGCGACGGAAACGCCGCGCGACGAGGCTGGGGAGACCACCACGGTCCGCACGCCGCGCGCTGCCTGATTCGGCTCCGGCGCCAGAAACAAAAAGGCCCTGTGACGGCATCTCGCCGTGACAGGGCCTTTGTCATTGGAGCGTGGCCGGACGGGGCTGGATCAAGCCGGGCCGGCAGCGGCACCTTGCAGCGAGGCGATGCAATAGGCCGCGATCGCGTCCAGCACCGCATCGGCTTCCCCCACCGCCGTGGCGCAGTGGATGCGCAGTCCGCGATGGGTTTGCCGGCATTGGTCGAGCAGCGCCGGCAGGTCGCGCCGCAGGTGGCCGCCCTGGCCGAAGAACACCGGCACCACGGTGACCTCGGCCACGCCGCGCGTGGCGAGGTCTGCCAGCGTTGCCGGCAGGTCGGGCGACATCAGCTCCAGGAAGGCCAGCCGCACGTCGCAGCGGGGCAGGGCGCTTGCCAGCTTCTGCTGCAACCGGTCGAACGGCTCGCGCCACCGCGCATCGCGCGCGCCGTGCGCGAACAGTACCAGGGCCTGGGCGGTCGTTGTCATGGCAACACGCCCGTCAGTGACGATCGACCCAGCGCAGCGCCGTCAGCGCCACCATCAGGTAGAGCGTTCCGGGCAACAGCGCCGAGATGATCGGCGGCCATGTATGCAACAGGCCGACGTGCGAGAACAGCGTGTTCGACAAGTGGAACGACAGGCCCAGCATAATGCCGCCGAACACCTTGACACCGACCGCGCCGGCACGCGCGTGCAGGTAGGCGAAGGGCAGCGCCAGCGCCACCATCACGAACAGCGTCAGCGGGTAGATGACCTTCTTCCAGAACGCGATCTCATAGCGCTGCGTGTCCTGCTTGTTGTCGCGCAGGTGGCGGATATAGCGGAACAGGTCCAGCGTCGACATCCGCTCCGGCGTCACCAGCAGCACGGACAGGATCTGCGGCGTCAGTTCGGAATGCATGGTCACGCGCGGAAACTTCACCTGCTCGGCGCGGAAGTCCGGCGCCAGCGCGTCGCGCGCGGGGCCCGTGGCGGCTGGCGCGGGCCTGGCCAGCTCGGTGAAGCGCGTTTCGCTGACACCCTGCAGCTCCCACGACTGGCCGCCCTGGTAGCGTCCTTCCTGCGCCACGCGGATCACGCGCAGCCGGTACTGGGGATCGAACTCATAGATCGTGACGCCGGTGATGGTCTGGTCCGGACGCAGCCCCGCCACATTGACGAAGCGGGTGATCTCGCCGCCATCGGTGGCATCCTTGTCGCGGTCCTTGACCCAGACGCCCGAGCGGAAGCCCGACGACACCGTCGCGCCGATCGCTTCCAGCTTGACCTTCTGCGCGTACTGCTCGGCGCGCGGGCCGATGAACTCGCCGAAGATAAAGGTCACCAGCGCCAGCGGCACCGCCAGCTTGAACAGCGAGAACAGCGCCTGGCGCGTGTTCAGGCCGGCGACGCGGAAGATCGTGTACTCGGACTGGCTGGCCAGCTGCGAGAACACGTAGATCGCGCTGATCAGCACCGCGATCGGCAGCACCTCGTACACCCGCGTGGGCGCCTGCAGCAGCACGTGGAACAGCGCGATCAGCGAGGTGTACTGGCTGTTGACGTTCTCCAGCTCGTTGAGCATGTCGAAGAACACGAACAGCGACAGCACCGCGAACAGGATGAAGGCGAACACGCTATAGACCAGCCGGCCAAAGTAGCGTTCGTAGACGCGCAGGATCCTCATGCCTCGCCTCCCGCGCTCACGCCGTTGCGCCGCTTCAGGCCGAACACGGCGCGCCACCCGCCCAGGCTGCGGTTCTGGCGGTAGCGGAACAGCAGCAGTGCCCCCAGGAGCACCACCAGGTGGATCGGCCACCACGCCAGCCAGAACGGGATCGAGCCATTACGGACCCACGACTGCGTCAGGTTGACCAGGTTGCTGTAGGTCAGGTAGATCAGCACCGCGAACACCAGCGGCGTGTAGCGGCCCAGGCGCGGGTTAACGTAGGCCAGCGGGATGGCGATCATCACGAAGTTGAAGGCGAGGATCGGCAGCGAGATGCGCCAGATCAGCTCTCCCAGGTTCTCGCGCGTGGGGTTGCGTATCAGCTCGATGGTGTCGCGGCTCTTGGGCGGCAGCTTGGCTTCGGACTCGGGCGGCTTGTTGTCCACCTTGACCGCGTAGCGCTCGAACTCGACGATGCGGTAGTCGATCTGGCCGGGCGTGCCGGAATAGCGGCGGCCGTTCTCCATCACCACCAGCCGGTCGCCATTGGGCATGGTCTCGAACTTGCCCTGATGGGCCAGCGCCACGCCGATCTTGCTGGCCTCGGAATTGGCGACGAAGACATTGCGCGCATGCTTCATGTCGGCGTCGATGCCCTCGATGAACAGCACGTAGTTGGCCTTGGCGGGCTCGATAAAGCGCCCGGCGGCGATCATCGAGATCACGCCGCGCTGCTCGAAGCGGTCGCGGAACAGCGCGCTCTGCTGGTTGGCCCACGGCCAGGCGAACATGCCCAGCAGCAGCGCCAGCACGATGAAGGGCGCCGCAAATTGCAGCACCGGCTTGACCAGGTCGCGCAGCGAGATGCCGGCCGAGAACCACACCACCATCTCCGAATCCTTGTACCAGCGCGTGAGCACGATCAGGGTGGAGATGAAGAGCGTGGCCGACAGCAGGATCGACAGATAGCCGATGGTGGCCAGGCCGATCAGCATCAGCACGTCGTTGGGGCTGGCCTTGCCGCTGGCGGCCATTCCCAGGATGCGGATCACGAGCGACGTGAGCATGAAGGTCAGCATCACCAGGAACACCGCCCCGGCGGTGTAGGCGAGCTCTCGTCGCAGGGCTTGTTGAAGGATCATGCGGGTTCGGTTCCGGGCTGCCGGCCGGCGCGGGCGATGTGCCGTGCAAGATGTGCCTGGAAGAACAGCTGACAAGACAGCGGGCTGTCAGCGGGGCGGATCAGCGGCGGCAGGTCGCGGGTGAAAATCGCGGATAATGGAGGCTTTCGTGTCTAACGAGCCCCTGGAAGGAAGCGCGATGGAATTTAGCACAAAAGCCCTGGATTGGAGCAAAGCCGGCCAAAATGGTTTCCTGGCGACGAAAACCGACTGCCTCGTGGTCGGCCTGTTCGAAGGCCAGAACCTTGCCGGCGTAGCCAAGGCGCTGGATGTGGCGACGAAGGGTTTGGTGCAGCGGTTGATCAAGCAGGGCGACTTCGAAGGCAAGCGCGGCACGCACCTGATGCTGCACGAGGTCTCTGGCGTGGGCGCAGCCCGTGTGCTGCTTGTGGGACTCGGCAAGGAAGCCGAGTTCAGCGACAAGGCGTTTGCCGATGCGGTGCGCACCGCCGTGCGTGCCTTGTCGTCGACGCGTGCCGCCTCGGCGCTGTGGTGCCTGACGCAGCAGGCGCCGCAGCCGCGTGACGCCGCCTGGGCGGTGATCACCACCATCATGCTGGTACGCGAGGCGGGCTACCGCCTGCTGGAGCGCCACCCCGGCCTGAAGCGCGCCAATGCCCATGCCCATGCGGCCAGCAATGCCGCCGGTGGTGCCAACGGCAAGCCCAACGGCACCGAGAAGTCCTCGCTGCGCAAGGTTGTGATCGCCGTCGACAGCAACGATGCCCGTGCCGCCACGCAGGCCGCGGTGCGCGGCACCGCCATCGCCAACGGCATGGAGCTGACGCGCGACCTGGGCAACCTGCCGTCCAATATCTGCACCCCGACCTACCTGGCCAACACCGCGCGCAGCATCGCCAAACGCCACAAGCTCAAGGTGGAAGTGCTGGGCCGCAAGCAGATCGAGGCGCTGAACATGGGCGCCTTCCTGGCCGTGACCAAGGGCAGCGAAGAGCCGCCGCAGTTCATCGTGGTGCGCTATGACGGCGCCGCTGCCAAGCAGGCGCCTGTGGTGCTGGTGGGCAAGGGCATCACCTTCGATACCGGCGGCATCTCGCTGAAGCCGGGCGAGGGCATGGACGAGATGAAGTACGACATGTGCGGCGCCGCGTCGGTGCTGGGCACCATCCAGGCCGTGGCCGAGATGGGGCTGAAGCTCAACGTGATTGCCGTGGTGCCGACCTGCGAAAACATGCCCAGCGGCATCGCCACCAAGCCGGGCGATGTCGTCACCAGCATGTCCGGACAGACCATCGAGATCCTGAACACCGATGCCGAAGGCCGCCTGATCCTGTGCGACGCGCTGACCTATGTCGAGCGCTTCAAGCCCGCGGCGGTGATCGATGTCGCCACGCTGACCGGCGCCTGCATCATCGCGCTCGGCCATGTCAACAGCGGCCTCTACTCGCGCTCCGACACGCTTGCCGACGACCTGCTGCAGGCTGGCCGCCGCGCCATGGACACCGCCTGGCGCATGCCGCTGGACGACGAGTACCAGGACCAGCTCAAGTCCAACTTCGCCGACATGGGCAATATCGGCGGCCGCCCGGCGGGCAGCGTCACCGCGGCCTGCTTCCTGTCGCGCTTTACCGAGAAGTACGACTGGGCGCACCTGGACATCGCCGGCACCGCGTGGAAGAGCGGCTCGGCCAAGGGCGCCACCGGCCGTCCGGTGCCGATGCTGACGCAGTTCCTGATGGACCGCGCGGCCTGATCGCGGCGGGCAAACGAGCATTGAACAGTCCATGACGCGCATCGACTTCCACAGCAACGTGCCGGATGTGCTCGGCTATGTCTGCCGGCTGGTCCGCAAGGCCCACGGCGCCGGGCAGAAGGTGGTGATCCACGGTGCGCCGGCGCAGCTCGCGGACCTGGACGCGCGCCTGTGGACGTTCTCGGCGCTGGACTTCCTGCCGCATTGCGGGCTCGAGAGCCCCAATGCGGCGGTCACGCCGATCCTGCTGGCGGCCACCACCGAAGGCGTGCCGCACCACCAGTTGCTGATCAACCTGGCGGATGAGCCCCCGGCGCAGTTTGCCAGCTTCGAACGCCTGATCGAGGTGGTGGGCGCCGGCGATGCCGCGCGCGAGGCCGGCCGCCAGCGCTACCGCTTCTACCGCGAACGCGGCTATCCGCTGACGCACCACGATATCGGCCAGCCCAAGGGAGATGCCGCATGAGCGAACGCACCACTTCGCGGGTGATCCCGCGGCCAGGGCCCAATGACAGCATTCCGCTGCTGACAGAGGTTGTGGAGCTGCCGGATGCCGACGCCGCGGCCCCAGCTCACGCAGGCGCCGCCGTTGACGATGGCGTGATCGATACGTTTGGCATGGGCGATTCCGGGCTTGTGATGCAGGTCGGCGATACCGGCGATGCCGCGCTGGACGAAGCGCTGGTGCCGGAACAACAGCCAGACGAGCCGGGCGAGGACGACCTGCGCGCGGTGCGCACGGAGTTGCTGAGCCGCGTGATGATGCGCTTCCGCACCGAATGGCCGCAGGTGGTGGCAGCCCACACCGAAGCCACGCTGCAGTCGCGGCTGGCGCCGCTGACGGCGCAGCTTGCCAGCGAGCTGACGCAGTCGCTGGAGGCACGGTTGGTGGAATGGCTGGATGCGACGCTGGAGGAGATTGAGAGGACGCCGGGGAAGGATTGAGGCTTGCTGATGAAATTCTCTCACCACCGGTTTGCTCCCCTCTCCCGCTTGCGGGAGAGGGGAGCGTTTGCCAGGGGTGTCGGTACTGCATGCGCACTCAGCAAATAAAAAAGCCTGCGAGAGATCGCAGGCTTTTTCACATCAAGCGAACCAGACTCAGTCCGTCACCGCACCCTTGCTCGCCGTCGACGCCAGCTTCGAGAACTTGGCCAGCACGCCACGCGTATAACGCGGCGCCGGCTGCTTCCACTCGGCGCGGCGCTTGGCCAGCTCTTCGTCGGAAACATTCAACTGCAGCAGCAGCTTGTGCGCATCGATGGTGATCGAATCGCCTTCCTGCACCAGCGCGATCGTGCCGCCCACATACGCTTCCGGCGCCACGTGGCCGACCACCATGCCCCAGGTACCGCCCGAGAAGCGCCCGTCGGTGATAAAGCCGACCGACTCGCCCAGTCCCTTGCCGATGATGGCCGAGGTCGGGGCCAGCATTTCCGGCATGCCGGGGCCGCCCTTGGGGCCGAGGTAGCGCAGCACCAGGATGTCGCCGGCGTTGATCTTGTCGGCCAGGATCGCTTCCATCGCGCTCTGCTCGTCTTCGAACACGCGTGCCGGACCGGTGATGACCGGGTTCTTCAGGCCGGTGATCTTGGCGACCGCGCCCTCTTCGGCCAGGTTGCCCTTCAGGATGGCCAGGTGCCCTTCGGCGTAGAGCGCCTTCTCGATCGGCAGGATCACGTCCTGGTCGGCACGCGGGGTGTCGGGCACGTTTTCCAGCTCTTCAGCCAGCGTGCGGCCGGTGATGGTCAGGCAGTCGCCGTGCAGCATGCCGGCCTTGAGCAGGATCTTCATGACCTGCGGGATGCCGCCGGCCTTGTGCAGGTCGGTCGCCACGTACTGGCCCGACGGCTTCAGGTTGCAGATCACCGGCACCTTGCGGCGGATGCGCTCGAAGTCATCAATGGTCCATTCCACTTCGGCGGCATGGGCGATGGCCAGGTAGTGCAGCACGGCGTTGGTCGAGCCGCCGGTGGCCATGATCAGCGCCACGGCGTTCTCGATCGACTTGCGCGTGATGATGTCGCGCGGCTTGATGTCCTTCTTGATCGCCTCGACCAGCACGCGTGCCGATTCGGCGGCGCTGTCGACCTTTTCCTGGTCCGGGTTGGCCATGGTCGACGAGTACAGCAGCGACATGCCCAGCGCCTCGAACGACGAGCTCATGGTGTTGGCGGTGTACATGCCGCCGCACGAGCCGGTCGACGGGCAGGCGTTCTTTTCCACGCCCTCGAAGTCCTCCTGGCTCATGCGCCCGGCGGTGAATTCGCCCACGGCCTCGAACGACGACACGATGGTCAGGTCCTTGCCCTTCCAGTTGCCCGGCTTGATGGTGCCGCCGTAGACGTAGATGCCCGGCACGTTGGTGCGCGCCAGTGCGATCATGCCGCCCGGCATGTTCTTGTCGCAGCCGCCGATCACGACCACGCCGTCCATCCACTGGCCCTGCGCGGCGGTCTCGATGCAGTCGGCAATGACTTCACGCGAGATCAGCGAGTACTTCATGCCTTCGGTGCCCATCGACATGCCGTCCGAGATGGTCGGGGTGCCGAACACCTGCGGGTTGGCGTCGGACGCCTTGATCGCGTCGATGGCCGCATCGGCCAGGCGCTGCAGGCCCGCGTTGCAAGGGGTGATGGTCGAGTGGCCGTTGGCGATGCCCACCATCGGCTTGTCGAAGTCTTCCTTCTTGTAGCCGAGTGCGTAGTACATCGAACGGTTGGGGGAACGCGCCACGCCTTGCGTGATGTGCTGCGAGCGTTTGTTGAATGCCATGGTGGGAATCTCCGGGGATCTTCAGTGCCGCCATGCAGGGAAAGCGCACGCACGGCGGCGATGTTGTGGGCGAAAGGATGCCGCTTGCGTTTTGGTGTGTCAAATATATTATTTGACCTTTATTGAGTCGATAAACATATCAGGAGCCGGTTTGGACCTGCGCCAGCTACGCTATTTCGTCACGGTGGCGGAAGAGTTGCATTTCGGCCGCGCCGCGCGCCGGCTGTCGATGACGCAGCCGCCGCTGTCGCAGCAGATCCAGGCGCTGGAAGAGGAAATCGGCGTGCAGCTCTTCGTGCGCACGCGGCGCTCCGTGGTGCTGACGCCGACCGGCCAGCAATGGCTGCCGGAAGTGCGCCGCGTGCTGGCCGACGCCGCGGCGCTGCCCGGCCTGGCGCAGCGGCTGGCGCGCGGCGAGGTGGGATCGCTGTCGCTGGCGTTCGTCAGTACCGCCGACTACGGCATCCTGCCCGACCTGCTGCGGCGCTTCAGGGCGCGCCACCCCGAGGTGCAGCTTCAGTTGCGCGAGGCCACCAGCGACGTGCAGCTCGAAGCGCTGATGGAGGGCGCGATCGACGCCGGGCTGGTGATCCGCCCGCAATTGCCGGCGATGCCGCACGGGCTGGCCTACCTGCCGCTGGTCAGCGAGCCGCTGGTGCTGGCCGTGCCCGACGGCTGGCGCCCGGCCGGCGGCATGCGCGCGGCGGAGGGCCCGGTGTCGCTGCGCGAGGCGGCCCATGAACCGCTGATCATCTTCCCGCGCCGAAGCGCGCCGGCGTTTTATGACATCATTACGGGCTACTATGCGCGCGAGGGCCTGGCGCCGGTGATCGCGCAGGAAGCCATCCAGATGCAGACCATCGTGAGCCTGGTGTCGGCCGGCATGGGCGTGGCGCTGGTGCCGGCGTCGCTGTGCAACCTTCGCCGCACCGGGGTGTCGTACCTGGCGCTGCGCGAGGCCGGGCCGCAGATCGAGACCGGGCTGGTCTGGCGCGACGGCGCGGCCGCCGGCCAGGCAGGCGCAGCCGGTGTGGCGCCGGTGCTGCGGTCCTTCATCGATATCGCCGCCACGCTCGCGCAACCCGCGGGCGCCAGCGCAGCCGGGCCCGACCGTCACTGACAACGCGCGGGCCGCGGCCCTTCCAACCTCCATTCACGCCAACATGCTGATTCATCCCCAGTTCGACCCGGTTGCCATCCACCTGGGCCCGCTTGCCATCCGCTGGTACGGGCTGATGTACCTGGCCGGGTTCATCATGTTCCTTTGGTTCGGGCGCCTGCGCATCCGCCAGCCGCATATCGCGACAAAGGGCTGGAGCACGCGCGATCTCGACGACATGCTGTTCTTCGGCGTGCTGGGCGTGATCCTGGGCGGGCGGCTGGGCTACGTGCTGTTCTACAAGCCGACGTACTACCTGGCCCATCCGCTTGAGATCTTCAAGGTGTGGGAGGGCGGCATGGCCTTCCACGGCGGCTTCCTGGGCGTGATCGTGGCGATGTGGCTGTTCGCGAAACTGCGCCGGCGCCACTGGATGGACGTGACCGACTTTATCGCGCCGATGATCCCGTGCGGGCTGGCCGCCGGACGCATCGGCAACTTTATCAACGGCGAGCTGTGGGGCCGCCCGACCGACCTGCCGTGGGGCATGATCTTCCCGCAGGCGGGGGACAACATCCCGCGCCATCCGTCGCAGCTCTACCAGTTCGCCGGCGAGGGCCTGGCGCTGTTCATCATCCTGTGGCTGTTCGCGCGCAAGCCGCGGCCGATGGGCGCGGTGTCGGGCGTATTCCTGATCGGTTACGGCGCATTCCGCTTTGCCGCGGAGTTCGCGCGCGAGCCGGACACCTTCCTTGGGCTGCTGGCGTTGAAGCTGTCGATGGGCCAGTGGCTGAGCCTGCCGATGATCCTGGCCGGCATCGCCATGGTGATCTGGGCCTATCGGCGCCAGCCGGGCGCGGATGCGCCGCAGCCGGTAGCCTGAGCCTGGCTTATTTGCCGGCGCGGCGCAGGGCTTCGATCCGTGCGCGCGTCTGCGGGTGCGTCGACAGGAAGTCCTGGCCGCGCTCCGCCTCGGCTTCCGATGCAGCGCCGTGCCGCTGTTCCAGCCTCACCAGCACGTCGGCCAGCGCCGCGGGCGGCAAGCCGTTGCGCTGCATGACGGCGATGGCGAAGTCGTCGGCCTCGCGCTCGTGGTCGCGTGAATAGCGCAGCGTCAGCATGGCGGCCGGCACGCCGGCCAGCACCGTCGAAATATCCCCGAACAGGTAGGCCGACAACGCCCCGATCGCAGAGCCCTGTATCACCTGCTGCAGCCCGTGGCGCTTCGCCACGTGGCCGGCTTCATGCGCCAGCACGCCCAGCATGCCCGGGCCGGTGCCGGCCAGGCTCACCAGCTCGTCGGTGACCACGATGGTGCCGCCCGGCAGCGCCAGCGCATTGGCGCCGAACTCGCCGCCCTGGCGGAACAGGATCTGGTAGTCGTGCCCGGCGTCGTCCGGGCGCACCAGCGCGGCAAAGCCGGCGCGGATGCGCTGCTGCTCGGCGGCCGGTAGCTGCGTCGGCTTGACCATGCCGTTGTCCAGGCTTGCCAGCGTCAGCCTGCCGAGATGGGCCTCGACCTCGGCCGGCACCGTGTGCGCCAGCACGCCCGCGCCCCACGGCAACAGCACGTAGTAGCCCAGCACCAGCACCGCCAGCAGCGCGGCCACCGCCAGCCCCGCCAGGCGCCAGCTGTTCTGTGCCCGCGACACCAGCCCCTCGCGATGCCCGGTGGCGGCCAGCATGCGGTCGAAGGCGGTGTGGTCGGTGATCTCGCAGAAGGCCCCGTCGGCGAAAGTGACCAGGCGCGGGGCGCGGCGCACGCGTTCGGAAACCCGCACGTCCGCCAGCGGCGCGCGCCGCAGCTCGGCGCCGCTGTCGTCGCGCAGCACCGCCTGCTGCGCCTCCACGGCCAGCGTTGCCGGGTGCGCGCGCGAGGTGCGGCCATCGAAGAAGGTGACTGGAATCATGGAGCCGTTAGGTCAGCGAGATCAGGGCACAACATCACAGCGCGATGTCGATGTCGTACCAGTCTACCGCCGCATCGCCCAGCGCTCCCACCTGCTGCATCTCGCCGGCGACAAAGCTGTCTAGCGGGCTGGCGGCCAGCATGGTCACGCATTCCAGCCGGTAGCGCGCCGCGCGCACCCGTGCGAACGGCAGGTACAGCCCCAGCGTCAGCGCGATCGCGATCAGATTGGTGACAAAGATAAAGACCATGCGACTGGCCTTCACCTCGCTGCGGAACGCGTGCGGCGCCAGCGTGGTGTGGCTCCACACCACGTTCTGCAGGCGTGCCATCAGGTAAGGGGTGACCGCCAGCATGCCGACGTAGAACCCGACGATGGCAAAGACAAGCAACGCCGCCGCGCCGTAGCTGCCGGCCGTCAGCACCAGGCCAGCTACGGCGCAGGCCACGGTCACCGCCAGCACCACGCCGAACAGCCGCAGGTAGACGCCATAGAAATCGGCTGCCGCGGCGCTGAAGGCGAACGGCGCCGTGCCGAAGCGTGTGTTGTCGTGCTGGTAGCGCTTGAAGCGCTGGTGCGCCAGCGGCCCCAGCAGGCCCAGCGTCAGCACCGCGGCCAGCGGCCACAGCACGAACACCTGGTAGGCCTCGGCGTCGCGGCCCGCAAAGGCGAAGCGCAGCCCGCGGTAGCTGGAGTTTGCCATGCGAAAGCGCAGCGAGCGCACCAGCAGCAGCGGGAACACGGCCAGCAGTGCCAGCAGCATGGCCAGCGCGAGCAAAGGCGAGAAACCGGATGCGATCTGGAACGCGAACACCAGCGCGAACACGATGGCCCGGCCCTTCAGGATGGCCGAGGGCTTGCCGTGGTAATCGAAACTCGCGCCGTCAAGCCGCGTATTGCGATAGAAATACTGCAGCGTGCGTACCTTGGCCCAGGCGGAATAGATGCCAAAGGTGACGATGGTCAGCAGCACATTGACGATCCAGATGCGGAAATACTCCGAGCCGGATCCGATAAATGACAGTCGCAGCGGCCGCGGTGCGGCTTCGCGCGGATCGGCCGGGGTGGTGGCATGGTCCGCCGGCGGGGCGGAAAGGGTGAAATCGCTGCTGCCAGCTTGCATGGCTGAAGCTCCGATGTGTTGGGAAAACGACGGCGCAAAAAATGCGGCGCCTGGCTCGCTTCATTTGTGCAACAAAATGAGCGGGGGCTATTGCGGCGATGCGCTCACATTCTCTCACTGCCAAATAAAGGAAACGGCACATTTTGCATATGCCGATCCCGCCAGCCCGTTTGTCTCGTTGCCGACATGGGAAAACCCTCGTAACACTCTAGAAACATCCTGTTACACTAGACGTATTCTGTAACAAGTTTCGGATGCGTGTCATCAATCGAATCAGGGACTTAGCATCTCTGGCACGTTAATCGCTATCCGTAGTGTTACAAGATGTGCGGCATGCCACAGGCCGCCACGGCAGCGCGAGGGAGGCACGGTCCGGTCCGAAAGGGCGGCACCGAGCGGCGCTGGACGGCAAATCACGGGCATAAGGGAAAATCCGCGCGCTAGCGCATTTCGGGGGTGGTGCCGGGCCAGCGCCAGATTTCCATGGACCCACGGGGCAGGCATTGCCAACAATGCCGGTCCGCGATGACAAGCAGTTCAGGCAGTTCTTTATGGCGCGGACGTTTCCTTGCGGGGAGGCAAGGGAACGTCCGCCGCACCTCTCGCCGGCCTTATTGGCCCGGCCAAAAATCCCGCTGTTCCCAATATTGCGTTCGCTACGCGTGGTTTGCAGTGCAGCATCGAATTCCCTTGTATCGTTCGCAGCCTAATCCATAATTATGAATTATGGCGACCGGATCGCATCGGCGTACCGGGGTCGGATTGACACTGTGGAAGGGGATGGCATGCGCATCGTCCAGCAGGCGTTGTACCTGGAAGTGGCAGACCGGCTGCGCGCCATGATCGACGCGCATAAGCTGGCTCCCGGCGCCTGGATCGACGAAAGCGCGATGGCCGAGGCCCTGGGCATTTCGCGCACGCCGCTGCGCGAGGCGCTCAAGGTGCTGGCCGCCGAAGGCCTGGTGCGGCTGGAGCCGCGCCGCGGCTGCTTTGTCAACGAACTGTCCGAGCAGGACCTCGACGAAATCTTCCCGCTGATGGCACTGCTCGAAGGCCGCTGCGCCTTCGAAGCGGCGCGCAATGCCAGCCGCGCCGACCTTGACGCGCTTGAAGGCCTGCATGCCGACCTGGCGCGCTACGCCCAGGCCTGCGACATCGACGCCTACTACGAGACCAATGCCCAGATCCATGACGCGATCCAGCGCCTGGCGGGCAACCGCTGGCTGTCGGGGCTGATTAGCGACCTGCGCAAGGTGCTGCGGCTGTCGCGCCACAAGAGCCTGAAGCTGCCGGGGCGGATCCAGGAATCCTGCGCCGAGCACCTGTCGGTGTTCGCCGCGCTCAAGGCGCACGACCCCGAAGGTGCCGAGGCCATGATGAAGACGCACCTGCTGCGCCAGCGCGCCGCGCTGAAGGCGCTCGATGCCGGCGTGGACGAGGCGCCGGCCGGGCGCGCGCCGCCGGCGCTGCGCGTGGCGGCGGGCCAGGAGTAAGGGCAGCGAGGACAGCAAGCAGTCGGCCCCGGGACACCACCATTCCTTCACGTTCAATCGATGCATCAAGGCAGGGCAAGGCATGAATTCCTTCGACACGGGTGACCAGAAGATCAGCGCACCGCTGGGCGAGAGCGAGCCGGCGGGAACGAATTTCCTGTCGCGGCTGGGCCGCTGGTGGGGACGCAAGGGCGAGGGCGAGGCCAAGGCGCCTGCCGCCGCTAAGCCCGCCGACGGCGAGGCGCCGCTGCCGCCGCGCGTGATGCGCCGCCAGCGCGAGCAGCTACGGCTGTGCTTCGATGCGCGCCTGACCGACGGCGCCGCCAACGCCGCCGCGCACGCGTGGCAGGCCGAGTACGAAGCCGCCGGCGAGGCCGCCCGGCGCGGCATGCTGGCGGTGCTGGCCGAGGTAGCCAACAGCAGCGGCAGCGATGAGCCCGCAGACGGCGACAAGGGCGACAAGGGCGACAAGGGTGACAAAGTCGAAAAGACGACGGACAAGGCCGCCCGCGCCAGCCGCCCGCATGCGGGACATTCCGGCCTGACCCATGCGCTTTCCAACGCCCGCATCCGCTTCTTCAAGCGCCTGGCGGCGCTGCACGGCCAGCGCGGCAACAGCGCCTGCGGCCTGCACTTCCTGATCCAGCTACGCGCCGACATGCTGCGCTGGCAGCGCCGCGTGCCGGGGCTGCGCGCGCTCGACGACGACCTCGAAGCGCTGTTCTCCAACTGGTTCGATGTGGGCCTGCTGGAACTGCAGCCGATCACCTGGGACTCGCCGGCATCGCTGCTGGAAAAACTGATCCGCTACGAGGCCGTGCACGAGATTGCCTCGTGGACCGACCTGCGCAACCGGCTCGACTCCGACCGCCGCTGCTACGCGTTCTTCCACCCGCGCATCCCGCGCGAGCCGCTGATCTTTGTCGAGGTGGCGTTCGCGCCGGAGATGGCGGCAGATGTCCATACATTGCTCGACGAAGCCGCGCCGCTGGAAGACCTGCGCCGGGTCAAGTGGGCGATCTTCTATTCGATCAGCAATACGCAGGCGGGCCTGCGCGGCGTCAGCTTCGGCAACTTCCTGCTCAAGCGCGTGATCGAGGAGGTGCAGCGGGAATTCCCGAAAGTGAAGCAGTTCGCAACGCTGTCGCCAATCCCCGGGTTTGCCGACTGGATGCGCAAACAGGATGGCGCGACCCTGGCGCGCGTGCTCGGAGAGAAGCGCCTGGCGCGCTGGAACGAGCGCCACGGCACGGCGCCCGCCGACGGCGCGGCCTGGCTGGAGGCGCTGGCGCCCGATGCCGCCGACGGAGTGATCCGCGATACCGCGATGACGCTGGCCGCGCACTACCTGGTGCGGGAACGCAACCAGTCGATGCCGGCCGACCCGGTGGCGCGTTTCCATCTCGGCAACGGCGCCTGCGTCGAGCGCCTGAACTGGGCTGCCGACCTGTCGCGCAAAGGCCGCAGCCAGAGCTGCGGGATGATGGTGAATTACCTTTACGTGCCCGAGGCGCTGGATGACAATCTGGCACGCCTGGGTGCCGGCAACCCGCGCATCAGCCGTAGCGTCGGGAAGCTGCTGTGACCCTGGTCCGGTCACGGGGAACGCCCCCGCATACGCGGCGCCAGGCGCGCCGGGTCCTTTTGTCGGGATCTTCGTAGTGCTTCAGGCCGCAAGCCGCCGCATCAGGCGCACACGGCCACCAGATTGACTTTCCATCAGAGAGAGGAGACAGCAATGAATCGTCGTCAGTTCAGCCTGGCCGCCTGCGCGCGGGCAGCGGGCATGGCTTTGGGTATCGTCGGCATTGGTGCCGGCACACTGCTGGCGGCCCCGGCCGCGCACGCCGACACCTGGCCGTCCAAGCCCGTCACCGTGATCGTGCCGTTCCCCGCCGGCGGCGGCACCGATGCCTTTGCGCGGCCCCTGACCGCGCAGCTTTCCAAGCAGCTCGGCAAACAGTTCGTCATCGACAACCGCGGCGGCGCCGGCGGCACGGTCGGCGCCAGCGTGGCGGCCAAGGCCGCGCCGGACGGCTACACGGTCTTTATCGGCGGCGCCCACCACGCGATCGCGCCGTCGTTCTACAAGAAGCTGGACTACGACATCGAGAAGGATTTCATCCCGGTCACGGTGATCGCGCAGCCGCCGCAGGTGGTGGTGGTCAATCCCACCCGGGTCAAGGCCAACACGCTGCAGGAGCTGATCGCCTTTGCCAAGGCCAATCCGGGCAAGCTCAACTACGGTTCGGCCGGCAACGGCTCGGCCCACCACCTGGCCGGCGAGCTGTTCAAGATCCAGACCAAGACCTTCATCACCCATATCCCGTACAAGGGCGCGGGCCCGGCGCTGTCGGACCTGATCGCGGGCCAGGTCGATCTGATTTTCGACGGCCTGGGCTCGTCGGCGCAGCATATCCGTGCCGGCCGCATCAAGGCGCTGGCGGTGGCCGCGCCCAAGCGCTCACCGGCCTTCCCCAATGTGCCGACCGCGGCCGAGGCGGGGGTGCCGAACTACGAGGTCTCGACCTGGTATGCGATGTGGGTGCCAAAGGGCACGCCCAAGGAGATCGTCGACCGCCTGTACGCGGAGACCGAGAAGGCCCTGAACACGCCTGAGCTCAAGCAGATCTGGCTCAACAATGGCTCGGAGACCCCGGCCTTTACGCCCGAGCAGTTCGGCCAGTTCCAGCGCGCGGAAATCCGCCGCTGGGCGCAGGTGGTGCAGCAGTCCGGCGCCAAGATCGACTGACGGCAATGAGCGGCACCGTCATCTTCGCCACCGCGGGCAGCACCGCCACCGTCACGCTGTCGCACGCGGGCAAGCTCAACGCCATCTCCGCGCAGATGTGGCGCGAGCTGGTGGCGGGCTTTGCGCGCCTGTCCGCCGACACCTCGCTGCGCTGCGTGGTGGTGCGCGGCGCCGACGGCAACTTTGCCGCCGGCGCCGATATCGCCGAATTTCCCGCCGAGCGCGGCGACGAAGCGGCGGTGCGGCACTACCACATGGCCACCATCGCGCCGGCGCTGGCGGCAGTCGCGCAATGCCCGCATCCGACCGTGGCGATGATCGAGGGCGTATGCGTGGGCGGCGGGCTGGAGATCGCCTGCCATTGCGACCTGCGCATCGCCGCGTCTGACAGCCGCTTCGGCGTGCCGATCAACCGGCTGGGCTTCCCGATGGCGCCGGGCGAACTGCAGGGCCTGCTGGCGCTGGCGGGCCGCGCGGCCACGCTGGAGATCCTGCTCGAAGGCCGCGTGTTCGATGCCGCCGAGGCCCGCGACAAGGGCCTGCTGACCCGCGTGGTCGCGCCCGGCGCGCTTGCTGCCGAAGTCGACGCCACCGTGCGCCGCATTGCCGCCGGCGCGCCCGCCGCGGCACGGATCAACAAGGCCACCATCCGGCGTCTGGCGCCGTCGCCCGCACCGCTGTCCCCGGCCGAGCTGGATGCGCACTTTGCCTATGCCGAGGGCGCCGACCATGCGGAGGGGGTGGCCGCTTTCCTGGCGCGCCGTCCGCCGCAATTCCGTGGAAAATAGAGCCCTCCACTGAATCCCGCACCGCCGTCATACCCGCGCATGCGGGGCCTGACAGCGTCTTCATTGCAAATTTCCCGCAGTCTTTCGTTCGATCCCCAACATGAACGCCAACCTGTTCGCCCTGTTCGAATCCCGCTTTCCCGCCGACCGCACCGCCTGCTGCATCGAAACGCATGACGGCCTGTACTACAGCTGGGACGACCTCGACCGCGCCACCGCCAAGCTGGCCAACCTGCTGGCCTCGCTGCACCTGCCTGAAGGCGCGCGCGTGGCGGTGCAGGTGGAAAAGTCGCCCGAGGCGCTGTTCCTGTACCTGGCCACGCTGCGCGCCGGCTATGTCTACCTGCCGCTGAACACCGCCTACCAGGAGGCCGAGATCGACTACTTCGTCGGCAACGCCGAGCCGTCGGTGGTGGTGTGCAGCAGCAAGAATTTCGGCTGGGTGTCGAAGGTGGCGTTCCGCCATGGCGTCAACCACGTGTTCACGCTGGACGACGACCGCAGCGGCTCGCTGCTGTCACGCGCGGCCGCGAAGGCGGACGACTTCACGACCGTCGAGCGTACGGACGAAGACCTCGCCGCCATCCTCTACACCTCCGGCACCACCGGCCGCAGCAAGGGCGCGATGCTGACGCACCGCAACCTGTCTTCCAATGCGCAGACGCTGCATGACTACTGGGGCTGGCGCAGCGACGACGTGCTGCTGCACATGCTGCCGATCTTCCATGTGCACGGCCTGTTCGTGGCGTCGCACGGCGCGCTGCTGGCCGGCGCCAAGATGATCTGGGCGCCGAAGCTCGACATGGCGCAGGTGCTGAAATTCCTGCCGCGCTCGACCGTGATGATGGGCGTGCCCACCTACTACGTGCGCATGCTGCAGGAGCCGCGCTTCGACGACGACACCTGCCGCCGCATGCGGCTGTTCGTGTCGGGCTCGGCGCCGCTGCTGCTGGAGACCTTCGATGCCTTCCGCGAGCGTACCGGCCATACCATCCTGGAACGCTACGGCATGAGCGAGACCGTGATGCTGGTGTCCAATCCCTACGACCCCGCGCAGGGCGAGCGCATTGGCGGCACCGTCGGCATGCCGCTGCCGGGCGTGTCAGTGCGCGTGGTCAATGGCGAAGGCAAGCCGTGCGCGCCGGGCGAGATCGGCAATGTGGAGGTCAAGGGACCGAACGTGTTCAAGGGCTACTGGCGCATGCCGGAGAAAACGCGCGAGGAATTTACCGAAGATGGCTGGTTCAAGACCGGCGATGTCGGGCGCTTTGGCGGCGTCGTCAGCCAGTCGGGCGAACGCAAGGTGCCGGACAACTACCTGAGCATCGTCGGGCGCAGCAAGGACCTGATTATCTCGGGCGGCTACAACGTGTACCCGAAGGAAATCGAGAGCTTTATCGACGAGATGCCGGGCGTGGCGGAAAGCGCCGTCATTGGCGTGCCGCACAAGGATTTTGGTGAAGCGGTGGTGGCGGTGGTGGTGAGGAAGCCTGGGGCCGACATCGACGAAACGGCGCTGATCGGTACGCTCAAGGGCCGCATCGCCAATTTCAAGGTGCCCAAGCGCGTGCATGTCGTGGATGAACTGCCGCGCAATACGATGGGGAAGGTGCAGAAGAATGTGTTGCGGGAGCAGTTTGCAGCGCTGTGAGTCCTGCTTCGCTGCTGCCCTTCTTCCCCTGCGGGTTTGCTCCCCTCTCCCGCCTGCGGGAGAGGGAGAACACCTTGCTTTAGGCTAGCTCGGGCGGCTTTGGAGCACCCAAAACCACCGCTTTTTTCTGCGTCGGCGGCTTACTTCAACATCTGCACCGACCCATTGACGGACACCGTCACCTGCGTCTTCCCGCCCTCAACCGGCACCGGCACCGCCGACTCCGCCATCATCGCCTTGGCAGCCCCATACATGCGCGGCACCGGCGGCATCACGCCGGTCTCGGTCACGCTGACCTCACGGATGGTATAGCTGTTGTAGCCAAACAGCCTGGTCGTCGCCTGCGCCTTGTTGCGGAACGATGCCACTGCCTGCTCGGCCAGCTTCGTTTCGGCCGCCTCGCGCGCTTCGCGCGACAGCGAGAAGGCGATGTTCTGCACCTGCATCTGGCTGGCGACGTCGCCGGCCAGCTTCGACACCGCGGAGAAATCGCGCGACTTCAGGATGACCTCGGAACGCCCGCGCCAGGTGCTGATGCGGCCGTTGCGGTCAGTGCTCGGGTGGATGGTGAAGCCGCCTGATTCCGCGGTAACGCCCTGCACGCGGCGCGCCTGCGCGATCACGGCCTGCGTGCGCGTGGACAGCGACGACGAGATCGCGCCGGGCTCGGCGCCTTCCTGTTCCGCGGCGAGCGTCAGGTGGACGATATCGGTCGGCACTTCGGCGACGGCCTGCGCATTCAGCGACAGCACGCCCGACGGCGTTTCGGTGGGGCCGCCGTGCGCCGAGGCGACGATGGCGGTGGTGCCCAGCAGGGTGGCGGCTAGCCATTGTTTCATCTTGTTCTCCCGTTCAAACGTGATGGGTATCAGACGGAACCGGCAGGTGAATCGTTCCTCCACAATGTAAACGATGGTTACGGCGCAAAAGGGTTACCGCCAGCCTCAGAACGACTGCCACGCCTTCCACAACATGTACGACGCCAGGCAGATCAGCAGCACCGCAAACGCCTTGCGCAGCTGGCCGACGTCCATCCGGTGCGCGGTGCGCGCGCCCAGCGGCGCGGTCAGCACGCTGGCGCCGGCGATCACCACCAGCGCCGGCACATAGATATAGCCGAGCGATCCCGCGGGCAGCCCGGGCATCTGCCAGCCGCTCCACACATAGCCCGCCACGCTGGCCACGGCGATCGGGAAACCGAGCGCGGCCGAGGTTGCCACCGCGTTGTGGATCGGCACGTTGCACCAGGTCATGAACGGCACCGAGACAAAGGCGCCGCCCGCGCCCACCAGGCTCGACAGGAAACCGATCGCGCCGCCCGCGCCCGCCATGCCGGCAAAGCCAGGCAGTTGACGGCCGGGAGCGGGGCGCCGGTTGCGCAGCATTTGCAGCGCCGAGAAGCCGACGAAGCAGGCAAAGGCGAGCGACAGCCAGCTGGTCTTCAGCGCGGCGAAGACCTTGCCGCCGCCGACCATGCCGCCCAGCACGATGCCCGGCGCCAGCGCCAGCACGATCGGCCAGCGCACCGCGCCGCGCTGGTGATGCGCGCGCACCGACGACAGCGAGGTAAACAGGATGGTGCCCATCGAGGTGGCGATCGCCATATGGACGATGGCTTCGGCGGGAAAGGCCAGCGCGGTGAACAGCAGCGTCAGGAACGGCACCATCATCATGCCGCCGCCCACGCCGAGCAAGCCGGCACAGAAGCCGGTGAAGGCGCCGAGGCCGAGCAGCGCGGGGATCAGGACCGGCAGGTTGGTGAACGCCATGAATCAGCGCATCAGCTTGCCGGTGATAAAGCGCCATTCGGCCGGCGTCACCGGCGTGATCGACAGCCGGTTGCCGCGGCGGAGCACCACCATGTCGGCCAGTTCCTCGTGTTCGCGCAATTCGGCCAGCGGGATCAGCCTGCTCTTGCGTTCGAAGCGCACGTCCACCAGCAGCCAGCGCGGCGCGTCCGGCTTCGAGGCCGCGTCATGGTAGGGACTCTTCGGATCGAATTGCGTCGGGTCGGGGTAGGGCGCGGAGCAGACCTCGGCCAGCCCCGCGATGCCGGGCTCCGGGCACGACGAGTGGTAGAACAGCACGCCGTCGCCAAGCTGCATGGCGTCGCGCATGAAGTTGCGCGCCTGGTAGTTGCGCACGCCGGTCCAGGGCAGCGTGCCTTCGCGGGCGAGGTCGTCGATACTGGCCTCGTCCGGTTCCGATTTCATCAGCCAGTACTGGCGGGCGCGTTTGTTCTGGTTCGGGCTCACGGCGCGGCTCAGGTGCGGAAGACAGATCCGGGCACTGCGTGCGCAAGGTCGGCACGTGCAGGGTCGGCAAAACACAGGCAAGAAAAAAGGCGATGGTTCAAAACCACCGCCTTTTCAAGGGGTCCCCGCCTCGGCCGCTGGGTCGGCATCCTGAACCCAAGTGAGGTTCAGAGTGGCTGCGGAAGTCGCATTTCGGGTACATCATCCACTCAGGGAGTCCAGGCCGAAACCAGGACTATGAATGGGACGACGCGCTCGCCCATGCGACATGATCCCGCACCATGCAATGCATATCGGTTCAAGGAGTTTATGACCCTCACGAACCAGGCAGGGAAACTGTCAAACGTCTGACGCTCCGACCACATCGTCGTGCCGGATAACCGGTCCGCGTGCGGGATGTCAGACGTTTGCCGTTTCTTAACAAGGATGGGATGAGAACGGCGGCCGGGCGCGATAACCCGACCTGTCAGCTGCACTTCTGTGGTGCCTCGTGCAGTCTGGCTACACTATACACCGCGTTGCAGGTCATACCAAGTCCACCCGCGCGTATCGTTACATTTTGCGGGGCAGCGCGGCATCCACAGCACATCGACCACCATACCGATATACCGGGATACCGCGCCTGCACGTCGTCAGCCGCGCGTACCGGTGCCCACGTGCGCGTATTGCCGCAGCGCTTCGTCGGCGCGGTCATTGAGTTCGCGGATGCGCGCGCGGATGGCATCCACCGGAATCGCGCCGTCGGCCTGCTGCTTGCGCTGCAGGGTCAGCAGGTCGGACGCGATGCTGATCGCGGCCATCACCGCCACGCGCTCCACGCCCTTGGCGGCGATGCCGCTGCGCAGCTTGTTCATCTGCGTATCGACCAGCGCCACGGCCTCGAGCAGCGCGGCCTCGTTTTCGGGCGCGATGGCAAAGCGGTAGGGCTGGCCGGCGATATTGACTTCGACTTGCTTGTTGCTCATGCGTGTTCTCCGGGGGCCTTGTGCGGCTCTGCGCCCTCGCCGAGCAGGTCGAGCTGGCGCGTGTCGCTGGCGGTCGGCAGCTTGTCAAGGATGGACTGGATGCGAAGCTGCGCTTCTTCGATCTTGATATTGAGCAGCTCGCGGTCGGCGGCCATGGCCTCGCGCTCGCTGCGCAACTGCGCGGCTTCGCCCTCAAGCCGGGCGATCTCGTCGCGCAGCCGCTGGTTCTCCGCCGCCAGGGTGTCCGCATGGTGCAGCACGCGCCCGATCTTGGCGGCCAGTTGTTCGAGTTCTGTGAGCATAGGGCCTGTCATGATGGGAGAAGTGTCAGGTATCGCGATTCTAGCCGATGCGCCGCTGCGCACAATGCGAAGGAAAGGGTTTCTGACCCATCACCCGCATGGAAGTTGCAGTCTTCTGCACCCAAAATCCCGCGAGAGTTGTGACAAAAGCCTGCCGGAGGCCGCGTTGACGCCGGGAGCGAAACTGCCTACACTCGCGCACGTCTCAGGTGCTCGCCCTTTCGTCCCTGGCGAAAGGGCAGTTCAACGGGAATCAGGGAGCCAGGCCGGCAGCGCGCCGGAGCGGCCAACCTGTGCTGCCCCCGCAACGGTAAGCGACCGCGTGCGCATCTGCCAGCCCGATCATCCCGGCCGCTGGCAATGCCGGGATCCGTTCCCGGCCCCATGCCCCGCAGGACCGGCCACATGCCACTGAACCGCAGGTTCGGGAAGGCGCCGGTCCCGTGTCGCCAGCCCGGATACCGGCCTGAACGCGGGCTGCCGCCCGTGCGCGGCACGCCTCATCGCCATATGGTCCGCGGGGGAACGGGCCCGGCCGTCCTACCCAGTCCTGCATCATGCGTTCATCGCTCCACAGGTCGACCCGCCCGGCAGCCCCGGCGGTGCGTCCGTCCGTGCCTGCCATTGCGGCGGCCCTTGCCTCGTTCACCCTCGCTCCGGCCACATCGTTCGCGCAAGCGGCCGACAGTGGCACCGCGCAGCTCGCGCCGGTGGTGGTCACGTCCACGCGCACCCCGCAAGCCATTACCGAGGCGCTGCCGCACACCACGGTGGTCACGCAGCAGGACATCGTCAACTCGCAGGCACCCGATCTGCGCACGCTGCTGCGCAGCCAGGCCGGTGTCGAGTTCTCGACCAACGGCGGCATGGGCAGCAACACCACGCTGTTCATGCGCGGCGCCAACTCCAACCAGACGCTGATCCTGGTCGATGGCGTGCGCGTGTCGGCGGCCAGCAGCGGCACCGCGCAGCTCGCCAATATCCTGCCCGACCAGATCGAGCGGATCGAGGTGGTGCGCGGCAACGTGTCGGCGCTGTATGGTTCGGACGCGATCGGCGGCGTGGTGCAGATCTTCACCAAGAGCGGCGTGGGCCAGGCCCCGGCGGCCAATGCGCAGGTGGAATACGGCAGCAACAATACGCGCCAGGGCACGGTGGGCTATGGCGGCCAGGTCGGCGATACCTCGTTCAACCTGACCGGTTCGGCATTCAAGACCGACGGCTTCTCGTCGATCAACACCAGGCAGGCGCCGCGCGCCAACCCCAACGACAACCCGTACGAGAACCAGAGCGTGTCGGGCCAGGTGAAGCACCGCTTCACGCCCAACTGGGACGCGGGCTTCACCGGCTACTACTCGAAGAGCAAGGTTTCGTTCGACAGCGCCTTCGGCCGCGCGACCGACGACAACCGCACTGACAGCGAGCTGTACACGCTGTCGGCCTTCGTCAACGGCAAGGTGGGCGCTGACTGGACCACGCATTTCAAGCTGTCGCAGAGCGCGGACAACAGCGACACCTTCCTCAACGGCCGCCCCAACGGCACCTTCAATACCCGCAACCGCCAGTTCAACTGGCAGAACGAGTACGCCGTCGCCGCGAACCACACGCTGCTGTTCGGCACCGACTACCTGCAGCAGGAACTGGATTCCAGCGCCTACGGCGCGCCCTCGCGCAATGTGTTCTCGGTGTTCGGCGGCTATGACGGGCGCTTCGGCAAGCACCAGCTGCAGCTCAATGCGCGCAACGACCACTACTCTGACTTCGGCAACCAGGGCAGCTTCTTCGCCGGCTATGGCTATAACCTGACCGACGCGCTCAAGCTGATCGCCAACGTCAGCAACGCCTTCCGCGCGCCGACCTTCAACGAGCTGTATTTCCCCGGCTTCGGCCAGCCCAACCTGCAGCCGGAACGCGCCAAGTCGGTCGAAGCGGGCGTGCAGTACAGCACCGCCAGCGCCGGCCTGCTGCGCGTGACCGCGTTCGAGACGCGCTACAACGACCTGATCGTGTCGGCGCCGCAGCCCAACGGCATGTTCCTGGCCGAGAACGTCAACAAGGCCAAGGTGCAGGGCGTCGAGGCCTCGTGGCGCGCCACGGTCTACGGCACCGACATCGGCGCCAGCGTGACCTTCCAGAACCCGGTCGACGAGCAGACCAACAGGCAGCTGCTGCGCCGCGCGCGCCGCCACGCCGCGCTCGACATTGGCCGCAACTTCGGCAACTGGCGCTTCGGCGGCGAATGGCTGGTGTCGTCGGCGCGCATGGATGCCGGCTCGCGCCGGCTGGGCGGATACGGTATCGTCAACCTGAACGCCCGCTACAACATCGACAAGCAATGGTTCATTGGCGCCCGCGTCGAAAACCTGTTCGACAAGGACTACCAGCTCGCCTATCCCTACAACACGCAGGGGCGCGCGGGCTTTATCACGCTGGGCTGGCGCCAGCGATGAGCGCACGGGCGCGCCATGTCTGAGCTGCGGCGCGCCCTGGCGGTCTGGCTGACGCTCGCGCTGGCGGCGCTGCTGGTGTTCGCGGGCTCGCTCGCGCTGGGCAGCGTATCGCTCGATGCGCGCGAGCTGTGGCATGCGCTGAACGGCACCGACACGGGCACGGGCGGCGCCATCGTGCGCGAGCTGCGCCTGCCGCGCGCGGCCGCGGCGTTCGCGTGCGGCGGACTGCTGGCCCTGTCCGGCGCGCTGATGCAGGTGCTGCTGCGCAATCCGCTGGCCGAGCCTTATGTGCTGGGCGTATCCGGTGGCGCCTCCACCGCCGCGCTGCTGGCGATGCTGCTGCTGGCGCCGTGGTGGGGCGTGCAGGTGTCCGCTGCCGCCGGGGCCCTGCTGTCGATGCTGCTGGTGGCGGCGCTGGCGCGGCGCGACCTGCTGCATCCGCAGGTGCAGGGCGGCCACCGCGAGGCCGGCGCCCGGCTGCTGCTGACCGGCGTGATCCTGGCCGCTGGCTGGGGCGCGGTGATCACGCTGATCCTTGCCGTGGCGCCCGAATCGCGGCTGCGCGGCATGCTGTTCTGGCTCACCGGCGACCTGAGCGGCACCGCCAGCTATGGCGGCGCGCTGGCGATGATGGTGGCCGCGGTGCTGCTGGCGATGCCGATGGCGCGCGCGCTCAACGTGATGCTGCTGGGCGAGACCGTGGCGCAGTCGCTGGGCGTGCGCGTGGGCCGCGTGCGGCTGGCGACCTTCCTGCTGGCGTCGCTGTGCATTGCCGTGGCCATCACCACGGCCGGCTCGATCGGCTTTGTCGGGCTGGTGGTGCCGCACCTGGTGCGGCTGGCATGGGGCAACGACCAGCGCCTGCTGTTGCCGGCCGCGGTGCTGCTGGGCGGCGCGCTGCTGATGGCCGCCGATCTGATCGCCCGCACCGTGATCGCTCCGGCACAGCTGCCGGTAGGTGTGATCACCGCGCTGCTGGGTGTGCCGACTTTCCTTTACCTGCTGTTGCGGAGGCCGCGATGACGTCAGCCGCACCCTGGTCCCATCCGCTTACCGCATGCCCGGTGCTGGCGCTGCGCGAGGTGCGGCTGCGCGCCGGCCAGCGTGTGCTGGCGGAGAACCTGACGCTTGATATCGGCCCGGGCGAGTTGTGGTGCATTGCAGGCCCCAACGGCGCCGGCAAATCCACGCTGATGTCGGTGCTGGCCGGGCTGCGCCATGCCGATGGCGGCAGCGTGGAGATCGACGGTATCGGCACCACGCAGGTTGCGCCGGCGGTACTGGCGCGCCAGCGCGCCTACCTGCCGCAGGCGGTGCATGACACGTTCTCGATGTCGGTGCTCGATGCGGTGCGCGTGGGCCGTCATCCGCACCTGTCCGGCTGGGGCTGGACCGGGCGCGAGGACGAGCGCGTGGTCCACGACGTGATCCGTGCCATGGACATCGAGGCGCTGGCCGCGCGCGACGTGCTGACGCTGTCGGGGGGCGAACGCCAGCGCGCCTCGCTGGCGGCCGCACTGGCGCAGCAGGCGCCGCTGCTGCTGCTCGACGAGCCCGTATCGCATCTCGACCTGCGCCACCAGATCGTGGTGCTGGAGCAGCTCGCCGGCCTGGCGCGGGCAGGGCGCCACGCCATCGTGGTGATCCTGCACGACCTGACGCTGGCGCTGCGCTACGCCACCCATGCGCTGCTGATGGCCGAGGACGGCACCGCCTTGCACGGCCCGGCAGCCGAAGTGCTGACCCCCGAGCGCTGCTCGCGCGCGCTGCGCACCCCTATCGTCAGCGTCACCGACGGCGTGCATACTGCGCTGATTCCCGATGGCGCCGCGCTGTCCCATCTGAATTTGCAGGACCCGAAACCATGACAGACGCCAACCAGCCCTCTACCGAAGACGCGGACCGCGATGCCCGCCACAACGCGCGCATGGCGCGCAAGAAGGAAGTGGTCGATGCGAAGATTGCCACCGCCCAGGACGAGCGCGGCGTGATCGTGATCACCACCGGCAACGGCAAGGGCAAGTCCAGCTCCGGCTTCGGCATGGTGGTGCGCGCGCTCGGGCACGGCATGCGCGCCGGCGTGGTCCAGTTCATCAAGGGCGCGCAGCCGACCGGCGAGGAGAGGTTCCTGCGCCGCTTCCCTGAGGAATGCGCGTTCCACGTGATGGGCGAGGGCTATACCTGGGAAACGCAGGACCGCGCCCGCGACGTCGCCAAGGCCCAAGCCGCCTGGGAAGTGGCGCGCGGCATGCTGCGCGACCCGGCGATCGGGCTGGTGCTGCTCGACGAACTCAACATCGCGCTGAAGCTGCACTATCTTGACGTGGAGCAGGTGATCGCCGACCTGCGCGCGCGCCCGCCGATGCAGCACGTGATCATCACCGGCCGCGGCGCGCCGCCGGCGCTGGTGGCGGCGGCCGATACCGTCACCGACATGACCCCCGTCAAGCATGCCTTCCAGCAGGGCATCAAGGCGCAGCGCGGCGTCGAAATGTAGCCACAACCCCAACCAGAATTCGAAAGTACCATGCAGTTTCCGGAAATCACTCCCCTTGACGATGCATTGCGTCCCGCGCTGCGGGCCGCCATCGACGACAAGACCAAGCCGCTCGGCGCGCTGGGCCGGCTCGAGTCGCTGGCGCTGCAGCTCGGCCTGATCCTCGGCACGCAACGCCCCGCGCTGCAGCGGCCCACGGTGATCGTGTTTGCCGCCGATCACGGCGTGGCCGATGCCGGCGTCAGCGCCTATCCGGCCGAAGTCACCGCGCAGATGGTGCAGAACTTCCTCGCGGGCGGCGCGGCGATCAATGTGTTCTCGCGCCAGCACGGCATCGCGCTGGAGATCGTCGACGCGGGCGTGCGCGTGCCCCTGCCGGCAACGCCGGGGCTGGTCAATTGCCGCATTGCCGATGGCACCCGCAACTTCGCGGCCGAGCCGGCGATGACGGCTGAGCAGGCCACCGCGGCGATGACCGCCGGCATGGCGCGCGTGCTGCGCCACGCGCAGCAGGGCTGCAATGTGATCGGCTTCGGCGAGATGGGCATTGCCAATACCTCGGCCGCCGCCTGCCTGATGCAGCGGCTGACCGGACGGCCGCTGGACGATTGCATCGGCCGCGGCACCGGCCTCGACGATGCCGGCCTGGCTCGCAAGCGCGAGGTGCTGGCGCGCGCGCTGGCGCTGCATGCCGGCGCACAGTCGCCGCTGGAAGTGCTGGCCACCTTCGGCGGCTTCGAGATCGCGATGATGGCCGGCGCCTTCCTGGCTGCCGCCGCCAGCCGCATGGTGATCCTGGTCGACGGCTTTATCGCCTCGGCCGCGCTGCTGGTGGCGCAGCGCCTTGACCCCAACGTGCTGCAGTACTGCGTCTTTACGCATTGCTCGCATGAACGCGGTCACCGCGCGCTGCTGGAACACTTCGGCGCCGAGCCGCTGCTGGCACTGGAGCTGCGCCTGGGCGAGGGCACCGGCGCGGCGCTGGCATGGCCGCTGGTGGCCTCCGCCGCCGCGTTCCTGAACGAGATGGCGACCTTCAGCGGCGCCGGCGTCAGCACCGCGTCGCCATGAGCGTGCCGTCCGGCCCGGTGCGCCCGCAAGCCGGCCCCGCCGGCGAGCTGCGCTATTTCCTGACGGCGCTGGGCTATTTCACGCGCGTGCCGCTGCCGGGCTGGCTGGCGCGCTGGGTCGGATTCGAACCGCATTACCTGCACGCCGCGGCGCGCTACTTCCCGCTGGTCGGACTGCTGGTCGGCGCCGTCGGCGCGCTGGTCACGTGGGCCGCGATGCTGTGGTGGCCGATCGGCGTCGCCGTGCTGCTGGGCATGGCCGCCACGCTGCTGCTGACCGGCGCCTTCCATGAAGACGGGCTGGCCGATTGCGTCGATGCCTTCGGCGGCGCGTGGCAGCGCGAGGATGTGCTGCGCATCATGCACGACTCGCGCATCGGCGCGTTCGGTGCGATCGCGCTGGTGGTGGCGCTGCTGCTCAAGTGGCAACTGCTGGTGGCGATCGGTGAGCGCAGCGGGCTGGCGGTACTGCTGGCCGTGATGGTTGCCGCGCATGCGGCCAGCCGCGCGATGGCGGTCAGCTATCTCGCCACGCTGGCCTATGTGCGCGCCGAAGGCAAGGCCAGGCCGGTGGCGCAACGGCTGGCCGGCACCGGGCTGCTGTTCGCGCTGTTGTGCGGCGTGGTGCCGCTGTGGGTGGTATCGCCGCGCTTCTGTGCGGTGGCGCTGGTCGCGCTGCTGGGGCTGCGCTGGCTGCTGGGCCGCTACTTCGTGCGCCGCATCGGCGGCTATACCGGCGACTGCCTGGGCATGGCCCAGCAGTGCGCGGAAATCCTGCTCTACCTGGTGGCCGCGGCATGGATGTGGTCCTGATCCGCCATGCGCAGCCGGATGTGCCGGCGGGCACCTGCTACGGGTGCCTGGACCTGCCGCTGGTGTCGCCGCTGACGCCGCCGGTGGCGCGGATCGCAGCGGGATTGCCTGCGCCCGCGCGCATCGTCACCAGCCCGCTGGCGCGCGCCAGCGGCACCGCGCAGGCGCTGGCGCAGAGCACGGGCGTGGCCGCCATCGACAGCGAGCCGCGGCTGCGCGAAATCGACTTCGGCAGTTGGGAAGGCGTGGCGTGGGATGCGATCGACCGCGCCGCGCTCGACCAGTGGGCGGCAGACCTGCTGCATGCGCGCCCGCACGGCGGCGAATCGCCGGCGCAGGCGCAGGCCCGAGTGGCCGGCTGGGCCGGATCGCTCGACTTGGGCAGCGATGATTGCCTGTGGGTGGTCGGCCATGCCGGCCCCATGCGCATGCTGGCCGCGCACTGGCTGGGCGTGCCGCTGGCGGTCACCGTCAACTGGGCGCTGGGCTTCGGTGCAAGCTGCCGCTTCCGGCTCGGTGCGCGTGGCGTGCGGCTGGACTGGTGGAACCGCGGCGGCTGATCAGCGCGCCTGGCGCCCCGGGCGACGTTTGCGTGCCGTGTCGAGATCCTTGCAGATCTGCTCAGCGCCTTGCACCACGCGCGGTCCGGCGCGATTGATCAGGTCGCCATCGATCACGAACAGGTTGTTGCGCGCCACCGCGGTGACCTGCTTCCAGCGCTGCCACATCTCGAAATCCGGCAGCGGCTGGTCCGAGCGCGTCGCACCCATGCCCGCCGTCAGCATCGCCTCCGGATTCCCCGCGATCACCGCTTCGACCGATACGGTCGGCACCAGCGGCGTTTCCGCCGCGAACAGATTGCGCCCGCCGCATAGCGCCAGCATGTCGCTGACCAGGTGCTGGCCATTGAGTGTCATCAGCGGCTGCTGCCAGACCTGGTAGAACACCGTCACCGGCGGACGCGCTGCGTAGGTCTTGCGCAGCGTCTCCACCTGCTGGCGGAAGCTCTCGGCGGCGCGGCGCGCCGTGGCTTCGGTGCCGAGCAGCGTGCCGAGCTTCTCCAGGTTCTCGGGGATCGAGGCCAGCCGGCGCGGCTCGCTGTAGAACACCGGCAGTCCCAGCGCGCGCAACCGGTCGGTCTGCTTCTGCGCATTGCCATGGCGCCAGATCACGATCAGGTCGGGCTTGAGCGCGGCGATGCGCTCCAGGTCCAGCGCCTTGTTGTCGCCCACGCGCGGGATCTCGCGCGCCTGAGGCGGGTAGTCGCTGTAGCTGACGGTGCCGACGATGCGGTCACCGCCACCCGCCGCGAAGATCATCTCGGTGACGTGCGGCGCCAGCGAGACCACGCGGCGCGCGGGCTGGGCCAGCGTCACGGTCTGGCCCGCATCGTCGACGGCCGAGACGGCGGCTTGCGCGGGCAGGGCTGCAAGCAGCGTGAGGGCGATGACGGGCTTGAGGTGGTTCAGCATGGTAAGGGTGTTGCGTGGGCGTAGCGTGGGTGTTGCGAAGATCAGGCAGTGACGGCAAGCAGCGCCGCATCGAGGCGCTGCCAGGCTTCCTGATGGTCCGGGGGCAAGCCCAGGCGCAGGCTTGCGGGGCAGCCGCCGGCGGCATCGAACAGCCGGGTCCAGACGCCGTGCTGCGCCAGGGCCTCGTGCAACCGTGCCGCATCGGCATGCGGCGCCCAGCAGAACAGCGGGTGCATCGCGGGCACGAGGCCGTGCCGATCCAGCAGCGCGGCAAGGCGGGTGCCTGCCGCAGCCAGCCGTGTGCGCGTGGCGGCTTGCCATGCCTGATCGGCCAGCGCCAGTCGCGCGACTTCACGCGCCGGTCCCGATACGGTCCAGTGGCCCAGCCGCTCGCGCAGAGCGTCCAGCAGCGCGGGCTGTGCCAGCACGAAGCCGCAGCGGATGCCGGCGAGGCCATAGAACTTGCCGGTCGAGCGCAGCACCACCAGGCCATCGTCGCCGCTGCGCGCGGCAAGCGAGTGTTCCGGCATGCAGTCGATAAAAGCTTCGTCGACCAGCAACGTGCCGCCGCGCGCGGCGAGCGCCGCATGCCAGCGCAGCAGCGTAGCGGGCGGCAGCAAGCGGGCGGTCGGGTTGTTGGGGTTCACGACGACCAGATGATCGAGTTCGTCGGCGAGACCGGCGCGCGCGAAATCGGCTTCAGCGAGCGGCACCACCGTATGCCCCGCGGCGGCGAACGCGGGCGCGTATTCGCTATAGCCGAGCGCGGCAATGCCCACGCGGCCCGCGCGCAGCAACCCCGGCAGCGTGCGGATCGCGGCCTGCGAACCCGCTACCGGCAACGCTTGCGGCGCGCCGAACGATTGTGCCGCCAGCTCGGCCAGCCCGTCGTCGTCCTGCGGCAGCCGTTGCCATGCCTGCGCCGGCAGCGCCGGCACCGGGTAGCCATCGGGATGGATGCCGGTGGACAGGTCGAGCCAGTCATCGGCCGGGCGGCCGTAGCGGCGCACCGCGGCCAGCAGGTTGCCGCCATGGCGGATCGGGAAGAGGGGGGAGCTCACGTCGACGTAGAAACAGCGAGAACGGCCAAGGCACTGGCGCCTGCCAGCGCCAGCCACAGCCACAAGGTGCGCTCGACCAGCCGCAGGCACGCCATCACATGCCCGGCCTGAGGCGCGGTGCCGGCGCCCAGCGGCGGGCGTTGTTCCAGTTCGCCGTGATAGCGCGCCGGTCCGCCAAGCTGTACGCCAACGGCGCCGGCCCCCGCGGCCATCACCGGGCCGGCATTGGGGCTGGACCACGCCGGCGCCTGCGTGCGCCAGCAGCGCAACGCCTGCGCCGTGGCACCGAGCAGAGCATACGAGAGCGCAGTGAGCCGCGCCGGCACAAGGTTGAGCAGATCGTCGATGCGCGCCGCGGCCCAGCCGAAATAAACCAGCCGCGGCGTGCGGTAGCCCCACATCGCATCGAGCGTATTGGCCAGCCGGAACACGATTACCGCGGGCGCACCGCCGAGCAGGAACCAGAACAGCGCGCCGAAGATCGCGTCGTTGCCGTTCTCCAGCGCCGATTCGCACGCGGCGCGGGCCAGCGCTTCGGCATCGGCATCAGCGGTATCGCGCGAGACGATGCGCGCGGTCAGCGTGCGCGCGGTCGGCAGGTCCGACGCGGCGAGGGCGGCGGCGATCGGGGCGATATGCTGGTGCAGGCTGCGCGCGCCGAGCGCGGCGTACAGCGCCACGGCATGCAGCGCCAGCGCGGCAACGGGATGCCAGCGCGCCGCGGCCTCAGCCAGCCACCACGCCAGTGCGGCGGGCACCAGCACCAGCAAACACCAGCCGGCGAGTCCGGCCATGCGCTGCCGCCACGGCGGGCCGCGGCGATCAGCATCATTGAAGCGTCGTTCGAATGCGGCGGCGATGCGGCCGAAGCCCACCAGCGGGTGCCAGCGGCGCGGCTCGCCCAGCCAGCGATCCAGCAGCACGCCTGCCAGTGCAGCGGCAACGCAGGCCGGCCAGGCCTGCATCACCATGCGGGATCGACGCCCTTGACCGCAACCGGGATACCTGCCACCAGCAGCCGCACGCGGTCCGCGGCGGCGGCCAGCTTCTGGTTCAGGCGGCCCAGTTCATCGACATAGAAGCGGGTGATCGCGCCCATCGGGATCACGCCGAAACCGATCTCGTTGGAGACCAGGATCACGTGGCCCGGCAGCGTGGGCAGCGCGTTGAGCAGCGCCTCGATTTCCTCGGCGAAGGCGTCGGGCGGCGTGATCACGCCATGCTCGGGGTAGCTGCGGCCGTTGGGGAAAAGCAGGTTGTTCATCCACAGCGTCATGCAATCCACCAGGATGCAGCCGTCGTGGCGCGCATTGGCGTACAGCGCATCGGCCAGGTGCACCGGCTCTTCGACCAGGCGCCAGTCGACGGGGCGGCGGGCGCGGTGCAGCGCGATGCGGACTTCGAGTTCTTCGTCGGCGTGCGCCGGATCCTGTCGCGCGGTGGCGACGTAGGTGACCGGGCCGCCAATGATGGTGGCGTGGTCGGTAGCGAGCTGTTCGGCGTAGTGGCTCTTGCCGGAACGTGCGCCGCCGAGCACCAGCGTCAGCTGGCGCGCGCCGGTCCCGCTGGCGGCGGCACGCTGCTGGGCAGCGGTGGCCGTGCCGGGCGTGGAAGCGGGTGCGATGGCCGGGGTTTCCATCCGCGTATTGTAGCCGCCGCATCCGGGTCTTGCTTCCTGCTCTTGCATGGGGCCGGGTGCGATAATCCCGCGATGCAATCCGATTCCCCGCTTTCCCTGCCGCCAGGTGCCCTGCGCGGCACGCTGATGGTCCAGGGCACCACCTCCGATGCCGGCAAGAGCACTGTGGTGGCTGGCATGTGCCGTGTGCTGGCGCGTGCCGGCACGCGCGTGGTGCCGTTCAAGCCGCAGAACATGGCGCTGAACAGCGCCGTCACCGTCGACGGCGGCGAGATCGGGCGCGCGCAGGCGCTGCAGGCGCAAGCCGCGCGGCTGGCGCCGCATACCGACATGAACCCGGTGCTGCTCAAGCCCAGCAGCGACACCGGCGCGCAGGTGATCATCCACGGCCGCGCGCGGCTGGAGCTGGATGCGCGCGCCTACCACGCGTACAAGCCCGCGGCGATGAAGGCGGTGCTGGCCTCGCATGCGCGGCTGGGGCAGGCCTATGACGTGGTGCTGGTGGAAGGCGCCGGCAGCCCGGCGGAGATCAACCTGCGCGAGCGCGATATCGCCAATATGGGCTTTGCCGAGCGCATCGACTGCCCGGTGGTGCTGGTCGCGGATATCGACCGCGGCGGCGTGTTCGCGCACCTGGTCGGCACGCTCGACTGCCTTTCCGACAGCGAACGCGCGCGCGTGACGGGCTTTATCATCAACCGCTTCCGCGGCGATATCGGGCTGCTCGAGCCGGGGCTCGACTGGCTGACGGCACGCACCGGCAAGCCTGTGTTCGGCGTGCTGCCCTACCTGCACGGCCTGCACCTGGATGCCGAGGACGCGATTATCGGTACGCAGTCAGACAAGGCCGGCACGCCCGCGCAGCGGCTGCGCGTGATCGTGCCGGTCATGCCGCGCATCGCCAACCATACCGACTTCGATGCGCTGCGCGCGCATCCGCAGGTCGACCTGCAGTTCGTGGGTCCCGGCAGGCCGATCCCGCACGCGGACCTGGTGGTGCTGCCTGGCAGCAAGAACGTGCGCGCCGACCTGGCCTTCCTGCGCGGCAACGGCTGGGACGCGGCGCTGCAGCGCCACCTGCGCTACGGCGGCAAGCTGATCGGCATCTGCGGCGGCATGCAGATGCTCGGCCGGCAGGTGCACGATCCGGACGGCCGCGAAGGGCCGTCCGGCAGCAGCCCGGGACTTGGCCTGCTGAATTACGAAACCACGCTGGCCGCGGACAAGCAGCTGCGCCAGGTGGGCGGTCGGCTGGCGCTGGAAGGCTCCAACGCGCCGGTGCGAGGCTACGAGATCCACCTCGGCGTCACCACGGGCGCGGGGCTCGACCAGCCCGCGCTGTGGCTCGACCGCGGCGATGGCGCCCTGCGGCCCGATGGCGCCCGCTCCGACGACGGACAGGTGCTGGCCACCTACCTCCATGGCCTGTTCGACGATCCCGCCGGCTGCCAGGCGCTGCTGCGCTGGGCGGGGCTGGACGGCGCGCAGGCGGTGGACCTCGACGCGCTGCGCGAGGCGTCGATCGAGCGACTCGCCGACACCATGGCCGGGCACCTCGATCTCGGTGCGATGCTGGCGCCACTGCGGCGCTGAAACCCGTCTCTCGGGAACAACTCTGCGGCACTTCTGACGGCCCGCGGGCAGGGCCCCTGCTAGAATCGCGAATCCTTCGCATTTGCATTCTGCGCGGGTATGGCGGCTGCGTCATATCGCGTGCCTTGCAGCGCCCGCTCAACGTACTCCAACCCCCGTCATGGTCACCGGCCGCCTGCGCGTCGTCCTCGTCAAGCTGCACCTGTATATCGGCCTGAGCCTTGGCCTGCTGTTCGTCCTGCTGGGGCTGACCGGTATGGCCATCGCCTGGCGCGAGGAACTGGACGCCTGGCTCAATCCCGATCTGCTGGTGGCCTCCGCGCCGATGACGGAGGCGGTGTCGCCGGCCACCGTCCAGGCCGTGACCGAACGGCTCGCCGCGCCCCCGTACGGCAAGCCCAACATGCTGATGCTGCCCCACCATGCCGATGGGGTATTTATCGCCTGGTACCCGGTCAAGGGACCCGATGGCGTGGTGCCAGGCCGCTCGCGCCAGGTGATGGTCGACCCGGTGACGCTGGCCGTGAAGGGCGAGCGCGTATGGGGCGAGGCGGGCGTGTCGCGCCGGCTGTTGCTGCCGACGCTGTTCCACCTGCATCGCTACCTGCTGTCCGGCGACACCGGCAAGACTATTACCGGCGTGGCCGGCATGCTGTTGCTGCTGACCACGCTGGTGGGGGTGGTGGTGTGGTGGCCCAAGATGAAGCTGCGCTCGGTGCTGCAGGCGTTTCGCATCACGCATGGCGGGTCCTGGCCGCGCTTCAACTATTCGCTGCACCGCGCCGGCGGCATCCTGGCCGCGCCGGTGCTGGCCATCATCGCCTTCTCCGGCTGGTACCTGAACCTGCCCAAATGGGTCACGCCGATGGTGGCGGCAGTGATGACGGTGACGCCGCCGGTCAAGCACGTGTCCGCGCCGGCGCCGGCCGAAGCCAGGCCACTCAGCGCCGGCCAGATCATGGCCGCGGCGCAGGCGCAGTATCCGGACGCGGTGGTGACCCGCATCAGCTTCCCGCGCAAGCCGGGCGATGCCTTCGAGGTGCGGCTGCGCCAGCCGGGCGAGGTGCGCAAGGACAGCGGCGCCACCCGGCTGTGGCTCGACGCCTGGACCGGGCAGCTGCTGGGCGTAAAGGATCCGCATGAAGCGCCCGCCGGCGATACGCTGCTGAACTGGCTGTTCCCGCTGCATACCGGCGAGGCCTTCGGCCTGCCGGGGCGCCTGTTTATCACGCTGTTCGGGCTGGCGCCGCTGACGTTTGCGGTGACCGGCTTGCTGATCTGGTGGAAGCGCCGGCGCGGGCACCAGCGGCATGTGGTGAAGGCGGCGCAGCGGACGGGGATGCGGGGGGCGTGAAAGTTTTCTCCCCGCTCCCATTTATGGGAGAGGGGCGGGGGAGAGGGCGGGCGTAGCCACGAAGCGACACGGCTCGATGCTTGCCATGCGCCTGCCCTGTCCCCCGGCCCCTCTCCCGCAGGCGGGAGAGGGGAGCAACCCGGCGGGCAACGCGGGCTTCAGATCAGATCTCGAGGTTATCAATCAACCGCGTCGCCCCCAGCTTGGCCGCCGTCAGCACCACCAGCGGCTCGCCCGCAAGGAATTCCTCGCGTGTCGGCGCCTGCAGGTCGACCCGCTTGCGGATCGACACGTAGTCCGGCTTCCAGCCGCGCTTTGCCAGCGATTCCTTGGCATTGGCTTCCACCGCAAGCAGGTCGGCGGCGGCGCGGTCGCTGCCCAGCACGGTGTCGCGCACGTCATGCAGCGTGCGGTACAGCACCGGGGCCTCGGCGCGTTCGTCCGGCGTCAGGTAGCGGTTGCGCGACGACAGCGCCAGGCCGTCCTCGGCGCGCACGGTTTCGGCCGGGATGATGTCGATCGGCAGCGCGAACTGCTGCACCATGCGGCGCACGATCATCAGCTGCTGGTAATCCTTCTTGCCGAACACCGCCACGCGCGGCTGCGCGCACGAGAACAGCTTCATCACCACGGTGCACACGCCCTTGAAGAAGCCGGGGCGGAACTCGCCTTCGAGGATGTCGCCCAGGTCGTGCGGAGGCTCGACGCGGTATTCCTGCGGTTCGGGGTACATATCGCGCTCGGAGGGCGCAAACAGCACGTAGACGCCTTCCTTCTGCAGCTTTTCGATATCGTCCTGCAGCGTGCGCGGGTATTTGTCGAAATCCTCGTTAGGACCGAACTGCAGGCGGTTCACGAAGATCGACGCCACCACCGGATCACCGTGCTGGCGCGCCAGGCGCATCAGCGACAGATGGCCTTCGTGAAGGTTGCCCATGGTGGGAACGAAGGCAGCGCGGTTCTGGCCGCGCAGCTGGTCCCGCAGCTCTTGGATGGAGGAAATGACTTTCATCTGGCTTGGTGTGCTGGTCGTGAGGGGGGTGACCCGGGCGCCGGCCCGGTCAAAGGGCGTGGGCGGCGCATGGACCAACCGGTCTCGTCCTTCTGTCGGGCGATGCACCTGGGGCTTGCGCCTGCGGGGCTGTACTGCCGGCTGTCGGCGGATTGTAGATCAACTGGGGGGAGGCCGGACCCCGGCTGCGGGTGGGTCAGGTGGGGCTGTACGCCAATCGCACATAAATTGGCGCGAACGGCTCGGCCTGGGTGATCTCCACCAGCGATTCGCGTGACAGCTCCAGCATGGCGATAAAGTTCACCACCACCACCGGCACGCCCTTGCCGGAGCGGATCGCATCCTCGAACAGCTCGCTGAATTCCATGAAGCGGGCATGCTGCAGCCGGCGCAGGATCTGGCTCATATGCTCGCGCACCGACAGTTCCTCGCGCGAAATCTTGTGGTGCTGGTTGAGCTTGGCGCGCTTGAGCACATCGGCCCACGCGGCCTGCAGGTCGATCGTTTCCACTTCCGGGAAGCGCGGCGCCAGGCTCTGCTCGATATAGACCTGCGAGCGCAGGAAGTCGCGGCCAAGTTGCGGCACCGTGTCCAGCTTCTGCGCGGCCAGTTTCATCTGCTCGTATTCCAGCAGGCGGCGCACCAGCTCGGCGCGCGGATCCTCGGCTTCGTCGTCGCTGTCGGCCTTCTTGACCGGCAACAGCATGCGCGACTTGATCTCGATCAGCATGGCCGCCATCAGCAGGTACTCGGCCGCCAGCTCGAGGTTGGACTTGCGGATCTGCTCGATATACGACAGGTACTGGCGCGTGACCTGCGACATCGGGATGTCCAGCACGTTGAAGTTCTGCTTGCGGATCAGGTACAGGAGCAGGTCCAGCGGGCCTTCGAACGCCTCGAGGAACACCTCCAGCGCGTCCGGCGGGATGTACAGGTCTTGCGGCAGCTTGAACAGCGGCTCGCCGTACAGGCGCGCGAACGCCATCCCGTCGACCATGTCGGCGGGACCGGCGGGGCGGTCCGTGCCGGCGGGGGCAGCGGCGGGCAGGCCGGCTGGCGACAGCTTGTCCTGCTCGGCTGCGCTCATGGCTGGCGTGCGGACGATCGCGGGGCGGAGGGGATCTGCGGGGATCAGTGATCCGACGAGTAAACGTAAGGCTTCTGCGCGACGCGCGAAGCCTCGGCGCGGGCGCGCTCTTCCAGGTCGATCGGCGACTTGTCCCACAGCAGGGCGCGGCCGTCGCGCTGCTCGGCTTCCAGCGTCGGGCGCTCTTGCTTGAGCTGCTTCAGGAACTGGGTGATATCGGATTCGTAGATTGCCATGGTGAAACCGTAATGCGCCGTGCGGGCGCCGATTGGATGCGGTGGGGCAGGATTTTACAGTATCGGCCCGCTCCGGTATGGATTTAGAGCAGCGTGCCGGCGCACCGGTTCGCCGTGCGCTGGGTGGGAAAGTTCCGGCATCAAGGCCGGGTGTGGTCAAATACCGACTTCGCATGTGTGGACAAACGGCGATGCCGCAAGACACCGCTATCACCGCTAACCGCGCTCCCGGGGCGCCAGGCGACATCAACGGATGAGGACCGATCTGGCAAGGATGGCAGGCCTGCGGGCCGGCGCCGCTATGCCGAAAGCGGCACACGAAGGCCCCGCGTTCACACGCGCGGCGGCGGCCCTGCGCGCCATTGCCGCCATGTTCGCGCTGGCGATGCTGTGGGTGTGCCCCGCGCAGGCGGCCTACAAGGTCGAGGTCGAGGCCCCCAAGCCGATCCGCGAGATCCTGGAGGAACACCTGGACCTGGCGCGCTACAAGGACCGCACCGACCTGACCCCGGACCAGTTCGACTACATGGTCGAAACCGTTGGCGAACAGGTGCGCCAGTTCACTTCCACCGAAGGCTATTTCGACCCGACCACCACTACCCGCGTCGATGTCGAGGGCGACAAGCGCGTGGTCCGCGTCATCGTCGATCCTGGCGCACGCACGCTGATCCGCAATGTCGACGTGCAGGTGACCGGCCCGGCGGCGACGCGCTCGCCGGAACAGGTGGCCGAGGTGCAGGCCAAGTGGGGCCTGCCGGTGGGCGAGCCGTTCCGCCAGGAAGACTGGGACAAGGCCAAGGAAGACGCGCTGTTCACGCTGCAAAGCCACAACTACTACGGCGCGCGGCTGGCCGCGTCACAGGCGCGGGTGGAGCCGGACGACCTGCGCGCCGACCTGTCGGCGCACTATGTCAGCGGACCGTCCTACCTGCTGGGGCCGCTCAAGGTCACCGGCACGCGCCGCTATCCGGAGCAGATCGTCCATAACGTCAACCCGCTCAGCGTGGGCGAGCCGTACCGCGTCGAGCGGCTGCTGGAACTGCAGCGCGCGATCCAAAACCAGCCGTATTTCTCCAACGTGCAGGTCGACCTGGAGCCGCCGCCGGATGCCGACAAGGCCCCCGACGGCGTGGTCACGGCGCCGGTCGCGGTGCGGGTGCGCGAGTATCCGGCGCATCGGCTGACCAGTGGCGTGGGCTTCACCACCGACACCGGTGCGCAGGTGGAAGGGCGCTATGCTTATTACAACCTGTTCAACCGCGCCTGGACCTTCGATTCGCAGGCGCGGCTGGAGCAGAAGCGTTCCTACCTGTTCGCCGAGACCGCAATGCCGCCCGATACGCGCAGCTACCGCAACAGCGTCTACGGCAGCTATGAGCGCACCATCGACATCGAGAACACCGACACCACCAGCCTGCGCGCGGGCCTCAAGCGCTCGCGCTCGCGCGAGAAGTACGATGTCACCACGTCGCTGGATTTCTACTACGACAAGCTGCTGCCGGCGGGCCAGCCCGGCCAGATCAGCAAGGCGCTGGTGCCGGCCTTTGCCTGGACCCGGCGCGACGTCGACAACCCGGTGTTCCCGCGCCGCGGCAATGTGATCAACACCCAGATCGGGGTGGCCGCCAAGGGCTTCCTGAGCGATGCCACCTTCGTGCGGCTCTATGGCCGGATCCGCCAGTACATACCGGTGGGCAAGCGCGACCTGGTGGTGGCACGGCTGGAGCTGGGCGCCGACCTGACCGGCGACAGCTCGAGCCAGATCCCGGCGACGCTGCGCTTCCGTGCCGGCGGCACCGATTCGATCCGCGGCTACGGCTACCAGTCGATCGGCACCCCCAGCGGCGCCAGTATCCTGCCCGCCAAGTACCTTGGGACGGGCAGCCTGGAATATCAGTACTGGTTCAAGCCCGACTGGGGCGTGGCGGTGTTCTGGGATGCGGGTACCGCCGCCGACAACCTGCGCGGCGTGACGATCTACAACGGCGTGGGCGTCGGCGTGCGCTGGCGCACGCCGGTGGGCCCGCTGCAGCTCGACGTCGGCTACGGCGTCCAGGACCGGCAGGTCCGGCCGCATATCTCGCTGGGGGTGGCGTTCTGATGAGGGGCGTGCGCCAGCATGGGATGCCCGCATGAGCATGCACGATTTGCCTTCCGTTCCGGGCGGCGGCGACCGCGCGCCACCGCCTGCGCAGCCCGCGCCGCGCAAGCGCCGGCGGCTGTGGCGCGGGCTGGCGTGGCTGGCCGGCGTGCTGCTGGTGCTGCTGCTCGCGCTGGTCGCCACGGGCGTGGCCGCGCTGCGCACCGAGACCGGCACCCGCCACCTGTGGACACTGGCCACGCGGCTGTCGGCCGGCATGCTCAGCGGCCAGATCGACGGCGGTACCGTGGCGCACGGGCTGCGGCTGCGCGACGTGGTGTTCGTCAGCGGCCAGACGCGCGTGGCGGTGGACCGGGTAGACGGCCGCTGGGCGCTGAGCTGGCAGCCGCGGCGGCTGCATGTGGAGTGGCTGCGCATTGGCAAGGCCGAGGTCCGGCTGGGTCCGTCCGAGCCGAGTACCGAGCCGATGCAGAAGCCAACGTCGCTCGAACTGCCCCTGGCCATCGACGTCGATACGCTGACACTCGACCGGCTGTCGCTGCTGCAGGGCACGGCGCCCACCGCCGAGCCGATGGTCTTCGGCAACCTGTCCGGCGCGCTGCATAGCGATGGCCAGGGCCACCGCGTCAGCCTGGACAAGCTGGAGACGCCGTATGGCAAGCTCGCGGCCAACGCCCAGCTCGGCGCGCGCGCGCCGTTCGCGCTCAGTGCCGAAGCCCTGCTCGAGGCGAGCTGGCAGAAGGAGGACTTTGCCGTCAACGTCACCGCCAACGGCACCCTCGAAGCCTTGCGTGCCGAACTGCAGGCCAACGGCGAGCGCATCCACGCGCGCGCCGGCGTGGACCTGACGCCGTTCGGCAAGGTGTCTTTCACGCACCTGCTGGTCGACGGCGAGCGCATCAACCCGCGGCTGTTCAGTCCGTCGGCGCCGCAAGCCAACCTGACGGTGCATGCGGAGCTGCGGCCGGTGAATGGCGCCGGGGCGGCGACGGCGCCGGCGGGCGCGGCCAGCGTTCCCGCCGCCTCGGCACCTTCGGCGGCCCCGGTGCCCGCGGCTTCATTGCCCGCGGCCTCGGCGCCTGCCGCTGCCCCGACACCCGCGCCGCTTGCCGTCGCCGGCGATATCGAGATCCGCAACCTGGAACCCGGCCTGCTCGACAAGGAGCGGCTGCCGGTGCAGTCGGTGCGCGCCCATGTCGAACTGAGCGAAATGTCGCAGGCTATCAGCGAGCTGCGCGTGGCGCTGCTCGGCAAGGCCGAGATCACTGGCGGCGGCACGCTGCGCGGCGGCCGTGGCGGCTTCGACCTCGACGTGCACCGGCTCGATCCGGCCGCGCTGCACGGCTCGCTGACCCGCGCCAGCCTGTCGGGGCCGGTGGTGGTGCGCATGGAGCCGGGCCGGCAGAGCCTGGCGCTGGACCTGTCCGGCGCGGCGCTCAAGCTGTTTGCCGATGCCAATATCGACGCCGAGGCGGTCACGCTGTCCACGCTGCGCGCCGCGGTCGGCCCCGGCGTGCTGACCGCCGAAGGCAAGCTCGGCCTCAAGGACAAGCAGCCGTTCAGCTTCAAGGGCAAGCTGGCGGCGTTCGATCCGTCGCGGCTGGCCAAGGTGGCGGCGGGCCGCATCAACGCAGACTTCACCGCGACCGGCGAGATCGCGCCCGAGCTGGGCGTGGCGCTGGACTTCGCCGTGCATGAAAGCGAGTACGCGGGCCTGCCGATGACCGGCGGCGGCAAGGTGCGGCTGGCGGGCGAGCGGCTGCTGCCGAGCGAGGCGTCGCTGAGCATGGCCGGCAACCAGGCCAACCTGCGCGGCAGCTTCGGCGCGCGCGGCGATGCGCTCAAGCTGGCGGTCGATGCGCCGCAGCTCGAACGGCTCAAGTTCGGCGTGGGTGGCAAGCTCAAGCTCGACGCCACCATCACCGGCACGCTGAAGAAGCCCGAAGTGGTGGCCGACTACAACGCGCAGGCGCTGGAGGTGGGCCCGCACAACGTGGCGACGGCCAGCGGGCGTGCCGAGGTGCGCGGCGGCCTTGACGGTCCGCTATCGGTGCAGCTCGCCGCGCGCAATTACCGCGGGCCGCAGGCCAGCCTGAGCACGCTCGATGCCACGCTCAACGGCACCCAGGCCAACCATGTGTTCGACCTCAAGGCTGCCGGCAGCCTGAACCGGCGCCCGCTGCAGCTGGCGCTTTCGGGGCAGGGCGCGTGGAAGGGCAAGGACGGCTGGAACGGCACCATCCGCACGCTGGAGGAACGCAGCACCGTCAACCTGCGGCTGGTGGCGCCGACGCAGCTGCTGGTGGCCGACCAGCACGTGCGCCTGGGCGCCACGCGGCTGCTGCTGGACCGCGCCACGCTGACCATCGACAACCTGGACTGGGACCACGGCCGCATCCGCAGCGCGGGGCGCCTGGACGGCCTGCAGGTCGGCCATGTGCTGGAGCTGATGGAAACCGTCACCGGGGAGAAACCGCCGGTGCGCTCCGACCTGGTGATCGACGGCCGCTGGAACCTGGCGCTGGCCGAGACCGCGAGCGGGTTTGCCGAGGTGCGCCGGCGCAGCGGCGACCTGTCGGTCAACGCGGGCCGCGGCTTCACCACGCTGGGCCTGGGCGAAACCAGCCTGCGCGCCGACGCCGGCGGCAACCGCATCGCGGTGCGTGGCGGCATGGTGTCGGGCCGCATCGGCAAGGTGGTGGTCGATGCCTCGGCCGGGCTGGTGCAGGAGCAGGGGCTGCAGACGGTGGGCCCGGCGTCGACGCTGGGCGGCACGGTCACCATCGACGTGCCGCGGCTGAAGTCGCTGGAAGCGCTGACCGGGCCGCAGTACGCCTTCGACGGCCGCATGGCCGCGGCGCTGCGGCTGGCCGGCACGGTGGGCGCGCCGTTGCTGACCGGCACGGTCAACGGCGACAACCTCGCCGTCACGCTGTACGACCAGGGCCTGCGCCTGACGGATGGCACCGTGCGCGTGGTGCTGGACCAGAACACGGTCGAGCTGAAGCACGTGGAATTCCACGGCGGCGACGGCAAGCTCGTCGCCACCGGCAATGTCAAGCTGGGCGAGGCCGATCCCAACCTGACCGGCAAGATCATCGCCGAGAAGCTGCAGCTCTTCGCCAGCCCCGAACGCACGCTGGTGCTGTCGGGCGACGCCACCATCGCCAACGAGAACAAGCAGATCGTGATCCGGGGCGAGTTCCGTGTGGATCGGGGGCTCTTTGACCTGCCCAAGGCAGGCGCGCCGGTGCTGGGCGACGATGTGGTGGTGGTCCGCCGCAAGGACCAGCGCGCGGTGAAGACCGCCGCCACGCCGTCGCCGGAATCCAAGCCCGCCAGCCGCTTCAGCCCGTTGATCGACCTGACCGTGGACCTGGGCAACAACTTCCGCTTCCGCGGCGCGGGCGCCGACCTGCTTCTGGCCGGCCAGATGGGCGTCAAGAGCGAACCGCTGACGCCGATGAAGGCCACCGGCACGGTACGCGTGACCGACGGCACCTACGAGGCATTCGGGCGCAGGCTCAATATCGAACGCGGCATCATCAACTTCAACGGCCCGATCGACAACCCGAACATGAACATCCGCGCCATGCGCCGCAACCAGGAAGTGGAGGCGGGCGTGGAGGTGACCGGCACGGTGCGGCTGCCGCGCGTGCGGCTGGTGTCCGAGCCCAACGTGCCGGACGAGGACAAGCTCTCGTGGCTGATGTTCGGCTACGGCGCGGAGAGCACCGGCGCGGGCCAGCAGCGCCAGCTCAGCGGTTCCGCACTGGGCGGCGCGGCGCTGGGGCTGATCGGCGGCAGGGCGGGCAAGGGCATCGTGTCGCATTTCGGCATCGACGAATTCTCGATCGGTCCCAGCACCGCGGGTCTCAACGACCAGCAGGTGGTCAGCATGGGCAAGGCCATCACCGAGCGCATGTCGGTGGGCTATGAGCAGAGCCTGACCTCGGCCTCGAACGTGGTGAAGCTGACCTGGCAGTTCTCGCGGCGCTGGTCGCTGATTGCCAAGGGCGGGTCCATCAACGGTTTGTCGGTCTTGTTCAACCGCCGCTTCGATAGCTGGGCCACCCTGTTCTCGGGGGCCCCGAACCGCGGCACCAGAAGGAGCCAGCAGGATGACAGCCAGCCGCTCGATCCCCAAAGCGCCGCGCAGGCGGCCTCGGCCGTCATCGCCGAGCCTGTGCGCCGCTGACGGGCGCCCCTCCACTTACGCGTCGCCGCGACGCCTTGCCGCCATGGGACTGATTGCCTCCGTGCTCGCGCTGTTCGGCTGCGACCAGCAGAAGGTCGATGAAGCGATGAAGAAGGCGGGCGAAACCGCCCGCAACACCTGGAACGCGATCAAGCCCGACCGCGAGCTGTTCAAGGGCATCGTGCCGGGCCAGTCGACGGAAGAAGAACTGCGGCGCCAGGCCGGCAAGCCCGAAATCGTCTGGGAAGAGGCCGACGGCGGGCGCCGGCTTGAATATCCGCGCGGGCCCGAGGGCACCACCACCTGGATGGTCACCATCGGTCCTGACGGCAAGGTGGCGAAGATCGAGCAAGTGCTGACGCCCGACAACTTCGCGCGCGTGCGCGCCGGCATGAGCAAGGACGATATCCGGCGGCTGCTGGGCAAGCCGACCAAGGTGGAGGCGTTTGCGTTGAAGAAGGAAGAGGTGTGGGGGTATCGGTGGATGGAGAGCTCGACCGACAAGGCTTTCTTCAACGTGCACTTCAACAGCGGTGGCACGGTGACGACGACATCGAGGAGTGATGATCCGTCGAAGATGCAGGGTGGGTGAAGATGTTGGCTTCGCTGGCTTGCAGCTGGCGATAACGCTCGCAGCAAGCTCCCCTCTCCCGCCTGCGGGAGAGGGGTGGGGGAGAGGGCCGGAGTGTCAAAGGCTGACGCCCGTGAGTTAAAACCGTTGGCCCCGCTTGATGTGGTTCCTAGCTAAACCACCCCTCACCCCGGTCCCTCTCCCCCTGAGGCCCCTGAGGGGAGAGGGAGAACACCTTGCTTAGGCTAGTCCGGGCGGCTTGGGCGCACCAAAACCCTCAGCGAATTCTCATGCCCGGGACTGCGCCGCTATGCGGCTCGAGGATGTACAACCCCGGCGCCGCCTTTTCATCCGCCGCCGACGCCGCCAGCACCATCCCTTCCGACATACCAAACTTCATCTTCCGCGGTGCCAGGTTAGCCACCACCACGGTCAGCTTGCCCACCAGCTGCTCCGGCGTATAAGCCGACTGGATCCCCGAGAACACATTGCGGGTCTGGCCTTCGCCCAGGTCCAGCGTCAGCTGCAGCAGCTTGTTCGAGCCTTCCACCTTCTGGCATTCGACGATCTTTGCCACGCGCAGGTCCACCTTGGCGAAATCGTCGATGGTGATGGTCTCGGCCACCGGCTCGATCGACGCTGCCGCGGCAACAGGCGCCGCCGTCGCCTGCAGTGAATCGCGGTTGGCTGCCAGCAGCGCATCGACTTGGTTGGCATCGACGCGCGTCATCAGGTGCTGGTACGGCTGCACCGGGCTCGCGGCCGAGAGCTGCCGGTCGATCGCGCGCCAGTCCAGCGGCTCGATGTTCAGGAAGCGCTCCACGCCAGCGGCCACGTTCGGCACCACCGGCTTCAGGTAGATGGTCAGCAGGCGGAAGGCCTCCAGCGACACCGAGCAGGCCGCATGCAGCGCCGCGCGCTTGCCTTCGTCCTTGGCCAGGTCCCACGGTTTTTCGGTATCGACAAAGGCGTTGACCGCGTCGGTCAGCTCCATCACCAGGCGCAGCGCCTTGCTGTACTCGCGTGCTTCGTAGAGCTGCGCCACCTGCGGCGCGGCCTGGCGCAGCTGCTCCAGCAGCGGATGGCCCAGCGCGGCTTCGTCGACCTTGCCTTCGAAGCGCTTGACCAGGAAGCCTGCGGCACGGCTGGCGATATTGACGTACTTGCCGATCAGGTCGCTGTTCACCCGGGCGATAAAGTCGTCCAGGTTCAGGTCCAGGTCTTCCATGCTCGCATTGAGCTTGGCGGCGAAGTAATAGCGCAGCCATTCCGGGTTCATGCCGGTGTCGATATAGCTCTGCGCGGTGATGAAGGTGCCGCGCGACTTGCTCATCTTGGCGCCGTCCACGGTCAGGAAGCCGTGCGCGAACACATTGGTCGGCGTGCGGTAGCCCGAGAAGCGCAGCATCGCCGGCCAGAACAGCGTGTGGAAGTACAGGATGTCCTTGCCGATGAAGTGATACTGCTCGGCGGTCGAGTGCGGGCCGACCCAGGCGTCGAAGTCGATGCCTTTCTTCTGCGCCAGGTTCTTGAAGCTGGCGTAGTAGCCGATCGGCGCGTCCAGCCACACGTAGAAATACTTGCCCGGCGCGCCCGGGATCTCGAAGCCAAAGTAGGGCGCGTCGCGCGAGATGTCCCAGTCGGACAGCGTCGAGGCCTCGCCCTCGCTGCCCAGCCATTCCTGCATCTTGTTGGCAGCCTCGGGCTGGGCCAGGTCGGCCACCCATTCGCGCAGGAAGCTCTCGCAGCGCGGGTCGGACAGCTTGAAGAAGTAGTGGGCCGACGACTTGCGCACCGGCGTCGCGCCGGACACCACCGAGTACGGGTTCTTCAGGTCGGTCGGCACATAGGTGGTGCCGCACACCTCGCAGGAATCGCCGTACTGGTCCTTGGCGCCGCACTTCGGGCACTCGCCCTTGATGAAGCGGTCCGGCAGGAACATGCTCTTGACCGGGTCGTAGAACTGCTCGACCTCGCGCTCGGCGATCAGGTCCTCGGCCTTCAGGGCCAGGTAGATCTTCTCGCACAGCTCGCGGTTCTCTTCGGCGTCGGTGCTGTAGTAGTTGTCGAAGGACACCAGGAAGCTGTCGAAGTCGCGCTTGTGCTCGGTCCAGACGCGGTCGATCAGTGCCTTGGGCGTGATGCCCTCCTTCTCGGCGCGCAGCATCACCGGCGTGCCGTGGGTGTCGTCGGCGCCGACGTAGTACACCTCGTTGCCCATCATGCGCTGGAAACGCACCCAGATATCGGTCTGGATGTATTCCACCAGGTGGCCGATATGAATCTGGCCGTTGGCATAAGGCAGGGCGGATGTGACGAGGATGCGACGTGCGGTCATAGACAGGGGCCGGTCAGGAGCGGGGAAATATCTTGGACGGCGCCGGCCGGAAGGGCGGGCGCGTGCCGGGAAGCGGCTATTTTAGCAAGCAGCCGCCACTCACGCGCCGGTTCCGCATGGCGGAATAGTCTGAACGAGAGCGCAAAACATCGTGGCCCTGAAAACCGTTCGCCCAAAAAAAGCGCCGGTCTGAACCGGCGCAGCTTTCCACAACGGAAAAGGAGGAGAAATCAGGTACCGCCCGGGAGGTCAGCCACCCATCGCGAGCCAGCAACGGTGGCAAGCGGCACCTGTTTCTATGACAGGGTCACCCCTGAATTGGTTTCAAATAAATTTCGACGCGGCGATTTTGTGCCCGTCCGGCCTCGGTCCCGTTGTCCGCCACGGGCTGGGATTGGCCCCGGCCCTCGGCCGACAGGCGGTTGCGTGCGACGCCACGGTCACCCAGGTAGCTGGCCACGCTCTGGGCGCGGCGCTGCGAGAGCTGCATGTTGTAGTTGGGATTGCCGGTGCTGTCGGTATGGCCCACCACGCTGGCGCTCACTTCCTGGTGCTGGCCCAGCGTCTGCGCGACCTGGTCGAGAACCGAGCGGAACGACGGCTTGATCGAGGCGCTGTCGGTGTCGAAGGTCACCTGGCTGGGGATGTTGACCTTGAGCGAGCCGTCCGGCTGCTCGGTGATCTGCGTGCCAGTGCCCGCGGTGTCCTTGTTCAGCTTGCCGCGGATGGCGTTCCAGTTGTAGCCGGCGGCGCCACCCAGGGCACCGCCCACGGCCGCGCCGACCACAGTGCCCTTGGTGTTGCCGCCGATCAGGTTGCCAAGCCCGGCGCCAACTGCGGCACCAACGCCGGTACCGACCGCCGTATGGGTCTGCTGTTCGGTGGCGCAGCCCGCTGCGAGCAGCGTGGCGGCGGCGAGCGAGACGGTCACGAGCTTGATCTTCATGCTTTCTCCTTCTGATGTTCCCGTAAAAGTTCAGGGTACCCGCATCGCGATGGTACCCCCAGGGCAATTGCTGAGGTAACCCTTTGTACGCGTCGGGCGCGGTGCGGCGCAATGTGCCATGCCGGCCCGCCCAACCGCACTACAATATGGATATGACGGCGCGCGCACAAGTGCAAGGTTGTGAGATTTGTAATTGTCTGTAATCCCCCACCCCCCGGAGGGTATTGCACGCCGATTACCGGCCCTCATGGTTGGTGCTGCATACTTTGATACATTGCGCGCCCATCCATTTGCGCGGCCCGTCCCCCAAAACAATCAAAGCGGAGTTTGTCTTGAGCGTCAGCACTGAGCAGGTCACCGAAGTCCTGCGCACCGTCATCGACCCCAACACGGGCAAGGACCTCGTGTCCACGCGCTCGGCCAGGAATATCCGGGTCGACGGCGGCGATGTTTCGCTGGAAGTCGAGCTCGGCTATCCCGCAAAGAGCCAGTTCGACCCGATCCGCAAGCTGGTGGTGGCCGCAGTGCGGCAGCTGCCGGGCGTGACCAATGTCAGCGTGACTGTGACCATGAAGATCGTCGCGCATGCGGTGCAGCGCGGCGTCAAGCTGCTGCCCGGCGTGAAGAACGTGATCGCGGTGGCGTCGGGCAAGGGCGGGGTGGGCAAGTCCACCACGGCCGTCAACCTGGCGCTGGCGCTGGCCGCCGAAGGGGCGCGCGTGGGCATGCTCGATGCCGATATCTATGGCCCCAGCCTGCCGATGATGCTGGGCATCGACGGCCGCCCCGAATCCACCGACGGCCAGACCATGGAGCCGCTGGAGGGCCACGGCGTGCAGGCCAACTCGATCGGCTTCCTGATCGAGCAGGACAACCCGATGGTATGGCGCGGCCCGATGGTGACTTCGGCGCTGGAGCAGCTGCTGCGCCAGACCAACTGGCACGACCTGGACTACCTGATCGTGGACATGCCGCCGGGCACCGGCGACATCCAGCTCACGCTGTCGCAGAAGGTGCCGGTTACCGGCGCCGTAATCGTGACCACGCCGCAGGACATCGCGCTGCTCGACGCGAAGAAGGGCCTGAAGATGTTCGAGAAGGTGGGCATCCCCATCCTCGGCATCGTCGAGAACATGGCGGTCTACTGCTGCCCGAACTGTGGCCATGTCGAACATATCTTCGGCCACGGCGGCGGCGAGAAGATGTGCGCCGACTACGGCGTGGACCTGCTCGGCAGCCTGCCGCTGAACCTGCAGATCCGCGAGCAGGCCGACTCGGGCCGCCCCACGGTCGTGGCCGAGCCCGACAGCCCGGTGGCCGAGCTGTATCGCGGCATCGCGCGCAAGGTGGCGATCAAGGTCGCAGACAAGGCGCGCGACATGACCAGCAAATTCCCGAGCATCGTGGTGCAGAACACCTGAGCGCGCGGTTCGCCGCGCCGGCAGACCATGGAAACCGAAGTCACGCCCCTGCCTGACATGCCCGAGATGGCGCCCCCGGGCGCGCGCCCTGCCGTCACGATGGCGGTGGTGATGCGCAAGGTGGCGCTGGGCAACCGCTGGCAGCCATGGAAGTGGCAGCTCGACGCGGTGCTGCCGGACCTGGGCGAGTTCGGCACGCACCCGGTCTGCCTGGAGCGCGATGCCCATGGTGCGCGCTGGCTGTACCCCGGCTTCGAGGTGGAGCTGTTCCGCGACCAGGGCGAGGGCTATTACCTGAACCTGACCTCGACCACGCCGTGCTGGTTCGTGATGTGGCGCATGCCCGAGGACGAAGACGGTGGTGGCAGCGGTGAAGACGCGCACCCGGTGCCGATGACCGTTTCGCTGTCGTACAACGAGGCCGGCCGCTGGCTCGATGCCGGCGAGATCGTGGAGAACGTGCCGCTGGCGCCCGAACAGCGCGAGTGGCTGCAGGCCTACGTCAACGAGCATTACCGGCCCGAGCCCAAGCAGCGGCGCCGGCCCGAGTCGTTCAAGTCGCCGCAGGACCGCGCGCGCTACTGATCCTTGCCACCCGACTATCTGACTTCGCCCGCCGATGAGCGATTCGTCCTTCCTGTCACGCTGGTCGCGCCGCAAGGCCGCGGTGCGCGAAGGCGTTGTCGTTCCGCCCGAGCCGCCGCCTGAGCCGCCGCCGCTTCCGGCCGAAGCTGCCGTCACCGCCCCCGCGGGTAGCGAAGCCGTGCCCGAGGTGCCCGCGCCGACGCTGGAGGATGTCGCCGCGCTGCGCCCCGGCGACAATATCTCGCGCTTCGTCGCCCGCGGTGTCGACGAATCGGTCAAGCGCGCCGCGCTCAAGACGCTGTTCGCCGATCCGCACTTCAACGTGATGGACGGCCTCGACATCTACATCGACGACTACAGCAAGCCCGACCCGATCCCCCCCGAGATCCTGCGCCAGCTCCGCCAGGCCGAGACCCTGGGACTGTTCGAGCCCACCGACGAGGAGCGCGCCGCCGCGCAGGCGGCCGCCCAGGCCGCCGACACTGCCAACACCGCCGACCATGCGGATGTACCGCCGGCGGCGCCCGCCGAGGCGCCGGCCGCATCGCGCGAGCGCGCCGAGGCTACGGACATACCCGCACCAGCCGAAACACCGCAGCAAGCGGCCAGTCAAAACGCAGAACAGGGCCCGCAAGACCCGGATAATGCGCGTAGCCCCATAGGGCACCCCGGCCTACAATAGGCCTCCCCACAATCCGCCGGCCCGCAGACCCTCGCCAAGAAGGACGTCCGGACCGGTCAGCTGCATTGCGCCATGCCCACGCTGATCTGCAATTGCAACGACACCATGCCGCTTGACGGGGCGGCGCTGTCGGATGCCAGGCAGGACCCGAAGCAGGTCCCGCTGAAGGTCCACCGCCTGCTGTGCCGGCGCGAAATCGGCGACTTCACCGCCGCGCTCGACGGCACCGAGGACGTTATCGTCGCCTGCACGCAGGAACGCCAGCTCTTTACCGAAGTGGCCGCGCAGGCCGCGCGCGGCGAAGACGGCCGCCCGGTAGTGACCGCGCCGGTACGTTTCGTCAATATCCGCGAGACCGGCGGCTGGTCGCAGGGCGCCCGCCGCGACCCGAAGACGGCCAATGCCAAGATCGCCGCGCTGCTGGCCGTGGCCGCGCTGCCCGAGCCGGATCCGGTGCCGGTGGTCGACTACCGCTCCGACGGCGCGGTGCTGGTGATGGGCCCGGCGCAGCGCGCGCTGCCGTGGGCCGAACGGCTGGCGGCGATGCAGTTGGACGTCACCGTGCTGGTGACCGGCAGCGACACGCGCGAACCTGCCGCCGCGCAGCCCGCCGCGCGCGCCTATCCGGTCCACAGCGGCCGGCTGGCTTCGCTGACCGGCTGGCTCGGCGCCTTCGAGGCTAGCTGGGAAACCGGCGCGGGCCGCAGCAATCCGATCGACCTGGACCTGTGCACCCGCTGCAATGCCTGCATCGACGCGTGCCCGGAAGACGCGATCGACTTCAGCTACCAGATCGACCTGTCGCGCTGCCGTTCGCACCGCGACTGCGTGCGTGCCTGCGGCGCCGCCGTGGCGATCGACTTCGACCGTGCGCCAGGCAAGGTGCGGGAGCGTTTTGACCTGGTGTTCGACCTGTGCGATGCCCCCGCCTTCACCATGCACCAGCCGCCGCAGGGCTACCTGCACGCAGGTGCCGACCCCGCGCGCCAGCAGGCGCTGGCCCTGACGCTGGCGGGCCTGGTGGGCGAGTTCGAGAAGCCCAAGTTCTTCCGCTACAAGGAAAGCCTGTGCGCCCACGGCCGCAACCAGACCACCGGCTGCACCGCCTGCATCGACATCTGCTCGACGCAGGCGATCGGCTCGCGCTGGCATGACGGCAAGGGCCGCATCGAAGTCACGCCCAACCTGTGCATGGGCTGCGGCGCGTGCACGACGGTGTGCCCCAGCGGGGCCATCAGCTATGGCTACCCGGGACCGGAGGTGACTGGCGCGCGGCTGCGCACGATGTTGTCCTCCTACCGGCAAGCCGGCGCCCGCGACCCGGTGGTAGTGCTGCATGGCGAGGAGTACGGCACGCCCGCATTGCTGGCGCTGGGCCGCGCTGCCCGCGGCGGCAAGGCGCGGGGCGTACCCGCCAATGTGATGCCGCTGTCGCTGTTCCATCCGGCCGCGGCCGGGCTCGAGCTGTGGCTGGCCGCGCTGTGCTGGGGTGCCAGCCGCGTGGCGGTGATGCTGACCGGCGATGAGGCGCCGCAGTACCGCGCCGCGCTGCTGGAGCAGATCGCAGTCGGCCGCGCCATGCTGGCCGGCCTGGGCTACGACGACGAGGTGCTGTCGCTGGTCGAGGCTGGCGATACCGCCGCGCTGGACGCGCGCCTGTCGGCCCTGCGCCCGGGCCGCAACGCGCTGCCGCCCGCCGCCTTCGGCGCCGTGCCGGCCAAGCGCGAGATGCTCGACTTCGTGTTCGACCATCTGGTGCGTCATGCCCCCGTGCCTGCTGACAGCGTGCCGCTGCCGGCGGAGGCACCGATTGGCGCGATCGCGGTCGATACCGTCAAGTGCACCTTGTGCATGGCCTGCGTGGGCGCGTGCCCGTCGCAGGCGCTGCGCGACAACGCCGAACGCCCGGTGCTCAGCTTTATCGAACGCAACTGCGTGCAGTGCGGCCTGTGCGAGAAGACCTGCCCGGAAGACGCCATCACGCTGGTGCCGCGCCTGCTGGCCGGGGACGCGGCGCGCCGCCCGGTCACGCTGAACGAGACCCAGCCCTTCCACTGCATCCGCTGCGGCAAGCCGTTCGGCACCGCGCAGATGGTGGAGTCGATGCTGGTGCGCCTGGCCGGCCATCCGGCCTTTGCCGGCGCCGCGGCCGAGCGCCTGAAGATGTGCCAGGACTGCCGCGTGGTCGACATGATGGAAAAGGACATGGGCACGGTCAGCGGCGGCACGCTGCGCTGAGCTTGCCACCTCCCCGGGACGAATCATCACGACATGACAGATTTCCAGCCGCTCCAGCTCACCGCCGCGCCGCCGGCCGACGATGCCGAAGACACCGCCCGCGCCGACCTCTATGGCCTGCTGGCCACGCTGTTCTACAGCGCGCCCGATGCCGCGCTGCTGCACCACATCGCCGCCAACCGCGCCGTCGGCGCGGACGCGGACACGGTGCTCGGCAAGGCGTGGAACGCGTTGTGCGACGCAGCATCCGAAACCACCGCGGCCGAGGCCGAGGAGGAGTACCGGCTGCTGTTCGTCGGCGTGGGCCGCCAGGACGTGTTTCTGTACGGCTCCTTCTACATGACCGGCTTCCTCAACGAGCGCCCTCTGGTGGCGCTGCGCGAGGATCTCGCGCGCTACGGCCTCGAGCGCCACGACGGTGTCAGTGAGACCGAGGACCACATCGCCACGTTGTGCGAGGTGATGCGCTTCCTGGTCGCGGGTGACGACCTTTCGGTGTCCAACCTCGGCGAGCAGCAGCGTTTCTACGCGCGGCACCTGCAGCCATGGGTGGAAAAATTGTGCGATGCAGTGACGGAGCACCCGCAGGCACGCTTTTATCGCAGCGTGGCGGGCTTGCTGAGCGCATTTGCCGGCGTGGAAGCGGTCGCGCTGGAAATGAACTGAAGACGGAGGGCATCAATATCGGCATGCGCGGCGCGTTCTTTAGGGTGTCGCGCCGCATCCGATACGCCTGGCGCAAATTTAGCTTGAAAGTCCGGAAAAACCCGTGCATTGCATGGTCTTTCCTGCTAGTTGCTCCTAGAATATGCATAACAACGCATAACGGCTTAAACCATCGGGCTTGCACAGCCGAGGAGCCCCCACATGAGAGAGAAGCAAACCAGGGTCGCGCGCCGCACGTTTCTCGCGGGCGCTGGAGTTGTGGCTGCCGCCACTGGCGCGGCAGCGCTGACAGCGCGTGGACCGGCCTTGCCGGGCCCGACCGCCGCGCTACCGGAACCCGCCGACACCCCGTCGGACAACAAGGGTTACCGCGTATCCGACCACATTCGCAAGTACTACCGGACCACACTGGTGTAAGCGCCAGGGCGGTGTGGTACCCCGCGCCGCCAGCAACCGGACGAAACATCGTCCGTATCTGAGGTGAGACATGATCTTGACCCGCAAACGCGCGGCGCAGGGCGCATCCGCCCGCCTCGCTGACGCCCTGGCCAACCGGCCCGAACACGCCGGTGCGTCCTCAGCAACTGGCCATACCAACGGCCGGCTTTCGCAACGGCTCGCGGCAAGCCTGGCCGGCGCGATGCCGACCATGGACCGTCGCAGCTTCCTCAAGCGTTCGGGCATCGGCGTCGGTGCCGGCCTTGCGGCCTCGCAACTGTCATTGATCCGCAAGGCCGATGCGGCCGACGACAAGAAGGCCGCTGCCGACGGCAAGACCGGCATTGTGGTGAAGCGAACCGTGTGCGGCCACTGCTCGGTCGGCTGCGCCGTGGATGCGGTGGTGCAGAACGGCGTGTGGGTCCGCCAGGAACCGGTGTTCGACTCGCCCCTCAACATGGGTGCGCACTGCGCCAAGGGCGCGGCGCTGCGCGAGCACGGCCACGGCGAATACCGCCTCAAGTACCCGATGAAGCTGGTCAATGGCAAGTACCAGCGCATCGGCTGGGACCAGGCGCTCAACGAGATCACCGCGAAGATGAAGGAGATCCGCCAGCAGACCGGCCCGGACTCGCTGTTCTTCGTCGGCTCGTCCAAGCACAGCAACGAGCAGGCCTACCTGATGCGCAAGTGGGTGTCGTTCTTCGGCACCAACAACACCGACCACCAGGCGCGCATCTGCCACTCCACCACCGTGGCGGGCGTGGCCAACACGTGGGGCTACGGTGCGATGACCAACTCGTACAACGATATGCAGAACTCGAAGGCAGCTCTGTATATCGGCTCCAACGCGGCCGAGGCGCACCCGGTGTCGATGCTGCACCTGCTGCACGCCAAGGAGAACGGCTGCAAGGTGATCGTGGTCGATCCGCGCTACACGCGCACCGCGGCCAAGGCGCAGCACTACGTGCGCATCCGCTCGGGTACCGACATCGCGTTCCTGTTCGGCATGCTGTACCACATCTTCCAGAACGGCTGGGAAGACCAGAAGTACCTGAATGACCGCGTCTATGGCATGGACAAGGTCAAGGAAGAGGTGCTGGCCAAGTGGACCCCCGACAAGGTCGAGGAAGTCACCGGCGTGCCCGAGGCACAGGTCCGCATGGTCGCGGAGATCATGGCCAAGAACCGCCCCAGCACGCTGGTGTGGTGCATGGGCCAGACCCAGCACACCATCGGCAACGCGATCGTGCGCGCGTCGTGCATCGTGCAGCTGGCGCTGGGCAATATCGGCGTGGCGGGCGGCGGCGCCAATATCTTCCGCGGCCACGACAACGTGCAGGGCGCCACCGACGTGGGCCCCAACCCCGACTCGCTGCCGGGCTACTACGGCCTGGCCACCGGCGCGTGGAAGCACTACGCGGCGGTGTGGGGCGTGGACTACGAATGGATCAAGAAGCAGTTCGTCTCGCAGACGATGATGGAGAAGTCCGGCACCACGGTGTCGCGCTGGATCGATATCGTCACAGAGAAGAACGAGCTGATCGACCAGGACAACAACGTGCGCGGCGTGTTCTTCTGGGGCCATGCCCCGAACTCGCAGACGCGCGGCCTGGAAATGAAGAAGGCGCTCGACAAGCTCGACCTGCTGGTGGTGGTCGACCCGTATCCGTCGGCAACCGCGGCCATGGCCAACATGCCGCCGGCCGAGGGTGACAAGGTCAACCCGAACCGCGCCGTGTACTTGCTGCCGGCCTGCACGCAGTTCGAAACATCGGGTTCATGCACGGCGTCGAACCGCTCGCTGCAATGGCGCGAGAAGGTCATCGAGCCGCTGTTCGAGTCGATGCCCGACCACACCATCATGCAGGCGTTCGCCGACAAGCTTGGCTTTGGCAAGGAGCTGTCGAAGAACTACAAGATGATCGAGGTCAAGCGCGCCGGCCGCACGTGGATGGAGCCGGAGCCCGAATCGATCCTGCGCGAGATCAACGCCAGCAACTGGACCATCGGCTACACCGGCCAGTCGCCCGAACGGCTGAAGTCGCATATGCGCAATATGCAGATGTTCGACGTGAAGACGCTGCGCTGCAACCAGGGCAAGGACCCGGTCACGGGCTACGACCTGACCGGCGACTACTTCGGCCTGCCGTGGCCGTGCTACGGCACGCCTGAGCTGAAGCACCCGGGCTCGCCCAACCTGTATGACACCAGCAAGCACGTGATGGAGGGCGGCGGCAACTTCCGCGCCAACTTTGGCGTGGAGCGCGACGGCGTCAACCTGCTGGCCGAGGACGGCTCGTACTCGCAGGGCGCGGAAATCACCACCGGCTATCCGGAGTTCGACCACGTACTGCTGAAGAAGCTGGGCTGGTGGGACGACCTGACCGATGCCGAGAAGGCCAAGGCCGAGGGCAAGAACTGGAAGACCGACCTGTCGGGCGGCATCCAGCGCGTGGTGCTGAAGAACCATGGCTGCCACCCGTTTGGCAACGCCAAGGCGCGCGCGGTGGTATGGAACTTCCCCGACCCGATCCCGCAGCATCGCGAGCCGCTGTACTCCACGCGCCCGGACATGGTCGCCAAGTACCCGACCCACGACGACAAGATGGCGTTCTGGCGGCTGCCGACGCTGTACAAGTCGGTGCAGCAACGCAATATCGAGAACAAGGTCTATGAGAAGTTCCCGATCATCCTGACCTCCGGGCGGCTGGTCGAGTACGAGGGTGGCGGCGAGGAAACCCGCTCCAACCCGTGGCTCGCGGAGCTGCAGCAGGAGAACTTCGTCGAGATCAATCCGCGCGCGGCGTCGGACCGCGGCATCCGCAACGGCGACTTCTGCTGGGTGAAGACGCCGACCGGGGCCCGGCTCAAGGTGCGCGCGCTGGTGACCGAGCGCGTCGGGCCCGATACCGCCTTCATCCCGTTCCACTTCTCGGGCTGGTGGCAGGGCAAGGACCTGAGGGACTACTACCCCGAAGGCGCGATGCCGGTGGTGCGTGGCGAGGCGGTCAATACCGCGACCACCTACGGCTATGACTCGGTGACGATGATGCAGGAAACCAAGACCACCATTTGCCAGATCGAGCGGTTTGCATAAGGGCAGGGGAACATCATGGCACGCATGAAATTTATCTGTGACGCCGAGCGCTGCATCGAATGCAACAGCTGCGTCACTGCCTGCAAGAACGAGCACGAGGTGCCGTGGGGTGTGAACCGGCGCCGCGTGGTCACCATCAACGACGGCATGGTCGGCGCCGAGAAATCGATCTCGGTGGCCTGCATGCATTGTTCGGACGCGCCCTGCATGGCGGTCTGCCCGGTCGACTGCTTCTACCGCACCGACGACGGCGTGGTGCTGCACGACAAGGACGTCTGCATCGGCTGCGGCTATTGCTCGTACGCCTGCCCGTTCGGCGCCCCGCAGTTTCCGTCGACCGGCACCTTCGGCGTGCGCGGCAAGATGGACAAGTGCACCTTCTGCGCCGGCGGCCCGGAAAAGAACGGCACCGAAGCCGAGTTCGAGAAGTACGGCCGCAACCGGCTGGCCGAAGGCAAGCTGCCGCTGTGCGCGGAGATGTGCTCGACCAAGGCGCTGCTGGGCGGCGACGGCGACGTCATTGCCGACATCCTGCGCAACCGCGTGATCAAGCGCGGCACCGGCGGCGATGTGTTCGGCTGGGGCACGGCCTACGGCAACTCCCAGGCCGCCGCGCCGGCACAGCCGGCCCGGCCGGCTCCGGCAGGACCGGCCGCACCCGCCGCGGCACCTGCTGCTGCGCCTGCAGCAGCCCCCGCCGCGCCCGCCACCTCGGGAGGACAAACGTCATGAACCGCGCCCGCGTGATTGCCCTGCTGTCGCTGTGCGGCGTGCTGCTGGCCGCCTGCGGCGAGAAGCCGCAGACCATCGGCCCGTCGCACCGCAAGGCCGACGCCCAGGCCTTCCAGGGCGCGCCCGACGACCCCTTCGTGGCCAAGGGCTGGACCGCTGGCGACAAGACGAGCTGGGATAACCAGATCCGCCAGCGCAACCAGTACCAGAACGAATACACCCGGGTGCAATGAACGTGCCGCTGCGAATCCCGGGACTGCGCGTCCCGGGAATGCGGGCCCATGGGCCCGCTGAGCTGAAGGAGGGCCTATGACGCCGTCTCACAATCGATGCCAGGCGCGTGCCGCGCACTGGCGTGGCTGGCTGGCCGCCGGCGCGCTGGCGCTGAGTGCGGTGGCCGGCAGCGCCGCGGCGCAGGCGCCCGCGCCCGCTCCGGGGCCATCGACCGGTCCGGCCGCGGCATCGGCCAAGGCCGACGCCAACAACCCGGCCACGCATCCGGCGCAGCCGCTCGCCGGCATCGCGTCGGAGAACATCTTCAACGTGCCGCGCCGCGACATCGCCGCCGAGGCGCAGTCGCAGAAGCAGCGCACCGTCACGCAACCCGGCAATAACGCGCCGGTCTGGCGCGAGGTCAATTCCGACCAGCGCCACTACAGCAGCCTGCCCGACAAGGAAGCCGGGGTGCTGATCCAGCGCACCGGCCAGCAGTGGCGGCTGCTCCGCAACGGCGTGATTACGGTCTGGGGTGGCTGGCTGCTGGTGATCGTGCCGGCGGTGATCCTCGGCTTCTTCCTGTGGCGCGGCACCATCCCGCTGCGTACGCCGCGCACCGGCCGCATGATCGAGCGCTTCACGCCGCTCGAGCGCATCGTGCACTGGACCATGGCGATTTCGTTCGTGGTGCTGGCGGTGTCGGGCATCGTGATGCTGTTCGGCAAGCATTTCCTGCTGCCGCTGATGGGGCACATGCTGTTCGGCTGGCTGACGTACATCCTGAAGAACCTGCATAACGTGGTGGGGCCGATCTTCACGCTGTCGGTGATCGTGGCCTTCGTCGTGTTCTTGCGCGACAACCTGCCCAGCCGCGACGACGTGCGCTGGGTCACCAGCCTTGGCGGGCTGGCGTCGGGCCGGCATGTGCCGAGCGGGCGCTTCAATGCGGGCGAGAAGCTGTGGTTCTGGGTCGGCGTGTTCGTGTTCGGGCTGGTGCTGTCGGCTTCCGGCTGGGTGCTGGACATGATCGTCCCGGGCATGGACTACTACCGCGCCACCATGCAGATTGCCAACGTGATCCACAGCATCTCGGCGGTGCTGATGACCGCGATGGCGTGCGGCCATATCTACATGGGCACCATCGGCATGGAAGGCGCCTACCGCGCCATGCGCGACGGCTGGGTGGACGAGGCCTGGGCCAGGGAGCACCACGAGCTCTGGTACGAGGACATCAAGTCCGGCAAGATCCCGGCGCAGCGTTCGACCGGGCCGGAGGCGCCCGCGGCGCGGCCCACGCGGCCGGGCGAAGCCTGATGCCGCGCTGATGCCAACGCATTGCTACCCATATAAGCGAAATAATCCGGGAACAATCGACATGACACGGACCCTGACGCTGATCGCCCTGGCCACCTTCGCTACCTTCGCCACCGGTGCGCTGGCCAAGCTGCCGCCGCCCACCGAAGCCCAGCAGGCCAAGACGGCGGAGACCAAGGCGCGCGCCGCGTGGTCCGACAAGGTCGCCTCCTACCAGCTCTGCCGCGCCCAGGACAAGACCGCGTCGCACTACTACGCCGACCGCAAGGCCCAGGGCAAGGACGCCCGCACGCCGGCGCAGACCGCTGCCTGCGCCGATCCGGGGCCGTTTGTTCCTCCTGCCGCGGCTGCCCCGGCGCCGGCCGTAGCCAGCACCGCGGGCACCGCCAGCCCCGCCGCGCCGGGCGCGGTACAATCGCCAGCAAAGGCGCCGTAACCGCAGCCCCGATGCACGCCTGGACGGCGCGGGGCCCACTCCAGCAGCCCCGAGCCCTCTCGTCATGACCTTGCGTCCCGAACTCACCCAGGCAGCCGTTCCCCTGATCGAAGAGGTTGAAGTCGTCGACGAGCAGGGGCGCGTGCGCGCGGCCTTCCTGCCGGGCGAGCGGCCGCTGACGGTCTACCTCGACAAGCGCGAACTGGTCACGCTGATGACGCTGGGCGGCGCGCCCGAGCACCTGGTGCTGGGCTACCTGCGCAACCAGCGGCTGGTGGAATCGATCGAGGACATCGCCGCGGTGCAGGTCGACTGGGAAACCGAGTCGGCCGCCGTGACCACGCGCACCGGCGTGGACCGCATCGAGGAACGCACCGCACGCCGCGTGGTGACCACCGGCTGCGGGCAGGGCACGGTATTTGGCTCGCTGCTGGACGAGGTCGACAACATCCGCCTGCCGGTCGATACGATCCTTGACCAGGACACGCTGTACGGCATCATCGACACCATCCGGCTGCAGCAGTCGGTCTACAAGCAGGCCGGCTCGGTCCACGGCTGCGCGCTGTTCAAGGGCACCGAACTGCTGATGTTCGTCGAGGACGTGGGCCGCCACAACGCGGTCGACGCCATTGCCGGGCGCATGTGGCTGGAGAACATGCGCGGCGACGACAAGATCTTCTACACCACCGGCCGCCTGACCTCAGAGATGGTGATCAAGGGCGCGCAGATGGGCATCCCGTTCCTGCTGTCGCGTTCCGGCGTGACGCAGATGGGCTACCAGATGGCCACGCGCGTCAACCTGACGCTGTTCGCGCGCTGCACCGGCAAGCACTTTTTGCTCTATACCGGGCGCGAGCGCTTCCGCCACCGGCTGCCGGAAGACGCAGTGGCCTGAGCGCCACTTAGGCGGTTGGGGGCGGACAGCGGTCGACGGGCCGATTGGTTGTACAATGCGGCGCACTCCGAGCCCGTGTGTCTACCTCCCAACCCTTATGAGCATCAAATCCGACAAGTGGATCCGCCGCATGGCGGAGCAGCACGGCATGATCGAGCCGTTCGAGCCAGGCCAGGTCCGGGAGGCGGACGGGCGCAAGATCGTGTCATACGGCACCTCGAGCTACGGCTACGACATCCGCTGCGCCGACGAATTCAAGATCTTCACGAACATCAACAGCACCATCGTCGATCCGAAGAACTTCGACGAGAAGTCGTTCGTGGACTTCAAGGGCGACGTCTGCATCATCCCGCCGAACTCGTTCGCGCTGGCGCGCACGATGGAATATTTCCGCATCCCGCGCACGGTGCTGACCATCTGCCTGGGCAAGAGCACGTATGCCCGCTGCGGCATCATCGTCAACGTGACGCCGTTCGAGCCGGAATGGGAAGGCTATGTGACGCTGGAGTTTTCCAACACCACGCCGCTGCCCGCCAAGATCTATGCCGGCGAGGGTTGCGCCCAGGTGCTGTTCTTCGAGAGCGACGAAGTCTGCGAGACCTCGTACGCCGACCGGGGCGGCAAATACCAGGGCCAGCACGGTGTCACACTGCCGAAGACCTGACGCATTACAATGCCGGCGTTTGCCGGAAGGCTGGCCACCAGGATGGCCGCCACACCTGACGTGAGAGCCACATGTCGCCGCTGCGGGGAACCTCCCGCCGGCCATGTGGCTCAAGTCCTTTAAGTCCCCGTTTCCTCCGTGAAGGATGCCCGATGAAATTCCGTTTCCCCGTCATCATCATTGATGAAGACTTTCGCTCCGAGAACATCTCCGGCTCGGGCATCCGCGCGCTGGCTGAAGCGATCGAGAAAGAGGGCATGGAGGTCATGGGCCTGACCAGCTACGGCGACCTGACGTCGTTCGCGCAGCAGTCCAGCCGCGCCTCGACCTTTATCGTGTCGATCGACGACGACGAGTTCACCCGCGACAGCGAGGAGCTTGAGGCCGCCGCGATCGAAAAGCTGCGCGCCTTCGTCTCCGAAGTGCGCCGCCGCAACTCGGACCTGCCGATCTTCCTGTACGGCGAGACCCGCACCTCGCGCCATATCCCCAACGATATCCTGCGCGAGCTGCACGGCTTCATCCATATGTTCGAGGACACGCCGGAATTCGTCGCGCGCCACATCATCCGCGAAGCCAAGGTCTACCTCGACACGCTGGCGCCGCCGTTTTTCAAGGCGCTGATCGACTACGCGCAGGACAGCTCGTACTCGTGGCACTGCCCGGGGCACTCGGGCGGGGTGGCATTCCTGAAGAGCCCGGTGGGGCAGGTGTTCCACCAGTTCTTCGGCGAGAACATGCTGCGCGCCGACGTCTGCAACGCGGTGGATGAACTGGGCCAGCTGCTGGACCATACCGGCCCGGTGGCGGCGTCCGAGCGCAATGCCGCGCGGATCTTCAATTCCGACCACATGTTCTTCGTCACCAACGGCACCTCGACGTCGAACAAGATGGTGTGGCACGCCAACGTGGCGCCGGGCGATATCGTGGTGGTGGACCGCAACTGCCACAAGTCGATCCTGCACGCGATCATGATGACGGGCGCGATTCCCGTGTTCCTGATGCCCACCCGCAACCACTACGGCATCATCGGCCCGATCCCGAAGAGCGAGTTCGATCCCGAAACGATCAAGCGCAAGATCGCCGCGCACCCGTTCGCCAGCAAGGCCAAGAACCAGAAGCCGCGCATCCTGACCATCACGCAGGGCACCTACGACGGCGTGCTGTACAACGCCGAGCAGATCAAGGAGATGCTGGCGGCCGAGATCGACACGCTGCATTTCGACGAAGCCTGGCTGCCGCACGCGGCGTTCCACGACTTCTATCGCAACATGCACGCGATCGGCAAGGATCGCCCGCGCAGCAAGGACGCGCTGGTGTTCGCCACCCAGTCCACGCACAAGCTGCTGGCCGGCCTGTCGCAGGCCTCGCAGATCCTCGTGCAGGACTCCGAGACGCGCAAGCTGGACCGCTACCGCTTCAACGAGGCGTACCTGATGCACACCTCGACCAGCCCGCAGTACTCGATCATCGCCTCGTGCGATGTGGCCGCGGCGATGATGGAAGCGCCGGGCGGTACCGCGCTGGTGGAAGAGAGCATCCAGGAGGCGATGGACTTCCGCCGCGCCATGCGCAAGGTCGAGGGCGACTACGACGACGGCAAGAACGGCGACTGGTGGTTCAAGGTGTGGGGCCCGGAAGCGCTGATCGAAGACGGCATCGGCGACCGCGAAGAGTGGATGCTCAAGGCCAACGAGCGCTGGCACGGCTTCGGCGACCTGGCCGACGGCTTCAACCTGCTCGACCCGATCAAGGCCACCATCATCACCCCGGGCCTGGACGTCGACGGCGAGTTCAGCGAGCGCGGCATCCCGGCGGCCATTGTCACCAAGTACCTGGCCGAGCACGGCATCATCATCGAGAAGACCGGGCTGTATTCGTTCTTCATCATGTTCACCATCGGCATTACCAAGGGCCGCTGGAACTCGCTGGTGACCGAGCTGCAGCAGTTCAAGGACGACTACGACCAGAACCAGCCCCTGTGGCGCGTGCTGCCGGAATTCGTCGCCAAGTATCCGCAGTACGAGCGCATGGGCCTGCGTGACCTGTGCGATGCGATCCACAGCGTGTACAAGGCCAACGACGTGGCGCGCGTGACCACCGAGATGTACCTGTCGGACATGGAACCGGCGATGAAGCCGTCGGACGCCTGGGCGATGATGGCCCACCGCGAGATCGAGCGCGTGCCGGTGGACGAACTGGAAGGCCGCGTCACCGCCATCCTGCTGACGCCGTACCCGCCGGGCATCCCGCTGCTGATCCCGGGCGAGCGCTTCAACCGCACCATCGTGCAGTACCTGAAATTTGCGCGCGAGTTCAACAAGCTGTTCCCCGGGTTTGAGACCGATATCCACGGGCTGGTGGAGGATGAGGTCGACGGGAAGAAGGCGTACTTTGTGGATTGTGTGAAGCAAGGCGGGTGAGAGGGTTGCTCCCCTCTCCCGCAAGCGGGAGAGGGGGTACACAACCGGTCATTGAACTCCCGCCAGCGCTGTACGAATCAACGAAACGGATTCACCAACCCCACCCCCGTCCCGCTGAAGTCATCCACATTGCGCGTGACGATAGTCAGGTCGTGAACCAGCGCCGTCGCCGCAATGAACTTGTCCAGTGCATGTTCCGGCCGCGGCACCCTTAGCTGCCCCCAGACCTGCGCCACTTCCGCATCGACCGGCAGCACATACCGGCCGAAGTCCTCCAGCACTTCCGCCAGCCACCGCTCCAGCGTCTCGGACTGCGCCATATCGCCGCGATGCCGGATCAGCGCAATGCCGCGCCGCAGCTCACCCACGGTCAGCGCGGACAGGTAGAGCGCAGCGCCTTCGCGCGCGGCCTGCCGGAAGAACGCGCGCACGCCGGCGTTGGCGCGCTCGCGCTTGCGCGCTTCGCTGATGACGTTCGTGTCAATCAAATACACGCCGCGCCTCGCCTGCTTCCTGGACGCGCTCGAAGTCGGCGTCCTGTCCGACGTCCGGGATGCTGGCCAGCACCTCGGCCAGGCTGCGCCGGTGCGTGCCGCCCAGCGCCTGCGCCAGGATGGCGCGGTGCTCGGCTTCGGCGCTGCGGCCATTGGCGGCGGCCTGCTCACGAAGCCTCTGGACCAGGGATTCTTCGATGCCACGAACGAGTAGTGTTGCCATCTTGTGCTCCTCACCATCGGATGGAGACATGATAGCATTGATATCATTACGGCGGTCAAGCAAAGGCTGCAGGGCGGTATGCGGCCCGGCTGGTTCCGGTAACGGCAAGGGCGTGATGGCAAGCATGGCGATCTCCTTGGGAGCGGATGAACGGAGAGCCCAGTCTGCGCCGCGCCCGGTTGCCGGTCGATAAGCCGATTCGCAATTCCGGGCACGGTGGCGCGGCCGCTTCAGCGCGACGCCAGCACTTCGTCCAGCGTCACATGCCCCTGGAAACCGCCGCTGCTTTCGGCGGGCCGCTGCTGCTCGATGGCATGCGCGAAGCGCACCGCGGGATCCGCTTCAAGCTGTTCATAGAGGCGCTGCAGGTTGGGGTAGTCCTCGCGCTGCAGCACCGCGTGGTACCTGGTCCAACGGGCGATGCCGATGAAATACGCGTCGGCCAGCGTGCGCCGCTCGCCCAGCAGCCACGGCCTGTTGCCCAGCATGGCCTCCAGCTCGGCATGCACGTTGCGGACCTCGGCCGCCCCGTAGCGGGTCAGCGCGGCATGCTCGTCGCCCTGGGCGCCGTGCTCCAGCGCGTACCAGAGCGGAGCAAAGGCGCCGAAGAAACTGGTGTTCAGGTAGGCCAGCATCTGGTTGAGCCGGTCGAAATCGCGCGTGCCCTGGGCGAAGCCCAGCCCCGCGCCGATGCCGCGCGCGCCGAGGTGGTTCAGGATCGCCAGGCTTTCGCTGATGAACCGGCCGTCGGCGTCCATCAGCGTAGGCGTTTCGCCGATCGGGTTGATGCGGCGATAGGCGTCGCTGGTCACGACTTCGGGCATCTCGATGCGGCACAGGCGATACGGCTCGCCCAGCCATTCGAGCGCGACGATGGAGCCGAACGAGCAGCCGGAGGGCACGCCATAGAAGAGGGTGGAATGCATCAGTAGATCTCCTTGCAGGGTTGCGGGCCCGCGAAGCCGGGCACGGGAGAACTGTAGATCCGTGGACTTTACGCGAGTAGTGGGCAAAAATCCGACCTATCGTCCACAAATGCAGACTTTGCCGCCGATGCTGAACCTGAACGACCTGCGCTTCTTCGTCATGGCCGTGACCCATGGCGGCTTTGCCGCCGCCGGGCGCGCGCTGGGCGTGCCCAAGTCCACCGTCAGCAAGCGCGTGGCCGAGCTGGAGCAGGCGCTGCAGGCGCGGCTGCTGTACCGCAGTTCGCGCAGCTTTACGCTGACCGACGCAGGCCGCGACTTCTACGAGCACGCACGCGCGTCGCTGATCGAGGCCGAGGCGGCGCAGGAGGCGGTACAGCGGCGCGTGGCGGAGCCCAGCGGCACGGTGCGGATCACGGCGTCGGTGCCGACCGCGCAGCAGTACCTGGCCGTGCACCTGCCGGCGCTGGCGCGCGCCTACCCGCGCCTGCACGTGCAACTGGAGGTGTCCGACCGGATGGTCGACCTGGTGCAGGAGGGCTTCGATATCGCCGTTCGCAGCCATTTCGCTCCGCTGCCGGACTCCGGCCTGGTACAGCGTCCGTTGGCCGTGGAAGCCATCGTGCTGGTGGCGGCGCCCTCCTACCTGGCTGCGCGCGGCGTGCCGGCAGCGCCGGGGCACCTCACCGGCCACGATGGCCTGCTGACTGGCGTGGCCGCCGGCACATGGCGCCTGAGCGGGCCAGATGGCGCCCGGATGGAAGTCGCGCCAGTCCCCCGCATGACCGTCAATGAATCCGTCGTGCTGCTGGGCGCCGCCATGGCCGGGCTCGGCATCGTGCCGTTGCCGCAAGAGCTGTGCCGCGCGGCAGTGGCCTCTGGCCAGTTGGTGCGGGTGCTCCCGGACTGGACCGCGGGCAGCGTGACCACCACGCTGCTGATGCCCGCCCGGCGCGGCCAGTTGCCCGGCGTGCGCGCGACGGTGGATTTCCTGGTGAACTGCCTGCAGCCGGCGGAGCCAGCCGGATCCGCCGGTCAATAAAAAAGCCCCGCATCGCTGCGGGGCTTCATGGCCGTGCGGGAGTCGGTCGTGCCGCTCAGTTCTTTTTCTCGAATTCGAACTGCGGCGCGGCCGGCTCGGTCGGCTCCGCAGCGCCCGGCAGTTCCAGCGTACCGGGCACGGAGGCCGCACCGCCAGGCACCGGCCCCGGCCGTGTGGGTGGCTTTTCCTGCTCGCCGCCAAGCGGGATGCTGACCTCGGCGGCACCGCTATGGCGCAGCGTGCCCTTGTCCAGCAGCCCGGTGACCATGCCCGGCAGGAACATCACCATGACCACCATCACCATCTGCAGGCCCACCCAGGGCAGGGCGCCCCAGTAGATGTCCGAGCTCTTCACTTCCTTGGGGGCGATGCCGCGCAGGTAGAACAGCGCAAAGCCGAACGGCGGATGCATGAACGAAGTCTGCATGTTCACGCACAGCATCACGCCGAACCACACCAGTGCGGCCGTGGCGGCGGCCTCCGGGTTGCCGCCCATGGAGTCGGCCACCACCGGCGCCAGCACCTTGACCGCCACCGGCGCCAGCATCGGCACCACGATGAAGGCGATCTCGAAGAAGTCGAGGAAGAAGGCCAGGAAGAAGATGAACAGGTTCACCACGATCAGGAAGCCGATCCAGCCGCCCGGCAGCGAGGTGAACAGGTGCTCGACCCACGCCCCGCCGTCCACGCCCTGGAACACCACCGAGAAGCAGGTGGAACCGATCAGGATGAACACCACCATGGCCGTGAGGCGTGCGGTGGACTGGTAGGCCTCAACGATCAGCAGGCGCAGGTCCGTCAGCTGGCCGGCGCGCAGCAGCAGCCACAGGATGACCACGTACATGACCGCCAGCGGGATGCGGAAGACATGCGAGCCGAAGGCAAAGATACCGATGCCAGCCGCCACCAGCGCGGCGGCGATGCCGATGCGGTAGATGCTGCGGTCGATCTTGTTGAAGCCCTTGTCGCGGATCACTGCCAGCACGAGCGCGCCCACCGCGCCCATCGCGCCCGACTCGGTCGGCGTGGCGATGCCCAGCATGATGGTGCCCAGCACCAGGAAGATCAGCACCGCGCACGGGATGATGCCGCGCAGGCACTTGCGCCACAGCGCCCAGCCTCGCAGCGTGCGCGCCTCGGGCGGCACCGGCGGCAGCCAGTCGGGCTTGAAGCGGGCCAGCATGAAGGTATAGAGCGCGAACAACGCGATCTGCACCGCCGAAGGGCCCCAGGCGCCGAGGTACATGCTGCCCACGTCGGCGCTGCCCATCGGGGTCTTGAGCTGGTCGGCCAGCACCACCAGCACCAGCGACGGCGGCACCAGCTGCGTGATGGTGCCCGACGCGGCCAGCACGCCGGTGGCGTACTTCATGTTGTAGCGGTAGCGGATCATCACCGGCAGCGAGATCATCGCCATGGCAATGACCTGCGCCGCCACCGTGCCGGTAATCGCGCCGAGAATGAAGCCGACGATAATCACCGAATAGCCAAGACCGCCGCGCACGGGCCCGAAGAGCTGGCCCATGGAGTCCAGCATGTCTTCCGCCAGCCCGCATTTCTCCAGGATGGCGCCCATGAAGGTGAAGAAGGGGATGGCCAGCAGCAGCTCATTGGCCAGCACACTGCCGAATATGCGGCTCGGCACGGCCTGCAGGAAGCTGATGGGGAAATAGCCCCATTCAATGGCCAGGAAACCGAAGGCGAGGCCGACGGCGGATAGCGAAAATGCGACCGGGAACCCGATCAGCATGAATACCACCAGGCCGCCGAACATCAGCGGCGGCATATATTCCAACGGGATCATTGCACCGGCCTCTCGTATTTCGATTCGATACGCACCAGGCCTTGCAGGGCGGCGATGCGCTTGATCAGTTCGGACACGCCCTGCAAGGTGAGCAAGGCGAAGCCGAGGGGCACCACCAGCTTGATCGGGTAACGCGGCAGGCCGCCGGAATTACCGGATTGCTCGAGGATGCGCCACGAGGGCAGGAACAGGGAATCCCACGACAGCCAGGTGAACAGGATGGTCGAGGGCAGCAGGAAGACAAGGATGCCGAAGATGTCGATCCAGTTCTGCGCGCGTTCGGACACGTGGCCATAGATCAGGTCTACGCGGACATGCTCGTTGCGCTGGAAGGTGTAGGAGGTGCCAAACATCACGGCAATGGCAAACATATACCACTGCAGTTCAAGCGGCCAGTTATCGCTCAAGTTGAAGCCGTAACGCAGGAGGGCGTTGCCTGCGCTGATCAGGCACGAGAGCAGGATCATGATGTTTGCAAGCCTGCCTGTGTACTGATTCAACCTGTCGATCTGTCGTGACAGACCAAGCAAGTAATACATGGGTTGTCTCCCCGGTTTTTGCGGCGCTTAGTTTATCTGTAACAAATTGACGCGGCGCTAGGGGCTACTACCTACCGGCGGGAATGACATTGCGCCAGGCTGCGCTTTGCACCGAAAAAAAGCCACCGGGCTCGCGCCGCGGTGGCTTTTTCTTGCGCAAAACTTACGCGAAGCTTACAACCGGTCCGGCATTACAGCGCCGCGCGCGCGGCCGCGATGGCGGCGCGCACCTGATCCGGCGCGGTGCCGCCGATATGGTTGCGCGCGGCGACCGAGCCTTCCAGCGTCAGCACCGTGTGCACATCGTCGCCGATCAGCGCGGCCTTGTCACCCAGGCCCGAGACCTCGCGCAGCTCGGCCACGGTCAGGTCGGCCAGGTCGCACTGGCGGCTGTCGCAGGCGCGCACCGCGTGGGCTACGGCTTCGTGGGCATCGCGGAAGGGCAGGCCCTTCTTGACCAGGTAGTCGGCCAGGTCGGTGGCGGTGGCGTAGCCCTGCAGCGCGGCGGCGCGCATCGCTTCGGGCTTGACGGTGATGCCCGGCACCATGTCGGCAAAGATGCGCAGCGTGTCGACCACGGTATCGACCGTATCGAACAGCGGCTCCTTGTCTTCCTGGTTGTCCTTGTTGTACGCCAGCGGCTGGCCCTTCATCAGCGTCAGCAGGCCGATCAGATGGCCATTGACCCGCCCCGTCTTGCCGCGCGCCAGCTCGGGTACGTCGGGGTTCTTCTTCTGCGGCATGATCGAGCTGCCGGTGCAGAAGCGGTCGGCGATATCGATAAAGCCGACGCGCGGGCTCATCCACAGCACCAGTTCTTCCGAGAAGCGCGACACGTGCGTCATTACCAGCGCCGCGGCGGCGCAGAATTCGATGGCGAAGTCGCGGTCCGACACGGCATCGAGCGAATTGCGGCACACGCCGTCGAAGCCCAGCTGTTGTGCGACAAATTCACGGTCGATCGGGTAGCTGGTGCCGGCCAGCGCGGCGGCGCCGAGCGGCAGGCGGTTGACGCGCTTGCGGCAGTCAGCCATGCGCTCGGCATCGCGCGTGAACATTTCCACGTAGGCGAGCAGGTGGTGGCCGAAGGTGACCGGCTGCGCCACCTGCAGGTGGGTGAAGCCCGGCAGGATGGTGTCGGCGTTCTGGTCGGCCAGGTCCAGCAGCGACACGCGCAGCGCGCCCAGCAGCGCGATGATGTTGTCGATCTCGCTGCGCAGCCACAGGCGGATGTCGGTGGCGACCTGGTCATTGCGCGAGCGGCCGGTGTGCAGGCGCTTGCCGGCATCGCCCACCAGCGCGGTCAGGCGCGCCTCGATATTCAGGTGGACGTCTTCCAGGTCCAGCTTCCATTCAAAGCCGCCGGCCTCGATTTCGCCGCGGATCTGCGTCATGCCGCGCTCGATCTCGGCGCGGTCGGCCTCGGCGATGATGCCTTGCTTTGCCAGCATGGCCGCATGGGCCAGCGAGCCCTGGATGTCGAACAGGGCCAGGCGCTTGTCGAAGAACACCGAGGCGGTGTAGCGCTTCACCAGGTCGGACATCGGTTCGGAGAAGCGGGCGGACCAGGCTTCGCCTTTCTTGGCAAGTTGGGAGGTGGACATGGACGTCGGCTGCAGTGGCTCGCGCGGCGGGCGGCCGGCGCGGGCGGGGCCGCGGCGGCTGGCACGAGAAAATTTGGGAAACGGGGATTATATCGCCGCCGGGAGGCTGGGCGGCGGTGGGCGGGTGCGAGGTGGCCCGGACGCCGCACGATCAGGCTGCGCGGGCCGGCAAACCGGCGACGGCCGAAGCCAACGCCGCCCGGATCAGGCTCCCCTCTCCCGCGCGCGGGAGAGGGAGAACACCTTGCTTAGGCTAGTTCGTGCGGCTTTGGAGCACCCAAAACCGCTCTCCTTTTCCCACACCTCAACCCGTATTGCGCAACCCCGCCGCCACCCCATTGATCGTCAGATGAATCCCCCGACGGACCCGGATGTCATCCCCGTCCTTGCCCGCCCGGTAGCGCTTCAGCAGTTCCACCTGCAAGTGGTTCAGCGGATCGAGATAAGCAAACCGGTTCTTGATCGAGCGCGCCAGCAGCGGGTTATCCGCCAGCCGTTCCTGGTGCCCGGTGATCAGCGCCAGCATCTCCGAAGTCAGGTGCCATTCCTTGCTGATGCGGTTGAACACATTGCGGCGCAGGGTCGCGTCATCGCACAACTGCGCGTAGCGCGACGCCACCGCCAGGTCGGTCTTGGCCAGCACCATGTCCATATTGGACAGCAGCGTCGAGAAGAACGGCCAGGTCTTGACCATGCGGCGCAGCGTGGTGATGGCCGTCTTGCGCGCCTTGTCGTCCGGGGCGGTGTCCAGCAGCGCCTTGACCGCGCTGCCAAAGCCATACCAGCCCGGCAGCAACAGCCGGCACTGGCCCCACGAGAAGCCCCACGGGATCGCGCGCAGGTCTTCGATGCGGCGATTCTTCTTGTCCATCAGCTTGCGCGAGGCCGGGCGCGAACCCAGGTTCAGGTCGGCGATCTCGGTGATCGGCGTGGTGGCGAAGAAGTAGTCCTTGAAGCCCGGCGTCTCGTAGACCAGATCGCGGTAGGCGGTGAAGGCGCGGTCCGAAAGCTGCTGCATCACTGCCTCGAACATGTCCAGATCCTTGGGCGCGTTCTGCTGCGGCAGCAGCGATGCCTCCAGCGTGGCGGCGATCACCGTTTCCAGGTTGCGCCGGCCGATCTCGGCGTTGGCGAACTTGCTGTTGATGATCTCGCCCTGCTCGGTCAGGCGGATCTGGCCGTTCACCGTGCCCGGCGGCTGCGACAGGATGGCATCGTAGGTCGGGCCGCCGCCGCGGCCGACGGTGCCGCCGCGGCCGTGGAACAGGCGCAGCTTGACCTTGCGCTGCTCGAAGAGCTGCACCAGCGCCAGCTCGGCCTTGTACAGCTCCCAGTTCGAGGTCAGGAAGCCGCCGTCCTTGTTCGAGTCCGAGTAGCCGAGCATCACTTCCTGCTCGACACCATGGTGCGCGATCACCGAATCGAAGCCCGGCAGGTCCAGCAGCGACTGCATGATGCCGGCGGCGTTGCGCAAGTCTTCGATGGTCTCGAACAGCGGGATCACCATCAGCTCCATGCGCGCCGGGTCGCTCTTGCTGCCCAGCGTGCCCTTGAGCATGCCGGATTCCTTCTGCAGCAGCATCACTTCGACCAGGTCGGACAGCGTCTCGGTGTGCGAGATGATGTAGTTGCGCGCGACGCGCTTGCCGTAGCGGGCGCGCAGTTCGCGCGCGGCGGCGAAGATCGCCAGTTCCTTGCGCGTCTGCTCCGAATACTCGTGCCACGGCAGCGTCAGCAGGCGCGGCTGGCGCAGCTCGGCCAGCAGCAGTTCCAGCTTGCGCTGCTCGGGCAACGCGGCGTAGTCGGGGGCGATGCCGGCGGCGGCGAACAGCTCGGCGATCACCGCCTCATGCACGTCCGACACCTGGCGCATATCGACCGAGGCCAGGTGGAAGCCGAAGACGCCGATGGCGCGCACCAGCGCATCGATACGGGTGCTCGCCAGCGCCTCGCCGTGGTGGGCGCGCAGCGAATCGATCACCACCTGCATGTCGGCGCCGAAGGCTTCGGCGCTGTCATACGGCTCGGCCGGCGCCACCGGGCGGCGCGGCGCGGCGTGGCCGGTCAGCGCCTTGCAGGTCGCGGCCAGGCGCGCGTAGATGCCGATCAGCGCGCGGCGGTAGGGCTCGTCGGCGCGGTGCTCGGAATGGTCGGGCGAGCGTTCGGCCAGCGCCAGCAGCTCGGGGCTGGCATCGACCATCAGCGTCGACATCGACAGCTCGGCGCCCAGCGCATGCACTTCGTCCAGGTACCAGTCCAGGATCATCTGCGCCTGCTGGCTGGCCGCGTGCTCGAGCGTGTCGGCGGTGACGTTGGGATTGCCGTCGCGGTCGCCGCCGATCCATGAGCCCATCTGCAGGAACGGCGCCAGCGGCGCCGGTGCGCTGCCGGCCGGCGTGCCCTTGCGCTTGCGCGCGCCAGGGAACACCGCGGCAATGTCTTCTTCCAGCTCGCTCATCAGTTGCGGAATGCCGCGCAGGAAGGTGGTGCGGTAGTACGACAGCGCGTTGTCGATCTCGTCGGCCACGGTCAGGCGCGCGTCGCGCAGCATGCGGGTCTGCCACAGCGTGGTGACCTTGGCGCGCAGCTGCGCGGTGTTGCGCTCGCGCTCGCGCGCGGTCATCGGCAGGTCGCGCTCGGTCAGCAGGCGGGCAATCTCGCGCTCGGCGTCGAGAATGCTCTTGCGCTGGACTTCGGTCGGGTGCGCGGTCAGCACCGGCACGATCAGCGCCTCGTCCAGGAACTTGCGCAGCTGCTTGCCGGTGACGCCGGCGGAGTCGATCTTCTCCAGCGCGTGCTGCAGGCTGCCCGCCTGCGGCGGCGAGCCGGCCAGCGCGTGCACGCGGCGGCGGCGGTTGTGGTGCTGGTCTTCGGCGATATTGGCCAGGTGCGAGAAATAGCTGAACGCGCGCACCACCTGGTTGGTCTGGTCGCGCGACAGGCGCTTGAGCAGCCGGTCCAGTTCGGCGCCGGCGGCGCGGTCGTTCTCGCGGCGGAAGCGCACCGCGGTCTGGCGGATGGTCTCGACCACTTCAAACGCGGCGTCGCCTTCCTGCTCGCGCAGGCAGTCGCCCAGCAGGCGGCCAAGGAAGCGGATGTCCTCGCGCAGCGGCAGGTCCTTGTCGGAAGCGCGGCGCGCCGGGGCGGGGAGGGTGGTTCCGTTGCTCGACACGATGGAAAGCTTGGGCTTGGTAACGCGCTTGTTCCCGCGAGCAGGAGCGGTACGGGGTGCGGTACGGGGTGCGGTACGGGGCGATTTGGTGGTGGGTGCGCCGCTTGCGTCACTCGTGCCGGCGCCGGCGACTTGGGTTTGGTCTTTGGCGGCCGAACCGGTCCGCCGCCCGCTGGGGCGCGCAGCATGCTGCGTCATGCAATCTCCTCGTTCTGCTTATCTAATGGTACGGAGCGGCTATTGGGTCGCGTGCTACCATTAACGGATGCAAGCACCCGCCATCTCTGCCACCTCGTTTTCGTCTACCGCTGCCGTGTCGCGCAATCTTCCGCAAACGCTCGTCATTGCCTCCCGGGAGAGCCGTCTGGCCCTGTGGCAGGCTGAACATGTGCGTGCTGCGTTGCAACAATACTATCCCTCGTGCGACGTGTCCATTCTTGGCATGACCACGCGCGGAGACCAGATTCTAGACCGTACGCTGTCAAAAGTCGGCGGCAAGGGTTTGTTTGTCAAAGAACTGGAGTTCGCGATGGACGAAGGCCGGGCGGACCTGGCGGTGCATTCGCTCAAGGATGTGCCGATGGAGCTGCCCCAGGGCTTCGCGCTCACCGCGGTGATGGAACGCGAGGATCCGCGCGATGCGCTGGTGTCCTCCACCTACGCGTCGCTCGACGAGATGCCGGCTGGCACAGTAGTGGGGACTTCCAGCCTGCGCCGCGAAGCCGCGCTGCGCAGCCGCTACCCGCAACTGGTGATCAAGCCGCTGCGCGGCAACCTGGATACCCGGCTGGGCAAGCTGGACCGCGGCGAATATGGCGCCATCATCCTGGCCGCGGCCGGGCTCAAGCGCCTGGGGCTGGGCGAGCGCATCCGCGCGCTGCTCCCGATCGAGGTATCGCTGCCCGCCGCGGGGCAGGGCGCGCTCGGCATCGAGATCAAGGCCGGCCGCCCCGAGCTGGCCGAGTGGCTGGCGCCGCTGAACCACCAGCCGACCGCGCTGGCCGTGAGCGCCGAGCGCGCCGTGGCGCGCATGCTGGGCGGTTCGTGCCAGGTGCCGCTGGGCGCCCATGCCCGCTGGGAGGGCGAGCAGCTGCGGCTCGACGCCTTTGTCGCGTTGCCCGACGGCACGCGCGCCATCCACGCCTCGGCCACCGGCCCGGCTGCAGACCTGGCCGCCGCCGAGGCGCTGGGCCAGGCCTGCTCGCGCGACCTGCTCGCGCAGGGCGCCGAAGCCATTCTCGCGGCGCTAGCCGATCCGGCAGGCCCCGCCGGCTCCCAAGCTCCCGCCTGAGGCCGCCCGATGCCCCGCCCGACCGTCGTTGTGACACGACCCGCCGGGCAGTCCCGGCAACTGACCGAGGCGCTGCAGGCCGCGGGTCTGGACGTACTGAGCTTTCCCTTGCTGACGATCGGCCCCGCCGCCGACGACGCGCCGCTGCGCGCGGCGCTGACGCGGCTGCCTGAATTCGCGCTGGTGGTCTTTGTCAGCCCCAATGCCATTGCCTATGCGCTCGATGCGCTGGCCGCCGTGCAGGGCACGACCGTGGCGCAATGGCCGGCGCAGGTGCCGGTGGCCGTGGTTGGCCCGGCCAGTGTGGCCGCATTGGCCGAACGCGGTATCGCGCCGCCGGGCTTTAGCGTGATCGCGCCGGCCGGCGCCGACACCAACGGTAACGGCGCCGACACTCCGCACGAAGGCGGCCACGAGTCCGACACGCCGCGCTTCGATTCCGAAGCCCTGTGGGCCCAGCTCGATCCCGCCGCGCTGGCGGGCAAGCCGGTGCTGATCATCCGCGGCAACGGCGGGCGCGACTGGCTGGGCGACCGCCTGCGTGAAGCCGGCGCGCAGGTCGAGGCGGTCGAAGCCTACCGCCGCACGCTGCCCGAGCCCACCTCGATGCAATGGCAGGCCGTGCGCGACAGCCTGCGCCCCGGCGCTGCGCCCTCCGCCTGGCTGCTGACCAGCTCCGAAGCGGTGCGCAACCTCGATGCGCTGGCGCGCCAGCACCTGACGCCGGAAGACGTTGCCGCCCTGCGCCAGGTGCAGTGCATCGCACCGCATGCGAGAATCGCCGAACAGGCGCTGGCGCTGGGCTTCAGCCATATCCAGCGCGCCGCGCCGGGCGATGCCGGCCTGCTGGCGGCGTGCATGCAATGGGGCGATGCCCATGCCGGCCCGGCGCCGGCCAGCACGCCAGCGCAGGTCGTGCCGGTGCAAGGCGATGCCGAGGTGCCGCCGCCCGCCATGCCGGTCGCCATCCCGGCGCCCGCAGCAGTCCCCGCAACGTCAACGAAGGTCGAACGCGTGACGCAAGAAACCACGTCCTCCTCCGCTACGCCGCCGCCGATCGCGGCATCCGCTCCTGGTTCAGCTTCTGGTTCGGCCAACGGTGCCGGCGCAGCTCCAAGGCCGGGGCCCGGTGCCGCCCCGCGGCGTTCCGCCGCGCTGTGGGCGCTGGTCGCCGTGCTGGTGGTGGCAACCGCCGGCGGCTTCTGGTGGCTGCAGCAGCGCGTCGACCACCTGACCGACGAACTGGCCCGGCGCCAGCAGAGCAACGATGCGCTGGTGCAGGAGTCGCGCGTACTGACGCGCAATGCGCAGGACACCGTCAAGGAGCTGCAGGCCAAGGTCGGCGCGCTGGAAAGCCAGGTCGGTGAAACGCGCGACAAGCAGGTGGCGCTGGAGCAGGTCTACCAGGACCTGATGCGCAACCGCGATGACTGGGAAATCGCCGAGATCCAGCAGTTGCTGACCAACGCCGGCCAGCAACTGCAGCTCACCGGCAACGTGCAGGTGGCGCTGGCCGCGCTGCAAAGCGCCGACGCCCGCCTGGCACGCACCGACAAGCCGCAATACAACCTGCTGCGCCGCGCGATCGCGCGCGATATCGCGCGCATGAAGGCGGTGCCCGACACCGACCTGACCGGCGCCGCGATCAAGCTGGACGAGGCCATCAACCAGGTCGACGTGCTGCCGCTGCTGTCCAGCGAACGCATGCTGGAACGCAGCGAAGCCAGCGCGCGCAAGGACGCGGCACGTACCAATGGCACCAACGGCGCCAACGGGGCCAGCGCCCCGGCCACCAACGGCAATGGCGGCTGGTTCACGCGGCTGTGGGACTATCTGCGCGAAGAACTGGCGCAGGTGATCCGCATCCGCAAGGTCGACGACGCCGAGGCGCTGCTGCTGTCCGGCGACCAGGGCTGGTTCCTGCGCGAGAACGTCAAGCTGCGCCTGCTCAATGCGCGGCTGGCGCTGCTGTCGCGCAACGAGCCCGTGTTCCGCAACGACCTGGCGGCCGCGCAGGCGATGATCGGCCGCTATTTCGACACCAAGTCGCGCCGCGTGCAGGGCGTGCTGACCTTGCTGAAGCAGGCGCAGGCCGGCGCGGTCACCGTGCAGTTGCCGACCATGGCCGAGAGCCTGGGCGCGCTGCATGCCCTGAAGAAGGAGTAAGCCCATGCGCCTTCTGTTCTGGGTTGCGGTCCTGTTTGGCGGCGCCGTCGGGCTGGCGCTGTTCACGCAGTTCAACCACAGCAATGTGGTGCTGTTCTATCCGCCGTATCGCGTTGAGCTGTCGCTGAATCTTGCGCTCGCGCTGTTGCTGCTGTTGTTCTTCGTGGTGTGGACGGTGATGACCACCATCCGCCATCTGTCCGAGATGCCGCGCCGCGCGGCCGCCTATCGCGAGCGCAGCCGCATGAACAAGGCGCAGGCGGCGCTGCGCGAATCGATCGAGAACCTGTTCGCGGGCCGCTTCGCCCGCGCCGAGCGCTGCGCCCGCGAGGCCCAGTCGTGGGAAGACCAGTCCCAGACCGCGGCGCTGATCGGCGCCCGCGCCGCGCACCGGATGCAGGAAACCGACCGGCGCGATGCCTGGATGGCGCAGGTCACGGACCCGGAGCGCGAGCAGGCGCGGCTGGTGTCGATGGCAGAGCTGCTGGTCGATGCCCGCGACGCCGACGGCGCGCTGGAAACCATCGCCCAGCTGCAGGCGCAGGGCGCGCGCCAGATCCACGTACAGCGCATCGCGCTGCGCGCGCACCAGCACCTGAAGAACTGGTCCGAAGTGCTGCGCCTGGCGCGCTCGCTCGAGAAACGCAACGCGCTGCACCCGGTGCTGGCGCTGCGGCTCAAGCAAATGGCGGTCGAGGCCATGCTGGAAGAGCGCCGCCACGATGCCGACGCGCTGACCGAGTTCTGGCGCTCGCTGTCCGCCGACGAGCGCCGCGCCACCCGCATCGCCGAACCGGCGGCGCGCTACTTTGCCGCGCTGGGCCGCCAGAACGAAGCCCGCCGCATCGTCGAGGACGCGCTCAAGGTCAACTGGGACAGCCGCCTCGTGCTGCGCTACGCCGACTGCGCCGTGCCCGGCCATGCGCTGCCGCAGATCCAGCAGGCCGAGAAATGGCTGGCCGAGCATCCGGCCGACGCCGACCTCTACTACACGCTGGGCGTGCTGTGCCTGGGCGAGAAGCTGTGGGGCAAGGCCCAGTCCAGCTTCGAGCGCGCACTGAAGTACGCGGAGCCCGAGCAGCAACGCCGCCTGCGCGTGCGCACGCACCTGGCGCTGGCGCGGCTGTTCGAGGAGACCGAGCGCTTCGAGGAGGCGCAGCGGCACTATCGCGAGAGCGCGATGCTGGCGGCTTGAGCCGCGGGCAGTTGAAGACGCTGGATCCCGCGCCTGCGCGGGGATGACTTGTTCAACCAGCGGCTTTAAGAATCGGCGCCCCGGTCGTCTGCCTCTCCCATGCCGGCAGCATCCCGCTTGCCGGCTTCCTTCACCACCGCATAACGCGCCAGCGTCTGCCTGCGCGCCGCGTCATGCTGCACCAGCGGCCGCGGGTAGTTGTCGCCCAAACGCACGCCGGCTTGCGCCAGCACGGGTGCAGGCGCGGTCCACGGCGCATGCAGGTACTTATCGGGCAGCGCCGCGAGCTGCGGCAGGTATTTGCGGATAAAACGGCCATCCGGATCGAACTTCTGCGACTGCGTCACCGGGTTGAAGAGGCGAAACCACGGCTGCGCGTCGCAGCCGGTTGAGGCCGCCCACTGCCAGCCGCCGTTGTTGGCGGCGAAGTCGAAGTCATTGAGCTGGTCGGCAAAGTACTGTTCGCCACGGCGCCAGTCGACGCCGAGGTCCTTGGCCAGGAAGCTGGCCGTGACCATGCGCAGCCGGTTGTGCATATAGCCGCTTTGCCGGATCTGCAGCATGGCGGCATCGACCAGCGGATAACCGGTGGCGGCGTCGCACCACGCGCGGAAATAACGCTCGCCGGTGTCGCCGTCCTGCCAGCGGATCGCGTCGTAGGCCGGGTGGAAAGCCGCGCCCGCCGCCACGCGCGGATGGTGGTGCAGGATCATGAAATAGAAGTCGCGCCAGATCAGCTCGGACAGCCATACCGCGGCGCCGGCGCTGTCGGCCCCGCCGCGCAGCACCGCCTCATGCGCGGTGCGCGCCAGCGTGCGGATCGAGATCGTGCCGAAGCGCAGGTGCACCGACAGGTAGCTGGGACCGCGCAGGGCAGGGTAGTCGCGCCGGCGGCCGTAGTCGCCGATGCGCCCGGTGAATTCCTCGAACAGCGCCTGCGCGCCGGAGGCGCCGGTGGGCATGGCGATCTCGGCGAGATTGCTGGTCCGGAAGCCAAGCTGGTCGAGCGTCGGCAAGGGCCGGCGGTACGCGTGCGGCACCGGCGCCAGCGCGTGCAGGTAGGGATCGATCGGATAGGGACGCAGATCGAACGGCTGCACGCTGCGCAGCCACGCATGCTTGTACGGCGTGAACACGGAGAACGGCTTGCGCTGGCCGGTCAGGAGCTCGTCGCGCTCGAACACCGCCTGGTCCTTGAAGCTGAAGAGCGCGCGCGCCTGTGCCGCCAGCGCAAGGCGCACCGCTTCGTCGCGGGCATTGGCCGCGGGCTCGTAATCGTGGTTGGCAAAGACCGCCTGCACGTCCAGTTCGCGCGCCAGCGCCGGGATGGCGTCGTCGGCGCGGTCATGCAGCACGATCAGGCCACCGCCCGCTGCGGTCAGGGTATCGGCCAGCTCCAGCAGCGATGCCCGGATGAACCCCACCCGCCGGTCGGCCCGCAGCCCACGTGCCAGCAGCGGATCGAGGATGTCGCGGTCGAACACAAACACACACCACACCCGGGCACAGTGCCTGAGGGCATAATGCAGCGCCGCGTGGTCGGCGGCGCGCAGGTCGCGCCGGAACCAGACCAGCCCACGCTCGAAGTTCCGGCCGATCCGATAGGGTGGCCTCGCCGAAGCCGGGTTGCCTGCTGCCTGCATGCTCGCCTGTTGTTGGAAAAGAAGAACGGAAACCGGGGACGATCGCGGCGATACCCTAACATAGCGGTACTTGCCATGGCATGCCGTCGGCAGCCGTGCCACCAACCAATCATTACCACCACCGAAGCACATGACACTCGACCGTATCCTTCAATCCCAGGGCTTTGGCACGCGCCGGTACTGCGGCGACCTGATCGCCGCCGGCCTGGTCGAGGTCAACGGCGAGCTATGCGAGGATCCGCGCGCGCAATTCGAGGTGGACGGCCTGCGCCTGACGATCGACGGCGAGGAATGGATCGCCTGCACCAAGGCTTACCTGATGCTGAACAAGCCCGCGGGCTACGAGTGCTCGCAGCGCCCGCGCCATCATGAGAGCGTGTACAACCTGCTGCCGGTGCCGCTGCGCCAGCGCGAGGTCCAGGCGGTGGGCCGGCTTGACCACGACACCACCGGCCTGCTGCTGCTGACCGACGACGGCCAGTTCATCCATGCCCAGACCTCGCCCAAGCGCAAGGTGCCCAAGGTCTACGAAGTGACGACTGCGGAGCCGGTCACGCAGGCGCAGGCCGAGGCGCTGCGCGCAGGCGTTCAGCTGATCGACGAACCCGCTCCGATCGCCGCAGAAGCCTGCGAGATCACCGGCGAACGCAGCCTGCGGCTGACGCTGGTGCAAGGCAAGTACCATCAGGTCAAGCGCATGGTGGTCGCTGCCGGCAACCATGTGGAGGCCCTGCATCGCAGCGCCATCGGCGGCCTGCAGCTCGACCCGACGCTGGCCGAAGGCGAGTGGCGCTGGCTGACGGCGCAGGACCTGGCGGCCCTGACGGATAAAGAATGACCTTCGTGGCTGCGATCACGCAGCGTGGCCGGGCGCTCGTTGCTGCACTGCAGCGCCCGCCAATCTTTTCCGGAAGACCCCCGGCGATTTGATAAAATGCAAGGCATGGCGAAGCCCGAAGCACCCATCAATCTGACCAATCAGTTCCTGATTGCCATGCCTGGCATGGCCGATCCGACCTTTTCGGGTTCCGTCGTCTACATCTGCGAACACAACGAGCGTGGCGCGCTCGGGCTGGTGATCAACCGGCCCATCGATATCGACATGGCCACGCTGTTCGACAAGATCGACCTCAAGCTCGAAATCCAGCCCGTGGCGCACCAGCCGGTCTACTTCGGCGGCCCGGTGCAGACCGAGCGCGGCTTCGTGCTGCACGACCCGGTCGGCGTCTACGTTTCGTCGCTGGCAGTGCCGGGCGGACTGGAAATGACCACCTCCAAGGACGTGCTCGAGGCCGTGGCCAATGGCAGCGGCCCGCACCGTTTCCTGCTGACGCTGGGATATTCCGGCTGGGGTGCCGGCCAGCTCGAGGAAGAGCTCAGCCGCAACGGCTGGCTGACCGTGCAGGCCGATCCCGAGATCATCTTCAGTGTGCCCCCCGAAGGGCGCTTTGCCGCGGCCATCGGCCTGCTGGGCGTCGACGTCAACATGCTGTCGGGCGAGGCCGGGCATGCCTGACGCCGTGGGGCGCGAACTGCCCCGCGACGGCACGGTCCTGGCATTCGACTACGGCGAGAAAAAGATCGGCGTCGCGCTGGGCAATTTCATCACGCGCGAGGCGCGTGCGCTGGGCATCCTCCCCAATATCACCGTCGAAGGCCGCTTCGAGGCCGTGGCCGGGCTGATCCGCGAGTGGAACCCGGTGCAGCTGGTCGTCGGCATGCCGGTCAACCCCGAAGGCGGCGAGCAGCCGTCGATGCGGCTGGCGCGGCGCTTTGGCAACCAGCTCAACGGCCGCTTCAACCTGCCGGTGGAATGGGTGGACGAACGTTATTCATCGCGTGCCGCCTCGATGGCTGGCGCCCGTCGCGGTGAGCTGGACGCCGAGGCGGCCCGCATCATCCTGCAACAGTATTTCGACCAATTCCCGCTATGACGCAGATTTCCGTTCCCGACGCCGAGTCGCTGTACCGCAAGCTGCTGGACCAGGCCCGGGCCCTGATTCCCGATGCCGAGCGTGCGCGCTGGTCGGTGGCCGGCATCCATTCCGGCGGCGCCTGGATTGCCGCGCGGCTCGCCGCCGACCTGAATCTGCCCGAGCATGGCGTGATCAACGTTGCCTTCCATCGCGACGACTACGCCAAAAAAGGCCTGCACAGCCAGGCCCAGCCGACGACGCTGCCGTTTTCGGTCGAGGACCGCAATATCCTGCTGATCGACGATGTGCTGGCCACCGGCCGCACCATCCGCGCCGCCGTCAACGAACTGTTCGACTACGGCCGCCCCGCGCGCGTGGCGCTGGGCGTGCTGGTCGACCGCGGCGGGCGCCAGTTGCCCATCGCCGCCGACCTGACCGCCGCCGAGATGGCGCTGCCGCCTGGCACCACGCTGGTGCTTTCGCGCCAGGGCGAGGGCGCCGCCGCAAGCTTCGCCTTCGCCACCGAACCCACCGCCGGCAACTGAGCCGGCCCGCCCGCCAGATCGATGCCAGATTGCCCGACGCGCACCCGGCGCGCCTGACACCACGCCCTGAGACCAGACCCCCCGTTTTTTGCCCGCGCCCGACCAGCCATGACCAAGACGTTCCGCAACCCGCAGCTCACCAAGAACGGCGAACTGAAGCACCTGTTGTCGATCGAGGGGTTGTCGCGTGACATGATCACGCACATCCTCGACACCGCCAGCCAGTTCGTATCGCTGTCCGATTCCGACCGCGAAGTCAAAAAGGTGCCCCTGCTGCGCGGCAAGAGCGTGTTCAACCTGTTCTTCGAGAACTCCACCCGCACCCGCACCACGTTCGAGATCGCGGCCAAGCGGCTGTCGGCGGACGTGCTCAACCTGAACATCAATGCGTCGTCCACCAGCAAGGGCGAGTCGCTGCTGGACACCATCAACAACCTGTCGGCGATGTCCGCCGACATGTTCGTGGTGCGCCATGCCAGCTCGGGCGCGCCTTACCTGATCGCCGAGCATGTCGCACCGCACGTGCACGTGATCAACGCCGGCGACGGCCGCCATGCGCATCCGACGCAGGGCCTGCTGGACATGTACACGATCCGGCACTTCAAGAAGGACTTCACCAACCTGACGGTAGCGATCGTCGGCGACATCCTGCACTCGCGCGTGGCGCGCTCGGATATCCACGCACTGACCACGCTGGGCGTGCCGGAAGTGCGTGCGATCGGGCCCCGCACGCTGCTGCCGTCGGGCCTGGAGCAGATGGGCGTGCGCGTCTTCCACAACATGGAAGAGGGGCTGAAGGGCGTCGATGTGGTGATCATGCTGCGGCTGCAGAACGAGCGCATGAGCGGCGCGCTGCTGCCATCGGCGCAGGAGTATTTCAAGGCCTACGGCCTGACGCCGGAGCGCCTGGCGCTGGCAAAGCCGGATGCCATCGTGATGCACCCGGGCCCGATGAACCGCGGCGTCGAGATCGACTCCGCCGTGGCCGACGGCCCGCAGTCGGTGATCCTCAACCAGGTGACCTTCGGCATTGCCGTGCGCATGGCCGTGATGGGCATCGTCGCCGGGAACAACGACTGAACATGCCGCACCCGAGCCAGAACACACCGAACACGCCAAGCGACACGACAAGCCAAGCTATGAAGATTCACATCCAGGGCGGCCGCCTGATCGATCCGGCCACCGGCACCGACGCCGCGCAGGACCTCTATCTCGCCGCCGGCAAGATCGTCGGCGTGGGCAGCGCCCCGGCCGACTTCACCGCCAACAAGACCATCGACGCCCGGGGCCTGATCGTGTGCCCGGGCCTGGTCGACCTGTCCGCGCGGCTGCGCGAGCCCGGCTACGAATACAAGGCCACGCTCGAATCCGAAGTCGCCGCGGCCGCCGCCGGCGGTGTCACCAGCCTGGTCTGCCCGCCCGACACCGACCCGGTGCTGGACGAGCCCGGCCTGGTCGAGATGCTCAAGTTCCGCGCCCGCACGCTGAACCAGACCCACGTCTACCCCCTGGGCGCGCTGACGCTGGGCCTGAAGGGCGAGATCCTGACCGAGATGAACCAGCTGACCGAAGCCGGCTGCGTCGGCTTCAGCCAGGCCGAGCAGCCGGTGCGCAACACCCAGGTGCTGCTGCGGGCGTTGCAGTACGCGCAGACCTTTGGTTTCACCGTCTGGCTGCGCCCGGAAGACCCCTTCCTGGGCGGCGGCGTGGCGGCCAGCGGCGCGGTCGCGTCGCGGCTGGGCCTGTCCGGCGTGTCGGTGATCGCCGAGACCGTGCGGCTGCACACCATCTTCGAGCTGATGCGCAGCACCGGCGCGCGCGTGCACCTGTGCCGGCTGTCGTCCGCCGCCGGGCTGGAACTGGTGCGCCAGGCCAAGCGCGAAGGGCTGCCCGTCAGCTGTGACGTCAATATCCACCACGTCTCGCTGACCGACATGGATATCGGCTACTTCAATTCGCAGATGCGCTTCTCGCCGCCGCTGCGCAGCATCCGCGACCGCGACGCCATCGTCGCCGCGCTGGCCGACGGCACCATCGACGCGCTGTGCTCCGACCACACCCCGGTGGACGACGACGAAAAGCTGCTGCCGTTCGCCGAGGCCACCCCCGGCGCCATCGGCCTGGAACTGCTGCTGCCGCTGACGCTGCGCTGGGCCGCCGAGCACAAGGTGCCGCTGGCGCAGGCGCTGGCGCGCATCACTTCCGAGCCCGCGCGCGTGATCGGGCTCAAGGCCGGCACGCTCGCCACCGGCAGCGCCGCCGACATCTGCCTGTTCGACCCGAAGCAGGTGTGGAAGGTCGACCGCCGCTCCATCAAGAGCCAGGGCAAGAACTCGCCATGGCTCGGCTACGAGATGGAAGGCAAGGTCCGCATGACGCTGGTCGGCGGCCAGGTCGTGTACGGCAACCAGGGCAACCACGTCACCGCATGATCTGGCTGCGCAAGACCGCGCTGGGGCTGCACCTGCTGCGCGGGCTGGTCACCTGCGCGTTGCTGTTCCCGTGGCTCGGCGTGCGCGCGCGCGAATGGCATATCCGGCGCTGGTCGCGCCGGCTGCTGCGCATCCTGGGCGTGGAGGTCGAAGTGGTCGACGCCACCGGCGTGGCGTCGCACGGCGCGGCGCGGCAGGGCGCGATGGTGGTCTGCAACCACATCTCGTGGCTGGACATCTACGTGATCCATAGCTGGCAGCCGGTCCGCTTCGTCGCCAAGTCCGAGATCCGTAGCTGGCCCGTGATCGGCTGGCTGTGCGACAAGACCGGCACCCTCTTTATCGAACGCGGCCGCAAGCGCGACGCGCATCGCGTACTGCACGACATCACCGACGTGATGCTGCAGGGCGACCTGGTCGGCGTGTTCCCCGAAGGCACCACCACGGATGGCACCAGCGTGCTGCCGTTCCACGCCAACCTGATGCAGGCGCCGATCTCCGGCGGGCTGCCGGTGCAGCCGCTGGGGCTCAACTACCTCGACGCCGCGACCGGCCAGCCCACGCTCGCGGCCGCCTATATCGGCGACACCACGCTGCTGCAATCGCTCGAGACCATCCTGCGCGCACCGCCGATCAAGGCCCGGCTGGCGATCGGACCGGCGCTGGTACCGGTTTCAGGGGATCGCCGTGAGCTGGCCGGATCGGCCAGGGAAGTCGTGGTGCATCTCAGCCAGGGCGCTGCCGAGCATGCGATGGATACCGCACAGCGCCTGAACGCCGGCACGCCAGCGAGCCCGCAAACCGAGCCCGCCCCGGCGCCGATCGGCTAACCCGGCCGGCTGCCGCTCAGCCGAGCGGATCGCAATATTGCGGGCAATCGACCTGGACCACGGTCCGCTGCGCCGGATCCGCCGCCATCCTGGCTGCGGTCAGCTTGCCGCCCCAGACGCAACCGGTATCCAGCGCCATCAGGTCCGGCCGCATCACCAGGCCCAGCGTCGACCAGTGTCCGCACACCACCGTCACCTCCGCGGTGCGCCGCCCGGGCACATCGAACCAAGGCATAAAGCCGTCCGGCGCCTTGCCCGGTCCCTCCTTGGTCTTGAAGTCCATCACGCCATCGGCCGTGCAGTAGCGCAGCCGGGTCAGGGCGTTCACCACCACACGGTAACGGTCGATACCCCGCAGGCCGTCATGCCAGCGGTCGGACGCGTTGCCGAAGACATCGGCCAGAAAGCCTTGCCAGTTCGGTCCTTGTAGCTGGTCCTCCACTTCGCGCGCGAGGTCGATGACCTGGCTCGCGGTCCATTGAGGCAGGACGCCGGCGTGGATCAGCAGGAAGCCGTTCTCGAACAGCGCCAGCGGGCGATGGCGCAGCCAGGTAAGCAACACATCACAGTCGGGCGCGGCGAGGATGTCGTCAAGGGTGTCGGATTTGCCCTTCTTGCGCACGCCGGCGGCTACGGCGAGCAGGTGGATGTCGTGGTTGCCGAGGACGGTTTCGGCGCGTGTCCCCATTGCATGGATGGTGCGCAGCGTCTGGAGGGAGGCGGGGCCGCGGTTGACGACGTCGCCGACCAGGCGGAGGGGGACGTCAAGGGGTAACCGGGCAAGCAGCGTCTCCAGGGAGGGGGCGCAGCCTTGAAGGTCGCCGAGGGCGTAGGGTGTTGCAAGGGGCACTTGGTAGTCGGGCATCGGCAAGGAGGAATTATTTCGCTTCTATTTGTAGTTTTGTGACCGATATAGCTTGGTTTGGTTACATGAGGCTACAAAAAGAGCGATCACGCACGTAGGATGGGGCATTCCGTCGGATAGAATACCGCCACTTCTGCAGGCACTTAACGTCCCGCCGTCCTGAAGGGGACAAGGTGGGCGCTCGGCTTTTGTCGGGTCATCGAAACATATCGAGGCAAGGAGCAAGTTTTGTCCCATATTTTGGTCACAGGCGGCGCAGGTTTTATCGGTGCCAATTTCGTTCTGGCATGGCTGGGCGACAAGTCGGCTGACGGCATCATCAACGTCGACAAGCTCACGTATGCAGGCAACCGAAAGACGCTGGCGTCTGTGGAGAACGATCCTCGCCACGTGTTTTCGCAAACGGATATTTGCGACCGTGCCGCCCTGGACACGCTTTTCGCCACCTACAAGCCTCGCGCCGTCGTGCACTTCGCGGCGGAAAGCCACGTAGACCGCTCCATTCACGGCCCCGGCGAGTTCATCCAGACCAATATCGTCGGCACGTTCACGCTCCTGGAAGCCGCACGCGCCTACTGGGGCAGCCTGGAAGAACCGGCCAAATCCGCGTTCCGGTTCCTGCATGTCTCCACCGACGAAGTGTTCGGCTCGCTGAGCGAAGCCGACCCGCAGTTTTCGGAAACGACGCCTTACGCGCCCAACAGCCCGTACTCGGCATCGAAAGCCGCATCGGACCATCTGGTGCGCGCGTATCACCATACCTACGGCCTGCCGGTCCTGACGACCAACTGTTCCAACAACTACGGTCCTTATCATTTCCCGGAAAAGCTGATCCCGCTGATTATCGCCAATGCGCTGGGGGGCAAGCCGCTGCCGATTTATGGCGATGGCCTGAACGTGCGCGACTGGCTCTATGTGCGCGATCACTGCTCGGCGATCCGCGAAGTACTGGCTCGTGGCCGCCTCGGCGAAACGTACAACGTCGGCGGCTGGAACGAGAAAACCAACCTCGACGTCGTGCATACGCTGTGCGACCTGCTGGACGAGCTGCGTCCGAAGGCCGCCGGCTCGTACCGCGACCAGATTACCTTCGTCAAGGACCGTCCCGGCCACGACCGCCGCTACGCCATCGACGCCCGCAAGCTGGAGCGTGAGCTCGGCTGGAAACCGGCCGAGACCTTCGAGTCCGGCATGCGCAAGACGGTCCGGTGGTACCTGGACAATCAGGCATGGGTGCAGGACGTGATGTCGGGGGAGTACCGGAACTGGGTGGCGAAGCAATATGCAGCGTAACGCCGCCACTCCCACTCTTCTCGTAACCGGCAGTAACGGCCAGGTCGGCTTTGAACTGCGCCGCAGCCTGGCGCCGCTGGGCAAGGTCGTGGCACTCGACCGTTCGGGCTGCGACTTGTCGCGGCCCGATGATATCCGTCGCGTGGTGCGCGAGTACCGGCCCGATGTCATCGTCAATCCTGCCGCTTATACGGCGGTCGACAAGGCCGAGTCGGAAGCGGAACTGGCCTACGCCATCAACGGCACGGCTGTGGGCGTGCTGGCGGAAGAGGCGAAGGCGCTCGGCAGCCTGCTGGTGCACTACTCCACCGACTACGTCTTTGATGGCACCAAGGCGGGCGCCTATGTCGAAACCGACGCGGTGAACCCGCAATCGGTGTACGGCAAGAGCAAGCTCGCCGGCGAACAGGCCATCGCCGCGGCCGGCGCAGCAAACCTCGTTTTCCGTACGTGCTGGGTCGCCGGTGCGCACGGCGGCAACTTTGCCAAGACCATGCTCAGGCTGGGTCGCGAACGCGACAGCCTGCGCGTGATTGCCGATCAGTTCGGCGCACCGACTACGGCGGCGCTGATTGCCGACGTGACCGCACAGGTGGTGGCGCGCCACTGGCTGTCGGGCGACCGGACAGCGTTTGCATCCGGCATCTACCATCTTGCCGCGGCTGGCGAAACCACCTGGCACGCGTACGCCAGCGAAGTGCTGCGCTATGCCGCCGCCAAAGGCATCGAACTGAAGGTCGACCCGGCCCGCATCGAAGCGATTCCGGCCACGGCGTACCCGCTGCCTGCCCCCCGTCCTGCGAACTCGCGCCTGGACACCAGCAAGCTGCGCCACACCTTCGGCATCCATCTCCCAGACTGGCAGCAGGGCGTGCATTTCCTGCTGGACCAGATCTTCTCCTGAGCGAGACACCATGCGTAAAGGCATTATCCTGGCTGGGGGTTCCGGCACCCGGCTCTACCCGATCACGAGATCGGTATCCAAGCAGTTGCTGCCGGTCTACGACAAGCCGATGATCTACTATCCGTTGTCCACGCTGATGCTGGCGGGGATTCGGGATATTCTGATTATCTCCACGCCGGAAGATACCCCGCGTTTCGCCGAAATGCTGGGCGACGGCAGCAAGTGGGGTCTCAATCTCCAATATGCGGTGCAGCCTTCCCCTGACGGACTGGCGCAGGCATTCATTATCGGCCGTGACTTTGTCGGCAACGACCCGAGCACCCTGATCCTGGGCGATAACATCTTCCACGGCCACGATCTGGTGGCGCAATTGCAGCGCGCTTCGGCCCAAGAGGCAGGCGCTACGGTATTCGCTTACCACGTGCACGATCCGGAACGCTACGGCGTGGTGGAATTCGACGAGAATTTTCGCGCCCTGTCGCTCGAGGAAAAACCGGCGAAGCCGCGCTCCAACTACGCGGTGACGGGCCTGTATTTCTACGACAACCAGGTCTGCGACATTGCCGCTGATATCAAACCGTCTTTACGCGGCGAGTTGGAAATCACCGATGTCAACAAGAGATATCTCGATATACTTCAGCTCAATGTGGAAATCATGGGGCGTGGCTATGCTTGGTTGGATACCGGCACACATGATTCGCTGCTGGAAGCGGCCAGTTTTATTGCGACATTGCAGAACCGACAGGGGCTGATGGTGGCATGTCCAGAAGAAATTGCCTATCGAAGCAAATGGATAAGTGCGGAACAGGTCGCCGCGTTGGCGCATCCTCTTGCGAAGAACGGTTACGGCAAGTATCTGCAGCGAATTGTCTCTGAGTCTATCAAGTAATAAATTGCAAGCAGCCCAGACTATGAATCTCAAAGCCATTCAGACCGCCATTCCCGATGTGCTCATTCTTGAGCCAAAGGTATTTGGCGATGATCGCGGTTTCTTCTTTGAGAGTTTCAATGCCAAGGACTTTGACGCTGCAACCGGGCTAAAGCGCGATTTTGTTCAGGATAATCACTCGCGATCAGTAAAAGGCGTTTTGCGCGGATTGCATTATCAGATCCGTCGCCCTCAAGGGAAGCTTGTCCGTGTGGTAGCCGGTGAGGTCTTTGATGTTGCCGTTGATCTGAGAAGAGAGTCCGGGACATTTGGTAAATGGATTGGTGTCAGCTTGTCTGCGGAGAACAAGCGGCAGTTGTGGGTCCCGGAAGGCTTCGCGCACGGATTCTTGGTTGTATCCGAGTTCGCGGAATTTCTTTATAAAACCACAGAATACTACGCTCCTGAGTTCGATCGCTGCATCAAATGGGATGATCCGACGATTGGCATAGAATGGCCACTGGCCGGCACTACGCCGGTACTTTCTGACAAAGACCGTCGAGGGGCAGCGTTCGTCGATGCCGAACTGTAGGCTGACTAGCACCCGTAGCTTCCTAAGGGGATATTTGAAACAGCCCCGAGCGTGGCGTGCTGACACCTTGATTCAACTGGCGCCCGTAGTTGGGCAGTTATATCAATGCAACAATTCAGTATTTCCCCGTTTGCTTTGGCGTCAACGCTTTGGCGAAATCGCGAACTGATCGGCACGTTGACCAAACGAGAGGTGATTGGACGTTACAAGGGGTCCTTTCTCGGCTTGTTGTGGTCCCTGTTTAATCCGCTCTTCATGTTGCTGGTCTATTCGTTCATGTTCAGCGTGGTATTCAAGTCTCGCTGGCCTGGCGGGGGCGAGTCGAAGGCGGAATTCGCACTCATATTGTTCTCCGGGTTGATGGTCTTCAATCTATTTTCGGAGGCTGTCAACCGATCGCCGAGCTTAATACTGTCCAATGTTAACTACGTCAAGAGGGTGGTGTTTCCCCTTGAAATTTTGCCCGCCGTTGCGCTTGGGGCGGTAATGTTTCACTTCGTCGTTAGTTTCATGGCATGGCTGTGCTTTTACGTATTATTCATCGGCACGCCGCCGATGACGGCCTTGTTATTTCCGCTGGTATTATTGCCATTTGTTTTTGTCGTGCTTGGAGTTACTTGGTTTTTGGCTGCGATCGGCGTGTACTTGCGTGATGTTAGTCAGGTGATCGGCATAATCACTACCGCTCTTATGTTTCTGACACCGGTATTTTATCCTGCTTCGTCACTGCCGCCGGACTACAGATTGCTCATCACGTTGAACCCTATCACGCCAGTGGTGGAAACAGCGCGTAATGTCCTGATTTGGGGAAAGCTGCCGGATCTGTATCCGGCACTTCTTTATTCCGCATTTTCTTTATTGGTTGCTTGGTTTGGCTTCGCCTGGTTCCAGAAGACACGAAAGGGGTTCGCCGATGTCCTCTGATATTGCGGTTAAGATTTCGGGCGCAAGCAAGTGCTATCACATCTATGAGCGCCCGCGAGATCGGTTGCTCCAGATGCTGGTGCGCGGTCGGAAGAAGTATTTCCGTGAGTTTTGGGCGCTTGATAACGTATCGCTTGAAATCAAAAGAGGCGAGACCGTAGGGATAGTGGGGCGCAATGGGAGCGGGAAGTCCACACTTCTGCAAATTATCTGTGGCACGCTAAACCCTAGCGCAGGAACGGCCCAGGTTAATGGTCGAGTTGCGGCACTGTTGGAGCTTGGTTCGGGTTTCAATCCCGAATTTACCGGTCGCGAGAATGTCTTTCTGAACGCTGCCGTGCTCGGCTTAACCAAGGAGGAAGTAACGGCGCGATTTGACCAAATTGCCGCATTTGCGGATATCGGGGATTTCATCGATCAGCCGGTGAAGACTTACTCCAGTGGCATGTATGTGCGTTTGGCTTTTGCCGTGGTAGCACATGTGGACGCGGATATCCTTGTCATTGACGAGGCACTGGCGGTGGGGGATGCTTTCTTCACTCAGAAATGCATGCGGTTCCTCCGGCGGTTTAAGGAAACTGGTACCCTCATCTTCGTGAGCCATGATGCCGGGGCGGTGACCGGCCTCTGCGAAAAGGCACTTTGGCTCGATAAGGGCCGTGCGCAGGTATACGGTCCGGCGAAACTCGTATCCGAACAATATCTCGCGTCCTTGTATGAATCCGAGCCGCGAAAGGCGGTGGGAGGCAATGCTGATAAAGGCCCGAAGAAAACGTCACGCATACCAAAGGAAAAGGTGGTATTGCCTGATGTCCGTTCGGCGCTTATAAATAGATCGAGCCTGCGCAACGATTTGGAGATCTTCGAGTTTTCACCGGGTGAGAGTGCCGAGTTCGGCTTGCGAGGTGCCGACATCGTGCATGTCTCAATTGTCGATGCGGACAGTGGTTCTACTTTGACCTATGCGGTCGGGGGTGAGTCCGTAATCCTTCGCATAGAAGTCAGGGCGCTAAAGGATATTGAGCAGCCAATTATCGGTTTTTCCTTCAAGGATAGACTTGGTCAAACGCTGTTTGGCGACAATACCTATTTGAGCTATCAAGACGAGTGCATTGTCGTGCAGTCGCAAAGTACATTCATCGGGGAATTTGGTTTTGTGATGCCGGTGTTGCCTCGCGGGGACTATAGTGTGGCAGTAGCGGTGGCGACCGGAACCCAAGCGGATCATGTTCAGCATCACTGGATTCATGATGCAATCATCGTGAAGTCGATTTCCTCTTCGGTTAGTACGGGTCTGATCGGCATTCCCATGCAACGGATTGATATTACTGTTCATGATGATGCACGGGTGAGTGATTGAAAGGCAATAGATAAAATATGGCGCATCAGCAGCAAATCGACTTTTGTGAGTCCGTAAAACGAGATCTGCCTCAGTTCTTTTCCGGGTGTTTCGTTGTTGACATCGGCTCGCTCGATATAAACGGCAATAACCAGTATCTCTTTGACGATTGCATGTACCTGGGTGTCGATTTGATGCCCGGTCGGAATGTGGATATCGCATCGAAGGGGCATGAGCTGAATCTACCGGACGAGAGTGTAGATGTCGTGGTGTCTACGGAGTGCTTCGAGCACGACCAATACTATGCTCAGACTCTGAGCAATATTGTTCGGATGCTCAAGCCTGGTGGGCTGTTTTTCTTTTCCTGTGCAACAACAGGGCGGCCCGAGCATGGGACGCGGCGCACCAAACCCGAGGATGCGCCGTTTACGCAGGAGTTTGGTGATTGGGGTGATTATTATAAGAACCTCGACGAAAGCGATATCCGGCAGGTACTCGATGTCGATGGAATTTTTGATCGATATGCTTTCTCCTATAATTTCGATACCTGCGATATTTATTTTTGGGGCATTAAGAAAGGCGTCCTCGAGAAGCGCGATAACTATTCGTTTCAGGTCAAGCGAAATACGTTGCTGCAAGAGTTAGCTACGGAGAGGGCGCTTGTCGCCTCACTGCGTTCGGAGGCCGCAGAGCGCGAGGTTCAGCTTGACACGTTTCAAGGAGAACTCCAGCAGCAGTCCGAGGAGGTGGCGCGTCAGCGAGCGTTGTTGAGCCAGAGAAGCGTGCAACTTTCCGTGCTTGAGGAAAGAGCAACGGAACTGCAAGCGGTAATTTGGGAGCGGGATCAGCAGATCCACGAGATCTACACGTCGAGTTCCTGGCGCATAACGACTCCTCTCAGGGTCTTCGGCCGCGTAATGAGAAAAAAAAACACTAATGCGGTGACCGGCAAGCAGGCAAGTGACGCGCGTGCCTCCCGCGCGCGTCTACGCGCATTGGCGCGAACCATCTATCACCGGCTTCCGCTGTCAGAAAAGACGAAATGGCGAATCCGCGAGCGGCTATTTCCGGCGGTGGTGGCCTTGCGCGAAGCGGACGATCTGAAGGGCGTTACACAAGGTGTCGTAAAGGCTATTCTCGGCAGACCAGAGGGTACGCTCGTCCGGGATGATGGGCGTGAAGCTGCATTGGCCTCAATTCTGCGTGTCCTTGGGAACCACGCAACCCAGTTTGGTCCGGTTACCCGGTGGATTGCGCTACCCTTTTTGGCTACCGGCGGGGCCGAAATGGTGGCTTTGAATTTTTGCAGGGCATTGCGCGAACTACGTCCGGCAGAATCCGTTGCCATCCTGGTCACCGACCGCAAATACGTGAACGAACAGGTCGTCTTGCCCGATGGTGTCGTCCTGATCGTCTTCGATGATCATTTGCAAGAAGACGGCAGCTACGCGCGAAAGCAGGCGTTGTTGCGCGATTTGCTGCTTTCTGTACGGCCAAAGAGTTTCCATAATATTAACAGTGAGGTTGCATGGCACTTAATCCTCTCGGAAGGTGAAAGAATTAAGCGATTTGTGCGCCTCTATGCCAGTATCTTCGCCTTCCAGTTTGCACCGGATGGCAAAACCAAGATCGGATACGCGGCATACTTCCTTCCGAAGGGTCTTCCCCACTTGTCCGGGCTAGTGTCGGACAACAGACGATTTGTAGTAGACGCTGCAGCTGAATACGGCATCAAAGGCGACGCGCTAGAGCGCTTGTGGACCGTCTATCAGCCTTGTCGATTGCTTCATCGCATGTCGGGTGCTTCGCTGGGGCGACAGAGGCTCGCGGCGCAGCGCGCGCGTATCGAGCGCGGCAATGGAGGGGGGGGCGATCGGCCTCAAGTTCTTTGGGCAGGGAGGCTGGATGCAGAGAAGCGCCTTGATCTCTTCCTTGATTTGGTAAAGGCATGCGAATTCGCGGACTTTCGCGTGTTTGGCCAAATCGTTCTTCAGGATGGGCAAGAATTGCCTACCCTTCCAAATCTCTCATATGAGGGGCCGTTTAGTTCACCGTTGGAGTGGGTCGAGCGATTCGATTTCGATGCCTTCATATTTACCTCCAAGTGGGAAGGAATGCCCAATGTGCTTATCGAAGTGGGCTCACTTGGCATTCCAATTATTGCGCCGGGCGTCGGCGGTGTAGGCGAACTGATCTCGAAGGAAACGGGCTATCTCCTTGCCGAAAGGCCTACAGTAGAGGATTACAAGCGCGCACTGAACGGAGCACTTTCGGATCGCACTGATGCCCTCAATCGGGCGACACGCCTGCTCGACGTGATTGAAAGTCGGCACACGTGGCCGAACTTTGTAGAGGCTGTGCAACTGCTTCCCGGATATCTGGATCATTCCGAGAGCGCTGATACGCGGCTGCCGGAACTCGCGTCGGGGCAAAATCGGCCCGATGGTGTGCGCGCGCCGCGGGTGTCTATCATTGTGCCATGCTACAACCAAGCCAAATATCTGGTTGAAGCGGTTGCCTCCATTGCCGTCGCCTGCGCTGAGCATTCCTTCGAAATTATTGTGGTCGATGACGGAAGTACAGACGGGAATACCGCGAGGCTTCTCGCCGAAGCTGAACAAACTATTCCGGGACGTATCAAGGTTCATCGCCAGAGCAACAAGGGTCTCTCTGGCGCACGCAATGCCGGTGTCGCGCTCGCTAGCGGTGAGTTCATCCAGTTTTTGGATGCCGATGACGTGCTCGCGCCTGGCAAAATCGATGTACAGCTTGCCCAGATCGCCGCCAACCCGGCCATCGACATCTCGGTCTGTAATTTTCTGCTGTGCGACGAAACCAAGACGGATTTCTCTAAGCCCGATGAGGCGATAGCCCAGTTCGACATTTCGTTGAACGATTTTCTCTTTCGTTGGGAACGCGGCTTTTCAATTCCAATCCACTGCGGCCTTTTCCGTCGGACTGTGATTGGCGCGGCGCCCTTTGATACCGAAGCACGGGCAAAGGAAGATTGGCTTTTCTGGACGCGTCTTGCCTTGGAGGGCGCTCGCTTTGCCTATGTGCATGGGCACTGGGCCACGTACCGGCAACATGGCGCCAGTATGCGGCGATCGTATCTGAAGATGGGGAAGGCGTGGCTCCAAGCGGGTCTGAAAATTGAGGCCCGGCTGCAAGGGCGAGAGCCAAAGTTCTTTGACTCGATGGTGGCCTGGTTCGACCACTGTTATCGGGCCAATCCGGCGTATAAAGCCGAAGTCGAGTTGCTGGGTGGCCAGCATTCAGGCGAAAGCCAGCATTTGGTCTCTACGCCAGCCCAAGAGTCCACTGCACGGCCGGCTGATACGGAAGCAATTGCCAAGAAGGCCGATCGTATCGTTGCGATACTGCAGCCAGTGGTGGGGGGCTCAGACAGTCCCCTAATTAGCGTTGTGGTCCCGATTTATGGTCACTACAACTACCTTGAGGGTTGTCTCAACTCCATTGCAAATCAAGGCAACGTGTCGTTGGAGATTATTTGTGTGGATGACGCGTCCCCTGATCCCAGGGTCGCAGCGCTGATGGATGCGCTCAAAGATCGGCTGTCAGGTTTGAGGGTCATTCAGCAAACCACTAATCAAGGAATTAGTGAGGTTCAGAACATTGCTGTCGAAGCGGCAAGGGGCGAGTTCATTGCCTTCCTGGATTGCGATGACGAACTGGCCCCTAACGCGCTGGAGGTGATCGGCCGCGAGATGGCGCTCAACGATGATGTTGATTATTTCTTTACCGATCGGATCGATATTGATGAGTCAGGCAAGACGGTACGGACTTCGCGATATGGCGGTTACGAATGGATTCACTTTCGCTCTCAAGAAACTATCCGAGACGACCTGTTGGACGGGATGGTCGCGTCCCATCTGAAGGTGATACGCCGTTCCGCCTATATTGCGGTGGGCGGGTGCAACTCGACCTTCTCAGGGGTGCAGGATTGGGACCTGGCGCTGCGGATCGCGGAGCACTATCGTTTCCGCTATATTCCGCAGACTCTCTATAAGCATCGTGTACATTCCGCCTCGGTGACAAGAAGCGATCTCGTTGCCCAATTTCGGAAGACAAATGTGCTGAGACGCGAGTTTTCCGAGCGATGGATGAAGAACGGGCAGTCAGATTCGCAGCGCGGAAATTCTGTTCAGAGGATTATCCCAATCAATGACGCTGCCATTTCAGTTGCGACATTGAAGAAGCACTGGGTTGAAGGCGCAAGTTGTGTTGCTGATCTCAGGGGCGGCCTTCGGGTGCCAGCGGTCAACTTCGTCCGGGAGTTTAACTCTTATTTTGATGACATTATTTGGGATGATCCCAGCGTTGCCGCAGCACTGACCGGATATCTTTGGAGTCCGCGGATCCTTGGAAGCAGTTTTGCTCATGCCAAAAGCTTGACTCTTAACTGTAAATGACGAAAGGACCGACTATCGCTGTTTCGATCGTCAGCCATGGGCACGATGCGCTGATTCGTCCTCTTTTGCACGACCTGAGGCGAATCGGCGCAGTACGCCAATTAGAAATCCTGCTGACCGAAAACTTGCCGGGCAACCTTTCCACAATTACTAGTCAAGCCGGAATTAAGTGCAAGCTGTTACAGAATGCCGCGCCCCGTGGATTTGGTGCAAATCATAACGCCGCATACAAGCACAGTACAGCCCCATTTTTTCTTGTCCTGAATCCGGACGTGCGACTACCTGATCCGCACACATTTGATTTGCTGTTGGACCGGCTCGACCGCCAGCCGGGAGCGGCAGGGCCGCGCGTGTTAGCGCCAGACGGTTCAGTCGAGGACAGTGCAAGGCGAGTTCCGACTATTGCACGATTGGCGCAGCGGGTGCTTATGAAATCCAGAGGGTTGGACTACGACGTTTCGCGACCGGTACAGGAGGTCGATTGGCTTGCGGGAATGTTCTTAATGTTCGATAGGGCTTCATATGAAAGAGTGGGAGGTTTCGATGAGCGCTATCACTTATATTGCGAAGATGTCGATATTTGTTTGCGCTTGCATCTCGCCGGGAGAAGTGTTCTATGGGTCCAGGATGCGGTGGTCGTGCACGATGCCAGGCGGCAGAGTCGCCGTATGGGTGGGCGATATTTCCGATGGCATATGTCAAGCATGTGGCGGCTCATGACTTCTCAAGCCTACCGCGAATTCAACAAATGAGATGCCACCCATAGCCCTATGTTCGACTTTTTCTGGGTTCCCGCTTTTGCCTTTCTTGTCTCGGCGTTGGCGGTCCTTCTTCTGCGCCCGGTAGCAATGGTCGGAGGCCTGCTGGACCGCCCCGATAACCGCAAGCGCCACCTCGGCGCGGTGCCACTTGTAGGCGGAATCGCCGTAACGCTTGCCGTCTGGGCGGGTTGCCTGCTGTTCATGCGCAATCAGGGCTACTACGTGGCATTGCTGGGGGGGCTGACATTGTTGGCCTTCGTTGGCCTTATCGACGACATGCAAGGCATGTCGCCGGTCGCCAAACTTGCGGCGCAACTCTTTGCTGCCATCCTGATGACCTCATGGGGTGGCGTGTACCTGACCTCCTTGGGCGATATTTTCGGCCGGCGCGAGATTGAGTTGGCAAACTGGGCTATCCCGCTGACGCTCTTTGCCGTCGTCGCTGTGATCAACGCCATGAACATGAGCGACGGGCTTGATGGGTTGGCCGGTGGCTTGTCATTTATCGTATTTGGCTGGTTCGGCTATCTTGCCGGCGAACTTGGTAACCTGGCTGCCCAGCGCGTATGCGTGATCTTCTGCGGCGCAATACTCGGCTTTCTGATCTTCAATATGCGGAATCCCTTCCGCGGAAGCCTGCGCGTATTTCTCGGCGACGCCGGCAGCCTGATGCTCGGGTATGGGATTGTCTGGTTCGCGGTGGAACTCTCTCAGGAGCCATACAACAACGGTCGCCATGTTCCACCCGTCGTGATGCTCTGGGTGCTCGGTTTCGTGCTGATCGACCTGCTTGTGGTGGTTATCCGCCGGGCGATGAAGCGTCGCAACCCCTTGTCCGCAGATCGAACACACCTTCACCATGTGCTGCTCCGCCTTGGGCTCAGCCCAGATGCGATTGTCTGGGCGATTCTGGTGAGCAATGCGTTGCTTGGTTTTATCGGTGTCTATGGCTGGAAGCAAGGCGTCTCTGAGCAGGTGCTGTTCCTTGCTTTTCTGGGTGTCACCGCGTTTCACTTGCTGCTGATGCGCAATGCGTGGCGTTGCCTTCGCGTCGGCCGTCGCATCGTCCTGCGCGGCAAGCGTCGCCTCAGTGACCGCAACGGCGACAATTAAACCGTTCGTGCTGCCCCCACCCCGGTTTGAAAACGGGGCAGGGCTGAGGCCAGAGTCAGATAGCTATGCAGAAACCGCCGCAGTGGCGGTAGCGCGGCGGGTCCGCAAGACCAAAACCAGTCCGAATATGACGGCGACAGTGTTACCGACGGCATAGCCAAGAATGGCCCCACGGGTGCCTAAACGCGGCACCGCGACTATGTCAACAATAACCGTGGTAGCAAGCACGAGGGCCCACTTGAACGCCACCCAGCGCGGTTTGCGCAGGTAGATGGGTAGCAGGCTCAGACCAACGTCGGCGAAGACCAGGGTGGACGCTAGTGCCGCCAGTCGCAACAGCGTCACGGTTTCGCCGAATGCCGTGCCATAGAGCAGGCGCACAACCGGCTCGGCGCAAAGCGCAAGCACGATGGCGCCCGTTAATCCGATGAGCGTCATGCCAGCCGCCACGCGCAGCACGTTGCGCCGCGCTGCGAGGACCGATTGCTGTGCAAACACGTACAGCGGCGCCACGCCCGCAGCCAGGATGGTCGCGATCGTAGTGAAATTGTCGAGTACCTGCATGGTGGCCGCATACGTACCCAGTTCAGCCAGCGGCACAGCCGGCTTCAGAATCAACTGATCGGCTCGGCGTGCGGCGACCATCAGCATGAAACTTATCCAGAACAGCGACCCATCGCGCACCAGGTCTCGAGTGAGTGCCGAGTTATATGTCGGGATAGCCTTGGGCGCTCGAGCCAGGTAGTACCACGTGAGCAGCACCGCAGCGATAAGCGGCTCGATGGCGAAGGCGGTGGCGTAGGCTGGCACCAGCTCAATACCGGCAAAGAACAGCGTTGCAATGAGGCTAGCCTTCGCTGCAAGCGCGATCAGGTTGAATACGACGTTCGGCCGGTTGTGGGTGCGCGCTTGCATCCACGCGATGACGACGCCGAACGGCTCGCGCATCATGACGGCGGTACCGAGGATAGCGGCAGGAATCCAGGTGTCGGCGGGCTGCAGCGTGATCGCCAGCCAGAGGCACATCAGCACGTAGCCTGCGATGCCTGCGGTAAGCCGAATCGCGAAAGCATGCGCGACCAGGACATGCCGGGTCACCGGTGTGGGCAAGGTCACCAGCCGCGGAACCACCACCTCCGCAGAGCAGATCAGCGGGATCGACGCCGCAATAAACACCAGCGACTGTGCATACTGAAAGTGCCCGAACCCCTCGGCTCCCAGGGCACGCGCCAACATGCCAACGACTACGATGCCAACTGCTACCTGCAAGCCGCGATCGGCAAGCATCCACAGCAGGTTGCCGGCGACCCTGCTGCGCATCACTGGCGTCCTCTTAGTTGCTGATACTGGGCCAGCCATTGCCGCGCGATGGCTGATACATCGAATCGGCTGACGATCTGTTGCCGGCGCTGGTCCCGGTCCACGTGCGTGCCGGGTAACTGGTCGATTGCGGCCGTCAGCGCACGGGCCAGTGCGGCAGCATCGCCGACTGGCGTGATGACGGCGGCGCTGCCCGCCAGTTCGGCAACGCCCGCTGCGGCCGTGGCGACGACGGGTAAGCCAGTGGCCAGCGCTTCGCCGACGGCGAGCGGCATGCCTTCGATTTGCGACGAAAGCGCGAAAATGTCGGCCGCGCACAGCAAGTCTGGCACGTCGCTCCGCGCGCCAGCCAGTGTGACTGCTGACGCGAGTCCCCACTGCTCGATTCGGGCCGCCAATGCCGAACGCATCGGACCTTCCCCAACAATCACCAGCCTCGCATCCGGCACAGCCCTGGCAACCAGCCGGAACGCCTCGATCAGCGTCGCCTGGTCTTTCTCGGCCACAAGCCTGCCCACATTCAGTACCAGTACGTCCTGCGCACCAAGGCCAAGATCGCGCCGCACACGCTCGCGCACGGCGTCGTCCGGCCGGAATCGGCTGGTGTCGATGCCGTTGGGCATCACGATCACGCGCCGGGCCGGCGCGGCGCCGCTTGCCACCATCGCCTGGCGGCCGGCTTCGCTGACATGGGTGGTCAGTGCGCACCAGCGGTCGGTCAGGCGATAGGCGAGGGTGCGCAGCGTGCCGCCTTCGCGTGCGCTATGCGCGGAGCAGACAACCGGGGGCATGCGGCCGGTCCGGGTCAGTGCGCGCGCGAACAGGTTGCCGTGGACCATATGCGAATGGATGACGTCCGGGCGCCATTGGCGTACGACCCGACGCGTCTTGCGCAGCGCGGCCAGCATCGACAGCGGGGTCTTGCGCATGCCAAGTTCGGTGACCGGAATGCCGGCAGGGAGATCGATTTCCTGTCCTTCGGTCAGGCTCACGATGGCCACGCTGTGGCCCAGCGCGACAAAGGCGCGGGCGAGTGCCGCGATCTGCTGTTCCGCGCCGCCCAGCCGCAGGCCGGTGGTGATGACAAGGATGCGCAAGGGCTTTGCCACGGTGGCCGGTTGCTCGGCCGCCATCAGCGCGCCCCGTAGCCGGTCAGCAGCGTCCGCAGCGTCTTCACCGCAATCAGCAAATCCAGCGCCAGCGAGCAATGCTTGACGTAATACAGGTCATAACTCAGCTTGGTCACGGTTTCTTCGTGGCTGCCGGCGTAGCCCTGCTGCACTTGTGCCCAGCCCGACAGGCCCGGCCGCACCAGGTGGCGGTACGGGTAGTAGGGGATGGTTTCGGAGAATTGCTCCACCATCGGCGCCTGCTCCGGCCGCGGCCCGATCAGGCTCATATGCCCGACCAGCACGTTCCAGAGTTGCGGGATCTCGTCCAGGCGGTACTTGCGGATCACCCGGCCCACGCGCGTAACCCGTGGATCGCGCCGCGCGGCGAATTGTGCGGGCGCGCTGTTGTCCACGCCCATGCTGCGGAACTTGAGCATCACGAAGGGCTTGCCGAACAGTCCCACGCGTGACTGGCGGAAGATGACGCCGCCCGTTGTCTCCGTCCGGATCGCCAGCGCTACCGCCAGGCCGAGGGGTACCGCCAGCGGGGCGAGGCATAGCACCGCCAGGATGTCGACGGCTCGCTTGAGATAGCCGTAGAGGTAGTGGGCGGCATAGTCGTCGAGGAAATTCTCGTCGATATGGGCCAATCCGACGCGGCCGGTCAGCATCTCGCCGACGCGTTCCACTGAGTACATCCGCACATGGCTCATCTTGTACTGGGCGAGCTGCCGCGTGCGCTCAGGGTCCGCCGTGGCGCTGCGGTCGACCATCAGCCCGTCGCAATGCTTGGCGTCTTCCAGCGACCGGATCAGTTCAAAGTGAACGGATGCGGGCGGCGCCGCGCCCGGCATGGCAAGCATGGTGTCCAGCTGGCTCAGGGTATTGGGATCGGCATAGCCGAACAGCGGTACGTAGTTCTGCACGAAACGGCGGTAGCCCAGCCATATCCACGCCAGCGTGGTGAGATAGGCCAGCAGCATGGCGCCTCGCGAATATTCGATATGGAACGCAGCGAAGACGAACAGCAGCGCCACAAAGGGAAGCGTGGCGGCAAGCCCGACCAGGCTGTTGCCTTCCATCGCCGGCAGATGCAGCGAGCGGTGCAGGACCATGAAGCCTGCGAAGTAGGGAACGATGGACCACAGCAGCGTGCGCGTAAAGACGTGGGTCACGAACCCGGCGTGGTAAGCCACCTGTGCCAGTGCGGTGTTGACGGCAAACAGCGCCAGTCCCAGCGCCGCCCATGCCAGCATCCGGCTGATCCGGCGCATGGTCTCCGATCCGACGATGCCGCGGCGCATGGTCTGCCGGTGGCGGCTGTCGGTCTCGATTGAATGCATCATGTGGGCACGCGCGTCGCGCGAGGCGCCGTCGTAAGCGTGGCCTGGTAAAGGTTCCATGTCGCGTCGGCCATCCGTTTCAGGCCGTAGTGTTGCTCCCAGCGTTGCCGGGCCGCATGACCCAGGCTGGCGCGGAGGGGGGCGTCCGCGGCGAGCCCGGAGAAGGCTGTGGACAGTGCGGCTTCGTCGCGGTGGTCGACCAGCAGGCCGTGCCTGCCATCTTCCAGTTGCTCGCGGATGCCGGGCAGGTCCGAGGCGACGATAGGCAAGCCGGCTCGCATGGCTTCCAGCACGGAAAGCGGGAAGCCTTCGTGGTCAGACGCCAGCGTGAAGGCCTGCGCGGTCGACAATAACCCGGCAATATCCGCCACGTTGCCCGGAAATTGCACCCGACCGGGCGCGATGGCGTCGGCCAGGCGCTGCATCGCCTCACGCTCCGGCCCGTCGCCCGCCAATACCAGCTCGCAATCGGCCAGGCCGGAGCGCGCAAACGCCCGGATCACCGCGTCCGGCCGCTTCGGCGCGGCAAACCGCGCCACCATGACGATGCGGCGCATCGGGTCTTCTGGCGTGGCCCGCTGGCCGGTATCGGCGATTCCGTTCGGCACGACCGCAATGCGATCGGCTGGCACTGGCAGTGACCGCGCAAGCTGTCGCTCCGCTTCGGCCACACAGACCAGGCGCGCCGTCAATGGCGCGAGCAGCCATTCCGCCACCCGCGCCGCGATGCGCTGGCGCGCCGGCGCTTGCGGCTTGAACGCAAAACCGTGGACCGTGTAGACCACGGGGATCCCGAGCAGGAAGCCGGCAATGCGGCCCAGCGCGCCCGCCTTGGCGCTGTGCGCGTGGATCAGGTCGGGTGCCGCCTGTTTCAGCGCCTTGACCAGTTCGCGCAGGGCTGTGACGGCGCGCCACGGGGAGAGCGCATTGTCCAGTCGTGCCAGCCGGATGGTCCGGGCGCCTGCGCGCTTCGCGATATCGAACAGCGGTCCGTCACCGCCGGCCAGCAGCACCATGTCGGCCTTGCCCGCGAGCGACTGCATCAGGTCCGCGACATGCGACTGCGCGCCACCGATCTCCGAATTGGTGATCAGGTAGGCGATGCGAGGCTGCGGCGAAGGCTGGGCGGTTGGTCTCAAGGGTTCGTACGAAGGTTAGAAGGCGCGGCCGGCAGAGCGGCGAGGGCGGGTTCTAGGGCACCACATGTCACTGCACATCGGAAAAGACTTTGGCCGGCGGCGCCGGCAAAGTGCCTGGTTGACGCTATCGCAACCCGACCGGCCGCGGGCGCCGGTACGCGGCGAATAAGCGCCGCAAAGTGTAGGACAGACACCGAAAATTGTGACCACCCGTGATAATGCGGCGATTATACCGCCCGCGGACTTCGCAATCCGGCAAAATACGCCCTTTGGAAAGCCGCATTTTCCCATGCCGGAGTGCGGCTCGGCCGACCAGTACAACAGGAAGCCACATGCAAATCGAACCCTCCATCTTCAAAGCCTATGACATCCGCGGCATCGTGGGCAAAACGCTCACCCGCGACGTTGCACGCCTGATTGGCTTGTCGTTCGGTTCTGCGGCCGCGGAACTCGGCGAAAAGACTGTCGTCGTCGGCCGCGATGGCCGCCTCTCGGGCCCCGACCTGATTTCCGGCCTGGTAGAAGGCCTGCGCGCCGCCGGCGTCGATGTGATCGATATCGGCCTGGTAGCCACGCCGATGGTCTATTTCGCCGCCAATATCGAGATCGGCGGTGTGCGCCCGACGTCCGGCATCATGGTCACCGGCAGCCACAACCCGCCCGACTACAACGGCTTCAAGATGGTGCTTGCCAGCCAGGCAATCTACGGCGAGCAGATCCAGGCGCTGCGCCAGCGCATCGAGGCTGGCAATTTCAGCAGCGGTGCCGGCACTTACAAGCAAGTCGATGTGCGCCAGACGTACCTCGATCGCATCATCGGCGACGTCAAGCTGGCCCGACCGATGAAGATCGCGCTGGACGCCGGCAATGGCGTGGCCGGCGCCTTCGTCGGCGATCTGTTCCGTGGCCTGGGCTGCGAAGTGACTGAGCTGTTCTGCGAGGTCGACGGCAACTTCCCCAACCACCATCCGGATCCGGCCCATGTGGAGAACCTGCAGGACCTGATGAAGTGCCTGCGCGAAACCGACTGCGAGCTGGGTCTGGCCTTCGATGGCGATGGCGACCGGCTGGGCGTGGTGACCAAGGACGGGCAGGTGATTTTCCCCGACCGGCAGCTGATGCTGTTTGCCGAGGAGATCCTGTCGCGCAACCCGGGCGCCCAGGTCATCTACGACGTGAAGTGCACGGGCAAGCTGGCGCCGTGGATCCGCCAGCATGGCGGCGAGCCGCTGATGTGGAAGACCGGGCATTCGCTGGTGAAGGCCAAGCTGAAGGAGACCGGCGCGCCGATCGCGGGCGAGATGAGCGGCCACGTGTTCTTCAAGGACCGCTGGTATGGCTTTGACGATGGCCTCTACACCGGTGCGCGCCTGCTGGAAATCCTGTCGCGCCACGCCGACCCGAGCGCGGTGCTGAACGCGCTGCCCAACGCCAACAACACGCCCGAGCTGCAGCTGAAGTGCGCCGAGGGCGAGCCGTTCACGCTGCTCGACAAGATCAAGGCCAACGCAAAGTTCGAAGGCGCGCGCGAGGTGATCACGATCGACGGCGTGCGCGTGGAATATGCCGACGGCTTTGGCCTGGCACGCCCGTCGAATACGACGCCGGTGGTGGTGATGCGTTTCGAGGCGGACAACGACGCCGCGCTGGCGCGTATCCAGGCGGAATTCAAGCGTGTGATCCTGGCCGAGAAACCGGATGCTCAGCTCCCGTTCTGAGCGGGCGGCAATGCCGCAGGGATCGGCGCAGGCCGCCGGCGTGGCGCAGCCCATGCCGGTGGCGGCGCCGTTCCCGTTGCCGGAGCGGCCGCGCATCCTGCTGGTGAAGGTGTCGTCGCTGGGCGATGTGGTGCACAACATGCCGCTGGTGCACGACCTGCGCGCGCGCTGGCCGGATGCCGAGATCGACTGGGTGGTGGAAGAGGGCTACGTCGAGCTCGTGCGCCTGTTGCCGGATGTGCGCCGGGTGATCCCGTTTGCGCTGCGGCGCTGGCGCAAGCGCATCCTGCAGGGCGGCACCTGGCAAGAGATGGGCGCGGTGCGCGATGCGCTGCGCCAGGAACGCTATGACGCGGTGATCGAAAGCCAGGGTTTGCTGAAGACCGCAGTGGTGGCGCGCGTGGCCTCGCGCGCGCCGGGTGCGCCGATCATCGGACTGGGCAATGCCACGCAGGGCTCTGGCTATGAGCCGGCGGCGCGCCTGCTTTATACCGATCCGGTGCAGGTGCCCCGGCAGACCCATTCGGTACGGCGCTCGCGCCTGCTGGGTGCCGCGCTGACCGGGCTCGAACCGGCGGAGCCGCCGCGGTTCTTCGGCGCGGCGGCGCAATCGCTGCATGTCGACGATCCGCTGTGGGCGGACCTGCCGGCGCGCTATGCGGTGTGCTTTCACGCCACCGCCGGCGCGCGCAAGAAATGGGCGGTACAGAACTGGCATGCGCTCGGCCAGCGGCTGCAGGCCGAGGGCCTGGCCATGCTGCTGCCGTGGGGCAATGACAAGGAGCGCCACGCCGCCGAAGAGATCGCCGCCGGCGTGCCGCAGGCGCGGGTGCTGCCGCGCTTCTCGGTGATGCAGGGCTTCGGCCTGATCAACCGCGCCGAGGTGGTAATCGGCGTCGATACCGGCCTGGTGCATATCGCCGCGGCGCTGTGCCGGCCGACGGTGGAGATCTACACCGCCACCTGGCGCTGGAAGACCGAGGGCTACTGGTCCGAACGCATTGCCAATGTCGGCGACGACGGCGTGGTGCCGTCGGTCGATGAAGTCTACGAAGCGGCCTGCCGCGTGCGCGGGGTGCCTGCCTGATGCTGCGCCTGATCTACAGCTTGCTATGGGTGGTGGTGCTGCCGCTCGCGCTGCTGCGCCTGGCATGGCGCGCACGCAAGGAGCCGGGCTATGTGCACCATGTCGGCGAGCGCCTGGGCGTCTACGGTGGCCTGCCGCGCAAGGGCCCGTGGCTATGGGTCCACGCGGTATCGGTCGGCGAGACCCGCGCCGCGCAACCGCTGATCGAGGCGCTGCTCGGCGCCTATCCGCATCACCGGCTGCTGCTCACCCACATGACGCCGACCGGCCGCCAGACCGGCGCGCAGTTGTTCGGCCACGAGCCACGCATCCAGCAGTGCTACCTGCCGTACGACCTGCCGTGGCTGGTGGGACGGTTTATGCGGTATTTCCGGCCAGAGGCGGGCATGCTGATGGAAACCGAAGTGTGGCCCAATGTCGTGCGCGGCGCGCGCAAGGCGGGGGTGCCGCTGTACCTGGTCAACGCGCGCCTGTCGCCGCGCAGCTTCCGGCGCACGGCGCGTTTCGGGCGCGCGGCGGCGGCGATGTATCGGGATTTCAAGGGCGTGCTGGCGCAGACAGCGGGCGATGCCGAGCGCTTTCGCGCGCTGGGTGTGCCGGCGGTGCAGATCACCGGCAACCTGAAGTTCGACATGCAGCCGGCGCCGGCCGGCGTGGCGCTGGGCGAACGGCTGCGCAAGGTGTTTGGCGGCCGCGTGGTGCTGGCGGCGGCCAGTACGCGGGAAGGGGAAGAGCCGTTGCTGCTCGACGCCTTCGCGCGCTGGCAGCAACTGGCCGGGGACGTGCCGCGGCCGGCATTGCTGCTGATCCCGCGCCATCCGCAGCGCTTCGATGAGGTGGCGGCGATGGCGGCACGCGCCGGCTTCTCGGTCGAGCGCCGCAGCGCGCTGGATCTCGACAAGGTGCGGGGACCGGTGACCGCGGATATCGTCCTTGGCGATTCGATGGGCGAGATGGCCATGTACTTTGCCGCGTCGGACCTGGCCTTTATCGGTGGCAGCCTGCTGCCGCTGGGCGGGCAGAACCTGATCGAAGCCTGCGCGGTCGGCACGCCGGTGCTGATCGGCCCGCATACCTTCAACTTTGCGCAGGCGACGGAAGACGCCATTGCGGCGGGGGCCTGCCTGCGCGTCGGCAATGCCGATGAGCTGGTGCGTACCGCCGCCAGCGTGCTGGCCGATCCGGCGCGGCTCGCGGACATGCGCGCGCATGCGCAGACGTTTGCCAGCCTGCATCGCGGCGCCACCGTGCGCACGCTCGCCGCGGTTGCGCCGGCGCTGGAAGACTGAAACCGTCGGCTACCGCGGCGCCCTGACCAGCGCATCCCACTGCATGGCGATCTGCTCAAGCGTGAATGCGCCCGCCTTGCCGCGGCCGCCGGCGCCGAGGCGGTGGGCCAGATCCGGTTGCCGGATCACGGTCAGCAGCGCCCTGGCCAGTGCATCGGCATCCTCCACCGGGACGACCAGTGCATCCTGCCCCGGCGTCAGCAGTTCGCGCGGGCCGGTTTCGCAATCGGTCGAGACGATCGGCAGGCCAAAGGCCATCGCCTCGATCAGCACCAGCCCGAAGCCTTCATAGCGCGAACTGAGACAGAAGACCGATGCTTGCCCGTAGGCCAGCGTTGGATCGTGGCAGACGCCCGGCAGGCTGGCCCGGCCTGCAAGCCGCAGCTTGTCGATCAGCGCGGCCAGGGCAGGGCGTTCCTCGCCTTCGCCATGGATGACCAGTTGCCAGTCCGGCTCCTGCGCGGCCACCTTGCGCCAGGCGTGCAGCAGCACATCGAAGCCTTTGGCGGCCACCAGCCGGCCCATCGCCAGCACTGTCTTGTTCGCGCGCGGCGCCGGTGCGGCGGGCAGCGGGAACGGCAGCGGGTTTGCAATGCAGACGACCTCGCTGCGCGGGCGCAGCGCTTCCAGCCAGCGGCTGCGATCCCGTTCCGTCAGCACCACCACCTGCCGGCAGAAGAGCGCCGCCAGCCGTCGCGCAACCTTGCGTGCTGGCTTGCCGAGATCCTCGTCGAAGTGGCAGTGCTCCCAGGCGATATGGTGCAGGCCCAGGCCGATGGTGGCCGGCAGCACGAACAGTTCAAGCATGGTGTCGACCTGCACCAGCACGTGGATGCGATGCTCGACGCAATGCCGGCGGATGCCGGCCACAGTGGCGGCATACTGCCGCTTGAACGACGGCCGCCGCGCAAACAGCGCTTCATGGCGGATGCGCGGATGCAGCGCGAACTGGCTGGCCGCGTCCCACAGGCTGACGATGGTGACGTTGTGGCCGAGCTCCGCCAGCGCATTGGCGATGGTCGCGGTCATGCGCTCGGCGCCCGCCATCGCGTTCAGCGTGCCGGTCAGGAAGCAGATATTGCGGCCCGTCATCATGGGCGCGGCTCGGAGATGTGGCGGTTTGTGGCTGGCAAGGTGAACAGGGCAAGGCTGCGGCGGAGGCGTGCAATTATCCTTGCTTTGGCCTGTGCCGGTGGCATTCGTGATGTCAGATGCCTGCGCGGTACACTGCCTGACAGCATCGCCAGGCCGGCAATGCTGAACTTGCAGGATTGCGCCAGGCTCTAAGCCAGCATGTAGCGATGGAAGCTGCCAGTGTCCGAAATGGCCTTCCCGCCTTGTTCACAGGAGCTTACCCTATGCAGACATCCCTTCGCGGTACCTGTCGGGCGACCGGCCTGCGCAGTGCCGCCCTTGTCCTCGTCACCGCCGCCACACTTGCCGCCTGCGCCACCGGCCCGGCCCCGGACCTGCCCAGCGCGGGCGCCAGCCTGAGCCAGACCCAACCTTCCGGCCCCAGCCGCTGGGAACTGGTGCGCTGGCAGCAGCCCGATGGCACACAGCGCGACATCCCGCATGGCGACACCGGCGAGCCCATCATCTTTGAGTTCAGCGAAGGCATCGATGCCGCGCAGGGCACGGTCAGCGGCACCAGCGGCTGCAACCGCTTTACCGGCAGCTATGGCAAGACCGATACCGGCATCCGCTTCGATCGCGTGGCCGGTACGCGCATGGCCTGCCCGCCGCCGCGCATGGCGCTGGAATCCACGCTGCTCAATGCGATGCAGACGCCGTTCGCCACCGTCGGCACGCAGCCGTCGGCGGGCAGCACCGGGCGGCAGATCATCTGGAAGACCGCCAGCGGCGACCTGCTGCAGTTTGTCGAGCGCGAAGGCGTGGGCAAGCGCGGTGCGCGCATGGATGCTGGCGGTGTCGAAAAGATTGTCTATATCGATTCGCAGCGCGTGGAGTGCCCGGGTGTGGGCAAGATGATGTGCTACCGCTGGCGCGAATCGCCTGAGGCGCCGTGGCAGCTCTGGTATGGGCCGATCGAGGGGCTGGATTTCGAGCAGGGCGTGTCCTACAGGTTGCGCGTGCGCGAATACCAGGTGCCGAACCCGCCGGCGGATGCGCCGGCGATCCGGTGGCAGTTGCTGAATGTGGAGTCGAGGACCCGGGCGCAGTAGCCCCCTCTCCCATAAATGGGCATAAATGGGAGAGGGGAGAGAACCGTCGCCCTTCACCGTACTTAGCAAAACAGGCCGCATCAGCGGCCCGTTCTCGTTATTGTCCCGCTCAGGAGCGTGGCTTGCGGTTGGCGCCGGTTTCGCGCCGATCCGCCGTAGCCCCCGGCTTCACCGCCCCCTTGCCCCCAGCCTGCGCCGGCACCGGCAACTGGTACAACGCCCCCGGCGACGAAGTCAGCAGCGTATTGATCTGCACGACATCGGCCTCCTGCAGCACGCCGGTGGTGGCCTTCAGCCGCAGCCCGTTCATGATGGTGTCGTAGCGGGCCCTGGCCAGGTCGCGGCGGGTGGAAAAAAGCTGCGCCTCGGCATTGAGCACATCGATATTGATGCGCACCCCCACTTCATAGCCAAGCTGGTTGGACTCCACCGCGCTCTGCGCCGAACGTTCGGCGGCTTCCAGCGCTTTCACCTGTGCCAGGCCGTTAGACACGCCCGAGTACGTCTGCCGCGCGGTCTGCGCGGCGGTACGGCGGGCGAACTCCAGGTCGCTGGCGGCCTTGTCGGCCAGCGCCAGGGTTTCGCGCACGCGCGACTGGATCTGGCCGCCGGCAAAGATCGGCATGGTCAGTTGCACGCCGATCTGCGAGGCGTTGTAGTGGGTCGAGACCGCCTGCGTGGCGCTGCCGGTCTGGTTGTTGAAGCCGTACGACGCCACCAGGTCGACCGAGGGCAGGTGCCCGGCCTTGGCCTTGTTGGTTTCGCGCTGCGCGGTCTCCAGGTTGTAGCTGGCCAGGTTGACCTGCGGATTGCTGGTCTCGGCCTGCGCGGCCCACGCGTTGACGTCGGGCGGTTGCGGCCCGGGGATGGGAGCCTCGGTGCGCAGGCCCATCAGTTCGTCGACCGGCTTGCCGGTGATCTGCTGCAGCGTCGCGCGCCGGATTTCCAGGTCGCTCTGCGCGGCGATCTCGGTCGAAGTGGCCAGGTCGTAGCGCGCCTGGGCGTCGTTGGTGTCGACGATGGTGGCGGTGCCGACCTCGAAATTGCGCTTGGCCTGTTCCAGCTGCTCGCCGATCGCCTTTTTCTGTGCGCGCGCCAGGTACAGGTTGTCCTGCGCGGCCAGCACGTCGAAGTAGGCCTGCGACGCGCGCGTGATCAGGTCGAGCTCGGCCTGGTGGAAGCTGACTTCGCCCGCCAGCGCGGCCAGCTCGCCCTGCTTGTAGGTTTCCCAGCGGTCCCAGCGGAACAGCGGCTGGCTCAGCTGAAGCTGCCAGTTGTTATTGTTGAAGAAGCGCGTGCCGGTGGCGCTGCCGCCCGTGCCGATCGGCACCGACGCGGTCTGGTCGAGCTTGGTGCGGCTGGCGCCCGCGACGCCGACGACCTGCGGCAGCAGCCCGGCGCGCCCCTGCGGCAGCTTCTCGCGCGTGGCGAGCAGCTGCGAACGGGCGCTGGCGAACTGCGCGTCATTGGCTTGCGCATCGCGATAGACCTGCAGCAGGTCGGCCGCGCCTGCCGGTGCCGCGGGCATCACAGCCAGCGGGGCAAGCAGGGAAACCGCGATCGCCAGGCGCTTCCGGATTGCTCCGGGCAGGGCGTTGGGCGCAAACGTCATGACACCTCCAGGTTGGCCGGGCGCTGGCCACGACCTACGGTAGCTTCTTCTTCGGATTTGCTGCTTGGCGTGCGGCCGGCGCTTCAGTACTTCGGCATCGCCGGATCGACCTCGTGAGCCCAAGCGTCGACGCCGCCGGTCAGGTTGTAGACCTTGCCGTAGCCCTGGCGCTCCAGGTAGTTGGCGACCTGCATGCTGCGCATGCCGTGGTGGCAGATGCAGACGATGTCGGCGTCTTCATCCAGTTCGGCCGCGCGCGCGGGGATGTCTCGCATCGGGATGTGGGTGATGCCGGGCATGGCGCAGGTCTGCACCTCCCAGCCTTCGCGCACGTCGAGCAGGACCGGCTGGGCGCGGCTGGCATCGGCCAGCCACTGGGCCAGCTCGGTCGGCTTGATGACCTGCATGGTGCCTCCGTCCTCAGAACTGGAATTGCGACGGCCGGGCCGCGCCCTGCAGCGGCTTGACCGCGGTCTCGAACAGGTTGACGACCTGGTATTCGCTCTCGGACACGCGCGTGACCAGGCGCGCTTCCATCACCGGCAGATCGCCCACGAAGGCGGCGATGCGCCCGCCCACCTTCACCTGCGACAGGATCGACTGCGGAATGGCCGGCAGCGAGCCCGAGATGCAGATCACGTCGTACGGCGCGGCGGCGCTCCAGCCGTCGGCGGCATTGCCTTCGGCCACGTCCACGTTGGTGATGCCGGCGTTGGCCAGGTTGGTGCGGGCCAGTTCGACCAGCTCGGGGACGATGTCCACGGTCAGCACGTGGCGGGCGCGGTTGGCCAGCAGCGCGGCCATGTAGCCGGAGCCGGCGCCGATTTCCAGCACGTTCTCATGCTTGCGCACGGCCAGGTCCTGCAGGATGCGGGCTTCTACGCGGGGTGCCAGCATGTTCTGCCCGGCGGGCAGCGGAATCTCCATGTCGACGAACGCCAGCGAGGCGTACGCGCGCGGCACGAACTGCTCCCGCTTGACCACCGCCAGCAGGTCCAGGATTTCCTGGTCCAGCACGTCCCAAGGGCGGATTTGCTGTTCGATCATGTTGAATCGGGCTTTTTCGAGATCCATCTTGCCATTCCTTACCAATGCCAACCGCTGTCGTTCTGTGCGCCGGCCGCGCGGTGCCCACGGCCGGACAGTCTTATCAAACTCACTATTTTAACCTTGCGCACGCCGCCAGGCTCATTCCGTGCTGGCCTCCGGCGGCGCCGGCAATTCCAGGCAGGAGGCTGGCCGGATGCCGGCCGCGGGTGGCCGGCGGGGCGCTCGGATCGGCGGGGTCTTGCGCGTCATGTGCGGGCGCCGGCGCGCGGCGCTGAGGCGTCCGGTTCGGCGTCCGCGGCGGCGCGCTGCGCCAGCATTTCATCGCGGATCTGTTCCCAGACGTAGGGGCCGGTCTGCGGCGCCAGCGGGCGGTTGCGGGCCTCGCCGGTGGTAAGGCCGAACAGCAGCGTGTCGAGCAGGCTGTCGAGAAAGGCCTCGGGATCGATGTCACGTTCCGAGGTGGCGCGCAGTGCGCGCTGCCACAGCATCAGGAATACCAGCGGCGCGCAGATCAGCGTGGTGGTCGGATTGGGCGGCATCGGGCGGAATTCGCCGCGCGCCACGCCGCGGGCCAGCACCTTGGCGAACAGTTCGTCGCCCGCCACCATCACTTCGTCGTTGTAGAAGCGCGCGATGTCGGGGAAATTGCCCGACTCGGCCATGATCAGCTTGGTCAGCCCGGCCACCGGGGTGGAGCCGATCAGGCCCCACCAGCCGCGCAGCAGCTCGCGCAGCAGTTCGGGCGTGCTGCCGGTATAGGTCTCGACCAGATCCGTGCCGCGCGCCAGTGTCGGCACCAGATTCTCGCGCACCACCGACTTGAACAGTTCTTCCTTGTTGGCGAAATACAGGTAGACCGTGCCCTTGGATACACCGGCTGCCGCCGCCACGTCTTCCAGGCGCGTGGCGGCGTAGCCGCGCTCCACGAACAGCTCGAGCGCGGCGGCCACCAGCTCCTGCGGACGCGCGGCCTTGCGCCGGCTCCAGCGCGGGGCGTCGGTGTCCTTATGCGGATCGGCGGGGGGCTTCAAGGATGGGTTGCGGGCACTGCGGGGCACGTGAAACGGGAGGTGGTGTGTTAATAACTTGTCGGTCAGTAATGTAGAGGAGCGCTATGGGAGGGGTCAAGCTACCTTGTAGTCGACACAAGCGATACCCGTCGGCCCTAAATTGCGGGAAAGTGCCTGAAGATGCTCGTCAATCGCGCGGGCAGCGCGCCGGCTGACACAGTGCTTGCCTTTTCTTACAGGACGCCGGCGGCCCTTCGGGCACAATGACGCCTTCCATGCAGGCCGCCTCGCGGGCGGCCATTCCTGAACCATTGCCATGACTTGTCGGTCAGACTTTCCCTGCCGCGAGGGCTGCGGCGCCTGCTGCATCGCGCCCTCGATCGCCTCGCCGTTGCCCGGTATGCCCGACGGCAAGCCGGCCGGCGAGCCGTGCGTGCAGCTGATGCCCGACATGCGCTGCGCGGTGTTCGGCAGGCCCGACCGGCCCGCGTTCTGCGCCGGCCTGAAGCCGTCGGCCGAGATGTGCGGCGCGTCGCGCGAGGCGGCGCTGCGCTGGCTGACCCGACTCGAAATCCTGACCGCGCCGCAGGCTTCGCCCGTGCGGCCGGTTGCGCGTGCATGACGCCCGCCGCCGTGCCGGCGCGCACGCCTGACATCCTGCAATCGGAGGCAACATGATCCGGACTTCCCGACGGCGCTGGCTGGCACTCGCCGCCGCTGCCACGCTGGCGGTGGGGCTCGCCGCCTGCGGCGCCTTCCGCAACGAGTACACTTTCTCGCAAAGCCAGCTACAGGCCGCGCTGGAGCGCAAGTTTCCGTTCAACAAGCGCTATATGGAGCTGTTCGATATCCAGCTCACCAACCCGCGCCTGACGCTGGATCCGACCCGCAACCGCGTCAACGTGCAGTTCGATGCCAGCATCGACAACAAGCTGTTCTTCAGCCAGGCGCTGAACGGCCGCTTCGCGCTGGACAGCGGCCTGCGCTATGACGAGCCGACGCGGTCGTTGGTGCTGCAGGACCCCGAAGTGCAGCGTTTCGACGTGCAGGGCATGCCCGCGCAGTTCTCGCGCCAGCTCAACGCGCTGGGCGGTATCCTTGCCGAGCAGCTGCTGCAGGGCTATCCGCTCTATACCTTCCGCGACGACCAGCTCCGTGTAGCCGGCACGCATGTGGAGCCCGGTACAATCACCGTCTTGCCTGACGGCATCAACGTCAAGATCAACCGCCCCTGACCGGGGCGCTCCCGAACAACAATCCAGGCGGCCCGGCACGCATGCCGGGCAACGCCGATGACAACGTTTCTCCGTTCCGCATGGAAATCGCACTTGCCCTGAAAGCCGTGATACTCGGCATCGTCGAAGGACTGACCGAGTTCCTCCCCATCTCGAGCACCGGCCACCTGATCCTGGCCGGCCAGCTGCTCGACTTCAACGACGAGAAGGGCAAGATCTTCGAGATCGTGATCCAGTTCGGCGCGATCCTGGCGGTCTGCTGGGAATTCCGCGAACGCATCGGCAACGTGGTGCGCGGCCTGGGCTCCGATCCGCTGGCGCAGCGCTTTGCCTGCAACGTGGTGATCGCCTCGGTGCCGGCCATCATGCTGGCCTTTATTTTCGGCAAATGGATCAAGGCCCACCTGTTCAACCCGATCTCGGTGGCGCTGGCCTTTATCGTCGGCGGCGTGGTGATCCTGCTGGCCGAATGGCGCGACGCGCGCCGCGGCACGGTCTCGCATCCGCAGGGCAATGCGCTGCTGGAAGCCGCCAAGGCCGGCGCGCCGCGGATCGAATCGGTCGACGACCTGGACTGGCGCGATGCGCTGAAGGTCGGCGTGGCGCAATGCTTCGCGCTGGTGCCGGGCACGTCGCGCTCGGGCGCCACCATCATCGGCGGCATGCTGTTCGGCCTGTCGCGCAAGGTGGCCACAGAGTTCTCGTTCTTCCTGGCGATCCCGGTGATTTTCGGCGCTACCGTGTACGAGTTGTACAAGGCGCGCGCGCTGCTGAACGGCGACGACTTTGGCATCTTCGCGGTGGGCTTTGTCTTTGCGTTCCTGTCGGCGTTCCTGTGCGTGCGCTGGCTGCTGCGGTTTGTCGCCACGCATGATTTCAAGCCGTTTGCGTGGTATCGGATCGCGTTCGGGATCGTGGTGCTGGCGACGGCTTACTCGGGGTTGGTGAGCTGGCACGCGTGATGGCGGTGGCGGCTTTCGCTTGCTGAGGGTTTGCTCCCCTCTCCCGCTTGCGGGAGAGGGGAGCACCCAGAGCGATGTTCCAGTGCAAAAAGGCGTGGCACTTGCCACGCCTTTTTATTTGCCTGTCGGAATCCTTACCCGTGCTTGCGGAACACCACGTCCCACACCCCATGCCCGAGCCGCACGCCGCGGCGCTCGAACTTGGTCACGGGCCGGTACTCGGGCCGCTCGGCAAAACCCCCTGGTGCGGTCGAGGTGTTCTCCAGCAGCGGCTCGCCCGACAGCACTTCCACCATCTGGTGCGCATACTCCTCCCAGTCCGTCGCGCAATGGATATAGCCGCCCGGCTTCAGCCGCGCGGCCAGCACCTTGACCAGCGGCGGCTGCACCAGCCGGCGCTTGTTGTGGCGCTTCTTGTGCCAGGGGTCGGGGAAATAGATATGCACGCCGTCGAGGCTGTTGTCGGTCAGCATATGCGCGATCACTTCCACCGCATCGTGCTGGATGATGCGCACATTGGTCAGGCCGCGCTCGTCGATCAGCTTCAGCAGCGCGCCTACACCCGGCTCATGCACCTCGCAGCCGAGGAAGTTGTCCTGCGGCCGCAGCCCGGCGATATGCGCGGTGGTTTCGCCCATGCCGAAGCCGATTTCCAGGATCGACGGCGCCTTGCGCCCGAACGTCGCTTCCCAGTCCAGCGGCTGCGGCGCGTACGGCACCATCATGCGCGGACCGACTTCGTCGATGGCACGCTGCTGCCCCGTAGAAGTCCGTCCCGCGCGGCGCACGAACGAACGGATCCGGCGCGGATGCGCAACGCCTTCGGGATCGGCAGGGGAGGGAGCGGACGCTGGTCCGGCGCTGTCTACCGGCGCGGCGTCATCGGCCGGCGTCGGTTCGGTGCTGGGGTCTTGGGGAAGCATGGCAACAAAAAAGCCGCCGGGCACATCACCGTAACGGTGGCAAAGGCGGCTTGTCTCGACTGGAGGTGGAGCGGGCGATGGGAATCGAACCCACGTCTTTAGCTTGGGAAGCTAAGGTAATAGCCATTATACGACGCCCGCGAACCCGCGATTCTATGCGGAATTCCGGCCAGGGCGCAAGCAATACAAGATCGCGGCGGCGCGGGAAGTGCATTCCAGCGCATATGGACGGCACCGGGCTGGCCGGGCAGCAGCCGGACCCGTCGTGACGGGCACCTATACTCCGATGGCGGCATGGCGCTCGCCGCCCTGGTTTTTTCGCCGTGCACCGACCTGTCCCCATGGAACGGAGGTAGCCATGCAAAGAGAAGTTGTCGTTGGCCACTATCGGGTTTCGCTGCAGGCGGAGCCCAAATGCGAGGGCGACGAGCCGGGTAGGGTCACGGGCTATTCCGTGCGGTACACGCTGGCGCGCACCGACGGGGCGCCGGTGCGCCCGGGCTTCCCGACGGTGAGTTCCTATGAGCTCAACGTGGGTACGGATCTCTTCCCGACCGTTGAAGCCGCGCTTGACCATGGACTGGTGAAGGCTCGCGACGATATCGCGACGGTCGATGCCCAGCAACAGGCCAGCCGCAATGCAGCGGCAAATCAGCGCTGAAGTCCGCAGGCCCAAGGCCGGCGTACGGCGTATAGTTTCTGCCTGCATGGCACACGTTAGTGTTTCGCCATCGCTCCACTTGCAACGTCAGGACGCCCCAACCTTGACCACGGATTTTTTCGCCCGCTTTGAAGCGGAATACCTGCCACGGATTGCCACCGCCATCGGCCAGCTGGACCGGCGCGTGCGACTCCACACCTTGCCCGCCGATGCACCCGGCCGGTCCGCGCGCCTGCACGTGACCGGCGAGGTGTCGCCGGACCTGCGGCGCCATCCGTTTGCGCTCGACATCACGCTGGCCTGGGACGGGCTGGAAGTGCAGCGGCTGTTCGCTGCCGGCGGCGAGGCGCGCTTTGACGGCTACCTGGCCGCGCTGCCGGGCAAGCTGCGCGCCTGGCAGGAGCCGCGCGGCATTGACTTCAGTTCGCTGTCGCAGGTGGACGCGGCAATCCTGATCGGCGGGCTGGATTTCGAGCGCTGAAGTGCCCGCCGGGCTGGCTTTGTCAGGCGGATATCCGCAGCCGGCACACCGCGCTTTCCGTCTGCCCCGGCTCGATCCACCGCAGCCCCTGGCCGTGGTGGATGGCATCGGGCAGCCCTACCCACGGCTCGACGCAATAGAAATCCGAGCTCTCGCTTTCGGACCACGTGGTCACCGCATGCCATGGCGTACTGCCGGGCAGGCCGAGCTCGAAGGCGATGGTGCGCGCCGGCATCGCCAGCGTGGCGGCGGCTGCATCGCGAAAGACATGGAAGGTGTCCTGCAGCCGCGGATCGTCGAGGCGGTACCCTGGCTCTCCCGCTTCAGCCGGGCCGGGTTTGCCATCGGGCAGCTGGCGCACGCGATCGGCGCGCGCCAGCGTGAGCGATGCCGATGCGCGCTGCGCATGCGGCAGCGTGAAATAGAAGTGATGGCCGGGGTAGCACGGCAGGCGCTGGTCGCCGGTATTGGTGGTACACAGCGTGACTTCCAGCCCGTCCGGCAGCAAGGCGTAGGCCGCGTCGAACACGAACGCATACGGGTAGCCGGCATGCGTCGCTTCGCTGTCGCGCAGCGTCATCGTGATTGCGGCTTGCGCATCGATGGCGCTGACATCGAACGGCAGATCGCGGGCAAAGCCGTGTTGCGCCAGCGTATGCACCATGCCGTGCGGGTCGCGCCATTGGCCGGGCTGGCCATCGACGAAATGCCGGCCGATAAACGGGAACAGCAGCGGATTGCCGCCGCGCACCTTGGCCGGGCGGCTCCAGTCCGCGCCCTCGGGCCAGTACAGGATGTCCTGCCCGCGGTGCACCCAGCGGACCAGGCGCCCGCCATATTGCGGGGCCAGCAGCAGGAAAGAATCGGCGGTGCCGACGCGGACCAGCGGCTGGCCCTGGAAGTCTTGAATCGGAAGCGATGGCATGGCAGTGAATGGTCGATGCGCCGGCCACATCATAGCTGGCCGGCGCATCGGGACTCAGGTCGTCGCCGACTCATCCTGCCGCGCCTTCAGGAAGCGCGCGGCGTAATCGAAATACCAGTCGAGCGTATCCGGGTTGGCCATCGCATCGCGGTTGGCAATGCTCTCGGGTGCATGGCCAAGCAGCAGCTTCTTGATCGGCACCTCCATCTTCTTGCCTGACAGCGTGCGCGGCACGCCGGGCGCCTGCACGATCTCGTTGGGCACGTGGCGCGACGACAAGGCGTCGCGGATGCGCGCGCGCAGCGTGTCGCGCAGTGTGTCGTCCAGCACCATGCCTTCGCGCAGCACCACGAACAGCGGCATATAGGACTCGCGGCCCAGGTATTCCAGGTCGACCACCATGCTGTCGAGCACTTCCGGCAGGTCTTCCACCACGCGGTACAACTCGCTGGTGCCCATGCGGATGCCGTGCCGGTTGATGGTGGCGTCCGAGCGGCCGTAGATCACCGCGCCGCCGCGCTTCGTGATCTTGATCCAGTCGCCGTGCCGCCAGACGCCGGGGTAGGTGTCGAAATAGCTGTCGCGATAGCGCTTGCCGTCGGTATCGCCCCACAGGTACAGCGGCATCGACGGCATCGGCTCGGTGCAGACCAGTTCGCCGACTTGGTCGATCAGCGGCTGGCCGTTGTCGTCGAAGGCCTGCACCTTGGCGCCCAGGCAGCGGCATTGCATCTCGCCGGAGTAGACCGGCAGCAGCGGGCAGCCGGCGACGAAGGACCCCGCGAAATCGGTGCCGCCCGACATCGGCACCAGCCAGATGTCTTCGCGCACATGGCGGTAGATCCAGTCGTACGCTTCCACCGGCAGTGGCGAGCCGGTCGAGCCGAGCCCGCGCAGCCGCGACAGGTCGGCGATGCGCGCCGGCTCGATGCCGGCTTTCATGCAATTGGTGAAGAACGCCGCGCCGGCGCCGAACAGGGTCACGCCGGCATCGTCGACAAACCGCCACAGCACGCCCGCATCCGGAAAGGCGGGATTGCCGTCATACAGCGCGATGGTGGTGCCCAGCAGCAGCCCGGCCACCTGCGCGTTCCACATGATCCAGCCGCTGCTGCTGTACCAGTGGAAGACATCGTCCGGGCCCAGGTTGTTGTGGAACGCCATCAGCTTGAGCTGCTCGATGACGATGCCGCCATGGCCGTGCACGATGGGCTTGGGCATGCCGGTGGTGCCGGACGAATAAACGATCCACAGCGGATGGTCGAACGGCACCGGCTCGATCGCCAGCGGCACGTCATGCGCCAGCACGTCCTGCCACGCGTGGGTCCGCACGCCGGCGGGCGGCGTTGCGTTGCTGCCGATGTGCGGAACGAGCACCAGGTCGGTCAGCGAGGGCAAGGCGGCGACCAGGTCGGCCACCACCGGGGTGCGGTCGTAGACCTTGCAGCCGTAGCGGTAGCCATCGACTGCGATCAACACCTTGGGCCCGATCTGGCGGAAGCGGTCGATCACTGCCACCTGGCCCATGTCGGGCGCGCAGCCGGACCACACCGCGCCGAGGCTGACGGTGGCGAGGAAGGCGACGGTAGTGGCGGGGATATTGGGCAGGTAGCCGGCGACGCGATCGCCGCGCTGCACCCCCATCTGGCGCAGCGCATGCGCCAGCGACGCGACCTGGGCTTCGAGCGTGGCCCAGCTCACTTCAGCCAGCGGCTGCGTCTCGCCGGCGTAGCGGATCGCGGGGCGCTGGCGCGCCTCGCCGGTGCCGGCGTGGCGGAACACCTGCTGCACGTAGTTCAGCGTCGCGCCCTCGAACCAGCGCGCGCCCGGCATGGTGCGCCGGTCCAGCACGCGCGCGGCGGGGGTGTCGAAATGCACGTCGAAGTAGGCGCGCACGGCGTCCCAGAAGGCTTCCAGCTCGGTGACGGACCACTGCCACAGGCTGTCGTAGCCGTCAAAGGCCAGGCCGCGCTCGGCCCGCAGCCAGCGCATAAAGGCGGCGATCTGGCTGGTGTCGCGGAACGCCTCGGACGGCGTCCACATCAGGTTCCCTTCGGTGAGCGGGGCGGCGTTCGTCACTGTCTCCTCCCTGGGCCCGTCTGTCGCGGGCATCGGATGGTGCGATGGTCATTCCGGGCGCCTGCCGCGGCGCCCGGTATCAGCGTGACATGATAACGGCGCTTGCGCCGCGTTGCCTGTCAGTTGCTCTTCAATTGCCGGCCGGACGCTCGAACAGGCTTTCCCACATGGTGTCGACCTTCGCCTTGACCGCGGCATCCATGGCGATCGGCGTGCCCCATTCGCGCGTGGTCTCGCCCGGCCATTTGTCGGTGGCGTCGATCCCCATCTTGGAGCCGAGCCCGGACACCGGCGAGGCAAAGTCCAGGTAATCGATCGGCGTGTTGTCGACCAGCACTGTGTCGCGGCTGGGATCGACCCGCGTGGTGATGGCCCAGATCACTTCCTTCCAGTCGCGCACGTCGACATCGTCGTCGACCACGACGATGAACTTCGTATACATGAACTGCCGCAGGAAGCTCCACACGCCGAACATCACGCGCTTGGCATGGCCGGCGTACTGCTTCTTCATCCGCACCAGCGCCATGCGATAGCTGCAGCCCTCGGGTGGCAGGTAGAAGTCGGTGATCTCGGGAAACTGCTTCTGCAGCAGCGGCACGAACACCTCGTTCAGCGCCACGCCCAGCACCGCCGGCTCGTCGGGCGGCTTGCCGGTGTAGGTGGAGTGGTAGATCGGGTCGCGCCGCATGGTGATGCGGTCGATGGTGAACACCGGGAACCAGTCCTGCTCGTTGTAATAGCCGGTGTGGTCGCCGAACGGGCCTTCCAGCGCATGCTGGTAGCCGGAGGGGTGCGTCGGATCGGGCTGGATATGGCCTTCGAGCACGATCTCGGCCGACGCCGGCACGCTCAGCTCGGACAACGTCGGCGTGATGCAGCCAGCCAGCGCGGTGCGGCTGCCGCGCAGCAGGCCGGCGAACTGGTATTCGGACAGGGTATCGGGCACCGGCGTCACCGCGCCCAGGATGGTGGCAGGGTCGGCGCCCAGCGCCACCGCGATCGGGAAGGGCTTGCCCGGGTTGGCCAGCGCATGCTCGCGGAAATCCAGCGCGCCGCCGCGGTGCGCCAGCCAGCGCATGATGACCTGGTTGCGGCCGATCACCTGCTGGCGGTAGATGCCCAGGTTCTGGCGCTTCTTGTGCGGGCCCTTGGTCACGACCAGGCCCCAGGTGATCAGCGGCGCTGCGTCGCCGGGCCAGCAGGTCTGGATCGGCAAGCGCGCCAGGTCGACGTCGTTGCCTTCCCACACCACCTCCTGGCAGGCCGGACTGCTGACGCGCTTTGGTGCCATATCCCACACAGATTTGGCGAGCGTGAACAGCTTGCCGGCCTCGCGCAAACCGCGCGGCGGCTCCGGTTCCTTCAGCGCTGACAAGACCCGGCCGATGTCGCGCAGGTCTTCCATCGATTCCGCGCCCATGCCAAGTGCGACCCTGCGTGTCGTACCGAACAGATTGGCCAGTACCGGCACGCTATAGATACCTCCATCGGTGCCGGCGCCCGACGGTTTCTCGAACAGTACCGCGGGCCCGCCGGCACGGAGCAGGCGGTCGCAGACTTCGGTCATTTCCAGGTTGGGCGCGACGGGCCGGGCGATGCGCCGCAGCTCGCCCATGCCTTCGAGCTGGCCGATGAAGTCGCGCAAGTCTTTGTATTGCATAGTGAATTTTGTTGTGGTGCGAGAACCGGAAGGCGCTTCGCAACGCGGCATTGAAGTCGGTGACGATGCACATTCACCGTCGCCAGGGCAAAAAAATCATCAAAACCAGGCCCGGCAAATTGTAAGTTTTTTGTCGCCAGATGCGGTGGGAACAGAGCGACCAGCCAAGGCCAGGCCTGCGTTTGCGGGTGATCCGGTGATGCGTAACCGACTTGGTGACCGTTGTTACAAATAACTATAAGTAGTAGAAGTTGAAGTTATTATTCTTGACGAGATATAACACCGTTCCTACAATCCGGTCTTGCTCAATGGAGTGTTGCGTCGCAACATGGATTTTCCCCTTGTGTCAAGGGGTGCACATAAAGAAATTGTGTAGCAAGTCCCTCCAGCAGGACCGATGTATGGACCCGGTGCACAGCGGGCCGACCGGTCGCCTCCGGCGGCGTGCCGGAGCGTAGTGAGAATTTGTCGTGGCAGGGTGCGCTCCCCCAGAGCGCAGCCTGTTTCCAGTTGGGCGCATGGGGAGCGCCTGCCAACAGGTGCTTGGTCGTCACTGCTAGACGGCGCGGCATCCTTACTTGAGTACGTTGAGATCGGGCGCATGCCGCAGTCTGGCATGCGAAGCGGGCAACGGATGGAGGTAAGCATGAGCGGTTGGAAAACCCTTCATCTTCCCGGCATCGGGCGCGCCTTGCAGGTTCGCCTCCGACAGCCGGTACCCGGAGTGAGTCGGGCGTTGCAGGTCCGCCTCGCGCATCCGGTCGCGGGCCGCGCATTGCGCGGGGGCCGCACAACGCTGAAGTACGCGCTGAACAGCCTTGGCGTGGTCGCGGTCGTCTCGGCCGTGTCGCTGTCGCTGAGCCAGGAATGGCGGACCACGCTGGCCGCTTTGCTGGCCGGCGACGAAGCCCCGTCAGTGCTGGTCAGCGCCGCCATACCGGCCGCGCCTGCCGTGGCGGCCACGCCGGCGCCCACGGTGCCCAGCACCCCGGTGCCGTCGAGTTCTGCGGACGTGGCGGCAGCCAGGCTGGCGCTGGGCAAGTCCGGCCTGCCGACCGTGTCGGGCGTGGACGAATGGAGCCTGGCGGCATCCACCAAGGTGCCGTCGGTCGCGCATCTCGCCGCGAAGATCCCGGTCACGCGCGTGGCGCAGGACGCCCGCGGCAACGCCACGCTCGGCTCGGCGCGCGAGCAGGCGGCCGTGGCCGAGTACATCGCCCGCAAGTACCGCGTGGCGGCGCAGGCCACCGCGCAACTGGTCAAGGCGGCCTACCTGACTGGCCGCGAGGTCGGCATCGACCCCTTGCTGATCCTGGGCGTGATCGCGATCGAGTCCAGCTTCAACCCGTACGCCGAGAGCGGCGTGGGCGCGCAGGGCCTGATGCAGGTGATGACCAAGGTCCACCAGGACAAGTACGAAGCAGTCGGCGGCGTCGCCGCGGCGCTCAACCCGTACGCCAATATCAAGATCGGCGCGCTGGTGCTGAAGGACTGCATCGCCCGCGCCGGCTCGATCGAAGGCGGCCTGAAGTACTACGTCGGCGCCACCACGGCCACCGACGGCGGCTACGGCGCCAAGGTGCTGGCCGAGCGTGCCCGCCTGCGCCAGCTGATCGGCGTACGTAACGCACCGGCGAACCAGGACAAGCCGGCCGAAAAAGCCCCGGCCGAGCAACTGGCACCGACCGAGAAGCTGGAAGCCAACAACGGGCCGCACAGCGCCTAGGTTTTGCCGCCGCCCACGCCAGTGTTGGTGCGGCGCCATCCCTTATGGATCGGGTGAACGGCGCTGTCCAACACCCTGACCATGCCCGGGAGCGCTGACATCACGCCAGCTCCCTCTTCATGCAGAAAGCTGCGCCTGCATCCGGCAGGCACGATCGTTGCGGTTCCCGGTACGAGCGCCCCCGCTCTCTTACCCTTGGAGAACCCGCCATGAGCACCCTGATCATCCGCGACCTGCCCAGCAGCTTCCGCCCCCTCGACGCCCCCGCCATGTCCGCCATCCTTGGCGGCATCTACCGCACGCCGCAGCAAATTCTGGCGTGGGAACTCACCCGCCAGCCGGCCACGTGGGACGGCCGGGTGCTAGGCGACGATGGCCGGCTGCACGTGCCTGTGATCTGACAGCTATCAGTCCACTGCCCCCGCGGGGGCTTTTCTTTTGCCTGCCTGACGCGCTATTTGCCGCCGCTCAGCGGAACAGCTCGCCTAGCCGCGCCATCGCCTCCTCGATATTCTGGCGCGAGGTTGCATACGAGATCCGGATGTAGTCCTTCGCCGTATGCGGCCCGAAATCCTGCCCCGGCACCATGACCACGCCCGCGTCGTGCAGCATCGACTGGGTCAGCCGGTCGGCATCGCCGGCGGCGGGGTGGTTGACGCCGCGGCAGTCGGCATAGACATAGAAGGCGCCGTCCGGGCGCACCGGCACGCGCAGGCCCAGCGACTCCAGCGCCGGCACGATCAGGTCGCGGCGGCGGCGGAATTCTTCCTTGCGTTCGTCGTAGATCGCCAGCGCTTCCGGCGTGAAGCAGGCCAGCGCCGCGTACTGCGCCACCGCTGACGCGCAGATAAACAGGTTCTGCGCGACCTTCTCGAACGCCTCCACCAGCGCCTCCGGCACCACCAGCCAGCCCAGGCGCCAGCCGGTCATGTTGAAGTACTTGGAGAAGCTGTTCACCGTGACGACGTCGTCATCCAGGCTCAGCGCCGACACCGGCGCAGCGTCGTACGACAGCCCCTGGTAGATCTCGTCGACGATGGCAAAGCCGTTGCGCGCGCGCACCGCCTGCAGGATGCGCGCGAGCTCGTCGGGCAGGATCGAGGTGCCGGTCGGGTTGGAGGGCGAGGCCAGCAGCACGCCCCGGGTCTGCCCGCCCCAGTTGGCCTCCACCTGCGCGGCGGTGAGCTGGAAGCGCTCGGCCGGCCCGCTCGGGATCATGCGCGCGGCGCCGTCGAAGGCGGCGACGAAGTGCCGGTTGCACGGGTAGCTGGGGTCGGGCATCAGCACCTCGGCGCCGATCTCGACCAGCACCGCGCACGCCAGCAGCAGCGCGCCCGAGGCGCCGGCGGTGACGATCACGCGCCGCGCCGGGATATCCAGCCCGTAGGCGGTCTTGTAATAGCCGGCGATGGCCTCGCGCAGCGGATGGATGCCGAGCGCGCCGGTGTATTGGGTGACCCCGCGGCGCATCGCCGCCTCGGCCGCGCGCACCACCGGCTCGGCGGCGGTGAAGTCGGGCTCGCCGATCCCCATGTGCACGATATGGCGGCCGGCGCGCTCGAGCTGGGCGGCCTGCTTGGCCAGCTCCATCACGTGGAAGGCTTCGATATTGGCGACGCGGGAGGCGGTGGCAAGGCGCTGCAGGTCCATAGTGATCGGGGTTGGTTCAGCAAAAAGGGGTAACAGGAACGAAAACACCCGCCTGGGGCGGGTGTCGTATGCATCACGGCCGGCGCGGACGCCAGCCGTGACGGCGCTGGGCGGCCCGCGGGCCCGGCCGGCTCAGCCGGTTCGGCTCAGCGGCGCGCCGCGACCTCGGCCGCGCGCACCTGGGCGGCGAGCTTGTCCAGCACGCCGTTGACGTACTTGTAGCCTTCGACGCCGCCGAAGGTCTTGGTCAGCTCGACGGCTTCGTTGATCACGACCTTGTACGGGATGTCGAGGCAGTGCACCAGCTCGTAGCTGCCGACCAGCAGCGCGGCGCGCTCGACCGGCGACAGCTCGCCCACGGTGCGGTCCAGGAACGGCTCGAACGCGGCGGTCAGGCGGGCCTCTTCGCGCACGGCGCCGTTGAGCAGCGCGTCGAAGTGCTCGCGGTCGGCCTTGTTGAAGCCCTGGGCGTCATGCAGGTGGGCCTGGATCGCACCGATGTCGTTGCGGTTCAGCAGCCACTGGTACAGGCCCTGCAGCGCGAGCTCGCGCGAGCGGCGGCGCGCGCTCTTGGGCGGCGCCTTGGGCTCGGTGCGGGCGGCCGGCTTGGCGCCGCCCTCGTTGCCCGGGTTGGACGTATCACTCATCGTCGTCCTCTTCGTCGTCGTCCTGGCCACGCAGCGAATCCAGCGCCGCGACCAGGTTGGCCATTTCCACCGCGGCACGGGCGCAGTCGCGGCCCTTTTCGCGGGTGCGGGCATGGGCCTGCTCGTCGGTATCGACGGTCAGGATGCCGTTGGCGATCGGCAGGTTGAAATCCAGGCCGACGCGGGTGATGCCGGCGCCGGACTCGTTCGAGACCAGCTCGAAGTGGTAGGTCTCGCCGCGCACCACGGCGCCAATGGCGACCAGCGCGTCGAACTGGCCGCTCTCGGCCATCTTCTGCAGCGCCAGCGGCACTTCCAGCGCGCCGGGGACGGTTACCACCAGGGTGTCCTCGCCCTCCACGCCAAGCTTGTCCAGCTCGGCTACGCAGGCTTCGAGCAACTCGGCACAGACCGGCTCGTTGAAGCGGGCCTGCACGATGCCGATACGCAGGCCTTCACCGTCGAGGTTGCTGGGGTAGAAGCCGTGATCCATTGTTCAGTTCTCCAGTTTTCGGGTTCGGAGCGGGGCGGGGCACCGCTGCCGGGGTATTCGGGATGGCCGGTCAGTCCGCCGAGCCGTTCATGGGCTGGTAATCCGTCACTTCCAGGTCGTAGCCGGTCATGCTGGGCATGCGCTGCGGCGAGGCCAGCACGCGCATCTTGCCCACGCCCACGTCCTTCAGGATCTGCGCGCCCATGCCATAGGTGCGCAGGTCGGGCTTGCGGCGCGGGCGCGACTGCGGCGCGTCCAGCGCGCTGAACTGCGTGAACAGTTGGTCCACCGAGTCGCCGCAGTTGAGCAGCACGATCACGCCGCTGTCGGTCTCGGCGATGGCCTTCATCGCCGCCGGGATGCTCCACGAATGCGTGGTGCACTTCACTTCCAGCAGGTCCAGCACCGAGAACGGCTCGTGCACGCGCACCAGCGTTTCACGCTCCGGCGCGGGCTTGCCCTGCACCAGCGCCAGGTGCGCTTGGCCAGTGGGCTTGTCGCGGTAGGCGATGCTGTGGAAGGTGCCGTACGGGGTCTGCATGGCACGCTCGCCGACGCGCTCGATGATGCTCTCGGTGCGGCTGCGGTAGTGGATCAGGTCCGCAATGGTGCCGATCTTCAGGTCGTGCTCCTGCGCGAACTCGACCAGGTCCGGCAGGCGCGCCATGGTGCCGTCGTCCTTCATGATCTCGCAGATCACGGCGGCGGGCGTCAGGCCGGCCAGGGCGCCGAGGTCGCAGCCAGCCTCGGTATGGCCGGCACGGATCAGCACGCCGCCGGGCTGGGCCGTCAGCGGGAAGATATGGCCGGGCTGGACCAGGTCGGAGGGCTTGGCGTCGCGGGCGACGGCGGCCTGCACGGTGCGGGCGCGGTCGGCGGCGGAGATGCCGGTGGTCACGCCCTCGGCGGCCTCGATCGACACCGTGAAGTTGGTGCCGTGCTGGGTGCCGTTGCGGCTCACCATCGGGTGCAGGTTGAGCTGGCGGCAGCGCTCGGCGGTCAGCGTCAGGCAGATCAGGCCGCGGCCATGCTTGGCCATGAAGTTGATGGCTTCCGGCGTGACGAAATCGGCAGCCAGGACCAGGTCGCCTTCATTTTCACGGTCTTCCTCGTCTACCAGGATGACCATGCGGCCGGCACGGATGTCGGCAATGATGTCTTCGGTACGGGCGATTGTCATGGCGTGCAGGACGGCAAATTGAAGCTAACGGGGCGCAATGAAGCGAAACATGCGGCAGGAACGGTGGCCGCGTTGGCACGCGGCCGGACTGAGGCGGCCGGATTGAAGTCAAAGCGGCGGGCGCGGGCCGGCCGGGGCATATACGCCCGGCAGGTTGCCCAGTCAAGCCGGGTATTGTACGCCAAGGCAGGGCAGGCGTGAGGCGGCGGCATCCGAAAGTGCGGGCGCCTGCCTGAAGCGGTAGGGAGGGAGGTGAAGCGTGCGTCGTGCCCCGGCACTTGTCGGGGCGCGGCCCGGCTACGCGGCGATGGCGAGCGGCGCGTTGTCGGCGGGGCTGATGCGCAGGCGTGAAGTCCTGGCGATGCGCGACTTGGCCGAGCGAATTGCATCGGCCAGCGCCAGTTCGCGCGTCTGGAAGCCGGCGTCCGGACGGGAGAAGCTGGCATGCGTGTCAAGCGCATACGACCATTCCCAGCTGCCGAAGGTCACTTCAGCCAGCGTCACGACGACGTGGCATTGCTGATAGAAAAAGCTTTCGCTCATTGTCAATTCCGGTTGGTGACGGCACGGTGGCCGTGGCCGAAGGGCCATGCGGGCCAGTGACGGTCCGCGAGCCAGCCGCGGTTAGGCAGCAGGCCGTTGTGTGGGACATTGTGCGGGTCGATATTTGGCGCGACGCTGGCAGCGCCGAGATCCTGCGCGACCCGGCAGATCCGTTCCCTGGCATCGCTGGCGCAGGCGCAGACCATCAGGATCTGGCCCTCCGCCATCTGGCGGCGTTGCCGCCGCAGGCCCGCGCGCGTGACCTTGGCACCGATCACGGTACCGAGCCATCCGCCGATCAGGGCACCCAGCACCGCGCCGCCGACATACGCCACCGCGCCCGCCGCCACGCTGGCCGGCGTGCCGTAGCGGAACAGCAACCAACCTGTCAGCAGCGCCCCGATGACGCCGCCGCCAAGCGCGGCTGCATCGCGGTACGTCGTCCGGCCGGCGTCCGGTGCCGGCAAGCCCTCGGCCGGCTGGCTATCGCGCCGGGAAAACCACGGGCCCGCCAGGCTCCCAGGCGTCTGCGCCAGTTCGCCGAAACGCGTTTGCGCGCGCCGGGCCGTGTCGACATCGTTCAGCCGGAAATACAGCAGCGTGCGCATGGTGGTACCTCGCATTGGATCAGTTGAGCTTGCCGTTGAACCACGGGAAGCCGGCGTAGCGCCTAGCGCCAGGACGCCGGAATTGCCGCGCCAGGGGTAACGAAGGGGTCTGCAGCCGGGGCCAGCCCTGGTCGACGGCGCGGTCCCAGTCGATCATCAGCGTGACGGCACGGTGCAGGCGGGTGGCGGTCAGGCGGACCAGTCCCACGCTGCTGTGCGTGGGGGCGGCAGGGTGTCGGCCGCTCAGGAGTCGCATGGCCGGTAGCATCCGGTAAAGTGTTTTTGTCGCGGGAGCTTGCACGGTGATTCCTTCAGAGAGAGCCGGGTCGCCGGCCAGAGGCGGGCAACGGTGAGGCTCGTTGGGCGTCGGGATCTCCGGCAAACGAAAAAGACGGCGCGAGCGAGAACTCGCCGGCGAGCGGAGGTCGCGGCAGGGCAGATTGCATGGATTCCGGTGGTCCCCGGCGCGTGGTCCGCCGGGGTCGTCCCCACTAAGTGACTTCAGGAGTCACCGGTCCTAAGACGTTGTCGAGGGGGCAGCCCGGAAACGAGTGGCGAGCGCCTGCGGGCAGACATGCCCTGTCAGTGCTGCCTTACCAGTGTAGGCCTATGGGAAGCGCGGGCACAGCGAACTTACAACAAAAGGCGGCCAAGCCCCGTAACGCGCACTGCGCGTCGGCGTGCAGGCCGCGAAGCAGACTACGGAAGTAAATCGCCACAGAACCGTGTTGCCAGCGTATGCTCACGGCAAACGGGGACACGGCCTGTCCCCGGGGCCGCCGGACCGAGGCTTCGGCGGTGCGATCTTCGCATCAGGGCGCCAGCCCGACCGCGCCCGCAGGTTTTGCACAACAAAGGGAGGCAAGCATGTCGAGGCAGATCAAGAACAAGGCCGAAATCCGCGCCATGGTGCGCGCCGAGCAGGCGAAATACCCGGTATGCGAGGGGACCTGCTTTGGCGACGTGGTCTGGCACGCGCCGGACGCGAGCGGCTGCAACTGGAGCCTTTCCAGGATGGAAGGGGGCGACAGTCCAGCCTGTGTCGAGGCGATCCGCCCCTTTACCGAAAAGCTGCGCGAGACGTACAACGTGCCGGACGAAGGCAAATAGCCTTCGCCGCGGCAGTTGTCGTCAGCGCCGCGCCAGGCCGCTTATGACGCGGCCTGGCCGGCCGACAGCATCCGCTCGACGTACCTGGCGATCAGGTCGATCTCCAGGTTCACGCGCGCGCCCGGCTTGAGCTCCTGCAGCGTGGTGACTTCTACCGTGTGCGGGATCAGGTTGATCGAGAACTCGCAGCCGTCGGCTTCGTCGCTGACACGATTGACCGTCAGCGACACGCCGTTGACCACCACCGAGCCCTTGTAGGCCAGGTAGCGCGCGAGTTCACGCGGCGCACGGATGCGCAGTTCATGCGATTCGCCCACCGGCGCGAAGTGCACCACTTCACCCAGGCCGTCGACATGCCCGGACACGAGGTGGCCACCGAGACGGTCGGCCAGGCGCAGCGCCTTTTCCAGGTTGACGCGGCCGGCGCGGTCCAGCCCGACCGTCTTGTCGAGCGATTCGCGCGAGACCTCAACGTCGAAGCTGTCCGGGCCCATGGCGATCACGGTCATGCAGGCGCCCTGGATGGCGATGCTGTCGCCGATGATCACATCCGACAGGTCCAGCCCGCCCGCGGCGATGCGCAGGCGCACGCCGGCATCGGCCTCGCCCAGGGGGGTCACGCTTTCAATGCGGCCGACGGCCGCGACAATGCCTGTAAACATGGTGGTGTCTTCTGCTTTCGTGAATCTTGGGAATCCTGATTAACGCGCTGCCCTGTGCAACGCCTTATGCATCGTTGCGCCGTGCGATCAGCCGCAGATCCTCGCCGATCTGCCGGATCTCGTGCCAGCGGAACTGCGCGGCGTCCTGCAGCCGCGCCAGCGGCGGCAGGTTGAACATGCCCTGGGCATCGCCCAGCAGCTTGGGCGCCAGGTAGATCAGCAGCTCGTCGGCGCAGTGCTCGCGCACCAGCGAGCCGTTGAGCTTGTTGCCGGCCTCGACGTGCAATTCATTGATGCCGCGCCGGCCCAGCTCTTCCAGCATCTTGCGCAGCTCGACCTTGCCATGCGGGTTCGGCAGTACCACCACTTCGGCGCCGCGCGCTTCCAGCGCGCGCCGGCGCTCGCGCTCTTCCACCGCGCAGAACACCAGCACCGGCTTGGCGAATTCGCCGGAGTCGGGCGTCAGTATCTGCGCGTCGAGGGGCACCTCCAGGCGCGAGTCCACCAGCACCCGTTGTGGCTGGCGCGGCGTGGCAATGGCGCGCACCGTCAACGCCGGATTATCGTCGCGCACCGTGCCGATGCCGGTCAGGATCGCGCAGGCCCGTGCCCGCCAGGCATGGCCGTCGTCGCGCGCGGCCTTGCCGGTGATCCACTGGCTGGTGCCGTCATGCAGCGCGGTGCCGCCGTCCATCGACGCCGCCACCTTGACCCGCACCCACGGCAGCCCGCGCGTCATGCGCGAGACGAAGCCGATATTCAGGTCGCGCGCCTCTTTTTCCAGCAGGCCGCAGCGCACATCGATGCCGGCATCGCGCAACCGCTGCAGGCCGCGCCCGGATACCGACGGGTTGGGATCTTCCATCGCCGCCACCACGCGCGCCACACCCGCACGCGCCAGCGCCTCGGCGCATGGCGGCGTGCGCCCGAAATGGCTGCACGGCTCCAGCGTGACATAGGCGGTCGCGCCAGCGGGATCCAGTCCGCGCGACAGCGCGTCCTTCAACGCCTGGATCTCGGCATGGTCCTGGCCGGCCGGCTGGGTGAAGCCCTGGCCGATGACCTGGCCACCTTTAACCAGTACGCAGCCGACGCGCGGATTGGGCGTAGTGGTGAACATGCCCCGCGCGGCGAGCGCGAGGGCCTGTTGCATGGCGGCGTGGTCGGTATCGGAAAACATTGCGCCTGTAGCTCTTGGCCGGTTTGCTGTCGATCGGAGAGTGTCTTTCCAGGGTTATGGGGCTCACTGCGGCTTAAGGAGGCTGCAAATCCGGGCCGTCCGTGGCATCGCAATCGATGTCGCGCCCCGGCGTGCAGAGCCGGATGCGCCCTTGTGCGCCAAGACGGACCTGGCGCTGCGCGCCGCGACAACTGAGCGAGAAGGTGGCGGCCTGGAAGCCGCCTTGCTCCGACCGTGAGTATCCCACAGCTGTGAAGCGCACCGCTTGGCTGCTGTGCCCGGTCTGCCTGAGCGTAACCCGCAGGCAAGGCGCGACGGGCTCGACTACGGACAGCGCGGACATGGCCGCGCCGCCTCCGTTACCGACCACCAGCTGCCAGCCCTGATCGAGATCTTGCCGACCGTGCAGCGGCTGAAGCGCCACTTCGAGGCGCCGGGACATCGCCGTGGCGCGCGCCAGCGCCAGCGAGGCCGCCAGCCGGTCGGCGGCCTGGTCGACGGTCTGGCGCGCGAGCAGGCCGGTGAAGGACGGCCAGGCGGCCGCGGCCAGCACGGCGAGGATGGCCAGGCATGCCAGCAGCTCGGCCAGGGTCACGCCGCGGCAACGAGGAAGGCCACGGGGCGCCATGTCAGCACTCCGCCGGCAGCCGCCGGGGCAGCGCTTCCCCGTGCGGCTGGGACAGCCATTGGCCGGTGCTGCGCAGGATCAGCACACCGCAGCGCGGGTCATCGAAGCGCGGCACGGCCCGCAGCTCGACGCAGGCATCGAGGCTCGCCTCGGCGCAAGGGCCGGCCCAGACGGCATGGCGGGCACGCCCCGTGGGCGGCACCAGCCGCGGCCAGTCCCCCGCCACCGTGTCGCCGCCGGCCTGCGTGGCGAAGCTCATGCTGCTCACGGCATGCCGTTCCAGCTCGAGCAGGGCGGAGGTCAGTTCCGCCCGTGCCTGGGCGCGCCAGCCGCGCATCATATGTTCGGACCAGGCCGGCACGGCCAGGGATGCGAGGATGCCGAGCACAACGACCGTGACCATCAGTTCGGTCAGCGAGAAGCCGCACATCGGGTAGTGCCGGTTCATGGGGCGGCCTCCCTGACCGGCCCGATCAGTTCCCGCCAGGCGATGCGGCCGGTGCGCCGGCTTGCGATGGCCTGCGCGAGGCGCATGGCGGCGGCGTCGTCGACTGACCACAGCGCCAGGGTGTAGGCTTCGCGGCCAGGGGTGCCGGCCTGTGGCGCGCGGGTGGCCAGGGCATCACGGGTCAGCGCCGGCTCGGATCCCGCCTCGATGACCTGCCCGGTGGCGTAGTGAAGCATGGGCGCGCCGTCGCCGCTACGGCCGGCCGATTCCCCGGTCGCCGCCAGCACCAGGTAGGCGCGTTGCCGGCCATCGGGCAGGCGCGTCAGGACATACAGGTAACCCGGTGCGGCGGTGCTGACCTCTTCGACTTGTTCGCCGTCACCCGGCAGCACAAGATGCCAACCCGCGGCGAGGGTGGCGCCATCCTGGCCGGACATGGCGCGCAGGACAAAGCCGTCTCCCTGCGGATAAGCGTCGATGCGCAGCGGCGCGCCTGCCGTCCCCAGGCGGTCGGGCACCGCCGCGACTTCGTTGCCCGCCCCGAACACGACTACCGGCTGCGCGGGCCCGCCGAGCAGCACCGGCGGCCCGGGCGCTGCGACGCGTGCGCCGCCACGCAAGCGATGTACACAGGAGGCTGGGGGAGGAGCCGACTGCCGCACGACGTCGCGCAGGTCGAAGCGCCACAACTGGCCGGCGTCGTCGGTAGCATAGGCGGCCAACGCGGTGCCGCTGATATCCGCCGATATCGTGACGCCGCGCAGGCCCGCCGTTACTGGCGTTCCGTCGCAGCCGCGTTCGGGCACGCGCAAGACGCGAGGAGCCCAGTTGTCCTGCCACGGCGCGCTGGCGGGTTTGTCCAACGCCAGTAGTGCCAGCCCCGCACGTGGTCCCGGAGCGCCGGCAGCGCCGTCCTGCGGCTCCAGCATGGCAACCGCATGCCAGCGCAGTGCGGGGCCATCGCGCAGTGCCGCCGCCCGTACCGGGCCCCTGCCGGAAAGGGGCAACGCCGGCGTGGCGGCGATCTCCCACAGCAGTTTTAGCGGCTGCGGCATGGACGGATCGGTGATATCGAGTGCGAACACGCCCGACGTACCGTCGGCATCGGCACGGAAGCCGCATAACAACACCGTGCGCCATTCGCCCGCCACGACGGCGTCCGTGCTTTCCGGACGCGGACAAGGATTCGGCGCGATCTTCGCCTCGGGGCTGGTCATGGCGGCGGCATGGGGCAACAAGGTGCGCGGCAGGTAGGCGGCGCGTTCCTCGCCGGTGATGGCATCGAAGCCGTGCAGCAGGCCATCGACGGTGCCGATCCACGCCATATGTGGCCGCCGGCGGTAGCGATCGCGGAAGGGCGTATGTCCGGGCTGGCCGGGCACCCACACCGGCGGCGCCACCACCAGCACGCGTGCGCCACGCGCGCTGGCCATGCGGGTATCGCGTGGCCGCAGCCGCGGGTTGGTATTGTTTCCGCGCAGCCATGCCAGCTTCTCTGTGTCCAGCGCTTGCCGCGCGTCGTCGTCCAGTGCCTCCCACTGCAGGGGCACCAGCCGCTCCGGCTGTGATGAAGCGGGTTCGAGCGACGTAAAGATCCGGCGCGAAGCGGGCTGACGGGCATCCAGCAAGAAGCCTGCCTCCCACAGGGCGTGATGCGCCTGACGGGCGTCGCCTTGCAGCGACACCTGCCAGTCGACCGCGCGCAGCCGTCCGGTCCAGGGGTGGGCGCCGGGCTGCATCAGGTAGGCAAGCGGCAGGCGCCCGGCAGTGCCATCGGCCGGTGCAGCCCCGCAGGCAATGCCCGCGAACAGTGCCAGCACACAGGCGAGCAGGAAGGCGGCGCGCGCGTTCAAGGCTGCAATATGCTCTGGACCACGGCACGCGTGGATGCAGCGCGACCAAAGCCAATGGCGGTGATGCGCAGCCGTGGAAATTCGCGATCGCCATTCGCGCCAGCGGGCGCATCGCCGAGCGGCTCCGCGACGTAGCGCGGCAGCACGGGCGCGACGGCGAGATCGCCAAGGTGGAGATCGAGGTCGCGCTGCAGCGCGGGCGGTGCCGCGCCGGTGAAGTGCCCCAGCGGCACGCCCAGTGCCGGCGCAGGCATGCCCGGTTGCAGCCATGGTTGCCAGACCGGCACCGCCGCGCCGGCGGTGTTGCACAAGCCGGCCTGCGCCCCACTGCCACATTCGCCCGCGGGCGGCCACTGTGCGAAGCGCTCGTGGTTGGCTGCCGCTGCGGCCAGCAATTCGGCCTCGGCGTCCGCCAGCGCAGCTTCTGCACCACGGAAGGCAATTTCGCGGTCGAGCTGCGCCATCGCCAGCTGCCGCCCCGTCAACAGCATCTGCAGCATTGCGGCGGCGGCCGCGGCCACCAGCAGCAGCATTGTCGCGGCGAACAGCATCGTCACGCCGCCGGCCTGGCGCAGGTGGGTTGACAGGGTTTCCCGTGCGGTCAGCATAGTGTCTCCTCGCAGCGCGGCGCGTTACGCAGCCTGACGGTGGTGGCAAAGACGCGCCTGGTAGCCCGTTGGGTATCGACGGCTGCGGCGCGCAGGTCGGCGAGCGCGTCGTCGCGGCCCGCGGCCGCCTCGAAGCCGGCGGTGGCTTGCGGTGGCCCGCGATGTTCGCCTTGCAGGGCGAGTGCGATCTGCACCGCCAGCACGCGATGCCAGGCCTGTTCCCCTAGCGCCTGGATCTGCGCCGCGGGCAGCAACGCGTCGGGTCGCTGGTCGCCGTCCGTGTCGATGGCGTAGCGCAATTGCAGCGTGGCCACGCCGCGGATCAGCGCGCCGGAGGTCCAGCCGTGGCCGCCGATCTGCCCGTTGCGCCGGGCCGGGTAGCGGCACAGCAGTTGCGGCTCGCCGTCCGTGCCGGTTGCCACGTAGATCAGGTTGTCGACGACAAAGCCATCCTGGCCGGCGGCGCCGGCAGCCTGCGCCGCCACCGGGTAGCCGCTGCAATCGACCATGGTGTGGTCAGGCTGGCTCGCGTCATGGGGCAGCCCATGGCCACTGAAGCGCACCAGCAGGGCATCGCTTTGCGCCACGCCGCGTCGGCCGCACGCCGGAACATTGCCCATGGCGGGCTGGCCGCAGTCGTCGGCGCCGCTGACGGCGGGCGGCGCGCTGGCGGCCAGTGCCTCCGGATGCCACCCTGCCTGCCGCAGCAGCGCGGTAAGAATCGCCAGCGCACGCTGTCCGCGCTCTTCGATCAGCACCCGTTCGACGGCACTGCGGTAGGCGGACAGCGCGGCCAGCCACGCGGCCGCGGCGACCGCTGCGACGATCAGGCCGAGGGCCAGTCCGACCATGGTTTCGGTCAGCGAGAAACCGGGGGAAGCTCGCCGCATCATGGCTGCAGCCACCCGCTCGTCTCGGCAAATTCCACCGCGGTGCGCGTGGCCTGAACCAGCCCTTCCTGCGCCCGCAGCCAGCCGAGTCCCGGCGGGCCCAGCGTGGCGAGCGCAGCGAGGCCGGTGCTGAACAGCGCGAGGCCGCACAGCGCTTCGAACAGGGCATAGGCGCGAGGGCGCGAAAGGGCGGCAGGAAGACGAACGGAAATCGGCATGGCGAACGGATGGCAAGCGGACCGCAATGGATCGGACCTCCAACGTATCCCCGCACGGACCGGCCATTTGTTGATGCCTGATATGAATCCGCGAAATTTGGTGAACGCCGGCCCGCGATCACCGCCTCCGGACGCCGGCAAATCAACGTTGTCAGTCGGCGACAAATGAGAATCATCTCCTTGCCAAGTGCTATTGACACCGCATAGCGAATTCCCCACTATTGCGGGGTATCGCGACAGCCAGAAATTGATCCACAGTTTCGCGGCTTGTGCCTGCCGGTCTCGTCAGGCCGACAAAATCAAAAGAACGCAGTCGGGTGTGGCAGCGGCGCGCCTCCGCAGAGAGGCGCCCGAAGCCAGAACGGTTTATTCCGGGGGTCTTCATGAGCAGGGTCATTCCAGAGTCGTTGCAGCACGGTTTGCCAGTCAGTCGGTTGCGCTGACATGGGCGGCCCAACTCGCACCCGCCGCGCCGGGTGTGAAGGGCGTTCGCCGTTGTTTGACCGCGGGCAGGATGCGGGCATCCGTGGCGTGCGTGCTTCACCGATGGCCGGCAAGCCTTCGCCGGGCTTCACGCTGATCGAACTGCTGGTCGTGGTGGCGCTGATCGCCATCACGGCGTCGATCGCCGTTCCTTCGTTCCAGAGCTTCCTCGAGCGCGCGCGCACCGATGCGGCCGCCGCGGAGGTGGCCGGCCTGCTGTCGCTGGCGCGCAGCGAAGCCATCCGCCGCAACGCGGCGGTAACGATCTGCCGCGCCACCACGGCCACCAGCACGATGTGCGCGCAGGATGCGCAGGCGGACTGGGGCGGACGCTGGATCCTGTTCCAGGACTCCGACAACGACCAGCTCCGCGCCGCGGGCGAAGAGATCATCCGCGTGCGCGATGCCGGCAACGCCGGCCTGGCGCTGTCGCTGGCGGCGCCGGTGCAGGCGATCCAGGTCACGTCGCGCGGCTTCCTGTCCGCCGATAACGCGCTCGCCTTCCGCGTCGTCGCGTCCGGTTCGGACAGCCTCGCGCGCAATATCTGCGTGTCGCATTCCGGGCGGGTCGCCCAGAGGACAGCCGAATGCGGCTGAGCCTGCGCCGAGGTCCGCGCCACCGTCCGCGCGAGTCGGGCTCCAGCCTGATCGAGGTGCTGATCACGATGCTGCTGGTCGCGGTCGTTCTGATCGGCATGATGTCGCTGCAGGCGGCGTCGCTGCGCTACCGCTCCGGCGCCAGCGTGCGCTACACCATCGTCGACGCCGCGACTGACCTGTCCGAGCGCATCCGCGCCAATACCTCCGGCTTGGCCGAAGGCGTGCCCGATGGGGCGAATGCCTACCTCGATGCGCTGGCCGTGCAGCCGCCCGCGGCACCGGCGCGGGACTGCGGCCGGGTCGCCTGCGACGGCGCGGAGTATGCCGCCTGGGACGTGTCGCAATGGTGGGCATCCCTGAACGCGCAACTGCCCGGTGCCGGGGTCGCCGCATGGACTTCGCCCGCCGTCGCAGCGCCAGCAGGCACCATTCCGGCCGGCTTTGTCAGCTACCGGCTCGAGCTCTACTGGAAAGACCCGGCCTCCACCGCCGCCGCAGTGGACTGCTCGCAGGCCGCGCTCAACTATTTCGCCACGCTGGCCGGGTTTGACGCCAGGGGAGTCACATGCGCTACCGTCACCCTCCGGCCCTGAGCCGCCGCCGCGCTACCCGCGGGCGCTCACTGGTCGAGATCATGATCGCGCTTGTGCTCAGCCTGTTGCTGCTGGGCGCGATCACCGCGTTCTACCTGACCACCCAACGCAGCACGCGCACGCAGGAAGGACTGCGCAGCATCGATGACGGCGCGCGCTGGGCGTTGTCGGTGATGGGCGACCAGTTGCGGCTGGCGGGGCTGGGGCGGGTCGACCTGTCGCTGCTGAGCGCGCGTCCGGTTACCTTCGATGGCGCGCCGGTGCAGGGCTGCGAGGGCGGCATGTCGGATATCAACACCGGTGCCTGCATTGCGGCGCCCGCCGCCGGTGCCGATGCCGTGACCGTGCGCTACCTGCGCCTCGACGGCTCGCAGTCGAGCATGACGGACTGCAACGGCCGCGCCATCCCGGTGGCGCGCGGCACGGCGGAGAACGCCTTCTACGTGGCCGGCACCACGCTGATGTGCCGCGGCTCGGATGGCGCCACGATGGCGGCGTCGCGCGCCGAGGCGATCCTCGATAACGTGCAGGACCTGCAGCTTACCTATGGCCTGGCACAGGATGCCGATTCGGCCAACGTGACCCAGTACCAGCCGGCCAGCGCGCTGGCGGCGGCGGACTGGACCCGCGTGGTCAGCGTGCGCGTGTGCCTGCTGGTGGTCGACCCCAGCCCGGTCAATGCCGACGTCGCCGCCAGCTACCGCGACTGCGCCGACAACCTGCAGAACATTGCCGACGGCCGCGTGCGGCGGCGCTTCACCAGCAGCTTCGCGCTGCGCAACCGGGTGGGCTGATTTGATGAGCAAGAACGCAACCCGCCGGAGGTACCCGGCAGTGCGGGCCCGGCGCCATGCACGCGGCGTGGTGCTGGTGGTGGCCCTGGTGATTATCGTGATCGTCTCGATGCTGACGGCCTGGAGCATGCGCGGCAGCCTGTTCGACGAACGCCTGGCCGGCAACAACCGCGACCACCAGGTGGCGTTCCAGGCGGCGGAGCTCGGGCTGCGCTTCTGCGAGGGCGTGGTCATCAGCGGGCAGCCGGCGGCGCTGTACAACCGCATGTACCGCAAGGACATGAGCGCCATCGCCAGCGCACAGGTGCCGCCGCGCGACAGCGCCGGCCAGCTCAAGCTCGGCTACCTCGACGCGAACGGCCGCCAGTTCTGGGAGGTGCCTGCCAACTGGGATACCAGCGTCAACGCCGAGCCCAATACCAGCGTCATCGTCATTCCCGCCAGCGACGGCGTGACGCTGCGCGAAGCCGCGGCGTCGCCGCGCTGCTTTATCGAAGAGATCCGCAAGCCGTCCAAGGTCAGAAATCCGCAAACCGGCATGCCGATCAATATCCACTACCGGGTCACCGCCCTCGGTACGGGCATCAACGCCGCGACCCAGGTCACGCTCCAGTCGGAGGTACGGCAATGACAGGCTTCAGCAGGGGATTGCGCCGGGCCGTCGCGGCCACGGTGGCATGCGCGGCGGCGATGCTGCCGGTGTCGGTGGGCCACGCCGCGGTGTCGCAGCAGCCGCTGATCTTCAGCACGTCGGTGGCGCCCAACGTGATGTTCACGCTGGATGACTCGGGCTCGATGATGTTCGAGATCACACCGGAGAGCCTGTCGCCGAACGGCACGGAAACAAGCTGGGACCTGACGCCGGACAACGGCAACTGGCTGCTCTATACCTATCCGTTGCCCCCCGGTGGCCGGGTCTATTCCACGGCTGGCAGCTATTACTCCGGAACCAGTGCCTCGGTAGTGAACTTCAGCAGCACATCGCTTGCCGCGGCCCGCTACCGCTCTGCGACGCTTAACGTCTCGTACTACAACCCCGACGTCACCTATCGCCCATGGTTCGATCCGGCCGGCAAGCTGGCCAATGCCAACCCGAAGCAGGCGTACTACAACCCGATGCTGCCGGACAACGGCTCGATCGACCTGACCGCCGACAAGACGGTTGAAGCCTACTGGCTCAACGACGACGGCAAGGGCTATTCCAGGAAGAAGGTGACTTTTTATCCCGCCCTCTACTATCGCTACGACGGGACGCTCAGCGGCTGCAACGGCACCACCTCGAGCCTGAAATGCTTCACGCGATACGAGGTCAAGAGCGGTCTTGCCTTCCCGCACAACGGCAAGCGTACTGACTGCGCGTCGTCGACGAGCTGCACCTATGCCGAGGAAATCCAGAACTTCGCCAACTGGTTCCAGTACTACCGCTCGCGTATTCTCGCGATGCGGGCGGCGGTGGGGCAGGCCTTCGCGGGGCAGAACGAGGCCATACGCGTCGGCTATACCACGATCAACGACAACACGCGCTCCGGGACGTCTTCGTACACCGGTATCCGCCGGCCGGTAGCGCCGTTCGACGGCACCAACAAGCCGCAGTTCTATCAGGACTTCTACAGCCTGGACATCAGTGCCAACGGCACGCCGCTGCTTGGCGGCATGGAGACGGTGGGAAAGTACTTCCAGAACAACGCGCAGCCGTGGACCGAGCCCGGAGCGACCAAAGAGAGCGCGTGCCGCGCCAGCTACCATATCCTGTCGACTGACGGCTACTACGGCGACAGCACGTCGGTCGGCGATGTCGACAGCAGCAACGGACCGAAGATATCGCCGGTGTCGGGTACGGCTTACCAGTACCGGCCGGTAACGCCGTACAAGGACGGCAACGCCAATACGCTCGCCGACGCGGCAATGAAATACTGGGTCAACGACCTGCGCACGACCGAGAACCGCGTGCCGACCAACGCCCGTGACGAAGCCTTCTGGCAGCACCTGGTCACGTTTACGCTGGGCCTTGGCGTCAAGGGATCGCTGGAGTCGGATCCAAACAACCAGCCCGGCGACCCCAATACATCGCGCAGCGACGTGCTCGATGCCATCCTTGCCAAGCTCAAGGCAGGCACCATTTCGTGGCCCAGGCCGTCGAGCGACCAGAACAAGATCGACGATCTCTGGCACGCCGCCGTCAATGCGCGCGGCGACAACTACAGCGCCGGCGATGCCACCGGCCTCGCCGAAGCGCTGAACAATGCGCTGACGCAGATCGCGTCGCGCAGCGGCTCATCGTCGTCGGCGGCGACCAACTCGACCACGTTGAACACCGACACCGCGCTGTTCCTGACGCGCTTCCGCTCCGGGGCGTGGACCGGCGAACTGCTGTCGCAAAGCTATAACGCCGCCGACCGCACCTTCTCGATCCAGAACTGGAACGCATACCAGAAGATGCCCGCCGCGGCATCGCGCAAGATCTATACGTGGTCGCCAGGCGGCACCGCGCCAGCCGGCAAGCCTTTCACCTGGGCCAGCGATACCGACACCGCGCTGTCCACCACGCAGAAGACAGCGCTGGGCGGCGACAAGGCCATCGTCGCCTACCTGCGCGGCGATACCAGGCTGGAAAAGCGCAATGGCGGCAAGTACCGCGACCGCGTGGCCGACAACGGCGCCGGCAGCTCCGTGTCCAACGTGCTGGGCGATATCGTCAACTCTTCGCCGATCTACGTGAAGGCGGCCGACGCCGGCTACGACTACCTGAACGCCGACGGCGGCAGCAGCTACTTCCGCTTCCTCGCCAACAACCGCAACAACCGCGCGCCGATGATCTATGTCGGCGCCAACGACGGCATGCTGCATGGCTTCGATGCGCTGACCGGCGTGGAGAAGTTCGCCTACCTGCCCAACCAGGCCATCGTCGGCACCAATTCGGTCAAGGCGCTGGCGTCGCCCGACTATGTCCACCGCTTCTTCGTCGATGCCACGCCCAGCGCCGGCGACGTTTTTATCCGCCGCGGCCCGGAAAGCACGGCCAGCTGGCGCACGGTGCTGGTCGGCGGCATGGGAGCGGGGGGCAAGGGCATGTTCGCGCTGGACGTGACCGACCCCGCCAGCTTCAATGAAGGCAAAGTCATGTGGGAGATCGCCGCCGATACCGAGACCGACCTGGGCTACACCATCGGCACCCCGGTGATCGGGCGCATCAACAGCGGCAAGTGGGTGGCGATCTTTGGCAACGGCTATGAGAGCAGCTCCGGCAAGGCGGTGCTCTATATCGTCGACCTGGCGAACCCGTTCTCCAGCGGCGGCATCCAGAAGATCTATGCCGACCCGAAGGAAACCTCGGCAAGCGGCAACGGCAACGGTCTTGGCAGCCCGGAGGTAGTCTATGACGACAACCTGACCATCCAGGCGGTCTATGCCGGCGACCTGAAGGGCCGCCTATGGAAGTTCGACCTGTCCGGCAACAACCCGTCAGCCTGGGCAGCACGCATGGGCACCACGCTGGGCGCGCCGCTGTTCACCGCGGTCAGCGCGTCTGGCGCTGCGCAGCCGATCACCGCGGCCCCGACTGCGCTGATCAATCCGAAGGATCCGCGCAAGGGCTTCCTGCTGACCTTCGGCACCGGCCGCTTCTATGATGCCACCGACACCGCCGCCACTGGCTACAACTCGGTCTATGGCGTGTGGGACAACAACGCCTCCCCTGCCACGCGCAGCAACCTGCGCGCGCAGACGCTGAGCGCGGGCTCGATGACGGTCGATGGCGTGCCGCGCACGGTCTACACGCTCAGCAGCAACGCGGTCGACTACACCACCCAGCGCGGCTGGTATATCGACCTGCTGGCACAGGGAGAGCGCGTCGTGGTCAAGCCCAAGGTCGATGCAGAGCGGCTGGTCATCACTACGCTGACGCCATCGACCGACGAGTGCGTCGGCGGCATCAGTTCCAACCTGTTCGACTTTGCCGCGCTGACCGGTTCGGCACTGCCATACCCGGTGCTCGACGTGAACGGCGACGGCAAGGTCGATGGCGACGACAGCCTGAAGACCAGCGACAAGGTGCTGGTGGTGTCGGGGCTCGCGCAGCAGGGTAACTTCGGCTCGACTATCTTCACCGGGGGTGGCGGCGGCGATCACCTGAAGGTCGCCAGCGCTACCACGGGCGACGTCATCACCGTGGTGGAAAAGGGCAATATCGCCCGCAACCGGCTGTCGTGGAGGCAGATATCGCAATGATAAACCGTATCCGCAGCGGCAAGGGCATGCGCGGCGTGACGCTCATTGAGCTGATGGTGGCGGTGGTGATCCTGGGCATCATCGCCTCGATCGCCATCCCCAACTACACCGAGTATGTACGGCGCGGCTACCGCACCGATGCGCGCGGCATGATGACGGAGGCGGCGCAGCAGCTCGAGCGCTTCCGCTCGGTCAACGGCCGCTATGACCAGACCCCCGCCGGCGTGGCGTTCGCGCTGCCGGCGGCACTGCGGACGTCACCGCGCGACAGCAACCGGGTGCGCTACAACATCTCGATCGTGGCCAATACGCTGACGGCGAACGGCTACTGGCTGCAGGCGGTGCCGGTGGATGCGGCGGACGCGTGCGGCATCTACCTGCTCGACCAGGCGGGCACGCGCCTGAACACGGTCGGGGCCAACCCAGCCGTGTCCCTGCAGAACTGCTGGGAGCGATAAGAGAGGGGTGGAAGCGCTAGCGCTTGCTGTTGCCCGCGGTCACTTCCGCGAGCACGTCGGAGAATTCCGACACATCCTCAAAACTCCGGTACACCGAAGCAAAGCGGATATACGCAATCTTGTCGAGCTTGCGCAGCTCGCGCATCACCAGTTCGCCGACCTGGCTGCTGGGGATTTCTTTCTCGCCCAGCGACAGCAGTTTTTCTTCGATACGGGTGATGGCTTCGTCGATGGCCTCGGCGGAAACGGGGCGCTTGCGCAGCGCCAGGCGCATCGAATCCTTCAGCTTGGCGCGCGCGTAGTCGACGCGCGAACCGTTTTTCTTGACGATGGCGGGGAAGAACAGTTCGATCCGCTCATAGGTGGTAAAGCGGCGGTCGCAGGCTTCGCAGCGGCGGCGCCGGCGTACGGCATCGCCGTCCTCCGACATGCGGGTGTCGAGAACCTGGGTATTGGAATGACCGCAAAAGGGACATTTCATGCCGGACCACCTTCAGTTGAACCCCGTCGCCTTGTCCGTGTTGTCGTTCTGCGGTGGCGGGGCGGGTTGGCGAGGCCCGCAAGCCGCGCGCCCTGAACGAGGCGAAGCTTGCGGGGCTGCCGGCCACCCTCACGGGTGGCCTCGATGCATCAGCCGTAGACCGGGAAACGCTTGGTCAGGGCCGCCACCTGCTCGCGCACGCTGGCGATGTTGGCGGCGTCGTGCGGGTTGTCCAGCACGTCGGCGATCAGGTTGCCGACGACGCGGGCTTCTTCTTCCTTGAAGCCGCGCGTGGTCATGGCCGGCGAGCCCAGGCGGATGCCCGAGGTCACGAACGGCTTTTCCGGATCGTTAGGGATGGCGTTCTTGTTGACGGTGATATGCGCCTCGCCCAGGATGCGCTCGGCTTCCTTGCCGGTGATGTTCTTGGCGCGCAGGTCGACCAGCATCACGTGGCTTTCGGTGCGGCCCGAGACGATGCGCAGGCCGCGCGCGATCAGGGTCTCGGCCAGCACGGCGGCGTTCTTCACCACTTGCTGCTGGTAATCCTTGAACTCGGGGCTCAGCGCTTCCTTGAACGCCACCGCCTTGCCGGCGATCACGTGCATCAGCGGGCCGCCCTGGATGCCGGGGAAGATCGCCGAGTTGATGGCCTTCTCGTGTTCGGCCTTCATCAGGATCACGCCGCCGCGCGGGCCGCGCAGGCTCTTGTGCGTGGTGGTGGTGACGAAGTCGGCGTGCGGCACCGGGTTCGGGTAGACGCCCGCGGCGATCAGGCCGGCGTAGTGGGCCATGTCGACCATGAAGTAGGCGCCGATCGACTTGGCGACCTTGCTGATGCGCTCGAAGTCGATGCGCAGCGCGAAGGCGGAGGCGCCGGCGATGATCAGCTTGGGCTTCTTCTCTTGCGCCAGCTTCTCCAGCGCGTCGTAGTCGATGTCTTCCTGGGCGTTCAGGCCGTAGCTGACCACGTTGAACCACTTGCCGCTCATGTTCAGCGCCATGCCGTGGGTCAGGTGGCCGCCCTCGGCCAGGCTCATGCCCATGATGGTGTCGCCCGGCTTGAGCATGGCGAAGAACACGCCCTGGTTGGCCTGCGAGCCGGAGTTGGGCTGGACGTTGGCGGCTTCAGCGCCGAACAGCTGCTTGACGCGGTCGATGGCCAGCTGCTCGACGAGGTCGACGTACTCGCAACCGCCGTAGTAACGCTTGCCGGGATAGCCCTCGGCGTACTTGTTGGTCAGCTGCGAGCCCTGGGCGGCCATCACGGCCGGCGAGGTGTAGTTTTCGGAGGCGATCAGCTCGATGTGGTCTTCCTGGCGCTGGTTTTCCTGCTGGATGGCGGCAAAGACCTCGGGGTCGATCTGGTCGATCGTAAAGCGGCTGCGTTCGAACATGGCGAAACTCGTCTGAAAAAAGGGAATCCGATTCAAGCATCGGGGTAGGGCGCGCGGGGAAGGCTAGCGGCGACCGGCGCCGGCGGGTCCCTGGAACCGTCGGCGCAGGGCGCACCCTGCTTCCCATTCGCTGCCCAGGCGAGCGGCAGGCATGACTCACGTCAACGCCAAGGCGTGATGAACTTCACGCCAGAGAACTTGCGCTTCCTCGTGGTAGTGCCCACTGACATCGCCAGTCGCGCAAGATGGAATGGTTGCGCGCAGTGTAGCGCTAAGAGTGCGCCCGCCGCAAGCCGTGAACCCGCCAGCCAAGGACTGACAAGGGCTGGCCAGCAACTTGCTGTTGCAAACTCGTACCCCGGGTTTACACGAAACCGGCGGCGCTCTCCGTTACAATCGCGGCCATGACAAACTTTGTCTGGACCCTGCGGGTGTACTGGGAAGACACCGACGCGGGCGGCGTAGTGTTCTACGCCAACTATCTGAAGTTCTTCGAACGTGCGCGCACAGAGTGGCTGCGCTCGCTCGGCATCGAACAGCAGGCGCTTGCCGACGAGGCGGGCGTGGTGTTTATCGTCCGCAGCACGGCGGTGGACTACAATGCGCCCGCCCGGCTGGACGACCAGCTCGATATCCGCACGCGCATCGACCGGGTCGGACCGGCGTCGGTCCAGTTCACCCAGGAAGCCTGGCGCGGCGAGCTGTTGCTCGCGTCCGGCGCGATCCGCGTTGGGTGTGTCGATCGAAGCACTTTCCGTCCCGCACCGATTCCCGCTCCCGTCCTAGACACTATAAAGACCGCACGATGAATCCCGTGACCGTCACGCAAGACATGTCGATCGTAACGCTGGTGCTCCACGCCAGCCTGCTGGCACAGGCCGTCATGGTGCTGTTGCTCGTCATGTCGCTGTTTTCGTGGACCTATATCTTCCGCAAGCACCTCGCGGTACGCTCGGCGCAAACCCAGACCGAGGGGTTCGAGCGCGACTTCTGGGCCGGCGGCGACCTGCAGGCGCTATATAACAGTGCCGTCAACAACCGCCACAACACCGGCGCGCTGGAACGGATTTTCGAATCCGGCATGGGCGAGTTCCTGAAGGCGCGCGAGCGCGGCAACGAGGCCGGCGCACTGCTCGACGCGGCCCGCCGCGCCATGCGCGCGGCCTACCAGCGCGAGATGGACTCGCTCGAATCGCACCTGCCGTTCCTGGCGTCGGTGGGCTCGGTGAGCCCGTATATCGGCCTCTTCGGTACGGTGTGGGGGATCATGAACGCGTTCCGCGGCCTGTCGAATGTGCAGCAAGCGACGCTCGCTTCGGTCGCGCCCGGCATTGCCGAAGCGCTGGTGGCCACGGCGATCGGCCTGTTCGCGGCCATCCCGGCCGTGATCGCCTACAACCGCTATGCCACGGAAATCGATCGCCTGGCGATCCGGTTCGAGAGCTTCATGGAAGAGTTCCTGAACATCCTGCAACGGCAGACCCGCTAACCGAATCCAATGCAAACGGTCCGGGTGAAGAGCCCGGACCGGCGTTTCCAGGAGTCCTGCAATGGCAGCCATTCAGCGCCGGGGCGGCTCGCGCCGCCGGGCAAGCGCCGACATCAATGTCGTTCCGTATATCGACGTCATGCTCGTGCTGCTGGTCATCTTCATGGTGGCGGCGCCGATCGTGAGTCCCGCCACCGTGGACCTGCCCACCGTGGCCAACGCCACGCCCCAGCAGAAGGCGCCGCCGATCGTGGTCACCGTGCACGAAGACGGCCAGCTCACCGCGCGCGGCAAGGACAACGCCGGCAATGCGTTCGAGCGCAAGCTCGACAAGCAGGGCCTGCTCGATTTTGTGCACCAGCGCCAGAACGAGAACCCCGACCAGCCGGTGGTGATCGCCGCCGACCGCGCGGTCAAGTACGAATCCGTGCTGGACGTGATGTCCATCCTCAAGGCCGACGGCGTCAAGCGCGTAGGCCTGATGGTGAAATCCAAGTAACGCGCAGACACATTGAAGCGCCTATCTGATTGTCGTTGCGCCCGATGAAGACCGCCGCCGCCTATCCCTACCAGCCGGTCAAGGAGCGGGGAACCTTGCGTTCCTTCCTGCTTGCGCTCTTCATGCACCTGTTGCTGGCCACCGTGCTGTATTACGGCGTGCGCTGGCAGAGCAGCACCCCGGTCGGCGCCGAGGCCGAGCTGTGGGAAGAGATCCCCGCCGCCACGGCACCTCCGCCGCCGCCCGAGCCGGAGCCGGTGGTGCAGCCGCGCCCGGTGCCGCCGCCGCCCCAGGTGAAGAGCAAGGTCGAAGAGGAAGCCGATATCGCGCTGGAGCGCCAGAAGCGCCGCGCCGAAGCGGCAGCGCGCGAAGAGGCCGAGCGCAAGGAAGCCGCCGCCCGCAAGGAAGCGGAGCGCAAGGAGGCTGAACGCAAGGAAGCCGCGCGCAAGGAAGACGAGCGCAAGGCGGCCGAGCGGAAAGAGGCCGAGCGCAAGGAGGACGCGAAGAAGAAGGCCGCGCAGCAGGAGCAGCAGCGCAAGGAACTGGCCGAGCGCAAGGAGGCTGAGCGCAAAGAGGCCGAGCGTAAAGAGGCCGAGCGCAGGGAAGCCGACGCCAAGGCCAGGGCCCAGGCCGACGCGAAGGCCAAGGCCAAGGCCGATGCCGAGTTGAAGGCCAAGGCCAAGGCGGATGCAGAAGCCAAGGCCAAGCGCGAGGCGGCAGCCGATGCACAGCGCAAGAGCGAGCTGGCACGCCTGCAGGCATTGGCTGGTGGCGGTGCGGGCGGCGGCGGTGTCGGCAGCACGGCCGGCGCCGGTGCCGGCGGTGGCGGCAAGGCGTCGCCGGGCTATGCCGACCGCGTGCGCCGCCGCGTGAAACCGAACATCGTCTTCACCGACGACGTGCCGGGCAACCCGACCGCGGTAGTGTCGGTGCGGCTGGCGCCGGATGGCTCGCTGATGTCGGCGCGGCTGTCCAAGTCCAGCGGCAACTCGGGCTGGGACAACGCCGTGCTGCGCGCGGTGGAGCGTTCCGACCCGCTGCCGCGCGACGAGGATGGCAAGGCGCCCGGCAGCTTCACCATCACCTTCCGGCCGAAGGACTGAGCGGCCCCGGTGCCATGATTTGCAACATAATGCAACCTTCATCGCCGGGCTTTAGTCTTATCGCTACCATGACAGGTTGCCTGACGCAGCCGGCAGTGTGCAGTACGCACGCATACAGGGCATGCGCCATGCGCAGCAGTGCCGCAACGCCCCGTGTGCCTGCCCGTATTGCCGATTGCCTGCCGTGCCCGACGAATCTTGAAATCGACTGAGGAGCAGCATGCGAAAGCTTTGGGCCCCCAACTGGCTGTCCGAGAGGCGGCACAACGCAACTCAACCCACCGCGCGACACGCATTCTCCGCGCCCCCGCTGGCCGGGCGCCGCGCGCTGATGGCGTGGCTGGCCGCGGCGCTGACGGTGGCCGCCGGCGCCGCACACGCGCAGCTCAACGTTGAGATCTCCGGGGTCGGCTCCAGCCAGATCCCCGTGGCCACCGCAAACTTCCAGGGCGAAGCCCAGTCCCCGCAGAACCTGACCGCGATCATCCGCGCCGACCTGGCGCGCAGCGGCCGCCTGCGCAATGTCGATCCGGGCGGCGCCACGGTGGCCGAATCCGCCAACGTCGACCTCGGCAGCTGGAAGTCGCGCGGCGCCGACGCCTTTGTCGCCGGCAGCGTGACCCCGGCCGGCGGCGGCCAGTACGAAGTGCGTTTCCGCCTGTACGACACCGTCAAGGGCCAGAGCCTGGGCGGGCTGGCCTTCACCGTCAACCAGGGCCAGCTGCGCGTGACCGCGCACAAGATCGCCGACTACATCTATGAAAAGCTGCTGGGCGAGCGCGGCGTGTTTGCCACGCGCCTGTCGTACGTGTCGAAGGTGGGCGGGCGCTACCAGTTGCTGATCTCCGATTCGGACGGGCAGAACTCGCAGGTGGCGCTGACCAGCAACGAGCCGATCATCTCGCCGTCGTGGTCGCCGGACGGCCGCCGCGTGGCCTATGTCTCGTTCGAGGCCAAGAAGCCGGTGGTGTACGTGCACGACCTGGCCTCCGGCAAGCGCACGCTGGTGTCCAACCAGAAGGGCAACAACAGCGCGCCGTCGTGGTCGCCTGACGGCCAGCGCCTGGCACTGGCGCTGTCGCGCGATGGCAATACCCAGATCTACCAGGTCAATGCGGACGGCTCCGGCATCCGCCGCCTGACCCGCAGCAGCGCCATCGACACCGAGCCGCAATACTCGCCCGACGGCCGCAGCATCTACTTCACCAGCGACCGCGGCGGTGCGCCGCAGGTCTACCGCATGCCCGCATCCGGGGAGGAAAGCGGCGCAGCGCAACGCGTCACCTTCAAGGGCAGCTACAACGTCAGCCCCCGCGTCTCGCCGGACGGCAAGTACCTGGCGTACATCACCCGCGCGGGCGGCTTCAAGCTGCAGCTTCAGGACCTGTCCAATGGCGACGTGACCTCGCTGACCGATACGGCCAACGACGAGGCCCCGAGCTTTGCCGCCAACGGCAAGTACATTCTTTATGCCACCCGCGTGGGAGGCCGCGCGGTGCTGGCGGCGGTGTCCACTGACGGGCGTACCCGGCAGGTTCTGTCCCTCCAGTCCGGCGATGTTCGCGAGCCGTCCTGGGGTCCTTTCATGCAATAACAGGAGTCATTCACCATGCCCCAACTGATGAGCAAAACCCTTGCCGTTGCCGCGCTGCTGGCCTTGGGCGCCTGCAGCTCCGGCGTCAAGCTCGACGACACCGCCAATGCCGGCGCAGGCCGGGCCGGTGCGGGTGCTGCCGATCCGCGCGCTGTCACCCCGGTGACCGCCGCCGATCCGCTGAACGATCCGAACAGCCCGCTGGCCAAGCGCAGCGTGTACTTCGATTTCGACAGCTACACCGTCAAGTCTGACTACCAGGGCATGCTGACCGAGCACGCCAAGTACCTGGGTTCCAACAAGGGCCGCAAGGTCCTGATCCAGGGCAACACCGACGAGCGCGGCACCAGTGAGTACAACCTGGCGCTGGGCCAGAAGCGCGCCGAAGCCGTGCGCCGTTCGCTGGCTTCGATGGGCGTGCCTGACGGCCAGATGGAAGCCGTGAGCCTGGGCAAGGAAAAGCCCAAGGCCACCGGCCACGATGAAGCCTCGTGGGCGGAAAACCGCCGCGCGGACATCAACTACTGATCTGCGGATAGCCATCCATGAAAGCACGCGTTTCCACCCTGTTGTGGCTCGCCGCCGTCGCCGGCGGCGGCATGCTGACGCTTACGCAGGCGCATGCCGGAGTGTTCGACGATGACGAGGCGCGCCGCGCGGTCATCGGCCTGCGCGACCAGTTCAACGGTTTCCAGGCGACCGCAACGCAGCGCATCGAGCAGAACAGCCGCGCCCAGCTCGAGATGCAGAACCAGCTCGAGGGCCTGCGCCAGGAAGTGGCGCGGCTGCGCGGCCAGAACGAAGTGCTGCAGAACTCGGTGGATACGCTGCAGAAGCAGCAGAAGGACTACTACGCCGACCTCGATGCGCGCCTGAAGAAATTCGAGCCGCAGCAGGTCACGGTCGACGGCCGCGAAGGCCTGTCGCAGCCGGGCGAGAAGCCCGAATACGATGCCGCGCTCAAGCAGTTCCAGGCGGGCGACTTCAAGAGCGCCGGGAATTCGTTCTCTGCCTTCCTGAAGAAATACCCGCAGAGCCCTTACGTGCCGCTGGCGCAGTACTGGCTGGGCAACTCGCTGTACGCGCAGCGCGACTACAAGGGCTCCACCTCGGTGCTGCAGAACATGGTCAATGCCAGCCCGACGCACCCCAAGGTGCCGGACGCAATGATCGCGATCGCCAACAACCAGCTCGAGTCCGGCCAGAAGGCGGCCGCGCGCAAGACGCTGGAGCAGGTGGTGGCGAAGTATCCGGGGACCGAGGGCGCCCAGGCGGCCAGCAACCGGTTGAAGACGCTGAAGTAGGGGTGCTTGCACCCTCAGCGTTTAAAGGCCCGCCTTCCAGGCGGGCCTTTTCCTTTGCCCGGCGCTAGAATACGCGATTCGCCCGAATCTCCCGCGCGTCGCAAACCGCGCCCCCGATCATGACCAAACGCGCCATCGTCCTGCTTTCCGGCGGACTCGACTCCGCTACCGTACTCGCCATGGCCCGCGCCCAGGGCTTTGAGACCTATGCGCTGTCGATGCGCTATGGCCAGCGCCATTCGTCCGAACTTGAGGCCGCCAAACAGGTGGCCGCCGCGCTGGGCGCCACCCGGCACGAGATCGTCGACCTGGATCTGCGCCGCTTCGGCGGCTCGGCGCTGACCGACGATTCGCTGGACGTGCCGACCGACGGCGCCTCCACCGGCATCCCGGTGACCTATGTGCCGGCGCGCAACACCATCATGCTGTCGCTGGCGCTCGGCTGGGCCGAGGCCGTCGGCGGGCGTGACCTGTTCTTCGGCGCCAACGCGGTCGATTACTCCGGCTACCCCGACTGCCGTCCCGAGTACGTGGCCGCGTATGAGACGCTGGCCAACCTCGCCACCAAGGCGGGCGTCGAAGGCGACCGCTTCCGCGTGCACGCGCCCATCATCGACATGACCAAGGCGGAGATCATCCGCGCAGGCATCGGGCTGGGCGTGGACTACAGCCTGACGGTGTCGTGCTACCAGGCCGACGAAGAAGGCCGCGCCTGCGGCGTGTGCGATTCGTGCCGCATCCGCCGCGCCGGCTTCGAGGCCGCCGGCGTGCCCGATCCCACGCGCTACCAGGGCGCCGCATAAGCCTGCCCGCTCGCCGGACACAACAACCGCCGGAAGCCGTCTCGCCTCCCACATGCCCGATATCGATCTCGCCGCGCTCTCGCGCACCGTGCTGCTGAGCACCTTCGTCCTGACCTTTTTGTTCGGTGCCGTGCTGCAGCGCACGCACTTCTGCACCATGGGCGCGGTTTCCGACGTGGTCAATATGGGCGACTGGAACCGCATGCGCATGTGGGGCCTGGCGATCGGCGTGGCCATGATCGGCACCGGCGTGCTGGCCTGGGCGGGCGCGGTCGATCCGACCAGGACCATCTATACCGCCAGCAAGCTGGGCTGGCTGTCGGCGCTGGCCGGCGGGCTGATGTTCGGCTTCGGCATGGTGCTGGCCTCTGGCTGCGGCAGCAAGACGCTGGTGCGCATCGGCGCGGGCAACCTGAAGTCGCTGGTGGTGTTCGTATTCCTGGGGCTGTCGGCTTATATGACGCTGCGCGGGCTGTTCGGCGTGGTCCGCGTCAATACCGTCGATACGGTGGCGGTGACGCTGCCCACCACGCAGGACCTGCCGTCGGTGCTGGCACAGGGCACCGGTATCGCGCGCGGCGCACTGCAGCTCGGCCTGGGCCTGCTGCTGGGCGGCGCGCTGGTGATATGGGCGCTGGCCGCGCGCGGCTTCCGCTCGTTCGATAACCTGCTCGGCGGCATCGGTGTCGGCCTGATCATCGTGGCGATGTGGTACGTGTCGGGCCATCTCGGCTATGTGTCGGAAGATCCGAACACCCTCGAAGAGCTGTTCGTGTCGACCAACAGCGGCCGCATGGAAAGCCTGAGCTTTGTCGCCCCGTATGCCTATACGCTGGACTGGCTGATGATGTTCAGCGACAAGAGCAAGGTGCTGACCATCGGCATCGTCAGCGTGTTCGGCGTGATCGCCGGTGCTGGTGTCTATGCGCTGGCCACGCGCACTTTCCGCTGGGAAGGCTTCGGCAACGCCGAGGATGTTGCCAACCATATGGTCGGGGGTATCCTGATGGGTGCGGGCGGCGTGACCGCGCTGGGCTGCACGGTGGGGCAGGGGCTGTCGGGCGTGTCGACGCTGGCGATCGGCTCGTTCATCGCGCTGGCCGGCATCCTGGCAGGGGCCGTGCTGGCGTTCCGCTACCAGATATGGCGCCTGGAGCGCATGGCGTGAGCGTCGTACGCTTGACACATCGAGAAACGTGTCACTATAATCGCGGTTCTGTTTTTTCGGGTCGTTAGCTCAGTCGGTAGAGCAGCGGACTTTTAATCCGTTGGTCGCGTGTTCGAGTCACGCACGACCCACCAGCATTTCGGAAGGGCCTGTGGCGCAAGCCACAGGCCCTTTTTGCGTTGGCGCGGGCCCTCGCTTTAACTTGTTCGAGGTAGAGACTTAGCCCGGGCCGCACCGGACAATGGGACAACCGTGGCGTTTGGGCCGCGGTGCCACGAAAGAGGCCGGGGAGACATGGCCTTCAATCATCCCGAACAAGTCCCTATGCGGCGAGCAGGCCTTTCCTTGCCGGCCAGTGGGCACGTGCTGCGCATTATCTGGCCGTTCGTTCCGGTTGTCGTCGCGCTGGCCTTGTTCAGCATCGCCAGCCTGGACCTGCTGTCGGCCGCGCGCGCGTTTGTGGCGGGCGAGAGCCAGTGGTCCAAGGGCCAGAAGAACGCGGTGCTGCACCTGCTGCGCTATGGCGCGGACCGCAACCCGCAGGACTTTGCCTTGTACCTGGAGGCGATCGCCATTCCGCTGGGCGACCATCGCGCGCGGCTGGAACTCGACCGGCCCGAGCCAGACCTGGAGCGCGTGCGCGAGGGGCTGCTCGCCGGCGGCAACCATCCCGATGACATTCCGCGGATGGTCCGGCTCTACCGCAATTTCCGCAATATCCACGAAGTCGATGCCGCGATCCGCGTGTGGGCCGCCGGCGACCGGGAGATCTTTGCGTTGCACGAGCAGGCGCTGGCGCTGCGTCAGCTGGTCGGGCAACCCGGCTGCGGCGACGAATGCGTGGCGCCCGTGCTGCGCAATATCGCCCGCATCGATGCCAGGCTGACGCCGCTGGAGCGCGCCTTTTCCGAACACCTGGGAGAGGCTTCGCGCCGGGTCACGCGCTTGCTGACCAACGGCAGCGCGGTGATGGCGACCGCGCTGCTGATGTCGGCGATCCTGCTGACACACGGGCCGCTGCGGCGCGAGCGCCTGTTGCGCGAAGTGCTGGCGCAGCGCGAAGAGCAGCTACAGCTCGCGGTGGAGGGCAGCAACGACGGGCTGTGGGACTGGCACCTGGGCCGCGGCGAGCTGTACTTCTCGCCGCGCTGCGCGCAGATGCTGGGCTACCAGGCCGACGAGCTGCCGCATGCGCGCGAGACCGTGATGGGGCTGCTTCATCCGTCCGACCTGGTCGCCTTCGAGGACAAGTTGTCGCGGCACCTGCGCACTGGCGAGCCCTATGACGCCGAGTTCCGGCTGCGCACCCGCGGCGGCGATTACCTGTGGGTGCGCGCGCGCGGCCGGCTGGTGCGCGGGGCGGGGCGCCGGCGGGCGCGCATGGCGGGATCGCTGACCGATATCTCGGACAACAAGCGCTACGAGACCCAGCTCTTTGCCGCGAAGGAGCGCGCCCAGGTCACGCTGCAGGCCATCGGCGACGCGGTGGTGACGGCCGATGTGTGGGGGCGCGTGCAGTCGCTCAACCCCGCGGCCGAGGCGCTGACCGGCTGGCCCGAAGCCGAGGCCCGGGGCCTGCCGCTGGCGCAGGTGTGCGTGCTGCGCGACGAAGAGAGCCAGGCGCCGCTGCCCGATATCGTCACGCTGGCGCTGCGCGAGCGCTGGCACAGCGAGGCGGCACAGCTCGTGCAGCGCAGCGAGTCCGGGCAGCCGGGGCCGGTGGTGGCGGTGAAGCCTTCGGTGGCGCTGATCCGCGACCGCGGCGCGCAGGCGATCGGCGTGGTGGTGGTGCTGCACGATGTCAGCCAGGAGCGCGCGCACGCCGCGCGACTGGCGTACGAGGCCAGCCACGATGCGCTGACGGGGCTGGTCAACCGCGCCGAGTTCGAGCGCCGGCTCGGCGCGGCCATCGCGCGGGCGCGGGCCCAAGGCGGCACGCACACGCTGATGTACCTGGACCTCGACCAGTTCAAGGTGGTCAACGACACTTGCGGCCACGCCGCCGGGGACGAGCTGATCCGCCAGATGGCGGAAGTGATGCGCAGCCAGCTGCGCCGCGGCGATACGCTGGCGCGCCTGGGCGGGGACGAGTTCGGCATCCTGCTGGAGCACTGCCCCGCCGCCGACGGCGAGGACGTGGCCGAGGCGCTGCGCTGCGCCATTGCCTGCTTCCGCTTTGCCCATCACCAGCGCACCTTCGCGCTCGGCGTCAGCATCGGACTGGTCACGCTGGATGGCCAGACCGGCGGCGTGGCCGAGGCGCTCAGCGCCGCCGACGCGGCGTGCTACGTGGCCAAGGAGGGCGGGCGCAACCGCGTGCAGGTCTACCATCCGCAGGACAGCGTGGTGCAGGCGCGCCACGGCGAGATGGAATGGGTCAGCCGCGTGCATGCGGCGCTGGCGGCCGGGCGCTTCTGCCTGTTCTCGCAGGAGATCGTACCGGTGCAGCCCGGCGCGGCGGGCGCAGGGCGCCACGTGGAGTTGCTGCTGCGCATGGTCGACGAACGCGGCCGGCTGGTGCCGCCGATGGCGTTCGTGCCGGCCTGCGAGCGCTATAACCTGATGCCGATGATCGACCGCTGGGTGGTGGAGACCGCTTTCTTCACGCTGGCGGGGCGGCAGGGCAACCGGCAGGCAACCCTGCCGGGTACGGACAGCGAGCACGCGATCGCCACCTGCGCGATCAACCTGTCAGGCTCGTCGCTGGCCGATATCCATTTCCCCGATTTCGTCCGCGAGCAGGCGCAGCGCTTCGGCATCGCGCTGGACGGCATCTGCTTCGAGATCACGGAAACGGCGGCGATCGCCAACCTGGCGCAGGCCGGTGCGTTCATCCAGCAACTGCAGCAGCTTGGCTGCAGCTTCGCGCTGGACGATTTCGGCGCCGGCATGTCGTCGTTCACTTACCTGAAGCACCTGCCGGCAGCCTACCTGAAGATTGACGGCAGCTTTGTGCGCGACATGCTGGCCGATCCCGTCAACGCGGTGATGGTGGAGGTGATCCAGCGCCTCGGGCATGCGATGGGCAAGAAGACCATTGCGGAATTCGTCGAGAGCGAGGCGATGCTGGAGCGGCTGCGCGCGCTGGGGGTGGACATGGCGCAGGGCTACCACCTGGCGCCGCCGGTGCCGTTCGCACCGGCAGCGGCAGCAGCCGGCGATGAGCCGGCGGTGGCGCTGGCGGGCTGAGTTACCAGAGCTGCCAGCGCGGAGGGAAGATCAGGGAACGAGCGGGTCGCGAAAGCCCGTATCGGTGGCGGGCGGGGCCGCGTCGCCGGTGCTTGGCGGCGTGGCCTGGGGGACTGGCATGACAGGGGGCACGGGCTTCGGCGCCGGCACGATCGCGGGCGGCACCGCCTGGTGTCTGGCGTCGCGCCAGGTGTTGTAGACCCAGTACGCCGCGCCGGCGACCGCGCCAAACTTGGACAGCTTCCAGGTCCAGCGCAACACCGGCGTACGCTTGACCAGCGGCAGCGCCAGCGTCAGCGCCGTGCTCAGCAGCGGGTACTCCTTGGTCATGCCGACCACCTTCATCCACGAGCCCGGCCGTGCCACGCGCGGCAGCCAGTGGGCCACGGTGCCCAGGCGCCGGACGCCGCCGCGCACCTCGTGCAATGCCTGCAGGCAGTCATGGCGTTCGAGCGCGGCGCGGGTCAGCAGCAATTCCTTGCGCACGTCCAGCGGCAGGCGCACCTCGTGGTTGAATCGGACAGGCCGCAGAGGCTCGCGGCGGGTGCGCTCGGTCGCGCTGTCATCGGGTTCCAGGGTGCTCATCGGCGCAGGATCTCCCGGTCTTTGTCGATTTCGGCGAGCGTTGCCTCGAACATCGGCGGGGCGTTGCGCACCAGGTTGCGTGCATACAGCAGGCAGCCGGTGCTCAGCAGCAGGTAGAGCACCGTCAGCGTTCCCAGCGCCTGCCAGCGGTAGGTATCCCAGAACAGGATGGCGATCAGCGCGGTGAGGGTGATCAGCCCGAGTCCGAAAAAGGCGAGGCCGACCAGGGCCATCAGCGCGATCTTCATCAGGCGCGAGCGCTCCTCGGCAAACTCGACGCTGGCAAGCTCCAGGCGGGTCTGTACCATCGCAACCACCGAATTGAGGAGGTTGCGCACGGATTCCAGGAATTTGGGGGAAGGGGTAGATTCGCTCATGCGGGTTTCGCTCATGCGGCTCCGGCGTGAAAGCGGCGCGCCGGCATGGCCAGGCGCGCCTCCTGCGGGCGGGGCCGGGTGCGGCGCCGATGTGCGGGCTCCCGGGCCACTGGCGACCCGCGTGTTGGCGCGGGTCGCCGCTCAGACGCGGCACCAGCTTGCCGCGTCGGGACTTCAGGCGCTGGCTTGCAGCGCTTCTGCAGCAGTGCTTACTTGCGGTTCAGCAGCAGACCGATCAGCAGGCCGACGCCGGCGGCTACGCCCACGGCGCGCCACGGGTGGTCATGCACGTAGTCGTCGGTGGCGCGTGCCGCAGCCTTGCTCTTGGTCACGACGGCATCCTGCAGGTCCTGGGCCTTTTCTTTGGCTTGCTTGAGCAGACCCATGCCGCGCTCGCGCAGTTCGGCGGCCTTTTCGCCGGTGGTCGAAGCCGCTTGCTTAAGCAGTTCTTCGGCGTCGGACAGAACGGTCTTGACATCGCTCATCAGTTTCTCCTGTTTGCGGGCGGTTGGTTCGGTTTGTGCGGATTCTGACATTTTCTATGCTCCGAGGCTAACGGCAATTGTTTGTCTGTTACTTAGCATATGTGGCGAGCGGCCGTGGTTTCAAGGCCACGTGACCGGAAGCAGCAAACTGCGACGTCCGATGTTGACAGCATGCCGTAAAGCCGGCGTGAGGAATGTCAGAAAATGTCTTTATGACTTCGAGTGATTTTGTAGTGACTTTATATTCGTTTGGGTTGGATATCAATCCGGTTACGCTGGTTCCACCCTGAAATTCCACTGGAGAACAGAGCATGGCACTGCGTCTTGGCGATATCGCACCGGACTTCGAGCAGGATTCGAGCGAAGGCCGCATCCGCTTCCATGAGTGGCTAGGCGATAGCTGGGGCGTGCTGTTCTCGCACCCGGCCGACTACACGCCGGTGTGCACCACCGAACTGGGGCTGACCGCAAAGCTGAAGGAAGAGTTCGCCCGGCGCGGCGTCAAGGCGATCGCGCTGTCGGTCGATGGCGTGGAGTCGCACCACGGCTGGATCCGGGACATCAACGAGACCCAGTCGACCACGGTCAATTTCCCGATCCTGGCCGATGCTGACCGCAAGGTCTCGCAGCTCTACGACATGATCCACCCGAATGCGAACGAGACCCTGACGGTGCGTTCGCTGTTCATCATCGACCCGAAGAAGAAGGTGAGGCTGATCATCACCTACCCGGCCAGCACCGGGCGCAACTTCAACGAGGTCCTGCGCGTGATCGACTCCCTGCAGCTCACCGACAACCACAGCGTGGCCACGCCGGGCAACTGGCAGGACGGCGACGATGTGGTGATCGTGCCCTCGCTGAAGGACGAAGCGGTGATCCGCGAGAAATTCCCGAAGGGCTACAACGCCGTGCGGCCGTACCTGCGCCTCACGCCGCAACCGAACAAATGAAACGCGGCCCCGCGTGAAGGCGGGGCCGGCGTGAGCGACAGGTGTTTTATCGACGGGGGCAGCCTCGTCGTCTCCTTGGTAGTGTGCTTGGCCCGGCTTCGCAGCCGGGCCTTTTTATGGCGGAGAACCTGTCCGTAAGGCGTGGACGGCGGTCAGGCCGATCAGAAGAAGGCCTGGATGCCGGTCTGGGCGCGGCCCAGAATCAGCGCATGGATGTCGTGCGTGCCCTCGTAGGTGTTGACCACTTCGAGGTTGACCACGTGACGGATCACGCCGAACTCGTCGGAGATACCGTTGCCGCCCAGCATGTCGCGCGCGACGCGGGCGATATCCAGCGACTTGCCGCACGAATTGCGCTTCATGATCGAGGTGATCTCGACCGCGGCAGTGCCTTCGTCCTTCATCCGGCCCAGGCGCAGGCAGCCTTGCAGGCCCAGCGTGATCTCGGTCTGCATGTCGGCAAGCTTTTTCTGCACGAGTTGCGTGGCGGCCAGCGGGCGGCCGAACTGCTTGCGGTCCAGCGTGTACTGGCGCGCGGTGTGCCAGCAGAACTCGGCGGCGCCCAGCGCGCCCCAGGCGATGCCGTAGCGGGCCGAATTCAGGCAGGTGAACGGGCCCTTCAGGCCGCTGACGCCCGGCATGATGTTCTCTTCCGGCACGAACACCTGGTCCAGCACGATTTCGCCGGTGATCGAGGTGCGCAGGCCGACCTTGCCGTGGATGGCCGGTGCCGACAGGCCCTTCCAGCCCTTTTCCAGGATAAAGCCGCGGATCTCGTCCTTGCCGTTATCGCCTTGCAGCTTGGCCCAGACCACGAACACGTCGGCGATCGGCGAGTTGGTGATCCACATCTTGGCGCCGGTCAGCTCGTAGCCGCCGTCAACCTTCTTCGCGCGGGTGACCATCGAGCCCGGATCGGAGCCGTGGTTGGGCTCGGTCAGGCCGAAGCAGCCGATCCACTCGCCGGTCGCCAGCTTGGGCAGGTACTTCTGCTTTTGCGCTTCGGTGCCGAATTCAAAGATCGGCACCATCACCAGCGACGACTGCACGCTCATCATCGAGCGATAGCCAGAATCGACGCGCTCGACTTCGCGCGCGATCAGGCCGTAGCTGACGTAGTTCAGGCCCGGGCCGCCGTATTGCTCGGGGATGGTCGGACCGAGCAGGCCCAGCTCGCCCATCTCGCGGAAGATCTCCACGTCGGTCTTCTCGTTGCGGAACGACTGCAGCACGCGCGGCATCAGCTTGTCCTGGCAGTACGCCGCCGCGGCGTCGCGGATCATGCGTTCGTCGGCGCTCAGTTGCTGGTCCAGCAGCAGGGGGTCGGCCCAGTGGAATTCGGCGTTGGCAGCCATGCAGGTCTCCTTCGGTAGCACGGGAGGAAGCATCGGGGCAGGGCCAGTGGCCACTTTGCACGCCGGTGTTTCCGGAAATCATGACGGGTTCTGTGACGGTCGCGGATGATTTTTGGTTCCGCATTGCGGAACATTGTTCCGTTGAGTTAGTATATCGCAACGGGTTTGCCGTGCAACAGGCAAAACCCGCCCCCACCCATGCCTTGTGCGATGAGCGGACACCCCGCAGACCTTTGACAGGAACCGCCATGACCAATCCGGCACTTTCGGCCGATGCCGCTGCGCCCACCCCGGTGCGCGAGAGCGATCCCAATTTCGTCACCGCGCTGGCACGCGGACTGGAGCTGCTGCGCTGCTTCCGCACCGGCGAGGCGATGCTGGGCAACCAGGACTTCGTGCGGCGCACCGGCTTCCCCAAGGCCACGGTAAGCCGGCTGGCCGGCACGCTGGTGCAGCTTGGCTACCTGCGCTATGACGAAAGCCTGGGCAAGTACGCGCTCGATGCGGGCGTGCTGGCGCTGGGCTATGCCTACCTGTCGGCCTCCGATGTGGTGGCGCTGGCGCGGCCACATATGCTGGCGTTCGCGCAGTCGTATGGCGTGTCGGTTTCGCTCGGCAAGCGCGAGCGCATGGAGGTGATCTACCTGGAATCGATCCGCAATGACGCCGGCGTGATGCTGGGGCTCGGGGTGGGGTCGCGGCTCTCGCTGGTGTCCAGTTCGATGGGACGCGCCTACCTGGCCGCACTGCCAGCCGCGCGGCGCGAGCGCGTGATGACCGAATTCAGCCAGGCATTCCCGGAGCAGTGGAAGCAGCAGGAGGCGGCGACGCGCGCGGCGGTGGCGCAGGCCCAGCAGCGCGGCTACGCCGCGTCGTTCCGCGACTGGCATCCGGCGATTCACGCCTGCGCGGTGGCCTTCCGGCCAGTGGGGGAGAAGGAGCTGCACATGCTGAGCTGCAGTGCGTCCTATGGAGCGGTGGAGGAGGCGGTGTTCCACCAGACGCTGGCGCCGGCGCTGCGGGCGCTGGCGGCGAGGTTGTCGGACCCGGCGGGGTGATGCCGGGCCCGGACGCCGATCAAAGATCGGTCCGCAGCTTCCAGAGCTCCGGGAACAACACCACATCCAGCATCTTGCGCAGATAGCTGACGCCCTCGGTGCCGCCGGTGCCGCGCTTGAAGCCGATCACCCGCTCGACCGTGGTCACATGCCGGAAGCGCCATTGCCGGAACGCGTCTTCCAGGTCGACGAACTTCTCGCCGAGCTCGTACAGCTCCCAGTGCGCGTCCGGATTGCGATACACCTCCAGCCACGCCGCCTCGACCGAAGCGTTGTACGCAGTCGGCTTCGTCCAGTCCCGCTCGACGCAATCCGCATCGATAGCGAAGCCACGCCGCGCCATCAGCCGGATCGCCTCGTCATACAGCGACGGCGTCTTCAGCGCGGTTTCCACCAGCGCCAGGTGCTCCGGCCGATGCGCATGCGGCTTCAGCATGGCCGCGTTCTTGTTGCCGAGGATGAATTCGATCTCGCGGTACTGGTACGACTGGAAGCCCGACGACATCCCCAGGTAGGGCCGCATCGCCGAATACTCCGGCGGCGTCATCGTCGCCAGCACGTTCCAGGCCTGCACCAGCTGGTCCATGATGCGCGACACCCGCGTCAGCATCTTGAACGCCGGCGGCAGGCTGTCGGACTTGACCGACTCGCGCGCGGCACGCAGCTCGTGCAGCATCAGCTTCATCCACAGCTCGGTGGTCTGGTGCTGCACGATAAACAGCATCTCGTTGTGGTCCGGCGACAGCGGATGCTGCGCGTTCAGGATCTGGTCCAGGCCGAGATAGTCGCCATAGCTCATGTCCCTGGCGAAATCCATCTGCGCACCGTGCCAGCTATCGCCCTGTGCGCTCGTGCCTGCCTCGCTGGCGGCACCGGAGAAGGGGCATCCCTTGATTTCACTCATGATGCGCTCCCGAATCACGTCACCTGGCCGCGCGTCTGGAAGCGCGCGTCGCGATAGACGCCGCTGTCCAGCACATCGCGCAGGATCTCAACAGCATCCCACACCTCGGTGAAGCTGGTGTACAGCGGCGTGAAGCCGAAGCGGGCGATGCGCGGCTCGCGGTAGTCGCCAATCACGCCGCGCTCGATCAGAGCCTGCACCAGCGCATAGCCGTCCGGGTGTTCCAGGCTGATCTGGCTGCCGCGGCGCGCGTGCTCGCGCGGCGTCACCAGCGTCAGCGGGTGGTGGCCGCAGCGCGACTCCACCAGTTCGATGAACAGGTCGGTCAGCAGCAGTGACTTGGCGCGCAGCACCTGCATCGTCGTCTGGGCGAAGATATCCAGCCCGCACTCGACCATCGCCAGCGAAGTCACCGGCTGCGTGCCGCACAGGAAGCGGCGCACGCCGTCGACCGGGCGGTATTGCGGCGCCATCGCGAACGGCGCGGCATGGCCCCACCAGCCCGACAGCGGCTGCCAGAAGGCGTCGCGCAGCGCCGGCGCGACCCAGACGAAGGCGGGCGAGCCCGGGCCGCCGTTCAGGTACTTGTAGGTGCAGCCGATGGCGTAGTCGGCGCCGGCCGCCTTCAGGTTGACCGGCACCGCGCCGGCGGAGTGGCACAGGTCCCACACCGTCAGCGCGCCGCGCGCGTGGGCGAGCTCGGTCAGCGCGGCCATGTCGAGCATCTCGCCGGTCTTGTAGTTGACGTGCGTGAGCATCAGCACGGCGGTGTCCGCGCCGACGGCTTGATCGAGCTCGGCCGGCGAGTTGACCAGCCGCAGCGAATAGCCCTGCTGCAGCAGGTCGGCCAGGCCCTGGGCGATATACAGGTCGGTCGGGAAGTTGCTGGCTTCCGACACGATCACCTTGCGCGCCGGGTCGCGCGTCTGCTGCACGCGCAGCGCCGCGGCCAGCACCTTGAACAGGTTGATCGAGGTGGTGTCGGTGACCACCACTTCATCCTGGCCGGCACCCACCAGCGGGGCGAGCTTGTTGCCGAGCCGTTGCGGCAGCTCGAACCAGCCGGCGGTGTTCCAGCTGCGGATCAGGCCCTCGCCCCATTCGTCGGCCACCACCTGGGCGGCGCGGGCGGCGGCGGCGCGCGGACGGGCGCCAAGCGAGTTGCCATCGAGGTAGATCACGCCCTCGGGCAGCGCGAACTGGTCGCGCAGCGGGCGCAGCGGGTCTTGCTCATCGAGCCGGATACATTGCTCGCGGTCAGTGGTTGTCATGTCGTGATGCGTTGTCATGGTTGTTCGTGGCGGCGCTCAGGCCAGGCTGCGCAGCACCGCGCGCACCGGGCTGGCGTCGAGGCCGGCAAAGCGCAGCGGCAGCGCGATCAGTTCGTAGTCGCCCTCGGCGACCTCATCGAGCACGATGCCTTCGAGGATGGCGAGGCCGTGCCGGCGCACGGCGTTGTGCGCGTCCATGGTCTTGGATTCCTGCGGATCGAGCGAAGGCGTGTCGATGCCGACGAGCTGCACGCCGTGCGCGGCCAGCAGCGCGATGGTGTCGGCGGCGACCGCGCAGAAGCCCGGATCCCACTGCGCCAGCGGTGCTTGCCGGTAGGTGCGCAGCAGCACGCGCGGCGGCAGGCCAGCCAGCGCGTGTGCCAGATGGCGCGGCTCCACCAGCGGCGACGTGCCGATGCAATGGATCACGCGGCAGGTACCGAGGTAGGGCGTCAGCGGCACCGCGCCGATCGGCGCGCCGTCGGCGGCGTAGTGCAGCGGCGCGTCGGCATGGGCGCCGGTATGCGGCGACAGCGTGATGCGGCCGACATTGACCGGGCAATGCTCGTCCATCTGCCAGGCGGCCTGCTGCTGGAACGGCGTGTCGCCGGGCCAGACCGGGGTGGCGGGGGAGAGCGGGGGGCTGATGTCCCACAGCCGGCGCGGGTCTTGATTGGGGGCGGTCATATGGGTGCGCGGCGGCTTTGCCAAGCGCCGTCGTTGTCTGCCTCGATGTCGGAAATCATAGTCAAAATCGCCGGGAAGAGGCTTGCGAAATGGACCGTCGGCGGGGCCATCTTTCGCATAAAATGCGAATAATCCAATCTTCATCGCAGGAAATTCGAATGAATCTCGATCCTATCGATCTGCGCATCCTGGCGTGCCTGCAGGAGAACGGCCGCATCAGCAACCAGGACCTGGCTGACCGCGTGGCGCTGTCGCCGTCGGCGTGCCTGCGCCGCGTGCGGCTGCTGGAAGAGTCAGGGGTGATCGGCGGCTACCGCGCGTGGTTCGATGCCGAGCAGCTCGGACTGGAGCTGGAGGCGATCGTGCAGGTGTCGATGCGGCACGACGTGGAGGGCTGGCACGACACTTTTATCGCCGCGGTGCAGTCGTGGCCGGAAGTGCTGTCGGCCTACATCATCACTGGCGACAGCAACTACATCCTGCGGGTGCAGGCGCGCAACCTGAAGCACTACTCGGATTTCATCGTGAACCGGCTGTACCGTACCAAGGGCGTGATGGATATCCGCTCGAATATCGTGCTGCAGCGGATCAAGACCGACAGCTCGCCGCTGGCGATCCTGAAGGCCGGAGCAGAGGAAGCCTAACGCGCGGTGTGCAAGGCGATCAGCTGGCGCAGCGTTTCCTTGAGCAGCGCGCCCTGTTGCGGCCCGAAATCGTCCAGCACCGCGCGCTCATGGTCGGCGGCGCGTTGCAGCAGCGGCTGCGCCAGCGCGCGCCCGCGCGGGGTGATCGAGATCAGCGCCTGGCGGCGGTCGGCCTTGCCGGCGCGGCGCCTGACCAGCCCCTCGGCGGCCATGCGGTCGACCAGCTTGGTCAGTGTGGGCTGCTTGGTCAGCGTGATTTCGGCCAGCGTGCCGATGGTGCAGTCGGGCCGGTCGGCCAGCGTCGCCAGCACGCGCCACGCCGGCACCGACAATCCGCTGGCTTCGACCTCGCGGTGGAATTCGCCCGAGATCAGGTGGCTGGCGCGGGCCAGCAGATAGGCCAGATAGCCATCGACGAAAGGCTCTGCAGGGAGGGGCGAGGGCAGGGTTGCCTGCGCAGACTGTTCAGCCATGATGGGCCGGTGCCGCTCAGGGCTCGAGCGGGATGGTGGTGGAGAACTCCCCGCCCTGGAACACCAGCGGGCCGTCGCCAGCCTCGAGCACGCCGCAGCGCTCCACCTCGCCCACAAAGATCACGTGGTCGCCCTCGTCGTAGCGGCTGCGGTTGTGGCATTCGAACCACGCCAGCGCATTGGACAGGATCGGCAGGCCGGTGGCCGACAGCCGGTAGTCGACGCCGGCGAAGCGGTCGCCCTTGAGCGTGGCGAAGCGCTGGCACAGGTCGAGCTGCGAGGCCGACAGCACGTTGATGATGTAGTGCGTGCCGTCGCGGAACATCGGCAGGCTGTTGGCGCGCGTGGCCATGCTCCACAGCACCAGCGGCGGATCGAGCGACACCGAGTTGAACGAGCTGGCGGTGATGCCGATGAACGGCGGCGCACCCGCCGCCACGGACTCGGCGCTGGCGCGCGTGGTGATCACCGTGACGCCGGTCGCGAACTGCGACAGCGTGCGGCGGAAATGCTGCGCATCGAAGTCGGGGGCGGCGGCAACGCTGGCGATCCGTGGCTGGGCCTCAGGCATGCCCATGGGGGCTCCACTGGAGTTCATGAAATTTCATATATATTATTCGCGCCAGGGGCATCGAGTACAAGCCCGGCGCGGCGCCCGGTGCGCCCCACGCGTTGGCTGGCGCACAAAACAACGCGGCGCTTGCCGCCGCGACAAGAACAAACGGAGACAAGTCATGCTCATCGAGCAGATCGAACACCGCTGGCTGGCGGCGTTCCGGCGCACCCTGGAACTCTGTGCCCTCAAGGGCGGCGAAGTCGTGGGAATTGTAACGGAGTCGCAATCCCGCCCTGTCAACGTGGCCTTGGCCGAGCTGGCGGTGCAGTCGCTGGGCGCGACCCCGGTGCGCATCCAGGTGCCGACGCCGGCGCTCAGCGCACCCGCGCCGGTGCGCTCCACCGGCGCCAGCGACGCGCTCCAGGAACTGGCCCCGGTCATTGCGGCGCTGTCGCGCTGCCACCTCGTGCTGGACTGCACGGTGGAGGGCCTGCTGCATGCGCCGGAGTTGCCGCGGATCCTGCGTGGCGCCGACGGCGTCGTGCCGCGGCTGCTGATGATCAGCAACGAACACCCCGAGATCCTGGAACGCTGCCAGCCCGACGCAGCGCTGGAAGGCGCGGTGCGCGCCGCGATGAAGCGGCTGCGCGGCGCGCGCGAGATGCGCGTGCATTCGGCCGCCGGCACCGAGCTGCGCATTGGCCTGGCTGACGCGCGCGTGGGCGGCGTCTGGGGTTACTGCAACAAGCCCGGGCAGGTGTCGCACTGGCCCGGCGGGCTGTGCCTGGCGTTTCCCGCCAGGCGGCAGGTCAACGGCACGCTGGTGCTGGCGCCGGGCGACGTCAACCTGACCTTCAAGACCTACCTGCGCGATACCGTGGTCTGCCATATCGAGGACGACTATATCGTCGGCCTCGAAGGGCAGGGCGTCGATGCCGACATGATGCGCGGCTACTACCAGGCCTGGGCCGACCGCGAAGGCACGCGCGACGCGTATGCGGTGTCGCACGTGGGCTGGGGCCTGAACCGGCTGGCGCGCTGGGACGCGATGACCTTCTACGACAAGCGCGACTGCAACGGCACCGAGCTGCGCGCGTTCGCCGGCAATTTCCTGTTCTCGACCGGCGCCAACGAGATGGCGGGGCGCCATACGCTGGGCCACTTCGACCTGCCGCTGCGCAACTGCACGGTGTCGCTCGACGGGCGCAATGAGGTCGAGGCGGGCACGCTGGTGGAGGTGGCGGCATGAGCGCGCCCGCCTCCGCGACGACGCAGCGCCACGCCAACGGTATCGCCACCCTTGCCTGGGGCGACGGCCCGGTAGCGGTGGTGATGCTGCACGGCATCGGCGGCGGCAAGGCCGCGTGGCCCGCGCAGGGCGAGGCGCTGGCGCAGGCCGGCTACCGCGCGCTGGCGTGGGACATGCCCGGCTATGGCGACAGCGCGCCGATCGATCCCTACGACTTCGATGGCCTGGCCCGCGCGTTGGCGCCGCTGCTGGCGGAGGAGCGCGACGCCGGCCGCCGCGTGGTGCTGCTCGGCCACAGCATGGGCGGCATGGTGGCGCAACAGGCGTATGCCGCCACGCCCGCGCTGATCGACGGCATGGTGCTGTCCGGCACCTCGCCCGCCTTCGGCAAGGGCGACGGGCCGTGGCAGCGCGAATTCATCGCCGCGCGCACCGCGCCGCTGGACGCCGGCAAGACCATGGCCGAGATGGCCGCCGGGCTGGTGCGCACGATGGTGGCGCCCGATGCCGGGCCCGATGCGGTGGCCTTCGCCACGTCGGTGATGGCGGCGGTGCCCGCGCCCACCTACCGGGCCGCACTGGGCGCGCTGGTGCGCTTCAACCAGCGCGACGCGCTGCCGCGCATCGCGGTGCCGGTGCTGGCGCTGGCTGGCCAGCACGATACCAATGCCTCGCCCGAGGTGATGGCGCGCATGGCGCAGCGCATCCCCGGCGCCGAATACCGCTGCCTGCCCGATGTCGGCCACCTGGCCTGCATGGAGCGGCCCGCGCCGTTCAACGACGCGGTGCTCGACTTCCTGCGCCGGCATTTCCCGCTGCGCTGAGCGCCGCAGCGCCCGGCATCCATCTACGCAACACCAGAACAACGACAGCGCCGCCCCGCACCCGGCGCAAAGGAGACTGCGACATGCCATCCGGCCAGCTCGACTTCATCCCCGCCGTCGGTACGGCGGACTTCACCCCGCGCCAGGCCCGCCTGCTGACGCTGGCGAACCGCCTCGGCCGCGAACGGTTCGCCGGGCGCGCGGCCACCTGGGACCGCGAGGCGAGCTTCCCGTTCGCCAACTATGACGACCTGCGCGACGCCGGCCTGCTGGCGCTGTGCGTGCCCGAAGCGTTCGGCGGCGAGGGCGCCGACTTTGCCACCTACTGCATGGTTGGGGCGGAGATCGGCCGCTTCTGCGGCGCGACGGCGCTGACGTACAACATGCATATCTGCTCGACCATGTGGACCGGCATGCTGTCCGACGGCATCGACATGACGCCAGAGCAGCGCGCCGAGCACGATGCCCGGCGCGAACTGCATTTCGCCCGCGTGGTGCGCGACGGCGCGGTCTATGCGCAGCCGTTCTCGGAAGGCTCGGCCGCCGCCGCGGGCAAGGCGCCGTTCGGCACCAGCGCGCGCAAGGTCGACGGCGGCTGGGTGCTGAACGGGCGCAAGATCTTCGCCTCGCTGTCGGGCGCGGCTGACTACTACGGCATCCTCTGTACAGAAGACCGCGGTGACCACCATCCCGATATGCGCGATACGCTCTACATCGCGGTGCCGGGCAAGGCGGAAGGACTGACCGTGACCGGCGAGTGGGACCCCATGGGCATGCGCGGCACGGTGTCGCGCACGCTGCTGCTCAACGACGTGTTCGTGCCCGACCACGAGCAGCTGATGCCGCGTGGCGTCTACTACCGCGCCGCGCAGACCTGGCCGGCGATGTTCTTCACGCTGTCGCCGACCTATCTCGGCGTGGCGCAGGCCGCCTACGACTTTACCGTGCAGTACCTGCGCGGCGAGGTGCCCGGCCAGCCGCCGGTCAGGCGCCGCATGTACCCGACCAAGCAGATCGCGGTGGCGCAGATGCGCATCCAGCTCGAAACCATGCGCTCGATCTTCTGGCGCGCGATCCACGAAGCGAAGCCCAATCCGTCCAAGGACGAGCGGCTGCGCCTGTACGCCGCGCACTACACGGTGATGGAGGGCGCCAACGATATCGCGCGGCTGGCGCTCCGCACCTGCGGCGGGCAGTCGATGCTGAAGGACCTGCCGCTGGAGCGGCTCTACCGCGACTCGCGCTGCGGCGCGCTGATGCTGCCCTGGACCGCCGAGCTGATCCTGGACCGCATGGGCCGCGAAACGCTGTACGAATCCGGCGAGCGCGACGAATGAGCGGCCAGAACGGCGAAACGCGTCCCGGCGCCGCCGGGCTCGGTACGCTGCCAGCCATGCTGTGGGCGCATGCCAGGGCAACGCCGCAGCGGCCAGCGCTGCACTACCTGGATCGCACCTTCAGTTACGGCAAGCTGTGGCGGCGCGTGGAGCGCGCCAGCGCCCATCTGGCCGCGACCTGGGGCATCCGCCCAGGCGACCGCGTCGGCACGCTGTGCCTGAACCACGAACTGCAACTGGTGCTGCTGTTCGCCTGCGCACGCGTCGGTGCCATGTTCGCGCCGCTGAACTACCGGCTTGCCGCGGCGGAGCTGCAGGCGATCGCCGGGCATGCGCAACTGACGCTGCTGTGCCACGACGACGCGCACGCGGCGCTGGCGCGGCAAGCCTGCGGCAGCCACTGCCGGCTGGCGGGGATCGAGCGCGTGGTCGACCATCCCGCGCCGTACGGCATCGCGCATCCCCATGTGCCCGACGACGCGCCGCTGCTGCTGGCCTACACCTCGGGCACCACCGGCAAGCCCAAGGGCGCGGTCCATACCCAGGCGGGGCTGCTGGCCAATGCGCGCGCGAGCTGGTGGGCGCACGACATGGCGGCGGACGACCACGTGCTGTCGGTGCTGCCGATGTTCCATGTCGGCGGGCTGTGCATCCAGACACTGCCGGCGCTGCTGGCCGGCGCGCAGGTGACGCTGCACGACCGCTTCGCGCCGGGCGCCTGGCTCGATGCGGTGGCGCGGGCGCGGCCGACGCTGTCGCTGATGGTGCCGGCCACGCTGCGCGCGGTGCTGGCGCATCCCGGCTGGCCGGACGCGGACCTGTCATCGTTGCGCGGGGTGATGGCGGGCTCGTCGACGATCCCGCTGTCGTATATCGAGGCCTTCCACGCGCGCGGCGTGCCGCTGGGACAGGTCTATGGCGCGACCGAGACCGGCCCGGTGTCGGTGGTGCTGAAGCTGGCAGACGCGATGGCGCGCCCCGGCTACGCCGGCTGGCCGCAGCCGGAGGTCCAGGTGCGCCTTGCCGGCCCGGACGGCGCCGAGGTGCCGCGGGGCGAGGTCGGCGAGCTGTGGGTGCGCGGCGCCAATGTGATGGCGGGCTATTGGGGGCAGCCCGACAGCGGCTTGCCCGATGGCTGGTTCCGTTCCGGCGACCTGGCGCACCGTGACGCCGACGGCTGCATCGAGGTAGTGGGGCGCAGCAAGGACATGATCATCTCCGGCGGCGAGAACATCTACCCGGCCGAGATCGAGAACGTGCTGGTCGGGCTGCCCGGCGTGCAGGAATGCGCGGTGGTGGGCGTGGCTGACGCGCGCTGGGGCGAGGTGCCGGTGGCGGTGATCGTTCCGGCGCCGGGCGCGCCGCGCGCCGCGCTGGCGCCCGAGCCGGTGCGCGAGGCGCTGGCCGCGCGCATCGCCCGCTTCAAGCTGCCGCGCGAAGTGGTGCTGCTCGACGACCTGCCGCGCAGCGCGCTGGGCAAGGTGCTCAAGCCGCAGTTGCGGGCGATGCTGGAGGCGCGGCGCGAGCCCGGATGAATCCGCTGCAGGGGCGCCGATCTGCGCTTATGCTTGAGGCCGTGACACGACACAGACCACAGCAACGGAGCGGCGCAAATGGAACATCGACTTGAAACGGCCACCCTGGGCGGCGGGTGCTTCTGGTGCCTGGAAGCGGTCTACCAGCAGGTCAACGGCGTGGTGGCGGTGGAGTCGGGCTATACCGGCGGCCATGTGGACCACCCGACCTACCAGCAGGTCTGCGAGGGCAATACCGGCCATGCCGAGGTGGTGCGCGTGACCTTCGACCCGTCGGTGATCAGCTACCGCGAGATCCTGGAGATCTTCTTCGCCATCCACGACCCGACCACGCCGGACCGGCAGGGCAACGATGTGGGGCCGCAGTATCGGTCGGTGATCTTCACCCACTCGGAAGCGCAGCGCGCCACTGCCGAATACGTGATGCGCGAACTGGCCGCAGCCAAGACTTTCGACGCGCCCATCGTCACGCAGCTCGAGCCGGAGCAGCCGTACTGGCGGGCCGAAGAGGGCCACCAGAACTACTTCCAGGACCACCCCAGCGCGGGTTACTGCGCCTTCGTGATCTCGCCCAAGCTCGCCAAGTTCCGCAAGCAGTTCGCCGCCAGGCTGCGCCGCTAGCCGGGCTTACAGGCGCGCGGCGATGGCTTCGGCCAGCCGCGCGCAACTGAGCGGCGCGCAGCCTTCGGCGTTGTTGCTGACGATGACGATGGCGGGCTGGCCCGCGCGCAGCGTGCGCGCGACCACGTCGGCAATGGCGTGGCGCGTGCCGGGATCGTCGTCGACGATGCGGTCGAAGGGCGCATAGCGCTTCTCGGCATATGCGTACGGCCGGCCCGCATGCAGCATCCAGCGCAGCACCAGCGGCCCGGGCGCTTCCTCGTCCATCAGCGCCTGCGCCGCGGCCTGGCGCGGCACCGGCGGCAGGCGGTCGCGCGCCGACAGGCAGAAGCGCGCGCCATGGCGGCGCAGCAGCCGGATATAGCGCGGCGTCAGCAGCGCCGGGTCGCGCAGCTCGACGGTGTAGCACGCGTGCGGCGTCAGCGACCGATCCAGCGGCGGCAGCGCGCCGAGGAAGGCGTCGAGCCGCTCCAGGAACACCGCGCTGTCGGCAAGCGGCCCCATCGGCGACAACTGGAACAGCAGCGGCCCGCACTTGCTGCCGAGCCCGCTGGTGGCCGGGCCGATGAAATCGCGCACCGCGATCTCCGCATCCAGGAAGGCCGCATTGGCGAGCCGGCCGGCGCCGTCCGAGCCGCGCAGCCAGGCGTCGCAGACGCTGGCTGGCGCCTTGACCAGGAAGCGGAAGTCGTCGGGCACCTGCGCCGCATAGGACAGGTAGTCGGCCAGCGGGATCGGCCCGTAGAAGCCGCGGTCGATGCCGGCGGCGCGCAACAGCGGGTGGCGCGAATACGCGGCCAGTCCCTTGCGCGACAGCAGGCTGTCGCCATACCCGCCGTCATAGACCAGCCCGTTCCAGCCGGGGTAGGCCCAGGAAGAGGTGCCGAAGTACAGGTTGGCGGGCAGGCGCGCGGCCAGCGCCTGCAGCGCTTCGCTGGCGTGCGCCGGCTGCACGCTGGTGCCGCGCGCGGGTGTGCCGGAGGAGGCGGGTGAGGGAAGGGCGGCGGGGGAGGCGGGCCGTTCCTGCGG
>NZ_JBEFLI010000029.1:0-80716 GCF_040578825.1 Cupriavidus necator | reverse complement strand
ATGGGGAGAGGGTTGGGGTGAGGGGTGGGCTAGCAAGGAGCCACACCAAGCGGAGCCAACGGTTTAAACCCACAGGCGTCAGCCTTTGACCCGCCTGCCCTCTCCTCGCCCCGCTCTCCCGCAGGCGGGAGAGCGGGGCGCAAACCAGCAGCCGACTGTCAACCCTCCAGCCGCTTGCCCAACGCCGCCCGCGTCTCCGCCAGCGCCTGCGGCAGATGATGCTTCAGCTGCGTGAACAACTCATCATGCAGCGCCAGCTCCTTCTGCCAGGCATCGCGATCGATCGAAGTCACCTGCTCGAACTGCGCCGGCGAAAACTCCAGCCCGTTCCAGTTGATGTCCTGATACCGCGGCGTGGTGCCAAACATATGCTCGGCGCCCTGCCCCTTGCCTTCCACGCGATCGATCATCCACGACAGCACGCGCATGTTCTCGCCAAAGCCCGGCCACACGAAGTTGCCTTCGGCGTCCTTGCGGAACCAGTTGACGCAGTAGATCTTCGGCAGCTTCGCGCCGGCGGCTTCCAGCTTCTTGCCGAGTTCGAGCCAGTGGCCGAAGTAATCGCTCATGTTGTAGCCGCAGAACGGCAGCATCGCGAACGGGTCGCGGCGCACCACGCCTTGCTGGCCAGCAGCGGCGGCGGTGGTTTCCGAACCCATGGTGGCGGCCATGTAGACGCCTTCGGTCCAGTTGCGCGCCTCGGTCACCAGCGGCACGGTGGTCGAACGGCGGCCGCCGAAGATAAACGCATCAATGGGTACGCCGGCCGGGTTGTCCCAGTTGTCGTCGATCGACGGGCACTGCGATGCCGGCGCGGTGAAGCGGGCGTTCGGGTGCGCAGCCTTGGCGCCGGTGGCCTTGGCGATTTCGGGGGTCCAGTCCTTGCCCTGCCAGTCGATCAGGTGCGCCGGCGCTTCCTTGGTCATGCCTTCCCACCACACGTCGCCGTCGTCGGTCAGCGCCACGTTGGTGAAGATGACGTTTTCCTTCAGCGTCGCCATCGCGTTGTGGTTGGTCTTCTCGCTGGTGCCCGGGGCCACGCCGAAGTAGCCGGCTTCCGGGTTGATCGCGTACAGGCGGCCGTCCTTGCCCGGCTTGATCCAGGCGATGTCGTCGCCGATGGTGGTGACCTTCCAGCCCTCGAAGCCCTTGGGCGGGATCAGCATGGCGAAGTTGGTCTTGCCGCAAGCCGACGGGAACGCGGCGGCGACGTGGTACTTCTTGCCCGCGGGCGAGGTCACGCCCAGGATCAGCATGTGCTCGGCCAGCCAGCCCTCGTCGCGGCCCATGGTCGAGGCGATCCGCAGCGCGAAGCACTTCTTGCCCAGCAGCGCATTGCCGCCGTAGCCCGAGCCGAACGACCAGATCTCGCGCGTTTCCGGGAAATGGACGATGTACTTGGTGGGGTTGCACGGCCAGGGCACGTCCTTCTCGCCGGCGGCCAGCGGCTTGCCCACGGTGTGCACGCACGGCACGAATGCGCCGTCGCTGCCCAGCACTTCGTACACGGCCTTGCCCATGCGGGTCATGATGCGCATGTTCACCGCCACGTACGGCGAATCCGACAGTTCCACGCCAATATGGGCGATCGGCGAGCCCAGCGGGCCCATCGAGAACGGCACCACGTACAGCGTGCGGCCGCGCATGCAGCCGTCGAACAGGCCGTTCAGCGTCTGGCGCATCTCCGCGGGAGCGGTCCAGTTGTTGGTCGGGCCGGCGTCTTCCTGCTTCTCGGAGCAGATAAAGGTACGGTCTTCCACGCGCGCCACATCGGACGGGTCGGACAGGGCCAGGAAGGAATTCTTGCGCTTGGCCGGGTTCAGCCGCTGCATCGTGCCGGCGGCCACCATCTGCTCGCACAGCCGGTCATATTCTTCCTGCGAGCCGTCGCACCAGTAGATATTATCGGGCTTGGTCAGCGCGGCGATTTCCGCGACCCAGGCCACCAGCTTGGGGTGCTTGACCCAGGCGGGCGCATTGACAGCCGCTGTGCCTTGCATCGTGGGGTGGTTCATACTGCAACTCCAGGTTTGTAAAGGGAGAAAGGGAAAGAAACCTTGCAAAGCCTGGCCGGCGGGCGGTGGACTACGCACTGCGTTCCGCACCGCGCCGTGGGCGTGGATCGTCACATCCCGTTACAACTCCGCGGCGAGCCTTGCTGTGCAAAAGGTCGCGGCGGTCCCTGCGGCTGCGCTAAAGTTGCGCTTCGCCCGCGCAGGGATAGCTGCGCGCGCCGGGCGGGCTTTGTCCGGATGCGTCCGCATGACGGGAGCGAGGCTCGACCGACAATCCGCGGCGGCACCGGAGCGGGCAAGGATACCACTGGCGCACCCCCCTGTTTTTTGCTGCGCAACAATTGCCGGGCCCGTCTGGCACAGGCATTCCCCCCATGCGGCGGGTACGGTTGCGTGGCGCCGGCGTGGGGTTCTCAACAATACTGTTGGCCGGCGCGCGGCTCCGTTGCCGCGCGCACCAACCGGCACAAAGGCCGGTAGACAACCAGAGTTGCCGATGAAGATTGCCGTACTCGACGATTACCAGGACGCCGTACGCAAGCTGCCCTGCTTCAGCTTGCTGGAGGGGCACGACGTCAAGGTGTTCAACAACACCGTCAAGGGCGTGGGCCAGCTCGCCGCGCGCCTGTCGGACGTGGAAGCGGTGGTGCTGATCCGCGAACGCACCCGCATCACCCGTCAACTGCTGGAAAAACTGCCCAAACTGAAGCTGATCAGCCAGACCGGCAAGGTCGGCGCCGGCCCCGGCAGCCATATCGACCTGGATGCCGCTACCGACCGTGGCGTCGCGGTGCTGGAGGGTGTGGGCTCGCCGGTGGCGCCGGCGGAGCTGACGTGGGCGCTGATCATGGCGGCGCAGCGGCGCATTCCCCAATACGTCGCCAGCCTGAAGCATGGCGCGTGGCAGCAATCCGGGCTGAAATCGACGACGATGCCGCCCAATTTCGGTCTTGGTCAGGTGCTGCGCGGCCAGACGCTGGGGATCTGGGGCTACGGCAAGATCGGCCGGCTGCTGGCGGGCTATGGGCGCGCCTTTGGCATGCGGGTGATGGTGTGGGGGCGCGAAGCGTCGCAGGAAGCGGCCCGGGCGGACGGCCTGGATGTGGCGGAATCCAAGGAACAGTTCTTTGCCGACAGCGACGTTTTGTCGCTGCACCTGCGGCTGAACGACGACACCCGGGGCATCGTCAAGATGGCTGACCTGACGCGGATGAAGCCGACCGCGCTGTTCGTCAACACCAGCCGCGCCGAGCTGCTGGAAGAGAATGCGCTGGTGACCGCGCTGAACCGCGGCCGGCCAGGGATGGCGGCGGTGGATGTGTTTGAATCGGAGCCGATCCTGCAGGGGCATGCGCTGCTGCGGATGGAGAACTGCATCTGCACGCCGCATCTGGGGTATGTGGAGCGGGACAGCTATGAGCTGTACTTCCGGACGGCGTTCCAGAACATCCTGGATGTGCTGGGCGGCAAGCATGACTGCATTGTTAATCCGAAGGCGTTGACGCCGGCGTTGTCGCGCTAGGAGCCACATCAAGCGGGGCCAACGGTGTTGACCCACGGACCTCAGCCTTTGACACGCCTGCCATCACCCCCACCCTCTCCCGCGCGCGGGAGAGGGGAGCCGCGTTCATGCGGCGTTGGCTGCGGCTGACGGCATAGGCTTCGGCCAACCGCATAGGCTGCCGCCCCCCAATTCCCCCGCGAACGCGAATTCCGCGAAACCGCTACACTCGGTGCTTCCCTCCCCGCCCGGCCCGCAACGGTCCGCGGCTGCTCCGATAACAACAAGGCGCCCTCGCGCTGCCCCTTTTTCCAAGGCCGGCATGGACCCCAGGCTCGTGACGCTCTGCGTCGGCAATTTCGTCATTGGCACCGGCGCGATGATCGTTACCGGCATGTTGAACGACATTGCCGCCGATTTCGGCCTCGGCGCCGCCAGTGCGGGCCAGCTCGTATCCGTGTTCGCGCTCGCCACCTGCATCGGCGCGCCGCTGTTTGCGACGCTGGGTTCGCGCATCGACCGCCGGCTGCTGCTGGCCGGTTCGCTGCTGGTCTATGCGGTCATGCACCTGGCCGCCGCGCTGGCCCCGAGCTTCGCCGTATTGATGGCGATCCGCTTCCTGACCGCCATCGGCGCGGCCATCTACACGCCGCAGACCGCGGCCACGCTGCCGCTGCTGGTCGATGCAAAGACGCGCGGGCGCGCCATCAGCTTTGTCTTCCTGGGCTGGAGTATCGCCAGCGTGGTGGGCGTGCCGCTGGGGACGTGGATCTCGTCCACGCTGGGCTGGCGCGTCAGCATGGCGCTGGTGGGCGTGATGGCGCTGCTGGTGTCGGCGGCGGTGTGGCGCGCGCTGCCGCGCGGGCTCTATGTGCCGCCGGTCGGGCGCGCGGCATGGGGTGCGGTGCTGCGGCACAAGCCGATCATGCTGGTGGTGCTGACCACCATGATTTCGTCGGCCGGGATGTTCACGGTGTTTACCTATGTCGCCCCGCTGCTGCGCGACGTATACGGCATCAGCGGCGGTGCGCTCAGCCTGATGTTCCTGGCCTACGGCGCCTGCGGCGTGTTCGGCAACGCCGTGGCGGCGTCGCGCATGGACCGGGTGACGCCGAGCCGGATCGTTCAGGTGACGCTGCTGACCTCGCTCACCGCCATGGTGCTGTGGCCGCTGGCCGGGCTGGGCAGCGTGGCGCTGGTGCTGCTGTTCATGCTGTGGGGCGTCGGCGGCTTTGCCACCAACAGCGCGCAGCAGGCGCGGCTGGTGATGCTGGAGCCGGAGCGGGCCTCGGTGTCGATCTCGCTCAATTCCTCGTCGATCTACCTGGGCCAGGCCGCCGGCGCCATGACCGGGGCCGCCATCTATACGCTGGCGGGCGCCGAATCGCTGCACTGGGGCGCGGCCGCGATGATGCTGGTCGCGCTGGCGGTGTCGCAGCGGGCCCGGGCGCTGGGCTGCCAGGCACAGCGCACGCAGGCGCCGCAGCGGGCGTAATCCACAGGCGGGGCCACGCCGGACCCGCGCCGCCAGGGCCGGGTTCGTGCGCCAGGGCCGTGCAGCCGTGGCCACCGCTGGCCGCACACGTCAGGTGAGCCACCGCACCAAGCCCTTGTCCACAGCGTTATCCGCCCCGTTATCCTCAGGGATATCCGCAGCTTATCCACATCCCTTTCCACAACCACCAAGCGAGGGCGCAGTGAGCGAATCCAGACCCTGGCAGCCCCGTGCGCGCGTGCTGGCGGTAAGCCTGGGCAAGGCCATCCCGCTGGTGGTGGCCGGCGCGGGCACGGAAGCGGTGGTGCTCTCCGGCATCCGCAAGCACCCGGTCAGCACGCTGCTGCACCCGATCTGCGTGCAGGTGATGGCGCTGGGCATGGCCGGCGACGAGCAGGCCGACCTGACCGTGCACGGGGGCCTGGACAAGGCGGTCTACGCCTATCCGTTCGAGCATTACCCGTGGTGGAACGCGCGCCGGCGTGCCTGCTCGCAGCCGGATTCCGGCCAGCCGCTGCCGTTCGGCGCCATGGGCGAGAACCTGACGCTCGACGGGCTGCTGGAGTGCGACCTGTGGGTCGGCGACGTGCTGCGCATTGGCACCGCGCTGCTGAAGGTGGAGTCGCCGCGCCAGCCCTGCTACAAGTTCAACGCGGCACTGGGCTACCGCCATGCGGTGCGCGACATGGTGCAGAGCGGGTTCTCGGGCGTCTACCTCAGCGTGGTGCGCACCGGTGCAGTTCGCGCCGGCGATGCCGTCATTGTGCAGGCCGGGCCACGCGAACTATCGATAGACAGTGTCAATCAGTGGCGTCGCGAGGGCCGGCGGCAGCTTTTCTGATAATGTTTGTCTAACCATACAAGCGCCCCGCTACACACATCCCCGGTCTCCTCCGTGGTCCGGACGGCGTTTGCTGGCGCCGCCCGTCACCAGGTTCTTTCCCCCTGTAACGGACTGTAATACGCGGCGCTAGCCCCTGGCGGCGAAGCGCGGTACTAGTAGAGTCTTTGCGCAACACGCACCGGCGCATGTCGTCACAACAAGCCGGGCGAACCACGGGGAGTGGCGCAAAGACGCGGTGCAGAGGGTCCAGACAAGATGAAAACTGACAGGATCGACCAGCCCAAGAGCTTCGTCGACAACAACTGGAGGGCTGCCGCCGGGACCGGGCGCGGCCGTGTATCGCCCTGGGTCGTGGTGGCCGTGGTGCTGGTGATCGCCGGCCTGGGCTGGTTTGCGTGGCGGACCTGGTTCGCGCCCAAGCCGGCGCCCAGGGCGCCCGCCGCGGTGGTGGTGTCCACCGCGCGCGTGCAGCAGGGCGACGTGCCGCTGCAGGTCTCGGCCAACGGCAATGTCACCGCGTTATCCACAGTCGAGGTGCGACCGCAGGTGTCGAGCACGGTGCGCACCGTTCATATCAAGGAAGGCCAGACCGTCAAGCCGGGCGACCTGTTGTTCTCGCTCGATACCCGCATGGACGAGGCCAACCTGGCCAAGGCGCAGGCCCAGCTGCTGAAGGACCAGGCCGACCTGGCCGACGCGCGTCGCACCCTCCAACGCAGCAAGGAGCTGCTGGAGCGCAACTTCATCTCCAGGAGCGCGGTGGACACGGCCCAGGCCAAGGTCGATGGCTTTGCCGCCACCGTGCGCGCCGACCAGGCCGCGATCGAAGCCAGCCGCGTCGCGGTCAGCTACGGCGCCATCCGCGCCACCATCAGCGGCCGCACCGGCGTGATCAACGCCTTCCCCGGTTCGCTGGTGCTGCCCAACAACACCCTGCCCATGGTCACCATCGCCCAGGTGCAGCCGATCGCCGTCACCTTCAGCCTGCCCGAGCGCCAGCTCGCCGCGCTGCGCGAGGCGCTGCAGGCCGGCCCGGTACAGGTCACCGCGCAGCCCAACGACGGCGGCAAGGCCCCGGTGACCGGCAGGATCACCTTTGTGGATAACACCGTCGATCCGCAGTACGGCACCATCCGCGTCAAGGCGCAGTTCGACAATGAAGAGCAGCGGCTGTGGCCCGGCACCTACGCCAACGTCAGCGCCGTGGTGCAGACCCTGAAGGGCGCGCTGTCGGTGCCGCCGCAGGCGGTGGTGACAGGCCCCGAAGGCCGCTTTGTCTACGTGGTGCAGCCTGACAGCAAGGTCGCGCGCGTGCCGGTGCGGGTGGTGACCACCACCGCCGCCGCGGCCGTGGTCGAGGGCGTGCAGCCGGGCGCGCGCGTGGTGGTGGAAGGCACGCAGAACCTGCGCCCCGGCGCGCTGGTGCGCGAGGCGCCGGCGGCCGGTGCCTCGGCTCCTGCCGCTACTCCGGCTGCCGCCGCCACGGGGCACTGAGCCATGACGCTCTCCGAACTCTGCATCCGCCGTCCGGTGATGACGGTGCTGCTGTGCCTGGCGGTGGTGGTCGCCGGCATCGTGCTGTACCCGACCATCCCGATCGCGGCGCTGCCCAGCTTCAACTCGCCGGTGATCCAGGTCACTGCCACGCTGCCGGGCGCCAGCCCCGAGACCATGGCGGCGTCGGTGGCCACACAGCTCGAGAAGCAGTTCGCGACCATCCCCGGCGTGACGGTGATCAGCTCGCAGAACACGCTGGGCAACTCCAGCATCACCATCGAATTCAACAACGACCGCAATATCGACGACGCGGCCGTCGACGTGCAGGCGGCGCTGTTCCGCGCGCAGCGCTCGCTGCCGATCGAGATGACGGTGCCGCCGTCGTACCGCAAGGTCAACCCGGCCGACGCGCCGGTGCTGCTGCTGGCGATCAACTCGCCGGCGATGAGCCTGGCCGACCTCAATGCCTTCGGCGACAACCTGATCTCGCCCACGCTGGCCACGCTGCCGGGCGTGGCGCAGGTGCAGATCTTCGGGCAGAAGCGCTTTGCCGTGCGCGTGCGCGCGCACCCCGACGCGCTGGCCGCGCGCGGCCTGACGCTGGACGAGCTGGCGACCGCGCTGAACCGGGCCAACGCCAACACGCCGGTGGGCACGCTCGACAGCGCGCGCCAGACCCTGACCATCCAGGCCAACCGGCAACTGACCAACGCCGACGCGTTCCGCAACATCATCGTCGCCAGCCAGCCCAACGGCGCGCTGGTGCGGCTGGCCGACGTGGCCGAGGTGGAGGACAGCGTCGAGACCATCAAGACCGGCAGCTGGCTCAACAACGAGCGCTCGATCGTGCTGGCGGTGCTGCGCCAGCCGGATGCCAACACCGTGGCGGTGGTCGACTCCATCAACGCGGCCCTGCCCCGGCTGATCCAGCAGATGCCGGCATCGGTCAACGTGTCGGTGGTCAACGACCGCTCGCGTTCGATCCGCGAATCGATCCATGACGTGCAGTTCACGCTGGCGCTGACGGTGGCGCTGGTGGTGATGGTGATCTTCCTGTTCCTGCGCCGCGCCGCCGCCACGCTGATCCCCACGGTGTCGTTGCCGATCTCGCTGATCGGCACGGTGGCGCTGATGAAGGCGTTCGGCTACAGCCTGGACAACGTGTCGCTGCTGGCGATCACGCTGGCGGTGGGCCTGGTGGTGGATGACGCCATCGTGATGCTCGAGAACATCGTGCGCCATATCGAGGACGGCGTGCCGCCGCTGAAGGCCGCGCTGGTCGGTTCGCGCGAGATGGGCTTCACCATCCTGTCGATCTCGATCTCGCTGGTGGCGGTGTTTATCCCGATCTTCTTCATGCCGGGAGTGATCGGCCTGCTGTTCCACGAGTTCGCCGCGGTGGTGTCGCTGGCGATCCTGGTGTCGGCGCTGGTGTCGCTGACGCTGATCCCGATGCTGTGCGCGCGCTTTTTGTCGGCCGAGAACGTGCCGGTGGACGAATCGCACCATGCGTATGGCGACCATGGCGGCCATGCCCCCGCGGCACCCCTGCCGGCGCCGGTGCAGAAGCAGACCTTCGGCATGCGCTCGACGCAGTGGTTCGAGAACCTGTTCGAATTCACGCTGCACCGCTACGCGCGCGGGCTGGACTGGTGCCTGGCGCACCGCCGCACTGTGCTGGCGGTGGCCGGCCTGACCTTCGTGCTGACCGCGGTGCTGTTCGTCACCATCCCCAAGGGCTTCTTCCCCGAGGAAGACATCGGCCAGATCCGCGTCAACGCCGAAGGCCCGCAGGACATCTCCTTCGACGCCATGGCCGAGCGCCTGCGCGATGCGGCCGAACGGATGCGCGCCAACCCCGCGGTGAAAAGCATCGTGGTCGCCATCGGCGGCGGCCCGTCGCCCGCCATCAACACCGGGCGCATGTTCGTCGAACTGCAGCCGCGCGGCGAGCGCGACGCGATGCCGAAGGTGATCGAGTCGCTGCGGCGCGATGTTGCCGGCGTGCCGGGCCTGGCGGTGTACTTCGCGCCGGTGCAGAACCTGCAGCTCGGCGGGCGCCAGAGCAAGAGCCGCTACCAGTACACGCTGCAGAGCGTGAAGGCCGGCCAGCTGCAGGACTACTCCGACAAGCTGATGGCGAAGATGCGCGCCGACCCGATCTTCCGCGATGTCACCAGCGATTCGCAGCAGTCCGGGCTTGAGGCGCACCTGTCGATCGACCGCGACAAGGCCAATGCGCTCGGCATCCAGATGCAGGACGTGCGCACCGCACTCTACTCAGCGTTCGGCGAGCGGCAGGTGTCGACCATCTATACGCCGATCGACAACTACTACGTGATCCTGCAGGCGGCCGATATCGACCGCGTCGACGAGACCGCGTTCTCCAAGCTCTACGTGCGCAGCAAGACTGGGCAGATGGTGCCGGTCTCCGCCTTTGCCACCACCGAACGGCGCGTGGGCCCGATCGCCGTCAACCACCAGGGACAGCTGCCGTCGGTGACGGTGTCGTTCAACCTGGCGCCGGGCGCGGCGCTGGGCGATGCCTCATCGCGCATCGACCGCTACCGCCAGGAAATCGCCATGCCCACCTCGATCTTCACGAGCTGGGGCGGCGACGCGGCGGTGTTCCAGTCGTCGCAGGCGACGCAGATCGTGCTGCTGGTGGCGGCCATCGCGGTCATCTACACGCTGCTGGGCGTGCTGTATGAAAGCTATATCCATCCGCTGACGATCCTGGCGGGTTTGCCCTCGGCGGCGGTGGGCGCGTTGCTGACGCTGTTTATCTTCAATGTCGAGCTGTCGCTGATCGCCGTGATCGGCGTGCTGATGCTGATCGGCATCGTCAAGAAGAACGCGATCATGATGATCGACTTCGCGCTGGCGGCGCAGCGCGAACAAGGGATGACACCGGCGAAGGCAATCCGGCAGGCGTGCCTGCTGCGCTTCCGGCCGATCATGATGACGACCTTTGCCGCGGTGATGGGTGCGCTGCCGCTGGCGCTCGGCTTGGGCGCCGGTGCCGAGTTGCGCCAGCCGCTGGGGCTGGCGGTGGTTGGCGGCCTGCTGTTCTCGCAAGTGATCACGCTGTTTATCACGCCGGTGATCTACCTCGCGCTGGACCGGTTCTCCGGGACGGGGCCGTTGCAGATCGATTCGGAGGGGAACAAGCTGCCGGAGAAGGCGCCTGGGGAGGCGGTGAAGCAGCACTGAGGCTTTCTTGCACCACAGCAAACTCGCGGCGGCCGTCCCGCTCGATGAATTGGATTTCGGTCATTGGCAGGCGCCTCCGCGTGGGCGTTGGACCGGTCTCCAACATTGCACACATGTAGTACTGCCGCCACATCCTTTGATCTAAGCCCTTTACCAATCAGGCTTAAATGATAATAATTCTCGTTAACTAAAAACGGCGTCACCCGCGACACCCTCGTTGTCGCGCTCAGCGCCTGCACGCCAGCCAGCCATCCGTCACGGTTTCCCGCCAGCCAGCGTCCGATTTCTTCTGGGGAGAATCCATGAAACGTCGCTGCCTGGCGCGCCTGCGCGCCTCTTTCCGGGTCACGCCTGTTGCTGCGGTTTGCGCCGCGCTAGGTTCGCCAGCCATTGCCGATGACGGGGGAGGCAAACGCGCCACCGTCGCCGCGCTCAATGAAGTGGTGGTCACCGCCACCCGTACCGAAGAGCGCGCCGATGCGGTCGCCTCCACCATCACCACCCGCGAGGCGCGCCAGATCGAGCGCGCGCAGCCCGTCGACGAGGCCGGCCTGTTTGCCGACGAGCCCGATATCGACGTGCCGCGCGACCGCCGCCGCTTTGGTGCCGGCAGCATCAATATCCGCGGCATCGAAGACAACCGCGTGCTGCAGATGGTCGACGGCGTGCGCCTGCCTGACTTCTTCAACGGCGGCGGCCCGTCCAACATCTCCAGCGCCACGCGCGATGCGCCCGAGTTCTCGTTCCTCAAGCGCGTCGAAGTGCTGCGCGGCCCGGCATCGAGCCTGTACGGCTCGGATGCGATCGGCGGCGTGGTCGCCTACGCCACCAAGGATCCCTCCGACCTGATGCACGGCCGCAAGGCCGGCGGCGAGCTGGGCCTGAACTGGAACGGCATCGACAACGGCTTCGGCCAGACCGCCGGCGTCGCCGGAGGCAACGACACCATCCAGGGGCTCTTCATGTACGCGAACCGCAACGCGCACGAAATGAAGAACATGGGCAGCGACGACTCCAGCTCGGTCAATCGCACCAGGCCCAACCCGCAGGACGTGCGCACGCAGGCATGGCTGGGCAAGATCGTGCTGAACGCCAGCCCCGAGCACAAGTTCAAGCTCACCTACGAACACCGCGAAGCCAATACCGATACCGATATCCTGCGGCTGTCCAACGCGCTGCCGCGCGTGACTTCGTCCACCGGCAGCGAAGACCTGAAGCGCGACCGCGTCAGCCTGGACTACGAATGGAAGCCCGCCAGCCGCGTGCTCGACCGGCTCGCCGCGCAGGTCTACTACCAGGAAGCCGACACCAGCACCTTTACCAACCAGGTGCGCAGCAATACCAGCACGGCGTGCTCGGCCACCACGCGCGGCACCAGCCTGTGCAGTGTCGATCTCGACTTCGCCTTCAGGCAGCAGCAGACCGGCTTCAACCTGCAGGCCGACAAGTCCTTCGCCACCGGCACCGTTGAGCACCGGCTGATCGGCGGCGTCGATTTCCTGCGGGTGCGCTCGGCGGAATCGCGCGACGGGCTGGTGCGCAACCTGACCACCGGCACCACGTCGAAGTCGATCGCCGGCGAGACCTTCCCGCGCCATGACTTCCCCACCGGCGAGACACGCCAGACCGGGCTCTTCGTGCAGGACGAGCTGCGCTTCTTCGACGGCCGCTTCACGCTGACGCCGGGGCTGCGCTATGACCACTACTCGCTGTCGCCCGATGGCGACGACCTGGTCTACAACCGCGCCGCGGGACGCCCCGCGGTCAGCAAGAGCGATTCGCATGTGTCGCCCAAGCTGTCGGCGCTGTGGCAGGCCAGCGAGCGCGTCAACCTGTGGGCGCAATACGTCTTCGGCTATCGCGCGCCCAACTACCAGGAAGTCAACGGCAGCTTCCGCAACACGGTGCAGGGCTACGGCGCCGCCCCCAATGCCGACCTGAACGCCGAGAAGAGCCGTTCGTTCGAGATCGGCGCGCGCTATACCGATGACAACGTGCAGACCAGTGTCGCGGTATTCGACAACCGCTATCGCGACTTTATCGAGCAGGTGCAGCTCACCTGCCCGTCCGATCCCGCGTGCCTGCCCGGCCTGCGCGCGACCTACCAGTACCGCAACCAGACCAGCGTGCGCATCTACGGCGCCGAATGGCGCGGCACATGGCGCTTCCTGCCGCAATGGCGCGTCGACGGCGCGGTGGCCTATGCGCACGGCAACAACGAGCAGACCGGCCAGCCGCTGAACAGCGTGTCGCCGCTGCGCGCGAGCGCGGGCCTGAGCTGGGAGCGCACGCCGGGCCAGGGCGCGGGCATTCGCTGGCGCGGCGCGCGGCCGGTCACGCGCACCGACGATACCTCGTTCACCTACTTCAAGCCGTCGGGCTACGGCGTGGTCGACCTGCAGGCGTGGTGGCGCTTCAACCGCTACGTCAGCCTGGCGCTGTCGGTGAACAACCTGTTCGACAAGAAATACTGGCTGTGGGGCGATGTGCGCCAGACCGGCGTCGCGGCCACCGAGCCCGGCGTGGACTTCTACACGCAGCCTGGCCGCACCTTTGCCGCCAGCCTGAAGCTGTCGTTCTGAGCCGCGGGAGCGCTGCCATGTCCCCACAAGACACAATGAAGCGCCGGTGCCTGTATGCGCTGCTGTGCCTGCTGATGCTGGCAGGCGTGGCGCAGGCCGCCACGCCGCGCATCGCGATCCTGACCAGCTCGCCGGTGCCAGCGGGCAAGTTCGCGCCGCTGCGTGAGCTGGCGCAGGCACAGGGCATGGCGCTGGAGGCGCAGTACCTGGAGCGCATGCCGGCGCCGGATGTGGCGCCGTTTATCCACGGCGCCGACATGCTGATCGTCGATGCGCCGCGCGACCATATCGTCACGGCGATGCTGCAGAAGCTCGGACCGTTGTGGACCGACGCGCGCGTGCCGCGCATGCTGATCGCGACCGACCGCTACGAGGCGCACGGCGTCGACGACAAGCTGGCCGCGCAACTGCATGCGTATTATGTCAACGGGGGCCGCGCCAACTTCAGCGCGATGATGCGCACGCTGGCATCGCGGCAGTTCCGCCTGCGCGCCGACGACAGCATCCCCGCGCCGGTCGCGTTCCCGAAGGCCGCCTACTATCACCCGAAGCTGGCCAACGGGATCACCACGTCGCCGCAGCAAGCACTGGCCGCATCGGGCAGCGACGGCCCGGTGATCGGCATCGCCATCCACCAGGCCTATGTGTCGGGCCTCGACAGCGCTTTTATCGACGACCTCATCCACCGCCTCGAAGCGCGCCACGCGCGCGTGCTGGCGTTCTATGGTCCGGTGATGGATGCCGACGGCATCCTGCGCATGGCCATGCCCGATGGCAGGCGGCTGGTCGATGTGCTGGTCAACGGGCAGATCATGCTGAACCCGCAGGGGCGCAGGGCCGAATTCGAGAAGCTCGACGTCCCCGTGCTGCAGGTGATGCCCTACCGCAAGGGCGACGCACAGGCGTGGCAGGACGACCCTCATGGCATCAGCCTGACCGATACGCCGTTCTATCTGGTGCAGCCGGAACTGGCCGGCGTGATCGATCCCATCGTGGCCGCGGCGACGGCCAAGGGTGACGGCGCCATCGTCAGCCTGCCCGCGCAGCTCGATGCGGTCGCCGACAAGGCGCTGGCGCTGGCGAAGCTGCGCCAGCTGCCCAACGCCGACAAGCGCGTGGCGATCCTGTACTACAACTACCCGGCCGGCGAGAGGAACCTGTCGGCGTCGTTCCTGAATTTGCCGAAGAGCCTGGCCGGCACGCTGGCCGCGCTGCGTGCCGCGGGCTACACCACCGAGGCCGCCGACGAAGCCCGCTTGCAGCGCGACCTGGCCGCGCTGCTCGCACCGTTCTACCGCAGCGGCAAACTCGAGCCGTTGCTCGATGCGGGCCTGGCGGTATGGATGCCGATGTCGCAATACCGGCGCTGGTACGACGCGCAGCCGGCGGCGTTCCGCGCGTCGGTGGCGCAGCGCTGGGGCAACCCCGAGCAATCGGCGATGGCGACCACGCGCAATGGCGAAGCGGGCTTCGTGATCCCGCGGCTGCAGCTCGGCAACGTGGCGCTGATGCCGGTCCCGCCGCGCGGCGAGCGCAATGAACCGGACGAGAAAGCGCTGTACCACTCCACCACCACGCCGCTGAACCACTTCTACATGGCCGCCTACCTGTGGGCGCGCGAAGGGCGCGAAGCGCTGGTGCACTACGGCACGCACGGCACGCAGGAATGGACGCCGGGCAAGGAGCGCGGCCTGTCGGTGACCGACCAGCCTTACCTGGTGCTCGGCAACGTGCCGGTGATCTACCCGTATATCGTCGACGACGTCGGCGAGGCGATCCAGGCCAAGCGCCGCGGCCGCGCGGTGATCGTCAGCCACCAGACGCCGCCGTTCCGCCCCGCCGGTCTGCATGCCGAGCTGGTGTCGCTGCACGATAAACTGCACCAGTTCCTGCAGCAGGATGAAGGCGCGGTCAAGGACACGCTGAAGCAGCAGATCCTGGCGCGCAGCGCGTCGATGCATCTGTTCGAGGACATGGGCTGGAGCGCGGCGCGTGCGCGTGCCGATTTCAGCGGCTATCTCGACGCGCTGCATATCCATTTGCATGAACTCGGCGGCACGCTGCAGCCGTATGGCCTGCATACCTTCGGACAGTCGCAGGAAGTCGGGTTGCGGCTCTATACAACCATGGCGATGCTGGGCAAGGACTGGCTCAAGCGCGTGTTCCCGGACGAGCCCGAGGAGCTGTTCGCGGCCGACTACAAGCAGCTGTCCCAGACCGCGCCCTATGCGATGGTGCGGCGCTATGTGGCCGAGGGCGCATCGCTGGATGCACTGCGCGATCCGCGCCAGCGCGAGGACATGCAGCGCGCGCGGCAGCTCTATGCCAGCCTCGATGCGTCGCCGGAGAACGCCGGCCTGCTGACCGCCCTCGCCGGCCGCCACCTGCTGCCCGGCACCGGTGGCGACCCGGTGCGCAATCCCGACACGCTGCCGACCGGGCGCAACCTGTATGGCTTCGACCCGTCCAGGGTGCCCAGCCGCGAAGCGTGGCAAGCGGGCCAGGCCGCGGCCGAAGCGATGATTGCCGACTGGCGCAATCGGCATGGCAGGTATCCGGACAAGCTCGCGTTCTCGCTGTGGAGCGTCGAGACCATGCGCCACCAGGGCATGCTGGAAGCGCAGGCGATGGCGGTGCTGGGCGTGCGGCCGAAGTGGGACGACGGCGGCCGCGTGGTGGGCGTCGAAGCGATTCCCGCCGCGGAACTGAAGCGGCCGCGCGTCGATGTGGTGCTGTCCGCAACGGGGCTCTATCGCGACCATTTCCCCAACCTGATGAAATGGCTGGCCGAAGCCGTGAAGCTCGCCGCCGCGCAGCCTGAACCCGACAACGTGGTCGCCGCCAATACGCGCGCGGTGCGCGAGCGGCTGGCCAGGCTGAACGTGCCCGCCGACCGGCTCGATGCGCTGGCGGTGACGCGGATCTTCGCCAGCGAATCGGGCAACTACGGCACCGGCCTCAACGATGCCACGCTGGTCACCGACTCCTTCGGCAGCGGCCGGCAAGCCGATGCGAGGCTCGCAAGCCTGTACCTCGCGCGCATGCAGTATGCCTATGGCCCCGACGAACAGCACTGGGGCGAGGCGCTGCCGCAGCTCAACCTGTATGCCGAGAACCTGAAGGGTGTCGACGGTGCGCTGCTGGCGCGCAGCTCCAACCTGTACGGCATGCTGACCACCGACGACCCGTTCCAGTACCTGGGCGGCATCGGGCTGGCGGTGCGGCACCTGACCGGCAAGGCGCCGGAGCTGCTGATCTCGAACCTGCGTGACGCCAGCAACGCGCGTACCGAGACCGCTGCAGGTTTCCTTGCCAGTGAACTGCGCACGCGCTACTTCCACCCCGGCTGGATCGAAGGCATGAAGGCCGAGGGCTACAGCGGCGCGCTCAATATCCTCGATACCGTCAACAACTTCTGGGGCTGGACCGCGGTCTCGCCCGAGATCGTGCGCGACGACCAGTGGACCGAGTTCGCCGAGGTCTATGTCAACGACAAGCACAAGCTCGGGCTCAACGAGTGGTTCGACCAGCATGCGCCGCAGGCACAGGCGCAGGTGATCGAGCGGATGCTGGAAGCCGCGCGCAAGGGCTACTGGAAGGCGGACAGCAAGCTGGCGCGGACGCTGGCTCAGCGCTATGACGACCTGGCGCGGCGCCATGACATCGTCAGCAACAACCGCGCGTTCAACCAGTACCGCGCGCAGCAGGTGCGGGCCGGGGCCGAAGGCTTCGGCAAGCAGGCGCCGGCTGCGGCGAAGCCTCGTTCCGCCGCACCCGCCGCACCCGCCGCGCCGGCAAAACCTGCCGCCACGCAGCCCGCGCCGCCACCGCAACCCGCGCAGCCGCAGCCGGTGCAAGGCATGCAACTGGTCGAACGCAAGCCGCCGGCGGCCGCCATCGTACCGGTGCTGTCGTGGCTGGCCGGCGGCATCGCGCTGGCGGCGGCCATCGCCGGCGGTGCCTTGCACGCGCGGCGCCGGCTTGCCGCAGTGAAGCACCGGCGCGATCCACTTGTCTCCGCAACCCATCACCACTGAAGCACCATGACACCGACCCTGCTTGAAACCCTGATGTACGACGTCGGCCAGCTCTTCCTGATCCCGACGCTGGCGCTGATCGCGCTGCTGTTTTTGTATGCCTTCTGGGCGCTGGGCGAGTTCGCGATGCAGGCCTGGCTGCGCGCGCGCCATCCGATCGACAGCGGCCGCGGCTATGTGCTGGTGGCGTGGGCGCGCCGGCACAAGGTCTCGCACGCCGACGCGCTCGACGTCGCCGCACATCGGCTGCTGGAGCGCCCGCGCATCGCCACGCGCGTGGCGCCGATGCTGGGTCTGGTGGCCACCATGATCCCGATGGGCCCCGCGCTGAAGGGCCTCTCTGGTGGCAACCTGGCCAATGTGGGCGAGAATCTCACCATCGCCTTCTCGGCGGTGATCCTGGCGCTGATCGCGGCCAGCATCACCTTCTGGGTGGTCAATGTGCGGCGCCGCTGGCTGGCCGAGGAACTGGTGTGGCTGGGGCAGTCGCGGCCACAATGGGAGGCCGACGAATGAAATTCCTGGAGGAGAGCGAGGCCGACGATCCGATCCTGTCGGTGGTGAACCTGATCGACGTGTTCCTGGTGGTGATCGCGGCGCTGCTGGTGGCGATCGCGCAGAATCCGGCGAATCCGTTCACGCATGACGACGTCACCATCATCACCAATCCCGGCAAGCCGGACATGGAGATCGTGTCGCGCCAGGGCGAGAAGGTGGTGCGCTACCAGGCCAGCGGGCAGGTCGGCAGCGGCGACGGCATCAAGGCCGGCGTGGCGTACCGGATGAAGGATGGATCGATGGTGTATGTGCCGGAACAAGGGGCGCAGCAGGCTGCTGCGCCGGTGACCGAAACGAGATAAGGAACGGCATGATGTCATTGCGTTTGTGCGTTGCAGGCCTGCTGGGCGTTGCGGCGCTTGCCGCCGGCTGCGCAACCACGGCGCCGGCGCCCGATGCTGTCAGTGCTGCCTTTGCCGGCAAGTCCTATGTGCTGCTGGGCGAAGTGCATGACAACGCCGCGGCGCAGCGGCAGCGGCTGGCGGCGCTCACGCGTGCCGTCGAGCAAGGGTGGCGCCCCGCCATCGCCATGGAGCAGTTCGACCGCGAGCGCCAGGGCGATATCGAACGCGCGCGCGCGGAGCGGCCGGGCGACGCGGATTACCTGATCGCGCAGGCTGGCGGCGCTGGCGCGTGGCAATGGCCGCTGTACCGGCCGGTGGTGGCGCTGGCGTTGCGGTATGACCTGCCGCTGGTGGCGGCCAACCTGTCGCGGGCCGATGCGGGGAAGGTGGTGCGTGGGGGGCTCGAGAATTTGTTCTCTGTCGATGAGCGCACGCGGTTGGGCCTGTCGGGTGCGCTGCCTGACGACCTCGTGGCGGCGCAGACCGCGGTGCTCGACCGCGGCCACTGCGGCAACTTTCCCAAGGCGATGCTGCCCGGCATGCTGGCGGCGCAGGCCGCGCGCGATGCGGTGATGGCGCAGGTGTTGCGGCCTTACGCGCAGCGGGGCGCGGTGCTGATTGCTGGCAACGGGCATGTGCGGCGGGATATCGGGGTGCCGCGATGGCTGGCTGCGGATGCGGGCAAGGTGCTTAGCGTGGGGTATGTGGAAAGCCCGCCGGAGAATGGGGAGTTCGATATGGCGGTGGTGGTGCCGGCTGTCGATCGCAAGGATCCTTGTTTGCAGGCGAAGCCGGCGGGGTGAGCTGCTCAAACGGCGGCAGCCATCGATGCGCCGGCCCTCTCCCCGGCCCTCTCCCGCCTGCGGGAGAGGGGCTGGGGGAGAGGGCCGGCGTGTCGACGAAGTCATGCCCTCGCCCTCCCTCGCACCCCCGGCATTCCCAGGCCCGAGGCCGATATCCACGTAAACCCCGACCCCTTTCCCGCCCGTTTGACAGCCTTTTGACAGTTTCCCCGTCCTAGAATCCGCCCCATGACCGGAAGCCCCGGTCTGAAGTTCACCAAAATCCAAGAACAGTTCCGGCCACGCCTCGCCGCGCCGGACAGGAGACAACCACCGGCCCTGCGCCCTGTCGCGCAGCGCGCCCAGCTGTGCTCCTTGTCCGTTTGCAACGCACTGGCTGCCGCCGGAGCCCCCGGGTCGGATCGCGGCTGCCACATGGCCGTCATGGCGATCACCGGTACTACCAAGGAGACCGCTATGCGTCGTTCAATTTCCCGCCTGGCCCATGCCGTGATGGCCTCGGCCGCAGTTGCCGCCACCGTTACCGCCGCGCCCGCCTTTGCGCTGGACAACGTCAAGTTCATGATCGGCGCCAACCCCGGCGGCGGCTATGACCAGACCGGCCGTTCGCTCGGCGCGGCCATGGTCGCTTCGGGGCAGGCCAAGACCGCTTCGTACGACAACAAGGGCGGCGCCGGCGGCACCATCGGCCTGACCCAGTTCGTCAACACCGACAAGGGCAATCCCAACGCGCTGATGGTGGTGGGCGCGGTGATGGTCGGCGCGATCGAGACCAACAAGCCGCCGGTCACGCTGAAGAACGCCACGCCGATCGCGCGCCTGTTCGCCGACACCATGGTCATCACCGTGCCGGCCAGCTCGCCGATCAAGTCGATCAAGGACCTGACCACGCAGCTCAAGGCCAATCCCGGCAGCGTCAGCTGGGGCGGCGGCTCCAAGGGTTCGATCGACCACATCCTGGCCGGCCTGATCGCCAAGGAAAGCGGCGTCGATCCGAAGAAGATCAACTACGTGCCGTTCCAGGGCGGCGGCGAAGCCTCGGCCTCGATCATGGGCGGCCATGTGACGGCGGGCATCGCCGGTGTGTCCGAGTTCCTGCCCTTCATCAAGAGCGGCAAGATGCGCGCGCTGGCGGTGACCTCCAAGGACCGCACCGCCGATATCCCGACGCTGAAGGAGCAAGGCGTCAACGTCGAGATCTACAACTGGCGCGGCGTCTACGGCGCGCCCGGCATCAGCGCCGACCAGCGCAAGGCCATGATCGACGCGGTGGTCAAGGCCACCGAGAGCCCGTCGTGGAAGGAAACGCTGACGAAGAACGACTGGACGCCGTTCCTGCTGACCGGCGACGAGTTCGGCAAGTTCGTCGACACCGAATCGGCCCGCCTGGGCGGCACGCTGCGCGAGCTGGGCGTCGCCAAGTAAGGCCAGCGGCCGCGCCGCCCCGGCGCGGCCCCCCCGCAGCACCCGCAATACCGTACCGACCGCATCAACCGCTTTACCTGTCGTGCCCGCAACTCCGCCGGTGATCCCGGCGGCAGGAAAACGGCCGCGGGGCCCGGTGTCCACCTGCGATACCCAAGACCATAACCATATGTCGCCGGGCCCCGCCGCCGCGCGGGCCAGCAAAGCCAGCGTCGCGGACGCCAGCCTCCCCGAGCTGGCGACAAAGGCCAAGGAGTCTCCATGAAACCCTCGCACGTAGCCATCGGCGTTGCCGTCCTGGCGCTCTCGCTGTTCTTCTTCCTCGGGCTGTCGGGCATTTCCGGCGAAGCCGGTTACGCCGGCCTGTCGCCGCGCTTCGTGCCCACGCTGGTGGCCGTCGGCCTGGCCGTGTGCGGTGCGCTGCTGACGTGGCAGGGCGTGCGCGGCGGCTTCCGCAATATGCCGGAAGAGGATGCCGAACTGCCCAATGCGGTGCACAACTTCAAGGGGTTCCTGTGGGTCGCCGCCGGCCTGGTGCTGAACATGGCGCTGATCGGCACGCTCGGCTTTGTGTTCTCTTCCACGCTGCTGATGGTGTGCGTGGCGCGCGGCTACGGCAGCCGCCGCATCGTGCGCGACGCGCTGATCGGCCTGTGCATCACGGTGCCGATGTGGGCGCTGTTTGAATTCCTGCTCGGCATCAACCTGCCGCTGCTGCCCATCGCCGGCTTCTGAGCCCGCCCGCCCGTCCAGCAAGGAGTCTTCGAATGGATACCCTGAACCAGCTGATGCACGGCTTTGCCGTCGCGATCACGCCGATCAACCTGATGTGGGCCCTGGTGGGCTGCTTCCTCGGCACCGCCATCGGCGTGCTGCCCGGCATCGGCCCCGCGCTGACGGTGGCGATGCTGCTGCCGCTCACCGCCAAGGTCGAACCTACCGCCGCGCTGATCATGTTCGCCGGCATCTACTACGGCGCGATGTACGGCGGCTCGACCACGTCGATCCTGATGAACACGCCCGGCGAGTCTTCCACCATGGTCACAGCGATGGAAGGCAACCTGATGGCCAAGAGCGGGCGTGCGGGCCCGGCGCTGGCCACCGCGGCGATCGGCTCGTTCGTGGCCGGCACCATCGCCACCGTGCTGCTGTCGATGTTCGCGCCGGTGGCGGCCGACGTGGCGCTGCAGTTCGGCCCGGGCGAGTACTTCATGATCATGGTGCTGGCCTTCACCACGGTGTCCGCGGTGCTGGGCTCGTCGCTGCTGCGTGGCATGACCAGCCTGTTCCTGGGGCTGGGCATCGGCCTGATCGGCATGGATTCGCTGTCGGGCCAGACGCGATATTCGATGAACGTGCAGGAGCTGTACGACGGCATCGATATCGTGGTGGTCGCGGTGGGCCTGTTCGCCGTGGGCGAGGCGCTGTTCAATGCCTTCTTCCCGCAGCCGGCCGGCACCTTCAACAAGCTCAGTTCGATCCATATGAACAAGTCGGACTGGAAGCGCTCGATTCCCGCGTGGATCCGCGGCACCTTTATCGGCTTCCCGTTCGGGCTGATCCCGGCCGGCGGCGCCGAGATCCCGACCTTCCTGTCGTATGCGAGCGAGAAGAAGCTGTCGGACCACAAGGAAGAGTTCGGCAAGGTCGGCGCGATCGAAGGCGTGGCCGGCCCCGAGGCCGCCAACAACGCCGCCGTGACCGCGACGCTGGCGCCGCTGCTGACGCTGGGCATCCCCACCTCCAACACCACCGCGATCCTGCTGGCCGCGTTCCAGAACTACAACCTGCAGCCGGGCCCGATGCTGTTCCAGACCTCGGGCGACCTGGTGTGGGGCCTGCTGGCATCGCTGTATATCGGCAACGTGATGCTGCTGGTGCTGAACCTGCCGGCGATCGGGCTGTGGGTGCGCATGCTGCGCGTGCCCACGCCGCTGCTGTACGGCGGCATCCTGATCTTCGCGGGCCTGGGCGCCTACGGCATCCGCCAGTCGTGGTTCGACCTGCTGCTGCTGTTCGTGATCGGCCTGCTGGGCATGGTGATGCGCCGCTTTGACTTCCCCACCGCGCCGGTCATCGTCGGCATGATCCTGGGGCCGATGGCCGAGAAGCAGCTGCGCAACGCGCTGTCGATCGGCCAGGGCGACTGGACCCTCTTCCTGCGCCAGCCCATCTCTGCCACCATCCTGGCGATGACGGTGGCGGTGGTGGTGATCCCGCGCCTGCTGCGCTGGCATGCGGCGCGCGGCACGGCGCATGCACAGGCTGACAACGCGGCCTGAAGCGCGTTAGCATGCGGTAGTTCCTGAGGCCCGACGCCCTCGCGTCGGGCCTTTTGTCTTTCCTCTGCCAGAACAACAAGCCGCCGGCGCGTGCGCGCCAGGCCGCGGACCGATGAGTCTTTTCACCAACCGCTGGCTGTCCGCGGTGCCAACGCTGGCACTCGCGCTGGCCGCCGCGCTGCTCTGCAGCGTCCTCCATACCCCGCTGCCGTGGATGATCGGCCCGCTGCTGGCCGTGGCCGCCGCGCGCATGGCGGGCGCCGACCTGCGCGCACCGTCGCAGGCGCGCAATGCCGGCCAGTGGGTGATCGGCGCGTCGCTCGGCCTGTACTTCACGCCCGACGTGGTGGCGCGGCTGGTGGAGTTCCTGCCGTACATCATCGCCGGTTCGCTGTTCGCGCTGGTGCTGGGCGCCGGCGGCGCGGTGCTGCTGCGGCGGACCACCGGCGTCGCCTTCAAGACCGCGTTCTTCTCCACCGCCATCGGCGGTGCCTCGGAGATGGCCAACCTCGCCGAGCGCAACGGCGCACGCATCGACCAGGTCGCCGCCGCCCATTCGCTGCGTGTGCTGATGGTGGTGGTGGCGGTGCCGGCGATCTTCCAGTACGGCGGCATCCATGGGCTCGATCCCTATATCCCGGGCCCGCGCGTGGTGAGCGCCCCGGGGCTGGTGGCGCTGGTGGCGATCACGCTGGGCGTGGCGCTGCTGATGCAGCGGCTGAACATGCCCAACCCGTTCGTGATCGGCACGCTGCTGGCGGCGGCGGTGCTGACGGCCTCGGGGGTCGAGCTGTCTGCCATCCCCACGTGGATGAGCCGTGCCGGCCAGTTGCTGATCGGCGTGTCGCTGGGCGTGCGCTTCTCGCGCGAGTTCCTGCATACCGCGCCGCGCTTCCTGTCCGGCGTGGCGCTGTACACGCTGCTGGCGCTGGTGGTGTCGGCGCTGTTCGGCTGGGGGTTGTCGGCGCTGTCGGGCGTGCACCCGGCCACGGTGATCCTGGGCACCACCCCGGGCGGCATTGCCGAGATGTGCATCACCGCCAAGGTGCTGGAGGTGGGCGTGCCACTGGTGACGGCCTTCCATGTGATCCGGATGGCCTTCGTGGTGCTGGCCACCGGGCCCCTGTATCATTGCCTCAAACATCGCGTCGCGCCGGAGGAGACAGCGTAGCGGTCCACACGGGACGGCTACGGCGCGGCCAGCCAGAACAAGGACACTGCCATGTCTGAAGCTTCACCGCAGCTGACCCTCGCCGCCATCGACGCCACCCTGGAGCGGGTGCTCGCGCCCTGGGTGCGCCAGCTCGGCCTGCGCGCCGAGGCCGTCGATGCCCAGGGCGTCACGCTGCGCCTGCCGTTCAGCGAATCGTTCCGCCATGCGGGCGGCGTGGTCTGCGGCCAGGTGCTGATGTCGGCGGCCGATACCGCGATGATCGTTGCCGTGGCCAGTGCGCTCGGCGCCTTCCGGCCGATGACCACGGTCTCGCTGACCACCAACTTTATGCGCCCGGTGATCGACGGCGACGTGCTGGTGCGCGCCAATGTGCTGCGCCTGGGCAAGACCGTGGTGTTCGGCGAGATCGAGCTGACCGGCACCGACGGCAAGCTCGCGGTGCAGGCCACCACCACCTACGCCCTGCTCTGATCCGCTGATCCATTGACTTCTTCCGCGCACGCCAATCCCTTCGACCAGGTCGTCTTTGCCGGCGGCGGCAACCGCTGCTGGTGGCAGGCGGGATGGTGGGACTCGGTCGCGCCGGAACTGCGGCTGCGCCCGCGCGTGATCGCCGGCATCTCGGCCGGTGCGGCCACCGCGTGCATGGTCTACGCGCATGACTCGCACCAGACCATGGACTATTACCGCGAGGTGCTGTCCAACAACCGCCGCAATGCCTACTGGAGCAACCTGCTGCGCAACGAGCGCGTGTTCCCGCACTACGGCATCTACCGCACCGCGCTGCTGACGATCTTTGCCGACGGGCGCATGGCGCACCTGCAGCGGGCGCCGGAGATCCGCATCGGCATCGCGCATATCCCGCGCTGGAGCGGACCGCGTCTCGCCGTCGCCGCCGGGCTGCTGGCGTACAACATCGACAAGCATGTGCTCAAGACGCTGCATCCGCGGCTGGGGCGCAAGCTGGGCTTCCGGCCGGAGTTCGTGCGGGCGCAGGACTGCGGCTCGCCCGAGCAGCTCGCCGACCTGCTGCTGCAGTCGTCCTCCACGCCGCCCTTTACCCCGGTGCTGCGCCGCGACGGCCGCCCGGTGCTCGACGGCGGGCTGGTCGACAACGTGCCGGTGGACGCGCTCGACACCGCGCCCGGCAATGTGCTGGTGCTGGTGACGCGGCTCTACCCGCGCCCGCGCCGTTTCGTCATCGAGCAAGGCGGCCAGCGCCGCCTGTACCTGCAGCCCTCGCAGCGCGTGCCGATCTCGAGCTGGGACTACACCCGGCCCGATGCCATGACGCACGCCTACGAGCTGGGCCGCCGCGACGGGGAAACTTTCCTGCGCGAGTGGCCGTCGATCCTGAATACCGAACTGCGTCCGGCCGCCTAGTGGCAAGTGTGGCGCCGGCCCGATCATTGTCGATGCGGCCCGCGTGCCGCGACAGGAGGCATGGATGACTAAGCGCCAGACAACCCCGGCCGGGACCAAAGAACCGCGGCGCGCCCGCGAGGTCAGCGCGGCGCCGCCGGTGCAGCAGGTACCACGCGCGCGCAGCGGCCGCACGCGCCGCAATGGCAAGGTGCGCGAAGCGGACCTGGTGGTGATCGGCGGCGGCTCCGGCGGCGTGGCCTGCGCGCGGCGCGCGGCCGCGCATGGCGCGCGCGTGATCCTGGTGGAGCGCGACGCCATCGGCGGCACCTGCGTCAACCGCGGCTGCGTACCCAAGAAGATGCTGTCCTACGGCGCGGGGTGGTCCGCCATCCTGTCGGGCTGCCTGTCGCATACCGGCGGCCATGAGGACTGGCGCGACGCCATCGTGCGCGTCAATGCCGAGGTGGCGCGGCTTAACGCCGCGTACACCCAGCGCCTGCACGAGTCCGGCGTGGAAATCCTGCGCGGCGACGCGCTGGTCACCGACAAGAACGAAGTGCGCGTCGGCGACGAGACCATCCACGCGCGCCGCATCCTGATCGCCACCGGCGCGCGCCCGCGTACGCTGGAAGTGCCAGGCGGCGAACTGGCGGCCAATTCCGACGACGTCTTTACCTGGCAGACCGTGCCGAGCTCCATCGCGGTGATCGGCGGCGGGTATATCGGCGTGGAGCAGGCATCGATCCTGTCGCGCTACGGCGTCAAGGTGGACCTGATCGTCGCCGGCGACCGGCTGCTGCCCCACTTCGACCACGAGATCGCCACCGCGCTGGCCGATGCGCTGGCCGCGCGCGGCGTGCGCCTGCACCTGAACGCCGAAGTCAACCTGCTCAGCCAGGCCAACGGCGCCGTGGAAGTCTGCTACCGGCCCACCGACCGCCCCGGCCAGACCGAAGCCGTGCGCGCGCAGGCGGCGCTGGCAGCGGTCGGGCGCGTATCCAATGTGCAGGGGCTGGGACTGGAAGACCTCGGCATCCATTTCGGGCCGAGGGGCGGCATCCGCGTCGATCGCCATTTCCGCAGCAATGTGCGCACCATCTACGCGCTGGGCGACGCCATCGAGGGGCTGCACCTGACGCCGGTGGCCACCGCGCAGGGCCGCTGGCTGGCCGACCGGCTGTTCAGCCGGCGCGGCGAGCGCGCGGATTTCGACGTGGTGCCCACCGCGGTGTTCTGTGAGCCGGCCATCGGCGCCGTGGGCCTGACCGAGGCGCAGGCGATCGAGGCCGCCGGCAACCCCGAGCGCATCCGCACGGTCGTGAAACGCTTTGTCTCGCTGGAGAACCGCTTCGGCGGCTCGCAGCACCAGTCAGTGTTCAAGCTGGTGCTCAATGCGCGCAGCGGGCGCGTGCTGGGCGCGCACCTGATGGACAACGCCGCGCCGGAGATCGTGCAGACGCTGGCGGTGGCGCTGCGGCTGGGCGTGCGCGAATCGCACCTGCAGACCACGCTGCAGCTGCATCCGACGGTGTCGGAGGAGTTGTTCGGCTAAGGGGGCATTCGCCGGCGTTATTCGCCGACCGGCAGCTTCAGCACCGCGCGCACGCCGGTGCCCTGCGCGCCCTCGCCCAGCTCCACCGTGCCGCCGAAGCGTGCCGCCATCTCGCGCGAGATCGCCAGGCCGAGCCCCGAGCCGGGCTCGGCATTGCCCACGCGCCGGTAGAAGCGCGCGAACACCTTGTCGCGCTCCTCGGCCGGGATGCCGGGGCCGTCGTCTTCCACCACCAGGCACGCGGTCTGGTCATCGCGCGTGGCCGACAGCGTGATGCGGCTGCCGCGCGGCGAATACTGGATCGCGTTATGGACCAGGTTGGCCAGCGCCTCGCGCAGTAGCGCGGGATCGGCGCGCACGGGCAGCTTCAGCCCCGGCACCGGCTCCCAGCCGAAGTCCTGCTGCTTGCCGCGCGCCAGCGGCAGGTAGTCCAGCGCCACCTGCTCGGCCACCGTGACGGCGTCGATGATCTCGATGGTGTCGGCTTCCTGCGCAGTTTCACCGTGGTGCTGGCGTACCCGCGCCAGCGCCAGCAGCTGGTTGGTCAGCCGCGCGGCCTGTTCGAGCTGGGTCACGATGCCGCCCACGGCTTCTCCGGCCGCCTCGCGCGCGGCCTCGGGATCGGGCGCGCGCAGCTGGCGCTGGGCGTACTCGGCTTGCGTCTTCAGGATCGCCAGCGGCGTGCGCAGCTGGTGCGCGGCATCGGCGATGAACTGCGCCTGGGACTGCGCCATCGCCGCCGAACGCGACACATGCAGGTTGACCGCATCGACCAGCGGCCGCACCTCGGCCGGCACGCGCTCGAACGTGAGCGGCGTCAGGTCCTCCGGCGAGCGCGCCTCGACATCGTCGCGCACGCGCGCCAGCGGGCGCAGCACGTAGGTGACGCCGCCCACCAGGATGGCAGCGCTCAGCACGATCAGCAGCAGGTCGCGCGCCAGCGCGCTGCGCCACACCGTGCCGATCAGCGCGCTGCGCGGCTCGGCGGTCTCGGCTACCTGGATGATCACGCGCATGCGCGCATCGGGCCGGTACACGGGCCGCGCCATCGCCGCGATGCGCACGGCCTGGCCCAGGTATTCGGCGTCGTAGAAGCGCGGCTGGTTGTTGACCAGCGTGCCGGCGGGCAGCGGCAGGTCGTCGTAGCCGGTGACGGTCTCGACGTTGCCCGTGCGTTCGGTCGACACGCGGTAGTACACATGCGTTTGCGCCGCCGTCTCGAACATCTCCATGGCGGCGTCGGGCAGCGTCAGCTGGATGCTGTCGCCGGCCATGCCGATGGCGTTGTCGATGGCGCGGAGCGAGCCGTACAGCGAGCGGTCGTAGGCGGTGTTGGCGGCTTCGCGCAGCGTGCCGTAGGTGAGCCAGGTGTCGATCGCCATCATCACTGCCAGCGCCGGCAGCAGCAGCAACAGCAACTGGCGGCGCAGGCTGCCGCGCCGCCACAGCAGCACGGGATGGCGCGGGCCCATGCGCAGGCGCATGGTCAGTGCCCGGCCTCGGGCTCCAGCAGGTAGCCGAAGCCGCGCAGCGTGACGATGGTGACACCGTGCCCGGCCAGCTTCTTGCGCAGCCGGTAGACCAGCACCTCGATCGCGTCGGGGGAGACGTCGGCATCGAGCGAGAACACCTTGTCGAGCAGCTGCGCCTTGGTCAGCGGCTGGCCGCTGCGCGCCAGCAGCGCGCCCAGCAGCGTGGATTCGCGCGGGGTCAGCGCCAGCGGCGCGCCGTCCAGCGTAAAGCTGCGGGTCTCGCCGTCGAACACCAGCGTGCCGCACTGCAGGCGCGGATGCGCGCGCCCGCGGCTGCGGCGGATCAGCGCCAGCAGCCGGGCTTCCAGTTCGGCGATGGCAAAGGGCTTGGGCAGGTAGTCGTCGGCGCCCAGGTTGAGGCCGCGCACCCGTTCGTCCAGCGTGTCCTGCGCGGTCAGGATCAGCACCGGGGTGCGGTCGTCGCGCCCGCGCATGCCCTTGAGCACGGCCAGTCCGTCCTTGCCCGGCAGGCGCAGGTCCAGCACCACCGCGTCGTATTCCTCGGCCTGCAGCCGCGCCTCGGCCTGCAGGCCGTCGGCGACGTGCTCGATCACAAAGCCGCCCTGCTCCAGCGCGCGGGCCACCCAGCGCGCCAGTTCAACTTCATCCTCCACCAGCAGGATGCGCATGCCGGTCCTCCTCCTCTGCCGGTTCCTGTTCTTGCGGCACGGGCGCAATCGCCGGGGTGCCGCGGGCGCCTATAATAACCCCGCCTTTCCGACTATGCCGCCGACTTTGCGGCGGACTTTGCCATGGTCCCAGGCTCGCAGGCTCTTCTTCGTCAGGCCTTCCTTACACGCCCCTCCGTGCTGTCCTTGCCGCCTCCGCCCGCTTCCGCGTTGCCCACTGCCGATGCCGCGCCTGCCTCGGGCCTGCGCCGCCGCCTGCTCGGCGCCTCGCTGCTGGCCGGCGCGGGCGTGAGCGCCGCACCCGTCCATGCCCAGTCTATGCTGCCCGCGCCACCGCCGGGCTACCCGTCCGGGTATGACGTCACCATCGCCCGCGCCCAGCGCGAAGGCGAGGTGGTGGTTTATGCCTCGACCGACATCCAGGTGGCGCGCCCGCTGATTGCCGCGTTCGAAGCGCGCTACCCGGGCATCCGCGTGCGCTACGAGGATCTCAACACACTGGAGCTGAACCAGCGCTTCCTGGCCGAAACCGCGGCGCTGGGCGGTGGCCGGCCCGCGCCGGGGATGGTGTACGCCGACGTGCTGTGGAGCACGGCAATGGACCTGCAGATCAAGCTGGTCAACGACGGCCATGCGCAGCGCTATGCCTCGCCCGAGCGCGCCGGCCTGCCCGGCTGGGCGGTCTGGCGCGACGAGGCCTGGGGCACCACCTTCGAGCCCGCGGTGGTCGTCTACAACCGCCACCACTTCGCCGGCATGCGCACGCCGCTCAGCCGCACCGGGCTGGCGCGGCTGCTGCAGGAGAATGCGCCGCGCTGGCGCGCGAAGGTGGTGACGTATGACGTGGAGCGTTCCGGGGTGGGCTACCTGCTGGCGCAGCAGGATGCGCGCATGGGCAGCGAGTTCTGGTACCTGGCGCAGGCGCTGGGACGCGCCGGAGTGCAGCTGTCGGCGTCCACCGCCGAGATGATCGAGCGCATCGCCAGCGGCGAGCTGGTGATGGGCTACAACCTGCTGGGTTCGTATGCGCTGTCGCTGATGGAACGGGGCGCGGCCATCGATGTGATCGCGCCGCGCGACTACACACTGGTGATGTCGCGGGTGGCGTTTATCGCGCGGCGTGCGCCGCGGCCCAATGCGGCGCGGCTGTGGCTGGACTACCTGCTGTCGCGCGAGGGCCAGGCGCTGCTGGCCAAGTCGACCTCGCAGCTCTATACCATCCGCACCGATACCGACAGCGTGCACACCGCCGCGGCGCTGTCGGAGCGGCTGGGCTACGCGCTCAAGCCGATCAGCGTCGGACCCGGCCTGCTGGCGGCGCAGGACGCCATGCGCAAGCGCGCGTTCCTGGCGCGCTGGCGCGAGGCGATGCGCGGGTAACCAGACCCCGGCTGCGCCCTGCCGGTCAGGGCACCAGGTCTCCGGTATCCAGCCCGCCGGCTCCCGCCGCCTGCTTGCAGGCCTGTTCGCACAGCGTGGACAGCTCTTCGTCGAGCCGCGCCATCGGGCGCGGCACATAGCCGTGGCGCAGTGCCGGGGAATACTTCAGGGTATCGATAAAGGCGTCGGCCATGCGCTCGGCATTGGCGTCGAGGTCGAAGTCCTCGGGCGAGAACAGCCAGTGCGCCAGCACGCCGCCCATGCAGGCATGGAAGGCGTTGACCGCCAGGTCCAGGTCAAGCTCGGCGGGCAACTGGCCCCGCTCCAGCGCCAGGCGCAGGTGCTCGCGGATCTTGACCAGGCCTTCCTTGTGCGACTGGCGCTGGCGCTCGAAGATGGCGCCGTTGTCCTGCACCATCTCGCACTTGTGGAAGATGATCTCGAAGATCCGGCGCCAGCGCGGGTTGATCACGGTCTGGCGCATCACGTAGGCGCAGATATCGCGGATGCCGCCCAGCGGGTCTTCCTGGCGCGCGAGGCGCTCCGGGTCGCACAGCGCCTCCACCGGCAGGTTGACGCGGTCGCACATGGCGGCGAACACATCGCTCTTGTTCTTGAAGTGCCAGTAGATCGCGCCGCGGGTGACCCCCGCCGCCTCGGCGATGTCGGCCAGCGACGGGCGCGCCACGCCACGGGCGTGGAACACGGTTTCGGCCGCGTCGAGAATCCGTTGGCGCGTTTCCAGCGCCTCTTCCTTCGTGCGTCTGACCATCTCTCTCTCTGATGCCGGCGATCACATGGCCCGACGGGCGTCATGGGCCGGCCTGTTTGGGGGTCTCCCTGGCGCCGTTGCCGTTCTTGCGGCCGGCGCTCTGGCCGGTGTTGCGCACCGGCGGGTCGTTGTCGTCACATGGCAATGCCGTCTCGGGCGTTGCGGCCGACAAAGGACGGCGCGCATCCTAACCCACGTTGGCGGTTTGCGCCGCAATTCCGGCCAGGGCCCCTTGCACTTGCGGACGGATCCGGTCGATAAATTCGAATTTGAGCCGCCTGCCAGCGCAAGGAAGTGTCGCCGATGTGCGTCAGCAAGCCCTTGCGTATGGAACAACTTAACATACATGCTTGAATGTATATATAATACGCGCTCACCCGGCTTTCGGCCAGCGGCCCACTGTGACATTGCCCTCACAGTTGGCATTTCCTGGCGAGGCCAGCCGGGGGTAAATCCAGTTCGTCATACAAAAGCCACCGTTCGTCGCAATCCACACCGCGACGCCGCGATTTGTGGCTAGCATCACGCTTTTGTCCGCCGCAAACCGTGCGGCGGGCTGTGTCGTTTTCCGTTTGCCACAAGATGGCAGGTCGGGGCGATGCGGCAGATCTCAAATTGCCATCATGGGGTTATCGATGAGGAAGTCCCAACGTATCCGTTGCGTTGCCGCCTATGCAGTCGCTGCGCTGTCGGCGCTGGCGCTCACCGCCTGCGGCGAAAAGAAGGCAGCCGGCGGCCCCCCGCCGCCGCCTGAAGTGGGCGTCGTCACCGTGACGCCGTCGTCCGTCGCCGTCGTCAATGAACTGCCGGGCCGCCTGGAAGGCGTGCGCACGGCCGAAGTACGTGCCCGCGTGGAAGGCATCGTGCTGTCGCGCAACTACACCGAAGGCGGCGAAGTGAAGGCCGGCCAGGTGATGTTCCGCATCGACCCGGCGTCCTACCAGGCCGAGCTGGCGTCCGCCCAGGCCGCACTGCAGCGCGCCGAAGCCAACGCCGTGTCGGCGCGCCTGAAGGCCGACCGCTACAAGCCGCTGGTGGCCGTCAACGCGGTCAGCAAGCAGGAGTACGACGACGCCGTCGCCTCCGCCGGCCAGGCCAACGCCGATGTGGCGTCGGCCCGCGCCGCGGTGCGCACCGCCCAGATCAACCTGGGCTACACCACCGTGACCGCGCCGATCACCGGCCGCGCCGGCCGTGCGCTGGTGACCGAAGGCGCGCTGGTGGGCAAGGGCGAGGCGACCAGGCTGGCGCTGGTGGAGCAGGTCGACCCGATGTGGGTCACCTTCACCCAGCCGGCTGCGGAAGTCACGCGCCTGCGCCGCGCCATCGAGTCCGGCACGGTCAAGGGCGTCAACGGCGGCGCCAACGTACGCCTGTACGTCGAAGACGGCCGCGAGTACGAGCACACCGGCAAGCTGCTGTTCTCGGACATGACGGTCGACCCCACCACCGGCGCGATCACGCTGCGCGCGCAGTTCCCCAACCCGAAGCGCGAGCTGCTGTCGGGCACCTTCGTGCGCGTGAAGATCGAGCAGGGCGTGGACGAGAACGCGCTGACCGTGCCGCAGCGGGCGCTGATCCGCGGCGCGCAGGGCGCCACCGTGATGGTGGTGGGCGCGGACGGCAACGTCGCGGCGGTGCCGGTCAAGGCGCCGCAGGCGATCGGCGACCGCTGGGTGGTCACCGAAGGCCTGAAGGGCGGCGAGAAGGTGATCGTCGAAGGTCTGCAGAAGGTCAAGGTCGGCGCGCCGGCCAAGGCCGTGCCGTTTGTCCAGGCGGGTGCCTCGGCCCCGGCCGCCACGCCGGCTGCCGCTTCGGCCGCCCCCGCGTCGGCGCCGAAGGCCGACGCGAAGCAGGAACAGAAGGCTGACGCCAAGCAGGGCTGAACGCTGCCGTACCACAAGTACGGCACCAATTACGGCACAAGCGGCTAGACAAAGAGGGAGCCAGTTTTATGGCCAAGTTTTTCATCGACCGGCCGGTGTTCGCGTGGGTGCTCGCGCTGATCATCGTGCTGGGCGGGCTGTTGTCGATCATGCAGTTGCCGATCGCGCAGTACCCGAACATCGCCCCGCCGACGATCTCGGTCACCGCCACCTATCCGGGTGCGTCGGCCAAGACGCTGGAGGATTCCGTCACCTCGGTGATCGAGCAGGAGCTCAACGGCGCGCCTAACCTGCTCTACTACAACTCGACCAGCGAATCGACCGGCCTGGCGACGATCACCATCGCCTTTGCGCCGGGTTCTAACGTCGACCTGAACTCGGTCGAAGTGCAGAACCGCCTCAAGCGCGTGGAAGCGCGCCTGCCGGCGGAAGTGCGCCAGCAGGGCGTGCGCGTGGACAAGGCCGGGAACAACTACATGATGTTCCTGACCGTGTCGTCCAAGTCCGGCACGGCCAGCGCGATCCAGCTCGGCAACTATGTCTCGGCGCAGGTGATCGACTCGATCCGCCGCGTGCCGGGCGTGGGCCAGGCCGACCTGTTCGGCACCGAGTACGCAATGCGGATCTGGCTGGACCCGTCCAAGCTGACCGGGTACAACCTGACCCCGCTGGACGTCAGCAACGCCGTGAGCGAGCAGAACGTCCAGGTCGCCGTGGGCGAGCTGGGCGCCACGCCTTCGCCCAAGGGCACCGAGCTCAACGCCACCGTCACCACCGAAAGCCGGCTGTCCACGCCGGAGCAGTTCGGCAACATCCTGCTGCGCACCAACCCCGACGGTTCGTCGGTGCGCATCAAGGACGTGGGCCGCGTGGAGCTGGGCGGCGCCGACTACTCGACGCAGGCCCGCACCAACGGCAAGCCGTCGGCGGCCATCGCCATCAAGCTGGCCCCCACCGGCAACGCGCTGTCCACGGCCACCGCGGTGCGCGCCAAGATGGAAGAGCTGTCGAAGAGCTTCCCGTCGGACTACCAGTACTCGGTGCCTTACGACACCTCGGCCTTCGTCAAGATCTCGATCGAGGAAGTGATCAAGACGCTGCTGGAAGCCGTGGTGCTGGTGTTCCTGGTGATGTACCTGTTCCTGCAGAACTTCCGCGCCACGCTGATCCCGACGCTGGTGGTGCCGATCGCGCTGTTGGGTACATTCGGCACGCTGCTGGCGTTCGGCTTCTCGATCAACGTGCTGACCATGTTCGGCATGGTGCTGGCCATCGGTATCCTGGTGGACGATGCCATCGTGGTGGTCGAGAACGTCGAGCGGATCATGAGCGAGGAAGGCCTCTCGCCACGTGAAGCCACGCGCAAGGCCATGGGCCAGATCACCGGCGCCATCATCGGCATCACGCTGGTGCTGACCGCGGTGTTCATCCCGATGGCGTTCTTCTCGGGCTCGGTGGGCAACATCTATCGCCAGTTCTCGCTGTCGCTGATCTCGTCGATGGCGTTCTCGGCGCTGCTGGCGCTGACGCTGACCCCGGCGCTTTGCGCGACGCTGCTCAAGCCGGTCGAAGCCGGCCATCACCATGAGAAGAAAGGCTTCTTCGGCTGGTTCAACCGCGCCTTCGCGCGTTCGGCCACCAGCTACCAGAGCATGGTGTCCCGCATCCTCGGGCGCACCGGCCGCTACCTGATCATCTACGCGGTCATCATCGCGGGCGTGGTGGTGCTGTTCCAGCGCCTGCCGTCGTCGTTCCTGCCCGATGAAGACCAGGGCTACATGATCACCGTGGTGCAGCTGCCCAACGGCGCGACGCAGGACCGTACCATCGGCGTGCTCAAGCAGATCGAGGACTACTACCTGCAGAAGGAAACCAAGGTGGTGGACCAGATGATCACGGTGGCGGGCTTCTCCTTCTTCGGCCGCGGCCAGAACGGCGGTATCGCGTTCGTGCGCCTGAAGGACTGGAAGGAGCGCACCGGCGATGGCGAGACCGCGCAGGCGCTGGTCGGCCGTGCCTTCGGCGCGCTGTCGTTCATCAAGGACGCGATCATCTTCCCGCTCAACCCGCCGGCGATCGCCGAGCTGGGCAACTCCTCGGGCTTTGACTTCCGCCTGCAGGACCGCACCGGCCAGGGCCACGAAAAGCTGATGGAAGCGCGCAACATGATGCTCGGCATGGCGGCGCAGAGCCCGGTGCTGGTGGGCGTGCGCCCCGAAGGCCAGGAAGACGCGCCGCAGCTGCAGATCGACATCGACCGCGAGAAGGCGCGCGCGCTCGGCGTCTCGGTGGCGGAGATCAACTCGACGCTGTCGATCGCGTTCGGCTCGAACTACGTCAACGACTTCATCTATGAAGGCCGCGTGCGCAAGGTGATCGTGCAGGCCGACGGCGCCGACCGCCGGCTGCCGGACGACCTGACCAAGCTGCGCGTGCGCAACAGCAATGGCGACATGGTGGCGTTTGCCGCGTTCGCGACGTCCAAGTGGATCATGGGCTCGCCGCGCCTGGAGCGCTACAACGGCATGCCGGCGGTGAAGCTCGCGGGCCAGGCCGCGCCGGGACGCAGTACCGGCGAGGCCATGCGCGTGATGGAAGAGAACTTCGCCAAGCTGCCGCCGGGCTTCGGCTTCGAGTGGTCCGGACAGTCATACGAAGAACGGTTGGCCGGCGCGCAGGAACCGATCCTGTACACGCTGTCGCTGATCATCGTGTTCCTGTGCCTGGCCGCGCTGTATGAAAGCTGGTCGATCCCGTTCTCGGTGCTGCTGGTGGTGCCGCTTGGCGTGCTCGGTGCGCTGCTCGGCGTGACGCTGCGCGGCATGCCCAACGACGTGTATTTCAAGGTGGGCCTGATCGCTACGATCGGTCTGTCGGCGAAGAACGCCATCCTGATCGTGGAATTCGCCAAGGACCTGCAGGCGCAAGGCAAGGGCCTGATCGAAGCCACGCTGGAAGCGGTGCACCTGCGTTTCCGCCCGATCCTGATGACGTCGATGGCGTTTATCCTGGGCGTGCTGCCGCTGGCGATCGCCACCGGCGCGGGTTCGGCAAGCCAGCGCGCCATTGGTACCGGCGTGATCGGCGGGATGATCACCGCCACCGTGCTGGCGATCTTCCTGGTGCCGGTCTTCTTCGTGGTGGTGCGCAAGCGCTTCAAGGGCAGCAAACGCCAGCGCATGCTCGACCAGAAGTGGCATGAGCCGCAAGAGGAAATCTGACAATGACAAAGACTCTGACCACGCTGCTGCTGGTGGCCGGCGTTCTGACGGGCTGCACGCTGGCACCCCGCTATGACCGCCCCGCGCCGCCGGTGGCGGGCAGCTACCCGGTGGCGCCCGAGGGCTACGCCACCGCCGAGGCCAAGAGCGGCGAGACCCGCCGCGCCGTCGATATCGGCTGGCGCGAGTTCTTCCGCGACCCGCGCCTGCAGGTGCTGATCGCCAACTCGCTGGAAAACAACCGCGACCTGCGCACCGCCGCGCTGCGCATCGAGGAAGCGCGCGCGCAATACCAGGTGCAGCGCGCCGACCTGCTGCCGACGGTGAACGGCACCGCCGCGTTCACCCGCGGCCGCACGCCGGCCTCGCAGTCGATCACCGGTTCGGACTTCACCGGCAGCACCTACCAGGTGGGCCTGGCGGTCAGCTCGTACGAGCTCGACTTCTTCGGCCGCGTGCGCAGCCTGTCCAACGCGGCGCTGGCGCAATACTTCTCAACGGAAGAAGCGCACCGCTCGGCGTATATCTCGCTGGTGTCGGAAGTGGCCAAGGCGTACCTGGCCGAGCGTTCCTACGCCGAGCAGTACGAGCTGGCGCGCGACACGCTGAAGGCGCGCGAAAGCACCTACGGGCTGGCCAGGCAGCGCTTTGAAGCCGGCGCCACTTCGGCGCTGGATTTGCGCGACAACGAATCGCTGGTGGCGCAGGCACGTGTCGCCGCGGCGCAGCTCGCGCGCCAGCGCGCGCAGGCGCAGAACGCGCTCGAGGTGCTGGTGGGCAGGCCCATCGCCACCATCGAGAACCTGCCCGAGCCGACGCGCCTGTCGGACGAGCGCATCGTCAGCGACATCCCGCCGGGGCTGCCGTCCGACCTGCTCGAGCAGCGTCCCGATATCCGCCAGGCCGAGCAGCAACTGAAGTCGGCCAACGCCAATATCGGCGCCGCGCGCGCGGCGTTCTTCCCGCGCATCACGCTGACCAGCAGCGCCGGCACCATCAGCCCGAGCTTCTCGGGGCTGTTCGATGCCGGCACGCACGCGTGGTCGTTCGCACCGCAACTGGTGCTGCCGATCTTCGACTGGGGCCGCAATGTCTCCAACCTGGACCTGGCCAACGTGCGCAAGAACATCCAGGTCGCCAACTACGAGAAGACCATTCAGACGGCCTTTGCGGAAGTGGCCGATGCGCTGGTGGCGCGCGGCACGCTGGAAGACCAGGTAACCGGCCAGGAAGAAGTGCGCAATGCGGAAGCGGCGCGCTACGAGTTGTCGCGGCTGCGCTTCCGCAGCGGCGTGGCTTCCTATCTGGATGAGCTCGATGCGCAGCGGCAGCTGTTCACCGCGGAGCAGGCGCTGATCCAGGCGCGGCAACTGCGGCTCAACAACGCGATCGACCTGTATCGCGCGTTGGGTGGCGGGTTGCAGGAGAACAGTCCGGTGGCGCAGCAGGGTACGGGTGCGTCGCAGGGGACGGTGACGCAGTGAGTTTTGCTCCCCTCTCCAGCTTGCGGGAGAGGAAGCACACAATCGGTAGTGCCAGCAAAAAGCCAGCGGTATTTGCCGCTGGCTTTTTTCTTTGCCCCTCCCCTCAGAACTTATACGAAGCCGCCAGAAAGAACACCAACGGATTCGGCTCCAGTTTAGTCTTCGACGTCGACAACACCGTCCCGTTGGCCGCCTTGATCGTCATCGTCGAGGTCGTCTTCAACGGGATATACGTTACCGCCGCCGTCAGCCCCCAATGCTCGTCGAAGTTGTAGGTGCCACCGATATTGAACACCGGTGCCCACGACGACGAAGCATCCGCGCTGACCGAAGTCGGCCCCGGAATCCCCGCCCCCGCCGCCAGGATTGCGCCAAGGTTGTTGTTCACCGAATTCGCGAACGCCGGATTGACTTCGATGTTGGTGAAGAAGTTATACGACACACCCAGCCCGACGAACGGCCGCAAGCGCGTGCCCGGCTCCAGGAAGTGGTACTGCACCATCGCCGCAGGGCTCCACTGCCGCGCCTTGGTGATGATCGGGTTCAGCGACGGATCGCCCAGGCTCTGGCGCCCGAGCGCGCCCGCCGGTCCCGGCGGAATCAGCTCGCCGTGGCCGTAGAGCTTGAATTCCGGCGGAATGCCGCCGACCGCGGTGACGGCGATATGGTCGGTGACGAAGTGGCTGAAGGTCAGCCCCAGCGTATTGGCATTGGACGACGAGATGCTGCTGCCCGGCGCGGTAAAGCTCGACGGCAGCCCGAGCGGATAGTTGATCGGCACGTCCAGCAGCGTGGTGGTCAGCGGATCGCTCTGGCCATGCGTGCGGATATGGAACCAGCCGGCCGAAACGACGTTGTCGCCCTTCTTCTGGGCGTGTGCAGGTGTAGCGATGACCGCCAGCGCGGCCAGCATCAGCGTGAGAGTGAGGCGTATGGTTTTCATCTTTTGTCCGCGGCAGTGAAAGTCACTGGTTGTTCGAATCGTGGCCCGATGCTTACTGCACGAAGGCGCCGATGGTGAAGTACGGCCCGCTGTCGCGCGTCTCCAGGAAGCCGAACACGCCGCCGGTGAACATCAGCTTGCCGGTGGCCGGCGCGCCAGCCGGCGCGTCGCGGTGCGTGGTGCGCACCACGCCCGGCACCTGCTGCGAGAAGTCGAGCCGGTACGGGATGGCGAGCGAAGCGTCCGAGGGCCGGAACGGATCCATCATCGTTGCCGCGGCCCCGATCAGCGCGGTCACGCGGTAGTTGAAGTTGCTGTCGACGCCGACATACTCGCCATTGACGGTGCCCTCGGTCACCGGCACCGCGGGCGCCATCATGCCGATGCCGATCTCGTCGTCGGCGCCCAGCGGCCCGTTGGCCAGCGAATCGTTGGCATAGCCCACGCGGATCATGACCGGCACCAGTTGGCCGCGCAGCTTGCCGACGATCAGGTAGGCCTTGCCCAGCGTATTGCCCAGCGTCGGCGGCTGGCTCTCGGCCTTGTAGTGGGTCGACAGCAATGCGCCGTTGGCCTGCGGCACGAAGTTGTTGCCCTTGCGCTCGCAGGTGCCGCTGGCGTTGTCACATACGGTGAAGGAACCATCGGCGGCCAGCGACATGCGGTAATCCTGCGCCACCACCTGGAACTGCTTCGACGGCACCTCATGGAAGCCGCTGCCGTTGTACTGCCCGGCGATCTTCGACAGGTCGGTCTCGGTCTGCGCGAAGCCGATGAACTGGAAGTACGGGAAGGTGGTGTCCGGCACCGCGCCCGCGCCGAGCACGCCGTTGAACTGGATGCGCGCGCCGGGGATGGTGCCGCCGGCAACGCCCTCCCCCACGAACAGCTTGGCCGGGCGGTTCGGGTCCAGGCTCGCGCCCAGCAGCTCGAAGGCGCACTGGTTCAGCTTCTCGGTCGGCAAGCCGGTCTCCGCCTTCAGCGTGCCGCGCATCACGTTCAGGCCGTTGGTGGGGTCGCTGCGCGTGGGCTGCACGGTGCCGGTCTGGCGCGGCACCGACGAATCCAGGAACGTGACCTGCCAGGTCTTCTGCGTGGTGTCGATCTGCACCTTGACCAGCTCGCCCGAGCCGGTGCCTCCGGTAAAGGTGGTCGAATAGTCGAGCGCTGCCGGGCATAGCCGCGCCTGCGCGGCAGACGGCGTCGACGGCGCATCGTCGCCGCCGCCGCCTCCGCCGCCGCAGGCAGTCAGGGCGGCTACGGCGGCCACAACCAGCGCGCGCGCCGGCTGGCGCAGCACATCGGTCTGGATCAGTCGATCGGGTTGCATGGCGTTGTCTCCTCGGTTCTGGGTCTTGTTGGATTCGCTCAGGGATTGGCCAGCACGCTGGCGCGGAAGACCGGGCTGGCGCTGCCCGCGCCGGACAGGTGGCCGAACACGCGCCCGCTGGCGATCAGCGCGCCGCTGGTGCCGCTGTTGTCGGTGGTGGTGACGATGCCCGGCGCGTTCTGCGTGAAGTCGAGCTGGAAGCCGCCGGTCTGGTTCATCGTCATCGGGTCGAGCAGGTCGACGCGCGCGCCCTTCACCAGCGACGCGGTGTACGCGAAGTCGCTGCCCGAGCCGATATAACCGCCATCGAGCTGGCCCGAAGCCAGTGGCGTGGCCGGCGCCATCAACGCGATGCCCGATTCGTCATCCACGTTCACCGTCAGCGGCAGCAGCGAGATCTGCGCGTAGCCCGTGCGCACCAGCACCGGGATCAGCGCACCATTGAGCTTGCCTACCACCATCAGCCCCTTGGCGCGGCTGGCGTTGTTGCCAGTGATGGCCGCGCCCTGGAACGACGGGTAGCGCCGCGTGCCGTCGGCGTTGCTGCTTTCGAAGGCGCCGTCGGCGCTGCGCAGTGTCCACTTGTTGCCGGTGCTGACGCAGCTGCCGCTGGCCGCGGTGCAGCTACCGTCGGCGTGAAGCGTCTCGGTGGCCTGCGCGGTCGCGGGCGTGAAATGGCTCGACGAGGTCAGCGAGCCGCCCGACGGTACCTGGTGGTAGCCGAGCAGGTTGTAGCTGCCCGCGACCTTGCTGAAGTCGGTTTCGGTCTGCGCGAACGCCAGCACCGGATAGAACGGGAAGGTGGTGGCCGGGATCGCGCCCAGCCCGAGCACGCCAGGGTACGAGATGGTCGCGCCCGGGATGCCGCCGCCGGCGACGCCATTGCCGAGGAAGATCACCGGCGGCCGCTCACTGTCGATATTGGCCTGCGAGGTGCCGTCGGATGCGGTCGCGGTTTGCAGTGCGATCGCGCAGCGGTTCTGCTCGGCGGTCGGCAGCGAGGTCAGGTTGGCGAAGCTGCCGGTGAAGGTCACGCCCGCGCGCGTCGGGCTGACGCTGCCCGGCTGCTTCGGCACCGGCGATTCGAGGATCTCCAGCTGATAGGTGCGGGCTGCGGTATCGAAGCGCAGCCTGACCAGTTCCCCCGCGCCCGAGCCGCCGGTGAAGGTGGTGCTGTAATCCAGCGTCGTCGGGCACAGCGATCCCGGCGGGCCGCCCACGGTGACCGGCCCCTGCGCCGGGCAGGTGCCGGTGGTGGCGCACTGCGGCGGCGTTTGCGTCGGCGTACTCTGCGCGCCATCGCCGCCGCCACCGCCGCATGCGGCAAGCGCGGTGGCAAGGCTCGCCCCGGTGAAAGCCAGCGTGCTGCGTCGAAGCATCGACATGGTCATTGCCTGTCTCCTCGTTTTTTTGTCGCGACCCCTGCTGCCGGATCTCTTGCCGGATCCCTCGCGGGTGCGGCGAACTCTCGCCGTTGCCGTGTTTTTGCGTCAATAGAGCGGCCGTTCCAAACAGGCGCCGCCGGCGTGTGGGCCGCGCAGGGCCGTCGATTGCCGCTGGCGCACGGCCGGCACGGCAAACGCCGCGCGCCGCGCTTCAAACGCTCGGTGCGCGCACCGCTCAGAAGCGATAGTCAGGATTGGCCGGATCGAAGGCCGAGGCCTCGAAGGTCTTGCGCACCAGCTTGTCAAAGACGATCTTCTCGACCATGTTGCCGTCGGCATCCCATGCGGTTTCCACGCGGATATACGGCTGCTTCAGGTCCAGCATCAGCTGCACCTTCCTGGCGTAGTACTGCGGCGCGCCGGCGGGCAGGTCCCAGGTGAGCGCCACCATGCGCACGCCCTGCTCCTGCACGATCTCGGCCTTGTTGTATTTCTCGGAGAGCCCCGCAGCGCGCAGCGTTCTGGCATCGCGCTCCAGCATCGACAGCACGTACTGCAAGCCGAGGTCGCGCACGGTGTGGTTCGATTGCGAACGCGCCAGCGTGCCGTCCAGCGCGATCCACATCGAGGTAAAGCCGAGCACGCCGCCGAGGTGGCCATACATCTCGTCCTTGCGGCGGGTCTCGTCGTAGATGATCTCCTGGCCCGACTGCGCGCCGCCCGGCAGCCACTTGGCATAGAGCTGCCGCGGCGAATGGCGGTAGCGGATCTGCATCTTCGCGGGCTGTTCCTGCCACTGGCCGTTGAGCCGTTCCTGGCGCGCCATCCAGTACTCGTACTCGGGATAGCGGTTCATCTCGGCGCGTGCCCATTTCAGCAAGGCATCGGGCTGCAGCGCCTGGAACACGGCCAGCACTTGCTCGTCGGACATGCGCGCGAGTTCGCCGCTGGCGACCTGGCGCGAGAACAACTGGGCCTGTTGCGCCGACGACAGGCCGTCATAGGCGGTGCCGCTATGGCTGGCGCTGGGGTGTTGCGTGGCGGTCTGGGCCAGCGCCGCGGGCCCCGCGGCCAATGGCGCGGCCAGGAGCCCGATGGCGATACCGACGGTGGCGGCAAGGTACAGCGGTTGGATCGACATGGCAGCTTCCTCCTGATGGTGTCCGCGGCAAGCGGAAACGCGGGCGGCGCAGGGCGAGCGGGGCCACCGCCGCACCCGTCGCTGCGGCTGCGCAAGCGAATGGGCGCACGGGGTCCGCAAGGCATGCGCGATGCCTCGCCGGGTGGATCGAGGTTTTCAGGTCTGCGGCACTGGCCGCAACGCGAGCGCGGTGGCGCCGGCCGGCGGTAACCGGGCGCGGCGCGCGCCGCTAGGTCCGGGTGCGCATCCGCATCCAGTCATCCAGCGGGTTGCTGGGAAAGCTCACGGTTTGCTCGCGCGCACGGACCGCAACACTGGTCACGGCGGCGCGGCTGGTGCCCTCATTGCGCACGGTGCGTGCGCTCATGCGGGCCTTGCCGATGGTGGCGGCGGTGACGGCGGCGCTATCGCTGGCCTGCTGCGTTACCGTTGCCTCCAGCGCGGCGTCATGTTCCGGCTGGAGGTCCGACTGCGGCCCTTGCAGCAAGGCCTTGCTCGCCTGCGCGGCGCGCTGTTCGCGCTGCTGCTCGCCCAGGTCGAACACCGACTGCAGTGCCGACAACTGGTCCGCATCCGGCTGCGCCACCGTCATGGCGGCTTCCACCATCGCGGTGAGCTGCGCCAGCACATGCGCATCGCTCATCTGCTTGCCCTGCGTGAACGCCGGCAGCAGGTTCTCAAGTTCTTCGGCGGCCAGCACGCCCGCCAGCGCCTTCAGCGCGAACTGCAGGCGCCAGCCGAGTTCGCGCCGCGGCAGCGCCGGCATGGCGCGCGCGAAGGCGTCGAAGAAGCGGTCGTACACCGGGGCGTAATGCTCCAGCAGGTACTGCTGGATAAAGGGCGAGCTGTCCGAATACACCCGTCCCAGCAGCCGCAGGAACGACGGCCCGCCGATCGCCGGATCGCGCGCCATCTGCAGCGCGGGCACGAACAGCGCGCCCATCACGTGTTCGCAGCGGATGCTGTTGCCGGGCCATTGCGCTTCGCAGGCATCGAGCAGCGCCAGGCGCCGCGCGTTGAGCGGGTCCAGCCGCCGGCTCAGCACGGCGTGCATCATGATGTCTTTGCTGCGGAAGTGGTAATTCACGGCCGCCAGATTGACGATGGCGCGCGACGTTACCTGCCGAAGCGAGGTGGCCTCATAGCCGACCTCGATAAACAACTTTTCCGTGGCGTCGAGAATCCGGGCCTTGGTGTCTCCTGCCGTGCTTTTGCCGGTCTTCATGGGGGCGTCTCTCTCCCTTGCTGCCTTGAACCCCTTTGCAATCTGCTTCGCTGCTTCGCTCCCAGCTCTGACGGCATACGGATGCTTGAAACAGTTGTACGAAGCCTATCCACGGCTTCGAGCGTTTCACAAGCGCTGAATTGGAAGGGCCACTCTAATTGCGGGCCTGGTGTGGGATTTCGCACGAACCTGTCTGCCGTGCCGTGCATGACAGCGGTTTGCCGCATGCCTGCAACGGCAAACATGGCAGGCATTGCCGCCTGCTGCATGAGGGCTGCGGTGCGATCGACTGCCATGCGCGCGACTGCGGAAAGCATCATGACGTGATATGACGCGCCAGCGTGTCGGCATTCTGCGCCGTCAGCGCGAACACCGACAATTGCGGGTTCGCCCCCACGCTGGTCGGGAACACGGAGCCGTCGAATACCGACAGGTTGGCAAGCTGGTGATGGCTGCCGTGGCTGTCCACCACGCCGCGGCGCGGGTCGTCGCTCATGCCGCAGCCGCCCATCAGGTGCGCGGTGAAGAGCGCGGTGCGGAACGGCCTGAGCGGCAGCCGCGCGATCGCATCGCGCGCCTCGGGCCAGCTACGGTAGTCGGCCGCATCCAGGTGGGCCGGCCGCACGCGCACCGCGCCCGCGGCAAACTGCGCCTCGGCCATGCTGAGCCACGCGCGCCGCACGCCGTCCCAGGCGTAGTCGCTCATCGCGTAATCGAGCAGCGGGCTGCCGTCGTCGGCCAGCCGCACGCGCCCGCCCTCGCTTTCCGGCACGAAGCCATCGCGCAGCAGCGCCAGCATCGCGTTGGTGTTGGGAAGCCGCGCCATGTCGCGTCGCAATGCCTCCCCGATGCCGTTGAGCACGCCGGCGCTGATGCCGGGGAACATTGGCGGCACCTCCAGCTTGTAGCCCATCTGGCCGGTGGCGCCGTCCTTCCACTGGAAGTGGTCGGAGGCCACCGATTGCGGCGCGCCATAATAGGGATCAATGCGATCCGGCATGATGGCGATGCTGATATTCACCGGGTGGATAAACGTGCGCAATCCCAGCCGTCCATGCGGATCCGGCGCGCGCGAGCGCAGCAGCAGCGCCGGGGTATTGATGGCGCCCCCGGCGGCAATCACATGCCGCGCGCGCACGATCACGCCAAAGCCGGTGGGCGTATGCCCGTCCGCGCCAAGCGCCGCGCCGGTGACTGACTGCACCCGCTTGCCGTCATGGTCGAGCGTGCGCACGCGCACGCGGTGCACCAGCGTCGCGCCGCTGGCCAGCGCCGCCGGGATGCTCGACACCAGCATCGACTGCTTGGCATTGACCGGGCAGCCGAAGCCGCAATAGCCCGAATTCCAGCAGCCCTTCACATTGCGCGGGATCACGTGCCATTCCCAGCCCAGCGTCTCGCAGCCGCGCCGCAGCACGTCGTTGTTGGGATTGGGCGCCATCGCCCACGGCGCGATGCCCAGTCGCGCCTCCACCTTGTCGAACCACGGCGCCATGTCGGCCTGGCTGTGGCCGGTGACCGCATGGTGCGAAGCCCAGTGCGCCAATGTCTGCGGCGGCGTGCGGAAGCTCGACGACCAGTTGACCGTGGTGCTGCCGCCCACCGCGCGGCCCTGCAGGATCGCGATGGCGCCGTCGGCGGTGGTGCGCGCGGCGGCCTCCTGGTACAGCTCGCGATAGGCGCGGTGCTCGTCCATGTCGCGGAAGCTGTCCGAGGTGCGCAGCGCGCCCTCTTCCAGCAGCACCACGCGCAGCCCGGCGCGGCTGAGCGCCTCGGCGCTGATGCCGCCGCCCGCGCCGCTGCCGACGATCACCACGTCGGCATCGAGCGTGCGCGTCGCGGTGAAGGTGGCGGCGTCGAGCACCTTCCAGCCGGCGGCGATGCCGGCATCGTAGAGATTGTCGATGGCCATGTTCGGTGTCAGGCGTGCAGCGCCTGGTAGATGGCCGCATTGGGGCCGGGATAGCCGCTGCCTGCCCACGCGGCCGGCATCACGTAGTAGCCCACGCTGCTGAGCTTCACCAGCACCACCGCGCCGGCATTGAGCGTGGCCAGCCGGCTCGCGCGCCAGCGCGCCAGAAAGGCCTGCATCTGCTGCGGCGTGGCGTGGTTCCAGTGCTGGCGGATGCCGGTCAGCGCCCAGCGCAGCGGCGTGCTGGCGAGCAGGCCGAACAGCTTGCGCAACTCGGCCTGCGCGCCCGCGCCCATCGCTGCGCAGTTGGCGTCGATATTGCGCAGCGCCTGCTGCATCAGCGCCGCGCGCCGTGGCGGCGGCGCTTCAGCGAGGTCGCTGACGATCGCCGGCAGCAGCGCGCTGAACAGCGCCACATCGTCCGGGCGCAGCCACGCCATGCCGGCCTGCGGCGCGGCATCGCCGGATGCGCAGCCGGCCAGCGACGGCACCAGCGCGGTACAGGCCAGCGCGGCGCTGAAGCCGGCGCCGACCTTCAGGAAGCCGCGGCGCGACAGCGCGTGCGGGGCACACAATGGATCCAGGGGCATGTTGTCTCCTGCGTCTGTCTGTTCTTGGGGCGGGGCAGGCCCGCATTGACGCTATCCGGAGTTTGGATAAAGATCGGTGCCCGGTCTTGATCCCGCATGACAGGTGATTTGATGCCACGCGCCAACCAGCCCGACGGCGGTGCCAGCGGCACGCTATCCTTCACCGTGTCGCTCGCCTACCTGCGCGCCGTGCTCGACCACGGCGCGCGCCAGGGCATCGCCCCGGCTGAACAACTGCGCGCCGTCGGCGTGGCGCCCGAGATCCTGGGTGCCACCGGCGCCCAGACCGCCACGCGCATTCCGGGCGCCGCGTACCTTGCGCTGCTCGACTGGCTCGAACAAGCCACCGGCGACCCGCACGTCGGCCTGCGGGCCGGCGCCGCGTTCGTGCCGCGCCACTACGCCGCGATGGGCTACGTGGTGCTGACCACGCCCACCGTGCGCGATGCCATCCTGCAGGGCATCCGCTATGAAGTCCTGGCCAACGATATCGGCCGCACCGGCCTGATCGAATCGCCCCATGCCGCCTGCATGACCTGGGAAGCGCAGCGGGGCCAGCTGTCGCGCCACGCGCATGAACTGCATATGGCGACGTGGGTGGTATTCGCGCGCTGGCTGATCGGTGAGCAATACGTGGCCACGCAGGTGGAATTCCCACATCCGGCGCCTGCCGATACCACCCTGCATGCGGAAGTGTTCGGCTGCCCGGTGGTATTCAGTGCCGGCCGCCATGCCCTGCATATCGCGACGTCGCTGCTCGCGCTGCCTTCATTGCAGGCCGATGCAGGGATGCAGGCGCAGATGACCCGCATCGCGGACTCGCAACTGCAGCTGTGCGTGCCGGCAGGTGCCGATGCGCTGGCGCAGGCGCGTGCCTATATCAGCGCGCGGCTGCAGCACGGCGACCTGCCGATCGCAGACGTCGCCGCGCACCTGTGCATGCCGGTTCGCACCTTGCAGCGGCGGCTGCAGGCGCAGGGCATCAGTTATTCAGGCCTTGTGGATAACGTGCGGCGCGCGCTGGCCGAGCAGTACCTCGCCGATCCCGCGCTCAGCCTGGCGCAGTGCGCGATGCGGCTGGGGTATTCGGAGCAGAGCGCGTTCACGCATGCATTCAAACGCTGGACCGGCGAAACGCCCCATGGCTGGCGGCGGCGGGTGAGCGAAGGCTGAAATCGTTGCCGGACAGCGTACCCACCGCTGCGCGCGCAAAAAATCCTTCCGTTTCAAACACACGAACGAATCCCGCGCTGCAAGCCGCCCAGGGCCCACATTGCCGCGTTTCATGTGCGCCAGCCGCCGCTGGAAATGCCCGGAAATTAGAACCATCCTTCAACTCACGGCATTGACCGCCCGCCATGCGCTTCCTACGATGACATCCATCAATGTCACAATCAACGCTGGAAAAAACGGTGAGGAGCGCCAATGCATGCACCCGCGGAACTGCCGACTGAGTCCACCGACATTGCCATCATCGGCAGCGGTTTTGCCGGCCTTGGCATGGCGATCCGGCTGCGCGAGCGCGGCGAGCGGGACTTCCTGGTCTTCGAGAAAGCGGACTCGGTCGGCGGCACGTGGCGCGACAACCATTACCCGGGCTGCGCCTGCGATGTGCAGTCACACCTGTACTCGTTCTCCTTCGCGCCCAACCCCGACTGGTCGCGCATGTTCTCGACCCAGCCGGAGATCCGCGCCTACCTCGAAGGCTGCACTGACCGCTTCGGCCTGCGCCCGCACCTGCGCCTGAATCATGAGCTGCGCCACGCCGCGTGGGACGAGGCCGCGCAGCACTGGCGGCTGCAGATGGCCGACGGCAAGGTGGTGCGGGCGCGCGTGCTGGTCTCCGGCATGGGCGGGCTGAGCCGGCCTTCTTACCCCGACATCCCCGGACTGGATGCGTTTGCAGGCGAGTGCTTCCACTCGCAGCACTGGAACCATCGCTATCCGTTGACGGGCAAGCGCGTCGCGGTAATCGGCACCGGCGCCAGCGCGATCCAGTTCGTGCCGCAGATCGCGCCGCAGGTGGCGCATCTCGACCTGTACCAGCGCACGCCCCCGTGGATCATGCCCAAGCCCGACCGCGAGGTCAGCGCGCTGGAGCGCTGGCTGTTCCGCACGCTGCCGTTCACGCAGACGCTGGTGCGCACGGGGATCTACTGGATGCTGGAGTCGCGCGTGCTCGGCTTCGTGCTGCATCCGCCGCTGATGAAGGTGGTGGAACGGATCGCGCGCCGGCACCTGGCGAAGCAGGTGCCCGATCCCGCGCTGCGCGCCACGCTGACGCCCGACTACACCATCGGCTGCAAGCGCGTGCTGATCTCCAACGACTACTACCCGGCGCTCACGCGCGACAACGTCGACGTGGTGACCACCGGCATCGCCCGCGTGGAGCGCGATGGGGTGGTGCTGCGCGACGGCACGCGGCGGCCGGCGGACTGCATCATCCTCGGCACCGGCTTCCATGCCACCGATCCGCTGCCGCGCGGCGTAATCGCGGGCCGTGACGGACTCGACCTGGTCGATGCGTGGCAGGACGGCGCGCAGGCCTACCTTGGCACCACGGTATCGGGCTTCCCCAACCTGTTCTTCGTGATCGGTCCCAATACCGGCCTGGGCCACAGCTCGATGGTGTTCATGATCGAGTCGCAGGTGGCCTACATCGTCGACGCCCTGCGGCAGATGCGCCGCGAAGGCGTGCAGGCAGTGGACGTGCGCGAGCCGGTGCAGCGCCGCTTCAACGCGCGCCTGCAGGCGCGGCTGGGCCATGCGATCTGGTCCGAGGGCGGCTGCGCGAGCTGGTACATCGACCCGCGCAACGGCCGCAACACCACGCTGTGGCCGGGCTTTACCTGGCAGTTCCGCCGCGCCACGGCGAACTTCCGGATGACCGACTACGACCTGTACCCGGTGCTGCGGCCGGCGGCGGACGAGGCTTCAGCGCCCGCTGCGCCCGACATCGCCACGGTCGCCGGCGCCTGAACACCACCACAACCACGACACCACACCGGAAGGAGACCCCGGACATGAAGGATTTCCGCAACAAGGTTGCCGCGATCACCGGTGCCGGCTCGGGCATCGGCCGCGCGCTGGCGGTGGCGCTGGCGCGCGCAGGCTGCCACCTGGCGCTGTCGGACCGCAATGCGGCGGGGCTGGCGCAGACGGCGGCATTCGCCATCGCCGCCGCGCCGCAGGCCCGCATCACGCAGCACACCGTCGATGTGGCCGACCGCGCCGCGGTCTACGCGTGGGCCGCCGCGGCCGCCGAAGCGCACGACCGCATCCACCTGGTCTTCAACAACGCCGGCGTGGCGTTGTCGAGCACGGTCGAGGGCATGAGCTACGACGACCTCGAATGGATCATCGGCATCAACTTCTGGGGCGTGGTGTACGGCACCAAGGCGTTCCTTCCTTACCTGAAGGCCAGCGGCGACGGCCACGTGGTCAACACGTCGAGCATCTTCGGCATCTTCGCGCAGCCGGGCATGGGCGCCTACAACGCCAGCAAGTACGCGGTGCGCGGCTTTACCGAATCGCTGCGGCAGGAGCTGGACCTGATGGACTGCGGCGTGTCGGCCACTACGGTGCACCCGGGCGGCATCAAGACCAATATCGCGCAGGCGAGCCGCGTGTCCTCCAGCGTCAACGGCTTCCTGGTGCGCGATGCGCAGCATGGCAGGGACGAGTTCGAGAAGTTCTTCATCACCTCGCCCGACAAGGCCGCGCGCGTGATCCTCGAAGGCGTGCGGCGCAACCGCCGGCGCGTGCTGATCGGGCCCGACGCATATGCCGCCGATGCGATGGCGCGGCTGCTGCCCGCGGCCTACCAGTCGCTGGTGGTGCGCGAAACGCGCCGCAAGCGCGACCTCGGTCCCGCCGTGGCCCCGGCGTCCGCCAGCCAGGGAGAGCGCCCGTGAACCGGATCGCGATCGAACAGGACGCGGCGCTGCTGGCGCCGCCGGGAACGCTGACGCGCTGGTTCGGGCAGGGCCGCGTGGGGCTTTTCAGCCTGTCGCGCGCCACGCTGGCGCAGCGCTATGCATTGCCCGCATCGCGCTGGGTGCGCGTGCTCGATGCGATGGTCCACTACACCGACGAAGGCCCCGCCGACGGCGAGACGCTGGTGCTGATCCATGGCTTCGGCGCGTCGCTGCATACGTGGGACGGCATCGTGCCGGCGCTGGCGCAGCGCTACCGCGTGCTGCGGCTAGATATCGCGCCCTTCGGGCTGACCGGGCCGCTGCGCGATGCGCGCGGACGCATCGTCACCATGGATGTGCATCGCTACCGCGATTTCATCGATGCCTTCCTCAACGCGGTGAAGGTGCGCCGCGCCAGCCTGATCGGCAATTCGCTGGGCGGGCTGATCGCCTGGGACCTGGCGGTGCGCCGGCCCAATGCCGTCGACAAGCTGGTGCTGATCGATGCCGCGGGTTTCCCGATGAAGCTGCCGGTCTATATCGACCTGTTCCGCCATGCGCCGGTGCGCTGGTCGGCGCCGTGGATGCTGCCCGAGTTCATCATCCGCGCCGCCACGCGCGACGTGTATGGCGATGCCTCGCGCGTGCCCGAATCCACCTTCCGCCGCTACGTGGATTTCTTCTATGCCGAGGGCAGCCGCGAGGCCGTCGGCAAGATGGTGCCGAAGCTCGACTTCGCCGGGCTCGACACGCACCTGCTCGCCAGCGTGCGCGCGCCCACGCTGGTGCTGTGGGGCGAGCGCGACCGCTGGATCCCGCCCGCGCATGCGCAGGCCTTCGCGGCGCGCATTCCCGGCGCGCAACTGAAGCGCTACGCGGGGCTCGGCCATGTGCCGATGGAAGAAGACCCGCAGCGTGTCGCGGCAGACCTGCTGCCGTTCCTGACCGGACATTGATCACCAAGGAGACCGCCATGATGCCAGTCCGCCGCGACGTGCATCCCCACCTGCCGCCAGCACGCATCAGCGACTGGCACGAACGGGGCCGTCACGTCACCCATTTCATCAACGCGCTGTCGATCTTCTTCCCCGCCGGGGAGCGCTTCTTCATGGACAGCGTGCGCAACTACCGCGACCAGGTGAAGGATCCCGAACTGAGCCGCGCCATCGCCGGCTTTATCGGCCAGGAAGCAATGCACACGCGCGAGCACATCCTCTACAACCGGCTGATGGAAAACGCCGGCCTGCCCGCTGCGGCGCTGGACCGCGCGGTGTGGAAGCTGCTCGACCTGCTGCGCAAGATCCTGCCCAGGTCATGGCAGCTTGCCCACACCATCGCGCTGGAGCACTACACCGCGATGCTCGCCGGCGGCCTGCTGCAGGACAGCCGCCACATGGGCTCTCGCTCGGAGGCCGGCTATATGCAGGTATGGACCTGGCATGCGCTGGAAGAAACCGAGCACAAGGCCGTGGCCTACGACGTGTGGAACACGGTGATGAAGCCCGGCCCGTATCGGTACTTCGTGCGCACCTTTACCATGCTGAGCACCACGGTGACGTTCTGGGCGATGGTGTTCGTGTTCCATATTGCGCTGGTGATGGCGGACAAGGACTGCCGCAACAAGCTGCCCGGATTCGGCAGCGTGATGCGCTTCCTGTGGGGCTCGCCCGGCGTGCTGCGCAAGATGATCCCGGAGTGGCTGAGCTACTTCCGCCCGGGCTTCCATCCGTGGGATGACGACAACCGCGCCGAGCTGGCGCGCATCGCACCGCTGATCGCCGAGATCGAGGACACCGCGCGCCGCGCGGGCGCTTCCACCCGCGCGCCTTCGTTGAGGAGCGCTGCATGACCGTCTGGCAGTGTCGTATCTGTGGGTTCGTCTATGAGGAAGCGTTCGGCATGCCCGAGCATGGGATCGCGCCGGGCACGCCGTGGGGTGCGGTGCCGGCGGACTGGAGTTGTCCGGACTGCGGCATGGCGAAATGGGATTTCGATATGGTGGCGGTGTAGGACGCTGCCTCGGTAGCTCGATGCGTCGGCATGTGCAAACCAGCAGCGTGACTCCCCCCTCCCGCAGGCGGAAGCGGGGAGCAAACCATCGCGGAAGTTACGGTTTTCCGCCGCCGTCCCCATCATGCAAATGCTCAATAATCGCCGCCACCCGATCCCCCAGATACTTGTTGGCCGAGATCTCCAGCGCCCGCATCATCTCCGTCTCCGCCATCACCAGCGCCAGCGGGCGGATGCGCCACAGCACGTCAACCAGCCGCGGCACGTCCTGCGGCGGCGGCAGCTTGCCGACGCCGAAGCGGTCGAGCTCGCGCACCACCATCGCCACGATCTGGTCCGATACCGCCTGGAAATGCCCGCGCGCCTGCGCGATGATCTCCAGCACGTCTTCCAGCGCAAAGCCGGCGCGCGCGATCTCTGCGCCCGCGGCGAGCGCGCGCGGACTGCGCGCCAGATAGCCCAGGCCGTCCGGTTCAAGTAGTCCCAGCGCAATCGCCCTCGCCAGCGCCGGCCGCGAGATCGCGCGGCCAAAGAGCCGCGCCAGCGCCAGGTACGAGTAATGCCGCGGCGCCTCGTTGGTCCACGGGCTGCTGATCGCCGTCTCCAGCCCCAGGATCGAGCGCAGGTCGTGGCCTTCGACGATGGCCTTGAGCAGCTCGGTGATATTGGCCAGCGTATAGCCGCGCGCCAGCAGGTGGTGGATCAGCTTGAGCCGCCCAAGGTGCGCCTGGGTGTAGATGCCGACGCGGCCGCGCCGCTGCGGCGGGTCGATCAGGCCGCGGTCCTGGTAGGAGCGCACATTGCGCACGGTGGTGCCGGTCGCGCGCGCCAGCTCGTCGATGGTGTACTCGGGAGCGGGCTGCGGCGGGTTGCCGGACGCCTGGCTGGTCGGGGACGATGGGGTGCGGCGCCGGGTCAGTGTCATGGCAAAAATTCTAACCGAGGAATGTGGCAGGCAAAGAAGACCGCCGGTTTTGCCGATAATGAGGGCATCGCCGCTCTGCACTCACCTGCCCTCACCGGTCCCTTCCCATGCACATCCGCTGGCTCGAAGACTTCGTCTGCCTGGCCCAGGCCGGCAGCCTGGCGCGCGCCGCCGAACTGCGCAACGTGACCCCGCCCGCGTTCGGCCGGCGCATGCAGGCGCTGGAGGTGTGGGCCGGCGCGCCGCTGATCGACCGCAGCGTGTTCCCGGTGCGTCTGACCGCCGAGGGCCGCCAGTTCCTGGAAGCCGCGCAGAGCGCCCTGCGCACCCTCGACGAAACCCGCCTGGCGCTGCGCGCCGCGCACCGCGCCGATGCCAGCACGCTGACCATCGCCACCGGCAAGACGCTGGCGCGCTCGATGGTGCCGGCGTGGCTGGCGGGGCTGCGCGAGGCGCTGCGGCATGACCCCGATGCCGCCGGCTTCCGCACGCGGCTGTCGACCTTCCCGACGCACGACGCGCTGGAGGTTTTCGCCGAGGGCGATGCCGATTTCCTGCTGTGCTACAGCCCGCCGGACCTGCCGGTGATGCTGGACGATGCGCGCTACCAGTTCCACCTGGCGGGCGTGGAGCGGCTGGTGTGCGTCAGCGCCGCGGATGCGGGCGGCGCGCCGCTGCATCGGCTGATGACCGGCAAAGGAAGCGACAAGGCCGGCGGCAAGACCACCGGCAAGACTGCCGCCAAGCCGGTGCCGATGATCGCCTACGCCGAGACCCTGACCCTGGGCCGCATGGTCAACCAGGAGATCGCGCGCCGCAAGCTGGCGCCGCGCCTGGACGTGATCGCGGTCAGCGACTTTGCCGAGTCGGTGCACGAGATGGTGCGCCAGCGCATGGGGCTGGCCTGGCTGCCGGCGCGGCTGATCGCAGACGACCTGCACGCCGGGCGGGTGGTGCGCGCCATTGCCGGCACCGGCGCCGAGGGCGACGACCTGGCGCTGGATATCCGCCTGTACCGCCCGCGCGCGCCGATGCGCCCCCTGGCCGAGGCGTTCTGGCGTGCCGCGGTGCAGGCGCCGCGCTAGCTTTGCGGCCATTGCCGGATCGGCAACCCCTGTTGCCAAAGCCGCACGCCGGCTTGGTCCCGCGCTCACTAACATCAAGCCACAACACTTAAACCGGGACCCCAGAGCCAAGACCATGAAGATCCTCCTGCGCGCGGCCGCTGCCGCACTCTGCCTTGCCACATCCGCCGGCGCCGTTGCCGCCACCTGGCCCGCCAAGCCGATCACGCTGGTGGTGGGCTACACCGCCGGCGGCAGCGTCGACCTGGTCGCCCGCACCATCGCGCCGGAACTCGGCAAGCGCCTGGGACAGAGCGTGGTGATCGAAAACCTGGGCGGCGCCGGCGGCACCATCGGCGCGTCCAAGGTGGTCAAGGCCGAGGCTGACGGCTACACGCTGCTGATGGGCTCGGGCAGCGAAGTGTCGATCGCGCGCCTGACCAACCCCGCGGTGCGCTACGACGGCGAGAAAGACCTGGCGCCGGTGACCTTCGTCGGCACGCAGCCGATGGTGCTGGTCGGCAAGGCCGGCCTGCCGGCGAAGAACGCCGCCGAGCTGATCGCGCTGGCCAGGGCGCAGCCCGGCAAGCTGGCATATGCGTCGTCGGGCGTAGGCACGCCGCTGAACCTCGCCGGCGAGCTGATCAAGCAGCAGGGCAAGGTCAATATCACGCACGTGCCGTACAAGGGCGCATCGGCGATGGCGACCGACCTGCTGGGCGGGCAGATCGACCTGGCAGTGATGGTGCTGTCGTCGGCGCTCCCGCATATCCAGGCCGGGCGGGTGCAGGCTTATGGCGTGACCGGCAGCAAGCGGGCGGCGGTGGCGCCGAATGTGCCCGCGCTGGCCGAGACGCCGGCGCTGAAGGGTGTGGATATGGGGGTTTGGTTCGGGCTGATGGGGCCGGCCAACCTGCCCAAGCCGGTGGTGGAGCGGCTGAATACCGAGATGCAGGCGGTGCTGGCGCTGCCGGAGGTGAAGAAGAAGCTGGCGGAAGCTGGCGTGGAGGTGACCCCGGGCAATCCTGCGCAGTTTGGCGGGTTTATCAAGCGGGAGACCGGGCGGTATCGGACGATTGTGCAGACTGCGGGCATTCAAGAGTAAGTGAGGTGTTGAGCGGCATCGCTTCTGCAAGCGCCTGCCCTCTCCCCCGCCCCTCTCCCGCGCGCGGGGAGAGGGGAGACCACAGCGGGCCTGGGCGAGGGCCGAAGCAGTTCGCAAGAACTGAAGCCGTTTCCCGACCGTCTGTTTGCTCCCCTCTCCCGCCTGCGGGAGAGCCGGGGGAGAGGGCAGGCGCCGGCAGGACCCACTGTCGCTAAATCAACCGAAATCAAAATCCCCTCCGTGCCACCTGAAGACACCAGATTCCGATGACCCAACAAGCCCTCCTCGAAGCCTACCCCGTCGACGTCACCTTCCCCGACATCCGCCCCTACGCCCCCGGCAACACCGGCATCCCCTACCTCTACACCTTCGACAGCGGCCAACCCGGCCCGCACGTCATGGTCAACGCGCTGACCCACGGCAACGAAGTCTGCGGCGCCATCGCCGTCAAGGCGCTGCTGGACCACGGCCTGCGCCCTCGCCGCGGCCGCCTGACGCTGTCGTTCGCCAACGTCGATGCCTACCACCGCTTCGATGCCGCCAGCCCAGATGCGTCGCGCTTCGTCGACCAGGACTTCAACCGCGTCTGGACCGCGGCCACGCTGGACGACACCAGCCGCGATTCCTCCGAGCTGCGCCGCGCGCGCGCCATGCGCCCGGTGATCGATACCGTCGACCTGCTGCTCGACCTGCACTCGATGCACGAAAAAAGCCGCCCGCTGATCGTCTCCGGTCCGCTCGACAAGGGCATCGCGCTGGCCCTTGCCTTGGGCGCCCCGGCCGACGTGATCGTCGACGAGGGCCATCCCGAAGGCCGCCGCATGCGGGACTACGACGGCTTTGGCGCTGCCGCCAGCCCGCGCAATGCGCTGCTGATCGAATGCGGCCAGCACTGGGAGCCGGCCGCGGTGACGGTGGCGCAGGACAGCACCGCGCGCTTCCTGCTGCATGCCGGCGTGGTCGATCCTAGCGACCTGCCCGCCGGCTGGCTGCAACCGCTGCCCACCACGCGGCGCGTGGTACGCGTGACCGAGCCGGTGGTGGCCACCAGCATGGATTTCCGCTTTGCCGGTCCTTACACCGGGCTGGAGACCTTTGCCGAGGCCGGCACCGTCATTGCCTGGCGCGACGGCGAGCCGGTGGTGACGCCCTATCCAGATTGCGTGCTGGTGATGCCATCGCTGCGGCAGTTGCGGCCCGGGGTCACGGTGGTGCGGCTGGGTCGGCTGGAGCGCTAAGCCTCTCGCCATCGTACGACCCACCACGGCCTCCGCTTGCCGACTGTGTACTCCCTCTCCCGGTTGCGGGAGAGGGCCGGGGTGAGGGCCAGGCGTGCCGACGAAGTGCCGCAGTCGATATTGCCAGCGCCCGCCCTCACCCCCAGCCCCTCTCCCGCACGCGCCAACCGACCAGCATTTGCGCCGTCCGCGCCACAAATCCGCGCCCGGCATCCCCCGAACGCTTCATCCACCCCCTTCCCTTCAAGTCCGGTCCGCTTCCATCCGTAAACCGCCACAAGACAACACGCCGCAGAGCGTGCCTTGTTCGCGCCCTCAACCACTGGCGCGTGGCCCTTTACCGGAGGACCTCGCATGCAACCGTCCGCTCCCCTGTCCGCCTACCCGGCGGCATCGCTTTCCCCTACCCGTTCATCCGCCACGTCACGGCTGAAGCTGGCCGGCGCACGTAGCGTCGGCACGCGCCTGGCGCTGATCATCCTGGTCGTGCAGCTGGTGGTGTTCTGCGCCTTCGCGCTGGCGCTGTCGGCCAGCAGCACGCGCCAGCTCGAAGCGCAGGAACGCGACAGCCTGCTGGCCGAAACGCAAACGCTGCGCGACATGGTCGCGCAGTTCGACGACACCATGCTGCAGGAGGCCGACCGCTTCCTGCGCACCTTCGCCTCGTTCGTGCCGGGCCCGTATGCGCTCGATCCCACGCAAACGGTCGAAGTCGCCGGCAAGCCCACGCCGCAGTTCCGCAGCGGGGACACCATCCTCAACGCCAACTTCGCCATCCCCGACCGCTTCCTCGACATCAGCGGCGGCACCGTGGCGACGATCTTCGCGCGCAACGGCGACGACTTCGTGCGCGTCACCACCTCGCTGAAGAAGCAGAATGGCGAGCGCGCCGTCGGCACGTTGCTGGACCGCAGCCATCCCGCGTACGCGGCGGTGACCTCGGGCCGCACCTACCGCGGCCTGGCGTGGCTGTTCGGCAAGCCCTATATGAGCAAGTACGAGCCGGTGCGCGACGCGGCCGGCAAGGTCGTCGGCGCGCTGTATGTGGGCGTCAACGTCGAGTCCGAGCTGGCGATGATGAAGAACCGCATCCGCCGCAAGCAGGTCGGCACGGACGGGCACTTCATGGTGATCGACGGCAAGGCCGGCACTGACCAGGGCAAGCTGCTGGTGGACCGCGCGCAGGAAGGCGGCAACCTGATCGATGCGCGCGACACGGCAGGCAAGACCTGGGTGCGCGACATGATCGCCGCGCGCGATGGCGCGGTGATGCATCGCGTGGCGCTCGGAAACGCGCCCGCCGGCGACCGGCTGACCGCCTTCGCGACGTACCCGGAATGGCAGTGGGTGATCGCCGGCACGGTGCCGCTGGAAAGCCTGCACCAGGCGCTGGTGGCCAACCGCAACCGCTTCCTGCTGGCCGGGCTGGTGCTGGCGCTGGTGGTGTCCGCGGGCCTGTGGTGGCTGCTGCGCCGCATGGTCAGCGCGCCGCTGGGCAGCGCGGTGCAGGCCGCCTCGCAACTGGCTGCCGGCGACCTGACCACGCGCATGGACAGCCGCCGCCGCGACGAGATCGGCGAGCTGATGCGTGCGATCGACGGCGTGGGACAGGGGCTCTCGGGCATCGTCGGACAGGTGCGTGCCAGCGCCTCGGCGATTGCCGGCAGTACCAGCGAGATCGCCAGCGGCAATGCCGACCTGTCGGCGCGCACCTCGACGCAGGCCGGCAGCCTGGAGCGTACGGTGTCGAGCCTGGAGCAGCTGGCCACCACCGTGAAGCAGAACGCCGACAACGCGCACGACGCCGACCAGGCCGTCGGCGGCGCCGCGGGCGCAGCGCGCGAGGGCGGACGCACGGTGGCGCAGGTGGTGCAGACCATGGATGGCATCCACCGCAATGCACAGCAGGTGGTCGACATCATCGGCATGATCGACGGCATCGCCTTCCAGACCAACATCCTCGCGCTGAACGCCGCGGTGGAAGCGGCCCGTGCCGGCGAGCATGGCCGCGGCTTTGCCGTGGTGGCAGGCGAGGTGCGCGCGCTGGCGCAGCGCAGCGCCAGTGCCGCGGGCGAGATCAAGCAGCTGATCGAGCGCACCGTGACCGACCTGCGCGCGGGCAACGACGCCGTGCAGCAGGCCGGCGCCGCCATCGACGATATCGTGCGGCGCGTGGAAGGCGTGGCGGCGCTGGTGCGCGATATCAGCGTGGCCTCGCGCGAACAGGCGCAGGGCCTGAGCGAGGTCAGCGGCGCGGTGGCGGAGATGGACAACGCCACGCAGCAGAATGCCGCGCTGGTGGAAGAAGCCGCCGCAACCGCGGACAGCCTGCATCAGCAGGCACAGGCGCTGCGCGATGCGGTGGAGGTGTTCAGGTTGGGGTGATTTGCCTGTCGTCCCCGCGAAAGCGGGGACCGTTCAGACCGGCGCAGCCTGCGTCCCGGCCGGCGGCTGCATCCCCGGGAACAACTGCTCGACCAGCTCATCCAGCTTCGCCGCCGGCTGCACGAAGTTGCTCAGGTTCAGCCCGCCCGCGCTGCGGTTGGCGTTGTAGATCGCCTTGCCGACGCGCTCGCCATTGCGGAACACCGTGATATCGACGCTGTTCAGGTACGAGGTCCAGTACCAGGCGCTGCGGGCGGTATATAGCGCCACCATCGGGCACGCCGCCACCGACGCATCCGCCTGCAGCAGCTTCACTTCGAAATTGCGCTGCTGCAGCGATGCGCGGAATGCCTCGACATAGTCATTGCCCGTGACCGGGTTCACCACCACGCACAGCAGCGTGCCGTTGGCGCCGTAGTGGCCGCGCGGACCGCCACCGGCCGGCTGGAACGCGGCAATGGCGTCGGAGCGGTCGGGGCGGTCGACCGGGGTTACGGCCTGGTAGGTCGAGCAGCCGGTAATCAGCAGGCCGAGGCTGGCGGCCAGCAGAGCTTTGTTCATGGGATTCCTGGATGGCATGAGGCGGCGCCGGCGCGCAATGCGGGCAGCCTGTCTTCACACTGTAGGCGCCGGCGCAACCATCCAATCTTGCGAACAGAACTGCAAAACCGGCGCTTCTGCGCCGGCGTGGCGCCTCAGGCCCCTGCGCCGCCCTGTGCCAGCCGGCCCACCAGGATCAGGCAAACGGCCGCCAGGCACAGCCCGATCACCGCCACCTGCAGCCGCGTCACGGGTTTGCCGCCCAGCAGCGTCTGGCTCAGCCACGCGGGCGAAACCACCCCGACGATCGTCGCGACCATGATCACGATGGCGAGGACGGACAACACGGATTGCATGACGAAACTCCGGAAGGGTCATGGGGATCAGTTAGCGCCGCCGCGCAGCAGGCAGTCGCGCAGCAGCGGCGTACCGTCCGCCAGCCCCGCGCCGTTGCATTCCAGCGCCACCTTCTGGCCGCGCCGGACCATGGTGGCGCGCGCCTCCACCTCGCACACCCGCCCTGCCGGCCCGCAGATCTGCCGTTGCAGCAGCAGCGCGCGCACGTTCACGCCGGGATCGTTGGTGCGGATATCGACAAAGACCTGGTCGCCCTCGCGGCGAATGCCGCTGGCCACGCCTTCGACGATCAGGTACTTGCCGACGTAGCGCTCGTTCGCGGCGTCAGGGCTGTTGCGATAGTCGTCCAGCATGGCGCTGGCCTGAATCTGCGGCAGGCGGTCGGCGGGACGGTCCGGGTCGATGCTGATGGGTTCGAGCGTGCCGTCGTGCGGCACGCCGCGCGCGACGCTGGCCGGTGCGGGTGCTGATGCCGGTGCCGGTTCTGCGGCGCTGGCATCGGCCGGCGCCGCGGGCTCGGGGCCGCCGACATCGTCGCGGCGGTCATTGCCGGCAAACCACAACATGCCAAGGACGGCCACGGCGACGATGGCAACGAGGATTTGCTGGGTACGGTTCAACATCGAAGGATCCTGCGTGAATGCGTGCGATAGCAGCGGGTGCCCGCGATTATGCGCCTTGCCGGCCGCAGAATCGCCCGATCGCGAGCACGGCGTTGTCGACGCCACGTTCTGCGGCGATCGCGCGGCCCAGCGTGGCAGCCTTCTCGCGCGTGGCGGCCAGCTCGGTAAAGCCGATCATCGACGCAAGCTGCGCGGCATCGATCTTGTGCCCTTCGACATGGCGCGGCGCCACGCCCAGCGCGGCCAGCCGGCCCGCCCAGAAGAACTGGTCACCGGCAAACGGCAGCACGATCGACGGCACGCCCGCCGCCGCCACCGCATGCGTGGTGCCCGCGCCGCCATGATGGATCGCCGCCGAGACGCGCGGCATCAGCCAGTCATGCGGCGTCGCGCTGACCACGTGGAAATTCGGCGGCAGCGCGCTGACGTCGATGCCGCTCCAGCCGGGATAGAACAGCGCACGCCGGCCATCCACCGCCTGCACCAGCGCCGTCACCACCTTCTGCCGGTCAAAGCCCGCCATGCTGCCAAAGCCGATATACAGCGGCGGCGCGCCCGCGGCGAGGAAGTCGCGCAGCGGCGCATCGGGCTGCCAGTGCGGCTGCGGCGGCATGGTCCACGCGCCGCACACCAGCCAGTCGGCATGCCAGTCGCGCGGGCGCGGCACCAGGTGCGGCGACATCGCGTACAGCGTCGGGAAATCGCGCCACATCGCCTTGCGCGGCGGCACGCCGAACAGCTTTGCGCGCGCGGCGTTGGTGGCCGGCCGGAACATGCGCCACAGCACGAAGTTGATCAGCATATGGCTGCCATAGCTGGCCCAGCCCGGCATCCGGAACGGTGGCAGCAGCGCCGACGGGAAATCGCGCGTGGGCGAGATCGGGAACATGCCCGCGGCAATCACCGGCTTGCCCAACTGCTCGCCCACCGACAGCGCCACATACGCCGTCAGCCCCGAAAACACGATGCCATCGGCATCGCGCGCGGCTTCGGCCAGCTGCGCCATCCACGCCTCGGTATTGTCCTCGGCAATGCGCGCAAACGCCCGCGTGGCCTCCGCCACGTTGCCGCCCTCGTTCATCAGCTTGTGCAGCGCGCCGCCGGGCGCCAGCGTCTGCTGGATGTCGCCCGCCATCGGCGCGAACGCCAACCCATGCTCCGCGGCCAACGCAGCCGCCGAGCGTTCGCCGAGCATCAGCACATCATGGCCGGCATCGCGCAGGCCCAGGCCCAGCGCAACGATCGGGCGACAATCGCCCTGGGTACCGAAGGTGATCAGGATGAGGCGCATGGAAACGAAGGCGCCGCGGTGCGCGGCGCGGGCAGGGTCGTGAGTGACCTGCAGTTTACCCGCGCCCGCGCGGGTGCGCGCAGCGGCATCGTGCCGCGTGTCAGCGCTTCATTTGCCGATGCAGAAGCGGGTAAAGATGGTCCCCAGCAGATCGTCGCTGGTGAATTCACCGGTAATGCTGTTCAGGCACTCCTGCGCCAGCCGCAGCTCCTCGGCAAACAAATCCAGCGCCTGCGCCTGGTGCTCGGCCTGTTCCGCCGCGATATCCAGGTGCGACTGCGCACTGCGCAGCGCCGTCAGGTGCCGCTCGCGCGCGAGGAACGTCCCTTCGTTGCCCGACTGCCAGCCGACCAGGCGCAGCAGTTCACGGCGCAGCAGCTCGATACCGGCGCCGGTGCGCGCCGAGATCCAGATCTCGGTCGGGTTGGGCCCGTTGGCGGCGACCACGTGCGGGCGGTTGCCGCTGAACATCATGTCGCCCACCGCGGGCGCCTTGTCGATCTTGTTGACCACGCGCACGATCGGCGAGCCCGGCGGAAGCTGGCCGCTGAGCTGGTCGTCGATGGCGTCGTCGGCCTCGGACAGGCCGTGGCGCAGGTAGTCGGTGGCATCGACCAGGTGCAGCACGATGTCGGCGCGGCGAATCGCGTCCCAGGTGCGTTCGATGCCGATGCGCTCGACCTCGTCCGAGGCCTGCTCGCGCAGGCCGGCGGTGTCGACGATATGCAGCGGGATGCCGTCGATCTGGATGGTCTCGCGCACGCGGTCGCGCGTGGTGCCGGCGATGGGCGTGACGATGGCCAGCTCGGCGCCGGCCAGCGCGTTGAGCAACGACGACTTGCCCACGTTGGGCTGGCCCGCCAGCACCACCGACAGCCCTTCGCGCAGCAGCGCGCCCTGGCGCGCCTGCGTCAGCACGGCGCCCAGTTCAGTGCGGATGGTGGCGAGCTGGCCGCGCGCGTCGGATTGCTCGAGGAAATCGATCTCTTCCTCGGGGAAGTCCAGCGTGGCTTCGACCAGCATGCGCAGGTGGATAACTTTATCCACAAGCTTGCGGATGGCATTGGAGAACTCGCCCTCCATCGAGCGCGCCGCCGAACGCGCCGCGGCCTCGGTGCTGGCTTCGATCAGGTCGGCGACGGCCTCGGCCTGTGCAAGGTCGAGCTTGTCGTTGAGGAAGGCGCGGCGCGTGAATTCGCCCGGCTCGGCCAGGCGCAGGCCGATGCTGTCGCCGGCCTGCAGGCAGCGCGTCAGCAGCAGCTGCATCACCACCGGGCCGCCGTGGCCCTGCAGCTCGAGCACTTCCTCGCCGGTGTAGGAATTCGGCGCCGGGAAGTACAGCGCCAGGCCGTGGTCGATGACCTTGCCGTGCGCATCGAGGAACGGCAGGTAGGTGGCGTGGCGCGGCCTCAGCGCCTGGCCGCAGACGGCGCGCATCACGGGGCCGACATCGGGGCCCGACACGCGCACCACGCCGATGCCGCCGCGTCCGGGCGCGGTGGCGATGGCGGCAATGGGAACCTGGGGAGCAGTCATGGCGGTATTGTCGCAGATCGTGTGCGCCCGGCGTGGTACCGGCAGCGCGGTGGGTCGGCCGCCATGGCGGGCGGGGATGGCTCAGCTCGTGCCAGCCAGCGGCGGTGGCGCCTGGTCGGTCACGGCCTGCTCTGTCACGGCCTGCTCTGTCACGGCCTGCTCTTGCAGGCACTCGGCCATCAGCCGGCGCGCGACCGTATCGTCGACAACGCCGCCGAGCTTCGCCTGCCGTTTGACCAGTTTGCGGTGCAGGCGTTTGCGGTAGCGCCTGGGCAATACCGGCTCGAACGCCTCGATCACGTAGCGCAGCCGCTTGCCGGCGATGCGCTGCGCGTGCACCGCATCGATATCGCCGCCGCGCGCGGCCCGGGCCAGCGCACGCAGGCGCTTGCGGCCGCGGCGCACGCGTTTGCTGGCGAAAGTGCCCAGCCGCCCCGGACTCTTGCGTGCCTGGGCGGCCATGTGGGCCAGGTCGCGATGCAGCGCGGGCAGCGGCCAGTCGCGGTAGGCGGCCAGCGCCGACAACATGGCTTCGCGTGCGCTGTCGCGGCGCTCGCGGGCGGTGTCGGCGACGGCGGCCAGCACGGTGTCGTCTGGCTCCCGCTTGCGCGCGGGGGCCACGGTCTCGGCCAGGAACACGTCCCAGTCGCGCACGTCGCCGGTGGCGCGGGTCAGCGCGCCCAGGTCGCGCTTCCAGCGGTCGCGTTCCTGGCGGGGCAACGACGGGCCCAGCGCCCAGGTCACGGCGCGCGCATGCCGCACCGCCACGCGCAGGGCATGCAGGTCTTCGGGGTCGTCGCGGCGCTGCAGCTGGTCGAGGGCATCCTCGATGCGGGCCAGGCCCGCCTGCGTCAACGCGGCGAAGGCGGCGGCGGGGCGCGTCTTGCGGCGCAGGACGGGTCGATTGGCGTCGGCGGTCATGGCGGTCTTCATGCGGTCAGGCGCGCATGCGGGACGCAGATGCTTGCAGTGTAGGCGACAGCACGCGCTTCTGCTCCATGCGGCGTACCAGGCGCGTGGATGGTTGACATGCCCCGCCCTTCGCGCTGGAATGCGCACATCCGTCTGGTGATGCAGTTGAACCGTACGAGGAACAGCCATGACCACCGAACAAGAGCGGCTCCTGCTGCGCGACACCATCGCGGCCGGCTTTCGCGATGCCGCCTTCGTCAACGACGTCGGCATCGCGCTGGCGGATTGCGGGCCCGGCTGGTGCGAATCGACGCTCGTCATCACGCCGCGCCACTTGCAGCACGATGGCATCGTCCACGCGGGCGTGCAGGCCACCATGGCCGACCACACCGCGGGCGCGGCGGCCACCACCATCCTCGAGACCGGCCAGCATGTGGTCACCGCGGAATTCAAGATCAACCTGCTCAGGGCCGTGCGCAGCGAACGGCTGCGCTGCCGTGCCGACGTGCTCAAGTCCGGCCGCTCGATCATCGTGGTGGAGGCGGATGTGTTCGCGGACGTCCACGGCGAATCCGTGCTGATCAGTCGCCTGAACGCGACCATGAGCGTGCTGGACCTGGCCTGAGCGTCAACCTCTGAAAGGAAGCGAGCCATGATCGACCATACCGGCGTGAACGTCAGCGACTACGGCAAGAGCCGCGCCTTCTACCTGGCGGCGCTGGGCGCCATCGGGTACGGCATCGTCAAGGAATTTCCGGCCAGCGTCACCGGCAGCACCGATGTGGCGGGGTTCGGCCCGCCGGGCAAGCCTGATTTCTGGGTCATCCGCGGCGTGCCAAACCAGCCGCCGATCCACGTGGCGTTCCGTGTGGACAGCCGTGAGGAAGTCGATGCGTTCTATCGCGCGGCGATTGCCGCGGGCGGGCGCGACAACGGCGGGCCTGGCATCCGGGCGCACTATCACCCCGACTACTACGGGGCCTTTGTGCTGGACCCGGACGGGCACAATATCGAGGCGGTGTGCCACAAGCCCGCCTGACGGGTTGGCGCTGAAGGCTCAGCGCGTCGCCATGATAAACAAGCGCGGGAACGGCAGCAGCACCGACCCGTCCGGCAGCGGCGGGTATGCCTTGGCGATCTCGGTTTCGTAGCGCGCCAGGTAGGCAGCACGCTCCGCGTCATCGAGCGGCTGCAGGAACGGCCGCAGGCCGCTGCCCTTGAACCACTCCACCACCGCTGCCGGGCCGCCCGCCAGCGGATGGTGGTACGTGGTCAGCCACACATCCACGCGCTGGCACAGCGGGCGCAGCAGCTCGTAATACCACTGCGCCGAGGCACGCTTGGCGCGGGCCTTGCTGGCGCTGGCGAGCTTGTCGGCCCATGGCGTTTCCGCGGCCACCTGGCGCATCAGCCGGTGCGCGGGTTCTTCCAGGTTGTCGGGCATCTGCACGGCCAGCGTGCCGCCGGGGACGAGCTTGGATACCAGCGTCGGGAACAGGCTGGCGTGGTCGGGCAGCCATTGCAGTACGGCATTGGCGAGGATCACGTCGTACGGCCCGGCATCGTTCCAGGCGCCGATATCGGCCACGCGGAACTGCACGTCAGGCAGCCGCTTGCGCGCGGCCTCGACCATGTCATCCGAGCTGTCCAGTCCGGTTACCGATGCGCACGGAAAGCGCGCCAGCAACACCTCGGTGGAATTGCCAGGCCCACAGCCGATATCCACCGCGCTGCGCACGATCTCGTTGGGAATGGCAGCGACGAGGTCGCGGACCGGGCGGGTGCGTTCGTCTTCGAAGGCGACGTATTGGTGGGCGGACCAGCTCATGAGGATTTCCTGATCTGTTGGCGCAGGCCAGTAGGATACGCCTGCCATAGCGACGCTGCGCCTGCCGCAGCCAACGCCGCCAGAAGGAGGCTCCTCTCTCCCGCAGGCGGGAGAGGGGAGCAACCCAGCAGCAGGCGCGAGCCACCAGCCATCACAACCCCCAAAAACAAAAAGCCCGGCATCACTGCCGGGCTTCCCGAAACTACCAAAACAACCAAACCAATCAGCTCTTGGCCACCACCGCGGCCTTGCCCTTCCCAAGCATCCGGTTGATCTGCCATTGCTGCGCAATCGACAGGATGTTGTTCACCACCCAGTAAAGCACCAGCCCGGCCGGGAAGAAGAAGAACATCACCGAGAACACCAGCGGCATGATCATCATCACCTTGGCCTGCACGGGGTCCGGCGGCGTCGGGTTCAGCTTGGTCTGCACGAACATCGACACAGCCATCACGATCGGCAGGATGTAGAACGGATCCGGCACCGACAGGTCATGGATCCAGCCCAGCCACGGCGCGCCGCGCATCTCCACCGACGACAGCAGCACCCAGTACAGCGCGATAAACACCGGAATCTGGATCACGATGGGCAGGCAGCCGCCGAGCGGGTTGACCTTCTCGGTGCGGTACAGCGCCATCATCTCCTGGTTCATCTTCTGCGGGTCGTTCTTGTAACGCTCGCGGATGGAGGTCATGCGCGGCTGCAGGTCCTTCATCTTGCCCATGGACTTGTAGCTCGCCGCCGACAGCGGGAAGAACACCAGCTTGATCAGCACGGTCAGCGCGATGATCGACCAGCCCCAGTTGCCCAGGAAGCCGTGCAGCTTCTCCAGCAGCCAGAACAGCGGCTTGGCCAGGATGGTCAGCCAGCCGTAGTCCTTCACCAGCTCGAGGCCCGGCGCAACCTTCTCCAGCATGTGCTCTTCCTGCGGACCGGCGAACAGGCGCGCATCGGTGCTCACCGTGGCACCCGGGGCCACTTCGCCCAGCGGCTGCTGGATACCCACGCGGTACAGGTTCGGATCGATCTGCTGGACGTAGAAGGTGTGGTCCTTGCCGGTCTGCGGGATCCAGGCCGAGGCAAAGTAATGCTGCACCATCGCCACCCAGCCGTTGTTGGCGGCGGCCGGCACGGTGGCCTTGCCCTTGGCGATGTCTTCGAAGTCGATCTTGTGGTACTTGTCGGCGTCGGTGTAGACCGCCGGGCCGGTGAAGGTGCTGTAGAACTGCGACTGCTCGATCTTGCTGCCGTCGCGCGCCAGCTCCAGGTACAGCGTCGGCGAGACCGGCGCGGTGCCCGCGTTGGTCACCGCGAACTTGGTGTCGACCACGTAGCTGCCCTTGCGGAACACGTAGGTCTTGACCAGCTTCACGCCATTCTTCTCGGCGGTCAGCGCCACTTCCACCTGCTCGGCGCCGTCCAGCGCGCGCGGGCCGGGGGCGGCGGTGAACACCGTGGTGTGGTTGGGCAGGTCGCCGCCGATTAGGCCCGAGCGCGCCATGTAGGTGCGCACCTTGTCACGCTCGAACAGCACTACCGGCTTGCCGTCCTTCTCCTGCTCCTTGAGCAGCTCCAGGCGCGACAGGATGCCGCCGGCGGTGTCGATCTCGGCGCGCACCGTGTCGGTGGTCACCACGATCTTCTCGCCGGTGGGCTGGGCGGCTGCCTGCGGCGCAGCGGCCGGGGCACCCGGCGCGGCTGCGCCCGGCTGCACGTTGGCCTTGGGCACGTCGCCCTGGGCGGCAACGCCGCTGGCGGCCGGCGCCGAGGCGGCCTGCTGCTGCGTCGTGCCCGGGAAGAACATCGACGCATGGCCTTGGGCGCGTTGCCAGTTGTCGTAGAGCAGCACAAGGGACATCGAGAAGATGACCCAGAGGATGGTGCGTTTGATATCCATGTCTGGCTGTGGTCGGAGAAATCAGGGTCTGGGCAGACGGATCGCGGCTGGCGCATGGCCCGCCGCGGCATGGACGGAACGGCCCGCGTGGGTGTCCGGCCTGGCAGTGTCGGCTTCCGTGCCCGGCACGGGATCATACCCGCCTTCGGTGAAGGGATGGCAACGGCACAGCCGGCAGACGGCCATCCAGCTGCCGCGCGCGGCGCCGTGATGGACGATGGCGTCGCGGGCGTAGTCGGAACAGGTCGGCAGGAAGCGGCACTGCGAGCCCAGGTAGGGACTCAGGGCGATCTTGTAGACGCGCAGCAGGGCTAGCAGGATTCGCTTCATGGCGGGCGATGGCGCGGCGATGGCGCGGTTCAGGCCGGAAGGCCCGGTGGCTGGCTTTGCGAGGGGCTCGCCGGTGGCGCCGCGGAAGGCGGTGCCGAGGGCGAGGCCGGCGGTGCGGTTGCCGGCGGTGGCGGCAGCGGCCTGGCCGCTACTTCCAGCAGGCTGGCGATTTCCGCCTCGCACGCTCTTCGGACCGCCGCGCGCGTCGCAAATTCCGCGCGCGGAAATTTCGCTTGCAGGCGCAGCAAGACGTCGCGCCCGGCGAGGCTTTCGCGGCGCTGCCGGAACAGCTCGCGCGCCATGCGCTTCACCAGGTTGCGCTCGGCGGCGCGCGGCGCGAACTTCTTGCCCACCACCACGCCAAGCCGCCCTTCCGGGCGATCGTTGGCGCGCACGTACAGCACGAAATGCGGGCTGCGCCGCCGGGGCCGCAAAGCAAAAACGGATGAAAACTCATCCGTCTTTGTGAGCCTCGCGGCTTTGGGAAAGGCATGGGCTGACACGCTGGGTATCACTGCGAGCGCTGGCGACTAATACTGCTGGCGCAAAAGCGGCGCCCTGCGGCAAGCTGCTGGCCGACCTGAAGCCGGGGCGGAAGGCATTGACGGCTGCGCGGCACGGCTGCGGTACGCTGCAGCCGGCGCCGGGCGCGCCGTCAGGCCGGTCGCCCGGGCCTCAGATGGCCAGGCGCTTGCGGCCCTTGGCGCGGCGTGCGTTGATGACGGCACGGCCGCCGCGGGTCTTCATGCGCACACGGAAACCGTGGGTACGCTTGCGGCGGGTAACGGAAGGTTGGTAGGTACGTTTCATGTTGCACTCTCTGGTTGATCTTGGCGCGCCCGACTCCGGCCAGGGGCCGGGCTGCCGTGGCCGCCGCGTATGGTTCGCATGGGGTTGCCGCTGGGCGAGGAACTGCCGCGGCGTGTCCGACGATTCTGGTTCTGTCTTTGCTGCCGGCCGTGTGGCGCGCGGTGCAGGCTAGTGGCCTGCGGGCGCGGACGGCACGGACAGGCCAGACCCGGCGATGCGCATACGTGATCCCCTGCCGCATCGCAGAACCCGGCATTTAATCCAGTTTTGCGCGCACTGTCAAGCCGGGCGTCGGTGTGCGCGGGCACAATTGCCACACCGCGCCGGCGCCCTCGGTGGCCCATTGTCCACAATGGCCGGTGAGTAAGTGGATGTGCCCTGAATGCCACCGGGCAATAGAGGATGGAGGAGCGAAGTCCCTGTTTTGCCAGAGATTTCGCCCGTTTCAGCGCCCCGGGAACCCGCATGGCAGCTAGGGTTGTGCACAGCAATCCACTGCATTTGCACAAGTTGTCCACAGACTTATCCTTTGTGGATAACTCAGGGGCGGGGGTACAATCCGGGTCCAAACACAACACGGGCTGCGTGGCGCAGGCGCAACCCGAGCCCCCACCGCTGCAACGCATGACTGAACGCACGCCAGTGCGGCGAGCCTGAAGGCTCTCCGGCGGCGGCATGGGCATGCTGCGGCGGTCTTGCCGGCAGGAACTGATTCGCATTCGTTCCTGCAGGCGAAGAGAGGCTCGGAGCGCGTGGCGTATGCGCCGCCCGTGGCGTGCCCGGAGACACGATCCCCGGGTGCGATTACTAAACAACAAACGATGCAAGATTTCTGGCAGGCGGCAGCAGCGCAACTCGAGCGCGAGCTGACGCCGCAACAGTTCAAAACGTGGATCAAGCCGCTGGCGCCCGTTGCGTTCGATGAAGAAACGCATGCGCTGCGGATTGCCGCGCCTAACCGTTTCAAGCTGGACTGGGTCAAGAGCCAGTTTTCCGGGCGCATCACTGCGCTCGCCTGCGAGTATTGGGAAGCGCAGGTCAGCGTCCAGTTCGTGCTGGACCCCGCGGCCTCGGGCCGCGCCGCCGCTTATATGCAACCTGGCATGCAGGGCCAGCCCGGCATCGGGCCGGGCGCGCAGGCGCCGGGCATGCCTGGCGCCATGGACGGCCACGCAGCGCAAGGTACGGGCATGGCCGGCTACCCCGGTGCCCAGCCGATGGGCGGCATGGGTCAGCCGCCGTTCGCTGCGCCGGGCCAGCAGCCCCAGCAAGGCTATGCCGACTACCCCACCGCGGCTGCCTATGGCATGGGCCAGCCGCCCTACGGCAACCCGTCGGCGGCACCGGTCCCGGCCGGCGCCCGCGGCCAGGCGCCCGGCATGGGCCAGCATGCCAACCACCACGGCAACCCGCACGCCAACGACATGGGCGAGATCGACGTGGTCCACATGGATCCCGCCGAAGCGAGCGCCCGCTCCTACCGCGTGCCGCAGCAACCGCAGCACCAGCCGCAACACCAGCAGCATCCGCAGCATGCGCAGCACCAGCCCCAGATGGGCGGCGCCACGCCGATGCCCGGCCACCAGCCCAGCGATACGGTCCACGAGCGCTCGCGCCTGAACCCGATCCTGACCTTTGACAACTTTGTCACCGGCAAGGCCAACCAGCTGGCAAGGGCCGCGGCCATCCAGGTCGCCAACAACCCGGGCAAGTCGTACAACCCGCTGTATCTCTATGGCGGCGTGGGCCTGGGCAAGACCCACCTGATCCACGCCATCGGCAACTACATGCTGCTGGAAAACCCGCGCGCGCGCATCCGCTACATCCACGCCGAACAGTACGTGTCCGACGTGGTCAAGGCGTACCAGCGCAAGGCGTTCGACGAATTCAAGCGCTACTACCACTCGCTCGACCTGCTGCTGATCGACGATATCCAGTTCTTCTCCGGCAAGAACCGCACGCAGGAAGAGTTCTTCTACGCCTTCGAGGCCCTGATCGCCAACCGGGCGCAGGTGATCATCACCAGCGATACCTACCCGAAGGAAATCACCGGCATCGACGACCGCCTGATCTCGCGCTTCGACTCCGGCCTGACCGTGGCCATCGAGCCGCCCGAGCTGGAAATGCGCGTGGCCATCCTGATGAAGAAGGCCGCCGCCGAGAACGTGAACGTGCCCGAAGAGGTCGCGTTCTTCGTCGCCAAGCACCTGCGCTCCAACGTGCGCGAGCTGGAAGGCGCGCTGCGCAAGATCCTCGCGTTCAGCAACTTCCACGGCAAGGACATCACCATCGAGGTGACGCGCGAAGCGCTGAAGGACCTGCTGACCGTGCAGAACCGCCAGATCTCCGTGGAGAACATCCAGAAGACCTGCGCGGATTTCTACAACATCAAGGTCGCTGACATGTACTCGAAAAAGCGGCCTGCCAATATTGCACGGCCGCGCCAGATCGCGATGTACCTGGCCAAGGAGCTGACGCAGAAGAGCCTGCCCGAGATCGGCGAGCTGTTCGGCGGCCGCGACCACACCACCGTGCTGCACGCCGTGCGCAAGATCGCCGACGAACGCAGCAAGGATGCGCAGCTCAACCACGAGCTGCACGTGCTGGAGCAAACGCTCAAGGGCTGACGCGTCAGCCGGCGCTGGAAGGCATTTTTGAAGGGTCGGCCCCTCGGGGCTGGCATACTGTAGGGTGCGCGCCGCGGACAACCCGTGGCGCCTGGGGAATTAACGTCAGCGACGCCGGGGCAAGTGTCCGGAAAGTGGCCACTGATAAGGCTTTGCGGTGAGTCGGGGCGGGATGGCAAGTGCATGGTAAGCGCACTAAGGCGCCAGCGTGGCTTTTTGTGCACAGCTGGTCCGCAGGCCGGTCCCGCCCCGCTTCACCGCAGCGGCTTATCCTTGGTACAATGGCACATTAACTCCTTGATTCCTAAGTGAATTTGGAGTTGTTTGCGTTCTGCGGTCGCCGACTACAAACGACGAAGGATAAATTCAATGCAATTGGTCAAAACCTCGCGAGACAACCTGCTGCGTCCGCTGCAAATCGTGAGCGGCATCGTGGAGCGCCGCCACACCCTCCCGATCCTGGCCAATCTGCTGATTCGCAAGTCCGGGTCAAACGTTTCCTTCCTGTCGACCGACATCGAGATCCAGATCACCACGCACGCCGAATGCGGCGTCGGCAACGACAGCGTCGCCACCACCGTGGCCGCGCGCAAGCTGCTCGACATCCTGCGTGCGATGCCTGACGGCGACGTGGCCCTGTCGCTCAACGACAAGCGCATGACCGTGCAATCTGGCAAGAGCCGCTTCGCACTGCAGACGCTGGCCGCCGAGGAATTCCCGACCGTTGCCGAAGCAAGCGAATTCAACGCCAGCGTCACGCTGCCGCAGAAGACCTTCAAGCACCTGCTGGCAATGGTCCACTTCGCCATGGCGCAGCAGGACATCCGCTACTACCTGAACGGCATGCTGCTGGTGGTCGAAGGCAAGAAGGTGATGGCAGTCGCTACCGACGGCCACCGCCTGGCGTACTGCGGCGTGGAGCTGGAAACCGAAGCCGCCGGTGTGGGCGCGCGCCAGGAAGTCATCATCCCGCGCAAGACCATCCTGGAACTGCAGCGCCTGCTGGAAGACAACGACGATCCGGTGCAGGTGCAGCTCGCCGCCAACCAGATCAAGTTCACGTTCGCCAATATCGAACTGATCTCCAAGCTGGTCGAAGGCAAGTTCCCCGACTTCCAGCGCGTGATCCCCAAGGGCTACAAGAACGCCTTCGCGATCGACCGCGTGCGGCTGCAGCAGGCGCTGCAACGCACCGCGATCCTGACCACCGACAAATTCAAGGGCGTGCGCTGCATCCTCGACACGCACATGCTCAAGATCAGCTCCACCAACGCCGACCAGGAAGAGGCGCAGGAAGAGCTGGAACTCGATTACTCGGGCGACGCGCTCGATATCGGCTTCAACGTGACCTACCTGCTCGACGTACTCGCCAACCTGAAGAGCGAGCAGGTGCAGGTCAGCCTCGGCGACTCGAATTCGAGTGCGCTGATTACCGTGCCGGAAGACGACAACTTCAAGTACGTCGTCATGCCGATGCGCATCTGATGATCCGGTGACAGGACCAGTACAGACGAAAACCGGAGCAGCAAACGGCACGCAATGACACCCGGGCCAAGCCGGGAAGTCCTGGGGATGACCATCCCGCAGCGGGGGCAGGATCCAAGCGATCCGCCCCTTTTGCCGTTTTTAGTAACCCGCCATGCGGACCCTTCGCGCCCCGCCGCTAAGCAGGCCCGGCCCGAATTTCGTATTTGCCGTGAGTAGAAAGACATGACCGAACAGCAGAAACCGCAACAGGAAAACACCTACGGAGCCTCCTCGATCCAGATCCTGGAAGGCCTGGAGGCGGTACGCAAGCGCCCGGGCATGTATATCGGCGACACCTCGGACGGCACCGGCCTGCACCACCTGGTGTTCGAGGTGCTGGACAACTCCATTGACGAAGCGCTGGCCGGCTACTGCACCGAGATCCAGGTCACCATCCACAGCGACAACTCGATCTCCATCGTCGACAACGGCCGCGGCATCCCGCCCCTGGTCAAGTTCGACGACAAGCACGAACCCAAGCGCAGCGCGGCCGAAATCGCCATGACCGAGCTGCACGCCGGCGGCAAGTTCAACCAGAACAGCTACAAGGTCTCGGGCGGCCTGCACGGCGTGGGCGTGTCCTGCGTGAACGCGCTCTCCAAGTGGCTGCGCCTGACCGTGCGCCGCGACGGCCAGGTCCACCTGATCGAATTCGCCAAGGGCGACGTACAGAACCGCATCGTCGAGACCGTGCCCGGCCCCGACGGCCAGCCCGTTGAAGTCTCGCCGATGAAGATCATCGGCGCCACCGACAAGCGCGGCACCGAAGTCCACTTCCTGGCCGACGAAGAAATCTTCACCAACGTCGAGTTCCACTACGAGATCCTGTCCAAGCGCATCCGCGAGCTCTCGTTCCTGAACAACGGCGTCCACATCAAGCTGGTCGACCAGCGCACCGGCAAGGAAGAAGACTTTGCCTTCTCCGGCGGCGTGAAGGGTTTTGTCGAGTACATCAACCGCTCCAAGAGCGTGCTGCACCCCAACATCTTCTACGCCAACACCGAAAAAGACGGCATCGGCGTGGAAGTGGCCATGCAGTGGAACGACGGCTACAACGAGCAGGTGCTCTGCTTCACCAACAACATCCCGCAGCGTGACGGCGGCACCCACCTGACCGGCCTGCGCGCCGCGATGACCCGCGTCATCAACAAGTACATCGAAGAAAACGAAGTCGCCAAGAAAGCCAAGGTGGAAACCACCGGCGACGACATGCGCGAAGGCCTGTCCTGCGTGCTCTCCGTCAAGGTGCCCGAGCCCAAGTTCAGCTCGCAGACCAAGGACAAGCTGGTCTCGTCCGAAGTGCGCCTGCCCGTGGAAGAACTCGTCAGCAAGGCCCTGACCGACTTCCTGCTGGAAACCCCCGCCGACGCCAAGATCATCTGCGGCAAGATCGTAGACGCCGCCCGCGCCCGCGAAGCCGCCCGCAAGGCCCGCGAAATGACCCGCCGCAAGGGCCTGATGGACGGCATGGGCCTGCCCGGCAAGCTGGCCGACTGCCAGGAAAAAGACCCCGCCCTGTCAGAACTCTTCCTGGTGGAGGGTGACTCCGCAGGCGGCTCCGCCAAGCAGGGCCGCGACCGTAAGTTCCAGGCCATCCTGCCGCTCAAGGGCAAGATCCTGAACGTAGAGCGCGCCCGCTTCGACAAGATGCTGTCCAGCCAGGAAGTGCTGACGCTGATCACCGCGCTGGGCACGGGCATCGGCAAGGACGACTACAACCTGGAAAAGCTGCGCTACCACCGCATCATCATCATGACCGACGCGGACGTGGACGGCTCCCACATCCGCACGCTGCTGCTGACGTTCTTCTACCGGCAGATGCCTGACATCATCGAGCGCGGCTATGTGTATATCGCGCAGCCGCCGCTGTACAAGATCAAGCATGGCAAGGAAGAGCGGTATATCAAGGACGATGTCGAGCTCAATGCCTACCTGCTGAAGCTGGCGATGGAGAAGGCGTCGCTGGTGCGGCCGGATGGGTCGGAGATCAATGGGGATGCGTTGACTGAGTTGGCGCGGCAGTATCAGTTGACTGAAGGCGTAATTGGCCGTCTGTCGCGTGTTGTGGATACGGACGCGCTGCGTGCCATTGCGGACGGCGTGACGCTGGATCTGGATAGCGCGGCGGCGGCGGAGGCTTCAGCGGTGGCGCTGAAGGCTAAGCTGGCGGAGATGCATGCGAAGACGTTGATTGGGGCTGCGGTCAATGATGATGGTACGGCGGATGTGTATGCGCAGTTTGATGAGAAGACTGATAAGCATCGGTTGATGATTGCGCGTCGTCATCATGGGAATGTGCGGTTGTCGCATTTGGATGCGGATTTTGTTCACGGGGCCGATTATGCGGCGCTGTCCAATGCGGCCAAGACGTTTCAGGGGCTGACGCCTGAGGGGACCAAGGTGCAGCGTGGAGAAGGGGACAAGCTGAGGGATCAGACTGTCAATGACTTCCATGGGGCGATGCAGTGGTTGCTTTCGGAGGCAGAGCGTGGGGTGTCGCGGCAGCGGTATAAGGGGCTGGGGGAGATGAATCCTGAGCAGTTGTTTGAAACCACTCTTGACGTTACGCAGCGGCGGTTGCTGAAGGTGCAGATTGAGGATGCTATTGCTGCGGATCAGATTTTCACCACCCTTATGGGGGATGAGGTGGAGCCGCGACGGAACTTTATTGAGAGTAATGCGTTGGTGGCACGGAATATTGATGTCTAAGACAAAAGCCAAGTGAAAATAAGAGATGCCTTTTCCTGTTTTCGTCATGCCACCTTGATTGTATTTTATTGTTAAGGCATAACACAAGAAAGCTCAGATTAATTTCTGAGCTTTTTTTTGACGGAATGCACGGCGATTGTGGTTGCCCGTCGAAGCAGATGGAATTCGTTTTGTATAATGCCGACAGCCTCTCCTCGAAAACGTATGAAGATGTTAAACGCACTCTCATCGGTCCCTCTGAAGAAACTCTTGGGAGTTATGCCCACCGGTTCTCCGACGATATTGGAAATGGCAGTGTTGTTACTGCAGCGGAGCGAACAGGCATTAGATACCTCTCGCACCATCGATATCCCATTGCTGCGGCCCGTCACGAGAATCCTTTCGACTTTAGGACTACTGCAAGGTGGAGCTTGGCTGTTTATGCGGCCAGCGCTGTTTTTTGTGCTCTACTCGTGTATCGCGCAGATAATTATCTTTTGGTGCAAAAATAATGGCATTCTTTCCCAGGGTGAAGCGAGTAACGCGCAATACGCTGCCTTCCTTTTTGTCGCGCTTATAACTGCTTTTGAGCTTCCAAGTCAATACGTATCTGATAAGGTGCATTCTAAAATAATTCGCCGGGTAAAAACCGAGTTCACATCGGAATGCGACATCGGGCCAGACGAGGCAAAGCATATTTTAGATACTCTAAAAGAGCTCCATGAGCGTGCAAGTGCTCGTGTAAGGACTGCGCAATGGATCATTACCTTTGCGTGGGCATCCCTCCTCTTTGTCTGGGCTCAATATAGCAGCATGGCTCAAAAGAACTTATCGCCTAATGATTTTGCAAGATTTTTGTCCGACTCAATTTCCAACGCCGTCGCATTTGCTGCAATTACTCTACTTTGTGCCTGGGTCACCTTTGGTTATAAGCGAGCTATTGAGAGAATATTTCTCACGGCCAGAGTGGTAATGCGAGAGGTACAAATATCCTCCAATGGCCCAGATTCGGGCAAGAATCCCGAGGGCCACGATCCCTATCAAAAGTAGATGTCATAGCGCTTGTATCTGGATTGCTGAACCTCCGATGAAAATGCTGAACTTGGCTTTTTTGTGCTTCAGGAGATCAATGAAGAGCGTGCCGCGGATATTAATCTACGGCATCTCGAACGAATAGTGGCTGATCGAAAACGCAGCCAGCGATGATGGTAATTTCTGCCAAGGATCGGCTGCCGAGTGGATCCTATCCCGTCAAAATAACCAAAATCGATTGGGATCGTCGAACGCCACTGTCGCAACAGCGTCAAAGTAGATCCGCAATGGCCTTCCGAAGCTCGTCCTCTTTGGATTGGGGAACAACCCACGCTTGCAGAGCCTTGTTATAGCTAAGATATCCCAATCCTGATAGCCGTGACTTGTGTGGGTACGTATTTCCCTTTAACAAAAATGACTTCTTATAGGGTTCCAAAGTTAGGAGCACCGGAGTCGATGCCGGTGCGGGATTAACGGGGTCCGTAGACGATTGTGCACTCGGTGTTTTTTCGATCGTTTTCGATATCGATATCGGAAGGCTCGTCGGTGTGACGTCGGTGTCTTGAAAGGATCTCAGTTCATTTACGACCCGGCGGATTTGCATGCAAGCCGGATTGACTGCTGCTTCCCAATTTGCATCGCTTCGGTTCGATTCATACTTCGTGGGATTCACACCATACAGGTCGGTGGGGAGGCGAATCTTGTCGGAGTCTGGGACGAGAAAAAAGCACCTTTCAGGTCCCAGGCGGCCAATGAACAACCCAAGTTCAAAGAGCACATTGTCTCGAACAACTTGGTCTGCACTATCGCGCATTATTGAGATGTCATCAGGGCTAAATACAAAGATTCCGAAGTCGGACGACCTCAATATGCGCATGAGATCCGAAAGTGTTGATGAGGATGGTTGAAAGACCCCGTCCTTCCATACTGTGCACTCCGCATCATACGTAAGATTTGCGTGTAATGCATTTGCGATCTTTATGCCTTCTCTCGACGACCCAATGAAAATCTTCGGTTTCATGGATTCTCCCGTAAATAGTTCGGAATTGAATTTTGATTATGGTGGTGACTGCGCGAGGGAATCTTCCAGCCGTCACTTACCGTTAGGCCTTTGATGCCGATGGTTTGTTATCAGTGGCATCTATGAGAATGATGTTGTTGTCTCCGATTAGCTCGTGGGTTCGTAACAGGCGGTGGACTTTTGAGTGCTCTGCTTCCGTAAAATACAAAATTGCTTTTATTGGCGCTCGATTTGCCCGGGCGGCATCCGAGTAGATTTCCGCCTGCTTTTTAAGATTTGATTCGAGGCTGGTATTCGAGGCCAGTTTAAATTCGATCACAGTTTTGTCAGTGCTACCAAACGACACAACGAAATCGGCGGGGCCGCGACCGTTATTGACCTCCGCGTTATAATCGAAGGTTGCGGCAAGCCATGTAAGTTTAAACATGATCTGCAGATCTGTTTCTCGGCGAACTGGCTTGCCTTCAACATAAAACAGCTTGTAGCCATCCTGTTTTTCAATTACGTGCTTCAAGTAATTGAGTCGCTGAAGCGCATCCTCACGAGTGTTCGTTTGGATTTCATAGAAGTTTCCCTTCCAAAGCAATTCAACAAGGTCCCGCAATTGTTGCTCGAAGAGAATTTGAGTGCTTTTGACCTTTTCTTCACTAAGTGCCTTTGCGCCGTCGCCCTCGCGCTCCTTCAATGCGATATAAGCATCCAAGAGCATTGGGAACTTCAGAAGCACTTTCTCGTATGCCTCATCCCGATCCTTCTTTGTAGGTTCAAGCGGCATCACCTGGATGACATAGTTCGAAATCTGTGCCCGCAATTGCTCATTGGGGACAGCGGCGGCAACGGAGGAAAAGTCCGCAATTAGATCGGCGTGGTTAATCCAGGTTTCGTCCTTCGTTAGCATATCAATTGGAGTCAGTAGGACGAAATCTCCACAAAAGGCCGGCAACATATAACGTTTCGTGATCCATGTCTTTGTGTGGTAATTGAACTCTGCTTTCGTGACAGGAAATTCGCGGCACTTTGCTGGATCGACATACTTTTTGGCGAAGTCCTCCGTGTACTGGGCTAGGTATCCTTTGATCAAGTTCGTCACAAAATCGCTGATATTATCGCGGCCGACGCCATTTTTAATGAGGCAAAGTTTTTCTAGGTGGACTCCAATGCCAACGCCGCCAGCCTTTATGTCGAAGACTGTGTGAAGATTTGTATTGAGATTATTTGCGAATGTCCTGCCAAGTCCGTGACCGCCATTTCCGATTTTGCTGTAGCCGAACCAATTTTGCCGTACTTCTGGGAAGCAGTACCATGCTTCCATTAATCCTTTTGGTAGTGTCGAGGTGGCATTTGTTTGTAGAAAGGAAAGATAATTAACGATATCTTTGTGCAGTGCCTTGTATTCGTCCTTTTCGCTATTGAAAAGTAGAAAAGGGTCAACAAAAAGGGGGAGGTCGTTGATGAGGGAGATGTTAAAAGATCCGTGATTGCGAATCGTCTCGGAGGAAACGCCAAAGAAATCCGAGAAATAGATCTTAATGTCGTGTTTGCGCTCTGTCACGCCAGGGTCCTTGTCTCTGGTGGAAATTCTTGTTCTGTAAGGAATCACGTTCGAGACTAACACATAAATTGCTCAGAATCGGCCCCCGTTTGGGGTGGGATGCAGCCCGCGCTGACGGCACTACGGCGGGGAAGAGCACTCAAGGCATATAAAACCCCTGCACCGCGGCGGCAGACTGTTTTTCCCAGATAGTGACTAGTAACTTTTTTGTTTCAGGCATAACATAGACCATTTTTGCATCTGGCTTCCCAGACAAGGCCAAGGGGTCGATTCGTGCAATTGTATACAGGTAGCTCCCTACAGTTCATCGATCAAACGATCAGAAATGCCATTGCGGCAACCCTTCAATCCAACTTCTTTGAGGCTTATCGCTACCAACCATCTAGGCAGGAGGTGATGTCATGGCAGAACTCCCTGCTCCAGATGGCAGTGACCCTTCAAGGGGCAGGCCTGACTGACCACGGTGTGACGCTCGAATACCAATTGCCACTTAGTGCAAGGCGACTGGATTTCATGATCACCGGCCACGATGGAAGCGGCGCCCAGCATGCAGTAGTTGTGGAGTTGAAGCAATGGGGCGATGTCGGTCCGAGTGATGCAGAGGGCTGCGTATCTACCTGGCTTGCGGGGTCAGAGCGCGACGTACTTCACCCTTCCTGCCAAGTTGGGCAATATGAGCAGTATTTGCGCGATGTGCATTCGGCATTTAGCTCCGGTGAGGTAGGCCTATCGTCCTGCGTCTTCCTGCATAATTTGCAGCGTGATACGGAGAATGAAATCTTCCAGGCCCGACATGCGGAGTTTCTGCAAGCGTATCCGGCCTTTGCCGGCGATCAGGTGGGCGAGCTCAAGGAATATCTGCGGAAGCGCCTTGTAGGGGCTAAAGGTGTACCTGTGATGGAGAAGGTCCTTTCCAGCAGGTACGCGCAGAGCAAAAAGCTTCTTGAACATACCGCGAAAGTTGTGCGGAACCAAACAAGCTATGTTTTGCTGGACGACCAGAAGGTCGTCTTTAATAAGGTTTTGTCGCGGGTTCGTAAGTATGCTCGCCGGAAGGACAAGCGGACAATGGTCCTTGTTCAAGGAGGGCCGGGTACTGGAAAGTCCGTAATCGCCTTACATTTGCTGGGTGAGCTCGCCGCAGAAGGCTTTAGTGTCCTCCATGCGACAGGATCAAAAGCATTCACTGAGAACATCAAGAAGGTCGTCGGCTCGCGCGCCGCTGCTCAGTTTGGGTACACCCACTTCAATATGAAGGGCAATATCGAGCCGGGCTTCTTTGATGCTCTAGTACAACATCCCCTAAATAGGTTTAATAATTATCGGGCTGCAAATACGGCTGCAGGAGCGCGACGACCACCTGGGCCATCTCATCGAGCGAGCC
>NZ_JBEFLI010000028.1:0-82712 GCF_040578825.1 Cupriavidus necator | reverse complement strand
CAGAACTTCCGCTTCGCCGCGCCGCTGGCCGACCGCTTCTACGTGATGGAGCACGGCAGCATCGTCGAGCGCTTTGCCGCCAGTGAGCTGGAGGCCAGGATGCCGGTGCTGCACGAACTGCTGGGCGTATGAGGAGTCCCTATGAACCTGTTTGAAATCCCGCTGCCGGCGCTGCTGTCGCAGCTATTGCTGGGGCTGGTCAACGGCGCGTTCTACGCCATGCTGAGCCTGGGCCTGGCGGTCATCTTCGGCCTGCTCAACGTCATCAACTTCGCGCACGGGGCACTGTTCATGCTGGGCGCGGTTCTCGCCTGGGCCGGCATGGCCTATGCGGGGCTCAGCTACTGGGTGATGTTGCTGCTGTCGCCAGTGGTGGTTGCCGGCCTCGGCGTGCTGATCGAGAAGACCATGCTGCGCTGGATCTACAAGCTCGACCATATCTACGGCCTGCTGCTCACGCTGGGCATCACGCTGGTGATCGAGGGTGTGTTCCGTTCGGTCTATGGCGTATCGGGGCTGCCGTACGCCGCGCCCGAAGCGCTGCAGGGCGCCACGGATCTCGGCTTCATGCACTTGCCCAACTACCGCGTATGGGTCGTCGCAGCGTCGTTGCTGGTCTGTGCTTCGACGTGGTACGTGATCGAGAAGACCCGGCTGGGGGCGTACCTGCGCGCCGGCACCGAGAACGCCAAGGTGGTGGAAGCCTTCGGCGTCAACGTGCCGGCGATGGTGACGCTGACCTACGGCTTCGGCGTCGCGCTGGCCGCGTTGGCGGGCGTGCTGGCCGCACCGGTGATGCAGGTGTCGCCGCTGATGGGGCAGAACCTGATCATCATCGTATTCGCCGTGGTGGTGATCGGTGGCATGGGCTCGATCATGGGTGCGATCCTGACCGGCCTGGGGCTGGGTGTGATCGAAGGACTGACCAAGGTGTTCTATCCCGAGGCATCGTCGACCGTGGTCTTCGTGACCATGGTGATCGTGCTGCTGTTGCGCCCGGCAGGGCTGTTCGGAAAGGAGAAGTGATGAGCGGACAAACTATCGCTGCGATCGGCATGCAGCAGCAAGCGGCGCGCCGTTTGCCGAGGGGGGCGTTGTATGGCTTGTTGTTAGTGTGCCTGCTGGCGGCGCCGCTGGCCGGCGCCTATCCGGTGTTCGTGCTCAAGGTGCTGTGCTTCGCGCTGTTCGCGTGCGCGTTCAACCTGCTGATCGGCTATACGGGGCTGCTGTCGTTCGGCCATGCGGCTTTCTTCGGCGGCGCCGGCTATGCCGCCGGCCATGCGATGAAGGTCTGGGGCGTGACGCCCGAGATCGGGCTGATCCTGGGCACCGCCACCGGCGCGCTGACCGGCTATGTAGTGGGCTCGCTGGCGATCCGCCGCCAAGGCATCTACTTCTCGATGATCACGCTGGCGCTGGCGCAGATGCTGTTCTTTATCTGCCTGCAGGCGCCGTTCACCGGCGGCGAGGACGGGCTGCAGGGCATCCCGCGCGGCAAGCTGTTCGGCATCGTGCCGCTGTCCGACGACCTGACGCTGTATTACGTGGCGCTGGTGATCATCGTCGCGGCCTTCGCGCTGATCGTGCGCACGGTGCATTCGCCGTTCGGCCAGATCCTGAAGGCGATCAAGGAGAACGAGCCGCGCGCGATCTCGCTGGGCTATGACGTCGACCGCTTCAAGCTGACCGCCTTCGTGCTGTCGGCGGCGCTGTCGGGGCTGGCCGGATCGGTCAAGGCGCTGGTGCTGGGCTTCGAGACGCTGAGCGACGTGCATTGGTCGATGTCGGGGATGGTGATCCTGATGACCTTGCTGGGTGGGCTGGGTACGCTGTCGGGGCCGATCGTTGGCGCCTTTGTCGTGATTGCGCTGGAGAACAAGCTTGGCGAGCTGGGCAGTTATCTTGCGACGGTGTCGGGCGTGGGCTGGTTCAACGGGCTCGGGGAATCGGTGTCGATGGTGACGGGGGTTATCTTCATCGTTTGTGTGCTGACGTTCCGCAAGGGGATGGTGGGGAGTCTTGGGCGAAGTCCTGGATGAGGCCCTCAGCCGTCCACGCCGCTGGGGGGAGAGGGCAGGCGCTGGCATACCGACGCGCTTCACTTCGTCGACGCTCCAGTCCTCACCCCCACCCCTCCCGCGCGCGGGAAAGGGGTGCCTTCACCAGGGTTGGTGGCTCGCGTTCAGCGCTGGTGCGGAGGGCTGCGCAGCTGCGCCAGCTCAGGCCTTCGCCAACGCCAGCGCCGCCCCTGTTGCGACGGCCGGCTTTGCCCCCAGCTGCCGCTCCACCACCCCAGCCACCATATCCGCCGTCACCGCCGACAACGTCCACCCCAAATGCCCATGCCCCGTGTTGTAGAACACGCACGGCGCACGCCCCCGCCCGACGCGCGGCAGCATATCCGGCATCATCGGCCGCAGCCCCGCCCACGGCACCACGCTGCGCGTGCTGACGCCAGGGAAGCACTGCTGCACCCACTCCACCAGCGGCCGGATGCGGTCGGCGCGGATGTCGCGGTTGTAGCCGTTGAACTCGGCGGTGCCGGCCACGCGGAAGCGGTCGTCGCCAAGGCGGCTGGTGACGAGCTTGGTTTCGTCATCGAGCAGGCTCACCGTCGGCGCCGACGCGCGGCTGGTTTCATCCGTCAGGTTGACCGTGATCGAATAGCCCTTGACCGGATAGATGTTGACGCGATCCCCCAACCCCGCGGCGAGCGCGCGGCTGGCAGTCCCGGCGCAGATCACGGCGCCGTCGAACGTGGAGGTAGCGGTCTCGCCGCGTTGCTGCACGGTCACGCTGGCGCGCTTGCCATCGGTCTTCACCGCACGCACGTCCTGGCCATAGAGACAGCGCACGCCTAGCCGGTCGATGGCCGCGGCCAGGCCGCTGGTGAATTTGTGGATATCGCCGGTGGAGTCGCTCTCGGTGAAGTACCCGCCGTAGTAAGAGCCGGCCAGCGTCGGCTCGATCGCGCGCATTTCGTCCGGCGTCACCGCGCGCCGCTCCAGCCCGCCCTGCGCCAGCAGCGCGGAGACGCGGCCGGCATGCTTGAAGCCGGCCTTGTCGCGGTAGATATGCAGGATCCCTTCCTGCTTCAGGTCGAAATCGATCCCTTCCTGCGCTGCCCATGAAAACAGGTGCTCGCGCGCCGCGATGGCGAGCCGCGCGGTCTCGATGGTGTTGCGGCGGTAGTGGGGGATGGAGGCGATGAACTCGGCGAACCACGTCAGCTTGTGCCAGCTCGGGCTGGGATTGACCAGCAGCGGGGCGTCGCTGCGCAGCATCCACTTCAGGCCCTTGACGATGGTGGACCAGTGGGTCCAGACCTCGGCATTGGAGGCGGAAAGCTGGCCGCCGTTGGCGAACGAGGTTTCCATCGCGGCATAGCGATGGCGTTCGAACAGCGTGACGGAGAATCCGCGCCGGGCGAGCGCGTAGGCAGTGGTGACACCGGTGATGCCACCGCCGATGACGGCGATTGTCTTCATGATCTGGCAGGTTCCAGGAACGTCGATGGTGGGAGCCCGTACGCGACATGCGTAGCGGACGCCCCCTCTGTTCCGGACCTGAGAGATTCACGACACCTCGCCAGGGGCGATGCGCGCTTGCTCCTTCGGTATGCCGGCGGACGATGACGCCGGCATTCTTCAGAGTGCACTGACTTGTGATGCCGGTCCTTTTGCCTGAGAGTTTCCGGGGCGGTTGCTCCTTCGGCGCTGATCGCGGCGGCGGCCGCGGGTCAGTCTCTCCCAGCATCACAGTGGCTTGACGCCAACCGGGGCAATGTAGAGACAAGGCTTGCCCTTGGATATACGGGTTTACCTGAGTGGCGCAATGCGACGACCGGCGGTGCGGAATGCGCAGGCGCGCACTTTCCCTGCGGTTCCATGACCGCGTCGCTATGTCGCATCGCAGCAGCCCCGCCCGCGACCTAGAATGTCAGCGCTCGCTCCCGGGAGGAAGCGCCAGATACAGCGCGCGCGAGGCGGCCGAGCCAAAGAAGACGACAAACAAGGTTTTCCCGTGAAGAAAAATCGGATCGCCCTGGCCGCATCGGCCGCGCTGATGGGCCCGGGCATCGCCGGCGCGCAGGTAGCCGCCCCCGAGCCGCTGCAGGAAGTCGTGGTTTCGGCCAAGACGGAACGCAGCGAAACCCCTGCCACGCCCCCGAACACGCCGTCGCCCGCCTACGGCATCAGCAGCCGGCGCATGGCGGACTTCAATGTGGTGAACACCGAAGACGCGCTCAAATACGCGCCCAACCTCGCCGTGCGCAAGCGTTTTATCGGCGATATGAATTCGATCATCTCGGTGCGCAGCACCAGCTCGCGCCAGTCGGCGCGGGGGTTGGTCTATGCGGACGGCCTGCTGCTGTCCAACCTGCTGGGCTCGGATTTCGGCTTTCCGCCGCGCTGGTCGCTGGTCAATGCCGCCGAGATCGAGCGCGTGGATGTGCTGTACGGCCCGTATTCGGCGCTGTATCCGGGCAATTCGCTGGGCGCGACGGTGCTGATCTCTACGCGCACGCCGGAGAAGTTCGAAGGCGATGCCAGCGTGCAGTGGTTCACGCAGCGCTTCAGCCAGTACGGCACGCACGACAACTTCAACGGCGTGCATGCCAACGCCTACGTGGGCGACCGCGTCGGCCCGTTCTCATGGCTGGTCAGCGTGGACCGGCAGGACAGCAAGAGCCACCCGCTGAGCTTCTACACCGCGGCGCGTTCGACCCGGCCTGCCACCTCCGCCGCCACGCCGGTCACGGGCGCCTTTTTCGACCGGGACCAGACCGGCGCCGACCGCGTGGTGATGGGCGTCAACAGCGAGGGCGTCACGCACACCGTGCAGGACCAGCTCAAGCTCAAGCTCGGCTATGACATCACCAATACGCTGCAGGCGCAGTTCACCGCCGCCTACTGGCAGCAGGACCGTTCCGGCACGACCGGCAGCTACCTGCGCGATGCCAACGGCAACGTGGTCTCCAGCGGCCTGGTCAATATCGGCGGCTACCAGTACAGCATCCCCGCCAACGCCTTTGCGCCGGGCAACGGCGAAGACGCGCGCTGGCTGTACGGCCTGTCGCTGCGCACGCGCAACGAGACCGGCTGGAACGTCTCCGGCGTCGCGTCATTGTTCGATGTCAGCAAGGACGTGAGCCGCACCGCCAGCACCGCCGGCAGCGGACCAGGCACCGTGACCTATGGCGACGGCACCGGCTGGCGCACGCTCGACCTGAAGGCCGACTATCGCCCGCAAACACTGCAGCGCGGGCACTGGGTCACGTTCGGCTACCACTACGACAACTACCAGCTGACCAACACCACCTACAACACCTCGGACTGGCAGGCGGCCACCATCACCAGCTTCAGCAACGCCTTTGCCGGCAAGACCGAGACCCAGGCGCTGTATGCGCAGGATGCCTGGTACTTCGCGCCCGACTGGAAGCTGGTCCCAGGCGTGCGCTACGAACACTGGCGCGCCTATGACGGCAGCCGCAACCAGCCTGGCGCCAACATCGGCTACCCGGTGCGCAGCGAATCCAACTGGTCGCCCAAGCTCGCGCTGGAGAAGGCGATCGGGCAGGACTGGCTGGGCCGGCTCTCGCTGGGCCAGGCCTATCGCTACCCGACCGTCAGCGAGCTGTTCCAGGGCCGCATCACCGGCACCACGCTGATCAACAACGATCCCGACCTGCGGCCGGAACGCTCGTTCTCGAAGGACCTGACCTTCGAGCGCACGGTGGACGGTTCGTACTTCCGCGTCTCGGTGTACGAGGACGATATCCGCGAGGCGCTGGTCAGCCAGACCAACACCACCGTGTTCCCGACCGTCACCAGCTTCCAGAACGTGGACCGCGTGCGCACGCGCGGCATCGAGCTGGCGTACGACGCGCGCGATGTGCTGGTCAGCGGCTTCGACCTGTCGGCCAGCGGCGCGTACAACCATTCGAAGACGCTGGAGAACGCCAACAACCCGGCCTCGGTGGGCAAGTATTTCTACCGGATCCCGAAGTGGCGCGCCAATGTGGTCGGCACCTATCGCATCACGCCGGCCTGGGCCGGCACGCTGGCAATGACCTATTCGGGGCGGCAGTACAATACGCTCGACAATTCCGACGTCAACCCCGACACCTTCGGCGGCACCAGCACCTTCCTGACCTTCGACGTCAAGGTGACGTACCGGCCGGCGAAGAACGTGCGCCTCGGGCTTGGCATCGACAACCTGACCGACCAGCGCTACTACGTCTACCACCCATATCCGGGCCGGACGTTCTACGCCGAGGCCAAGCTCTCCTTTTAAGTGTGAACAAGACCATCACCATGACCGGCATGCGCACCGGCTTTCGTTGTATCGTGGCCGGGCTGCTGGCCAGTACCGCGCTGGCGGGCAACGCGCAAACGCACGGCAATCACGGCGGCCACGGCGGCCACGGTGGCCAGGCCAGGGCGGCAAAGATGGCTGAACTTGGCACCGGCGCTGCCTTCGACAGCAACGGCAAGCTGTGGATCGCCTACAAGGACGGCCCCCATGTGGCGGTGCGTTCGTCGACCGATTACGGTCGCAGCTTCGGTCCCGCGCAGCATGTCAACAGCACGCCCGAGCCCGTCGCCGCCGATCATGAGAGCCGCCCCAAGGTCGCGGCCGGCCGCGATGGCGAGGTCTACGTCACCTGGACCCAGCCGCGGCCCAAGCCGTGGACCGGCTTTATCCGCTTTGCGCGCTCCACCGACGGCGGCAAGTCGTTTGCCGCGCCGCTGACGGTACATGCCAATCGCGACCAGATCGCGCATCGCTTCGATGCCATCGCGGTGGACCCGTCCGGCCGCGTCTTCGTGAGCTGGATCGACAAGCGCGATGTCGCCGCGGCAACAGCGCGCAAGCAGCCTTACGCCGGCGCCGCGATCTATTACGCAGTATCGGCCGACCACGGCAAGAGCTTCCAGGGCGACTACAAGATCGCCGACCAGTCGTGCGAATGCTGCCGCATCGCGCTGTCGCCCACGCCCGACGGCAAGATGCTGGCGCTGTGGCGCCACGTGTTCCCGCCCAATGCGCGCGATCATGCGCTGGCACTGCTGGGATCCGATGGCAAGGCCACGCCGATGCAGCGCGCCACCTTCGACGACTGGCGCATCGACGCATGCCCGCATCACGGCCCGGGAGCATCGGTGGCGCCGGACGGCACCGTGCATATGGTCTGGTTCAATATGCGCGAAGGCAAGCCGACGGTGTCGGTCGGCCGCTGGAAGGACGGCAGGCTGCAGGCGCAGCGCCCGCTGGACGACCCGCGTGCGCAGCACGCCGATATCGTCGCGCTCGACAACAATGACATCGTGGTCGCATGGAAGGCATTCGACGGCCAGCTGACGCGCCTGACCGCGATGCTGTCGCAGGACGGCGGCAAGACCTGGCAGACGCGGCAGCTCGCACGCACCGAACGCGATTCCGACCAACCGCACCTGCTGCAGCATGCCGGCCGCGCCTACGTGCTGTGGCGCACCGAGGCCGAAGGCTTCCAGGTCTTCCCGCTGGCAAAGGAGGGCGCATGAAGCCGATCCGCCGCAGGCTGCTCGCCGCCGCAGCGTTTGCCCTGATGGGCCTGACCGCCGCCCATGCGGCCAGCCAGAAACCCGGCGCTGCGCCCGATCGCGTCGCGGTCTTCGAATCCGCCAGCGCCGCGCAACTGGCGGCGAGCCAGAAAGGGAAGCCCTTCGTGCTGCTGGTATGGTCGCTCGATTGCGTCTATTGCAAGCGCAATTTTGACGCCATCGGCAAGCTGCGCGCGCGCCATCCCGAGCTGCGCTTCGTCACGCTGGCGACGGACAGCCCGGACGCGCTGCCGCAGGTGCAACAGCGACTCAGGCGCGCCAGTCTGACGCGCAATGCATGGGTATTCGGGCATGAGCCGCAGGAGCGGCTGCGCTATGCGGTCGATCCCGACTGGATGGGCGAGATGCCGCGCACGTACTTCTATCGTGCAGACGGCCAACGGCAGGCTGTGTCCGGCGTGATCAGCGACGCGGACTGGGACAAGCACCTGCGCTGGGCCGGCATCGCCGGCTGACGACAGCCATCGCGCTGGCCCCGCCGAAGCGTTCGGCCGGGCCAGCGCCACAGGTCAGGACAATTCCTTCGGCAACTTGCCGCCGTTCGCGGCGAGCTCTTGCATCAGGCGCTTGTGCAGCCAGGTGTTCATCGCTGCCGAGTCTTCCATATCCCCGCTGTAATGCAGCTCGCGCGCCAGCTCCTTGCGGTGCTCCAGGCTGCTGTCGATCCCCAGCGCCTTCATCGCATCCACGATGGACGTGCGCCAGTTCAGCGTCTGCCCGCTTTCCTTGACCAGGCGATCCATGATCGCTTCGACGTCTACGCCCGACAGCGGCGTGGCGGTTGTCCCAGCCGCTGCGCCCGTGCTGCCTGGCGTGGCGCCCCCTGCCGGCGCTGCGGCGCCAGGGCCAGACGGTGCTGCGGTGCCCGGCGCCGCCGGTGTGCCGGTCGTGGTACCGGTGGTGGCGGTGGTCCCGGTGGTCGTCGCCGTCGGCTTTGACTTGCCCAGCAGCTTGTTGAGGATGTCTTTGAAAATGCTCATGGTGGCCTCCTGAGTGGGATTCGGGCAACAGGGCCATGCATGAATCGGACCATCTTGCTCGGCCATGCAGTGTGGGGCACTCGTTCAGCCGGTTGTAAATGCTGCATGCAGCGGTCCGCTGCCCGGTGGAATTCGACCAGCGCCTCACCGATGGCCGCGCTATCGAATTTCGCAGGTTTGGTCAGCAATTCGCGCCGAAATCCAGCAGCACCTTGCAGCTCAGTTGCGGATGGCGTTCGGCCATATCGAAAGCGGCGGCGACTTCGCGGAAATCGAACTTGTGCGTGACGATATGGCCGGGATTCACCAGCCCGCGCGCAATCCAGTCGATCACGGTGGGGAACATGGCGCAGTTCAGCCGCGATGCGGACAGCGTCAGTTCCTTCCTGGTCAGCTCCTGCTGCGGGATCGCCGAGGGCGTGGCTGAGAAGCCCAGTATGCCGATACGGCCCGCCGGCGCGGCAATGCGCACCGCCTCTTCCAGGATCGACGGGTGGCACACCGCGTCGTAGATCAGGGTCGGTCCGCCCACGATGCCCCGCGCGGCGAGGGCCTGCCCGAGCGGCTCGCGCAAGGTGTTGATCACCTCGTCCTCTGCTGCGCCGCAGCCGCGCGCCAGCGCAAGGCGTTCGTCGACGTGGTCGGTGATAAAGGTGCGCACCCCGTAGACGCGCTTGAGCACCTGCAACAGGTTGAGCCCGACCGGCCCGGCGCCGTAGATCAGCGCCACGTCTTCGGCCATCACACCGGTGCGCTGCGTGGCGTTGGCTGCCACGGCAAACGGCTCGATCACCGAGGCGCTGGTGTCCGCCAGGCTATCCGGCACCGCGTACGCATTGTTGGCCGGCACGCATGCGTACTGGCTGAAACCGCCGTCACGGTGCACGCCGATCACGCGGAGCTGGCTGCAGACGTTCTGCCGGCCGATCCGGCATGCATGGCAGGCGCCGCAGCTCACCACCGGATCCACCACCACGCGCTGGCCGATACGCGATGCGTCGACCCCGTCGCCCACGCAATCGATGCGGCCGACAAACTCATGGCCGATGATGCGCGGATAGGCCACGAAAGGATTCTGCCCGTGGAAGATGTGCAGGTCCGAGCCGCAGATGCCGGCGTAGCGCACGCGCACGCGCACTTCGCCGGGGGCAGGGTCGGGAGTGGGCCGTTCGCATACGGCCATGCTTCGGGGTTGGTCGACGACGACGCTCAGCACGCTGTTTCCCCTTGTTTTTGAATGGCCTGGGCGGAGGCTTACCAGTTCCACATCGCGCCGTCGCGCAGGCGCGCCACCGGCAAATAAGCGCGCTCGTACGGGTAGCGCGCGGCCAGGGTTTCGTCGATATCGACGCCCAGGCCTGGCACTTCATCCATGACCAGGTAGCCGTTTTCGAAGCGGTAGTTGTGCGGGAAGACTTCGTCCGTCACGGCGCTATGCGGCATCAGTTCCTGGATGCCGAAGTTCGGCGCCCACAGCCCGAAGTTGACTGCTGCGGCCATGCACACCGGCGACAGGTCGGTGGCCCCGTGAAAGCCCGTGCGCACCTGGTACATCGCCGCGAAATCCGCGATGCGGCGCACGTGCGTGATGCCGCCGGCGTGGACGATGGTGGCGCGGATATAGTCGATCAGCTGGTGGCTGATCAGGTCCTTGCAGTCCCAGATGGCGTTGAAAATCTCGCCCACCGCCAGTGGCGTGGTGGTGTGTTCGCGGATCAGGCGGAAGGCCTGCTGGTTCTCCGCGGGGGTGGCGTCCTCGAGCCAGAACAGGCTGTGGGGCTCGAGGTCCTTGCCGAGCCGGGCCGCTTCGATCGGCGTCAGCCGGTGATGCGCATCGTGCAGCAGATGCGGCTCCATGCCGACCGCCTCGCGTACCTTGCGGAACAGTTCTGGCGTGTGGCGCAGGTAGAGCGAGGTATCCCACGGCTCTTCCGGCGGCAGACCCTTCTGCGCGGGTTCGTAGTGACCTTGCTGCGCGCCCACGCCGTACACCTTGGACAGCCCCGGCACCCCGGACTGGACGCGGATGGCCTTGTAGCCCTGCTCGATATGCCGGTGCACGGCATCGACCGCTTCGGCATGGTCGCGGCCATTGGCATGGCCGTAGACCATCAGCCCGTGGCGGCTCCGGCCGCCCAGCAACTGGTACACCGGCATCCCCGCCAGCTTGCCCTTGATGTCCCACAGCGCCATGTCGATGGCCGCGATCGCGGTCATCGTGACCGGCCCGCGCCGCCAGTAGGCGCCGCGATAGAGGTACTGCCAGATGTCCTCGATATTGCGCGGGTCGCGCCCGACCAGGCAGGGGATCACGTGCTCGTCGAGGTAGGCGCTGACGGCCAGCTCGCGGCCGTTGAGCGTGGCGTCGCCAAGGCCATACACGCCCTGGTCCGTGATCACCTTGACCGTCACGAAGTTGCGCCCGGGACAGGTGACGATGGTTTGTATCTGCTCGATCTTCAACGCGTGCTCCGTCCGGATCCGTCGGCAAAGCCGCTTGCGGGCGCCTGCGTGTGCGAGGCCGCGCTGGCGCGGCCGGAGAGCGCTGTGAGAACGGTGATTTCAGCAATGGCCTGGCCGAGACTTCGTCGGACAAGTGAGACAGGTGAGACGCGCATGCTCTGCTTCCGGCATCGGTGGGATGCAATGCAGATTACACCGTGGTAGTCGGCACGGAGCGCGGTCGATTCTGCAACGAAATAGAGCTGTTGCTGCAATTGATTAGCGAAATGGCGGCGGATATCACACCATTCCGCCATGCTACTTTTCGCGGCATGGAGACAGCACATCGTGCACGCGCTATGCGGCAAACAGGAAGATCGAGGCACCCGACATGAGGCTGGCGCAGCGCACCCTTTGCGGCGCCGGCGATGGCGTGCGCCTGCCCGGCTACGACCGCCGCGGATTGGCGCGCGGCATCGTTCATATCGGTCTGGGTGCTTTCCATCGCGCGCACCAGGCGCTGTACACCGAGGCGGCGATCTGCAACGGCGATGCCCGCTGGGGCATCGTCGGCGTCAGCCTCAGGGAGCCGCGCATGGCCCGTGTGCTGGAGGCCCAGGATCGCCTGTACTCGGTGACCGAGCGCGAAGGCGCGGCGGCCACGACGCGCATCGTGGGCGCCCTGGTGCAGGCCCTGTACGCACCGCATGCCCTGGCGCAGGTGATCGGCGCGCTGGCCGATCCTGGCATTCCGGTGGTCACCTGCACGGTGACAGAAAAAGGCTACAGCCAGCATCCGTCGACCTCGGATCTCGATACCGGCGACGCCGACATCCGGCACGACCTGGCGCATCCCGACACGCCAAGAAGCACGCTGGGCGTGCTGGCCGCGGGCATCCGCCGACGGCCTGCCGGGGCGCCGCTCAGCATCGTCTGCTGCGACAACATGGCCGGCAATGGCGACACCCTGCGCAAGCTTCTGGTGCAGTACGCGCAGCTACTGGATCCGGCGCTGGCCCGCCGCATCCGCGACGAGGTGGCGCTGCCTAACTCGATGGTGGACCGGATCGTGCCGGCCGCCACCCCCACTTCGCTCAGCTGGGTGCAGCGGCGCCTCGGGCTGCGTGACGAAGCGGCCATCGTCTGCGAGCCGTTCACGCAATGGGTCATCGAGGACCGTTTCGCCGGTCCCAGGCCGGCCTGGGAAGCGGGCGGTGCGCTGCTGACCGGCGATGTGCGTCCCTTCCAGGCAATGAAGCTGCGGCTGCTCAACGGCACGCATTCGGCCATCGCCTATGCCGGGCAGCTTGGCGGGTTCGACAGCGTGGCCGCGGCGATGGCCGATCCCGTAGTCGGCGCCTTTGCACGGGGTGTGATGGAGGACCTGCGCGCCACCGTCGAGCCACCGCCCGGCTACGACGTTGGCCGCTACTGTCATGCGTTGCTGCGCCGCTTCCGCAATGCCGCGCTCGAACACCGTACCGCGCAGATCGCGATGGACGGCACGCAGAAGGTGCCGGTGCGCTGGCTGCCCGCGCTGCGCGAGAGCGTCAGCGCCGGTATCGAGCGCCCATGCCTGGAGCGCGCGCTTGCCGCCTGGCTGCATTACCTGCGCAGCGGCTTGAGCGACAGCGGCCAGCCCCTTGTCATCGGCGATGCCGGGGCAGCCGCGCTCTGCGCACGGCTGCGCGCCGCAGCCAGCGATCTGCAGGCCGTCCGGCACGCGCTCGACCATGCCCCGGTTTTTGGCAACGAACCGTGGCCGCAACCGTTCGCGCAACGCCTTGCCTGCCATCTGACGGTCTTGCGCGAACGCGGCGCGGCCGCGCTGCTGTCCCTGTAAGCCAACTTACCTGTCCAAAGGAGTCAACCACACCATGGCCTTGCTTACCCGCCGCCAGTTCGGAACGCTCGCCGCCGGGGGCCTCGCGCTGGCACTGCCTGGACACCGGGCATTTGCCCAGGCCCGCCCCATCAAGCTGAAGTACGGCACGGCCTTCCCCGCCGACCATCCGGGCACGCTGCGCATCAAGGAGGCCGCGGAGGCGATCGGCAAGGATACCGGCGGCAAGGTGGAGCTGCAGGTGTATCCCACCAGCCAGCTCGGCAGCGAGCCGGACATGATCTCGCAGGTCCGTGCCGGTGCGATCGATTTCATGTCGACGGCTGGCACCAATTTGCAGACGCTGGTGCCGGTAGCCGGCATCAACGGCGTCGCCTTTGCCTTCAAGGACTACGCCACGGTCTGGGCCGCGATGGACGGCGACCTCGGCAACTACGTGCGTACGGCACTGGACAAGGCCAACCTGCACGTCTTCGACAAGTGCCTGGACAACGGCTATCGCAACATCACTTCGGCGATCCGGCCGGTCAACAAGCCTGAGGACCTGAAGGGATTCAAGCTGCGCGTGCCGGGAATTCCGCTGTGGATCTCGATGTTCAAGGCGCTGGGCGCATCACCGACCGCGATTCCGTTCGGCGAGCTGTATTCGGCGCTGCAGACGAAAGTGGTCGATGGCCAGGAAAATCCGCTGGCGCTGATCCGCAGCGCCAAGCTCTATGAAGTGCAGAAGTTCTGCTCGCTGACCGCGCACACCTGGGACGGCCACTTTATCTTCGGCAATGCCCGGAAGTTCAAGGCGCTGCCAGCCGAAGTGCAGGGGTCGCTCACCGCGAACCTTACCGCTGCGGCGCTGAATCAGCGCGAGGATATCGCACGTTTGAACACCGATGCGCAGGCCGAGCTGGCCCGGCTTGGCATCACGTTCAACCGGCCCGACCCTGAACCGTTCCGCAAGCTGCTGCAGAGTGCGGGTTTTTATCAGGAATGGAAGAAGAAATATGGGGAGGAAGCCTGGGCCAGGTTGGAGCGGTACGCCGGGCCGCTGGCTTGAGTGGCGGCAGAAGGCGTTGGTCCTGCGAGTGTTTGCTCCCCTCTCCCGCGCGCGGGAGAGGGACCGGGGGAGAGGGCAGGCGCTTGCCTCGCGACATGGCGCGTTGGTCCGCAACGCCCGGCCCTCTCCCTAGCCCTCTCCCGCATGCGGGAGAGGGGACCGGTTAGCGGTACGTTGGCCGCGCCGCCGTACGCGACAGCCCTTGCCACACAACAATGCCAAAACAGGAGACCGCGATGGAGCACACCGCCAAATCCGTTGTCCATCCGCCATATATCCCCTACGCGGCTTCCGCGCTGTGGGGCCGGATCATGGCGAGCGTGGTGGAGCTGCCCGCTGCGCTGATCGTAGTGGCCGAGATCCTGATCCTTGGCGGCGGCGCCTTTGCTCGCTACGCACTGCATGCACCGATCCCGTGGACCGACGAACTCGCCAGCATCCTGTTTCTCTGGCTGGCGATGCTCGGTGCCATCATTGCGCTGCACCGCAGCGCGCATATGCAGCTGACCACGTTCATCAAGGACCTGTCGGCTGCGCGGCGCGCCTGGCTCGATGCCTTCGGCATGTGGTTGGTGGTGACGTTCCTCATGCTGCTGGTTTGGCCGGCGTGGGAACACCTGGCCGAGCACATCGAGGTCACCACGCCGACGCTGGAGATCAGCGAAGGCTATCGCGCCGCCGCGGTATTCGCCGGCACGGTGCTGATGCTGGTGACCGCGCTGGTGCGGCTGCTGGAGCGATCGGGCTGGCGCCAGATCGTCATCAGCGGCCTGGTGGTGGCCGCTGGCGCTGCCATGTTGTGGCTGCTGTCACCGACGTTGATGGATCTCGGCAACGCCAACCTGGTGATCTTCTTCCTGCTGATGCTCGTCACCTGCGTGGTCATCGGCGTGCCCATCGCCTTTGCCTTCGGTCTGGCGACCCTGTCATACCTGGCGCTGTCCACCACCACGCCGCTGTCCATCATCCCCAACCGCATGCAGGAGGGCATGTCGCACCTGATCCTGCTGGCGGTGCCGCTATTTGTCTTCCTCGGCGCCCTGATCGAGATGACCGGGCTGGCGCGGGCGATGATCAGCTTCCTGGTCACGCTGATCGGTCACGTGCGCGGCGGGCTGCAGTACGTGCTGCTGGGCGCGATGTATATCGTCTCCGGCATCTCGGGCGCCAAGGCCGCCGATATGGCCGCGGTGGCGCCGGCGCTGTTCCCGGAGATGAAGAAGCGCGGCGCCAGGGATGGCGACCTCATCGGCTTGCTGTCGGCGTCGGGGGCCATGTCAGAGACCATTCCGCCGAGCATTGTGCTGATCACCGTCGGGTCGGTGACCGGGGTCTCGATCACGTCGCTGTTTATCGGCGGCCTGATGCCGGCTGTGGTGGGGCTGGTGATGATGTCCCTGGTGGTCTGGTGGCAGACGCGCAAGGAAGACATGAGCAGCGCCGCCCGTCCGCCGCGGCGGGAAATCCTCAGGTCGCTGCTGGTCGCATTGCCCGCCCTGGCGCTGCCGGTCATCATCCGCAGCGCGGTGGTGGAGGGCATGGCCACGGCAACCGAGGTATCGACCATCGGCATCTTCTATACCGTGCTGGCAGGCGTGGTCATCTATCGCCAGTTCGACTGGCGCCGGATCTACCCGATGCTGCTCGACACGGCGGCGCTGTCGGGGGCGATCCTGCTGATCGTCGGGTGCGCGACCACCATGGCGTGGGCGCTGACGCAGTCGGGCTTTGCGGATGACCTGGTCGGCATCATGTCCGCCGTGCCGGGCGGCAAGATTGGCTTCCTGCTGGTTTCCGCGCTCGCGTTTGTCATCCTGGGGAGCCTGCTCGAAGGCATTCCTGCGATCGTGCTGTTCGGGCCGTTGCTGTTCCCGATTGCGAAGCTGGTTGGTGTACACGAGGTGCACTACGCGATGGTGGTGATCTTTGCGATGGGCCTTGGCTTGTTCGCGCCGCCTTTTGGTGTTGGGTTCTATGCGGCTTGCGCGATCGGGCGCGTGTCGCCCGACGTGGCGATGCCGCGCGTCTGGCCGCATATGGCGGCGCTGTTTATCGCGTTGTTGTTGTTGACGTTAGTGCCGTGGTTCTCGACCGGCTTCCTGTGAGCAGCGTTCGGCCCTGTCGGCGCAGTAGTGCAGCGTTGGTGCACGAGTGCGTTGAACGCAAGCCGCCACCCCTGGTGAACGCAAGCGGGAGAGGGGAGCAAACCGGCAGCAAGCAAGCCTGTTGAGCGCTCTGAAGCCGCCGTCCGGCGGCTTGTACCGGCGAAATCAATCCGGCTTGATCCCCGCCCGCGCAATGATCGGCTTCCACCGTTGCTGTTCCTGCGCGATAAACTTCGCGAACTCAGCGGGCGTATTGCCGACCACGATGGCCGCGTCGCCGCTGAGCCGCTCGACCGACGTCGGGCTCTTCACCGCCTTGATCGTGGCGTCCGTCAGCTTGTCCGCGGCAGCCTGCGGCAGCGACGCGGGCGCGAGCAGCCCATACCACTGCGTCATCTCGAAATTGGCATAACCCTGCTCCGCCACGGTAGGCACGTCAGGCAGTTGCGGGATGCGCTGGGTAGTCCCGGTGGCGATGCAGCGCACCTTGCCCGCCTTGATGAACTGGATGATCGCCGGCGCGCCCACTGCTGCGGCATCCAGCCGGCCCGACAGCAGGTCGGTGATCTGCGGACCGCTGCCGCGGTAGGGCACGTGGGTAATGAAGGTGCCGCTCGCGGCCTTCAGGTATTCAAAGGCGAGGTGGCCCGCGCTGCCGTTGCCGGCCGAGCCGTAGTTCAGCTTGCCGGGCTTGCTCTTGGCCAGCGCCACGAATTCCTTCAGGTTCTTGGCCGGCACGTCGGGATGGACCACGTACAGGCTCGGCACCTTGGACAGCAGCGAGATCGGACGGAAGTCCTTGATGGGATCGTACGGCAGCTTCGGGAAAATGAACGGGTTGACCGCCAGCGTGCCGATATGGCCGAGGATCAGCGTGTGGTTGTCGTCGGCGCGCGCGACTTCGCCCATCGCGATATTGCCGGCGGCGCCCGGCTTGTTCTCGACAAACACCGAGACGCCGAGCAGCTTGGTCAGCTCCGCGGCGGTGGAGCGCGCGACGATTTCCGAGCTGCCGCCCGGTGCGAACGGCACCACCAGCCGGATCGGCTTGGCGGGCCAGGCCTGGGCACGTGCGAGCGATGGCGCCAGCGCGCAGGCGCCCAGTGCGGCGGTGGCCTTCAGTAAATGGCGGCGGATGAGGTCGATGTCGGTCATGTTGAGTCTCCGTAAATTTCGGGTCGTGATGGCGTGGGAAGGCAGCGGGATGTTATTCGGGCTTGACGTTGCCGTCCTTGATGACCTTGGCCCATAGCTTCGTTTGTCCGTCGATGAACTGCCGCGCCTGCACCGGCGGCGCGGCCACGACCTCGCCACCCAGCTCGAGCACGCGCTGCCTGATCTCCGGACTGTTCATGACTTTCTGCAGGGCATCGGCCAGCTTGCCGGCGATCGGCTCGGGCGTGGCCGCTGGCAGGAACGCCGCATTCCATTCGTAGACCTCGTAGCCCGCCACGCCGGCCTCCTGCATCGTCGGCACGCCCGGCAGCGCGCTGGTGCGGCTGTGGCTGGTCACCGCCAGCGGCTTGAGCTTGCCGGCCTTGATGTGTTGCAGGCTCGACGCGACGTTGGCAAAGAACAGCGGCACCTGGCCGGCGATCACATCGGTCATGGCCGGGCCGCCGCCCTTGTAGGGCACGTGCAGCAGGTCGACCCCCGCGCGCTGCTCGAACAGCACGCCTGCGAGATGCTGCGCTGAGCCGTTGCCGGAGGAAGCGAAGGCGACCGAGCCCGGCTTCTGCTTCGCCATGGCGAGCACGTCGCCGACCTTGCTCGCGGGGAAGGTCGGCGTTGCCACCAGCACGTTGGGATAGCGCGCCAGCACGCCGACAGGCTTGAAGGCCTTGCCCGGGTCGTAGGGCAGCTTCGGATAGAGGCTCGGATTTACGGCATAGGAGGAGGCATCGACCATCAGCGTATAGCCGTCCGGTGCCGCCTTGGCGACATAGGCCGCACCGATCTGCCCGCCGGCACCCGGACGGTTTTCCACCACCACCGACTGGCCCAGCTCGCGCCCAAGCCCGGGCGCGACCAGCCGCGCCATCAGGTCAGCGCCGCCACCCGGCGGATAGGTGACCACGATGGTGATGGGGCGCGCCGGCCAGGACGCGGCAGTGTCCGTCGCCTGCGCCAGCGCGGGTTGCAGCAGGATGCCGGCGGCGCCGATGGCCGCGGCCATCGCCTTGAACGTATGCATGAATCGGTCTCCTCGGGGGCGGACTGGTTACCGGATGTCCGCGGTATAGCGAAAGGCAAAGGCATCGCCCCGGGTCAGCCGGTATTCGATGCAGGTGCCGCGCAGGTCGAAGGCGCGGCGTGTCACCAGCGCGCACGGATGCGCGTCGGGCAGTTCGAGCAGCGCGGCTTCCTCAGCGTCCAGCGTGCGGAAGGACACCTCGTCGACCGCGCGGTGCACGGTGATGCCGCAGGCGCGGCCCAGCAGCGGATAGAGCAGGTCGCCCCATTGCGCCACGGGAATCTGCTGCAGCGCCTCGCAGCGCGGCAGCGGCAGCCAGATCGACTCCAGCAGCCGGGGTTTGTCGTCGAGCCAGCGGCGGCGCGAAATCGCCAGTCCGCGTGCGCCCGCGGGCAGTTCGAAGCGCTCGGCCATCGCCTTGTCCAGCCGCACGGACCGGCACGACAGGATTTCCGAGCGGGGGATGGGCGCATCCGCACCCGTGGCGCCGAAGCGGAAGAAGCGCATCAGGCTCGCCCCGGTCAGCCCCTTGCGCACAAAGGTGCCCTTGCCCTGCACGCGCTCGAGCAAGCCATCCTGCACCAGCACCGCAATCGCCTGGCGGATGGTGCCCAGCGCGATGCCGAAGTCCCTGGCCAGCGCGCCTTCAGCGGGAATGGCCTCGCCCGGTGGCCACTCGCCCGAGACGATCTTTGCCTGCAGCTGCGCCGCGATCTGGCCATAGCGGCTCAGTCCGGCGGCGCTGGTTGTCAGGGGATGCAGGTCGTTGTCTGGCGGGTTGTTTGGCATAGGTAGCCGTGCTAAATTGATGCTCATGTCCTCTAGAGGACTAGAATACTGACGGGAATCCGGAAGCCATATCCGGGATTACCCGTGGCACACAGACAGGCAGACAACATGAGTCAAAGCCCCTTGCCGGTGGTGGACTGCCACTTCCATGTTTTCGATGCCGGACCGGCAACGCCCGGCGCGCGCTACCGGCCGCAATATGCGGCGGAGCTGCGCGACTGGCATGCGCGGGTCGCTACGCGAGGCGACCCCTACGGCGTGGTGGTGCAGACCAGCTTCCTCGGCACCGACAATGCCGCGCTGCTGGGCGCCTTGCGCACGATGCCGGCGCGCCTGCGCGGCGTCGCGGTGGTGGAGCCGGGCGTTTCGGATGAAGCGCTGCGCGAGCTGCATGACGCCGGCGTGCGCGGCATCCGGCTGAACCTGTACCGCGATCCGGGCTGGCGGCGCATTGCCACGGCGCCGTGGCGCGCGCTGTTTGCGCGGATTGCGGTGCTGGGCTGGCACGTCGAGCTCCATACCGACAATGGCGACGGCGCCACGGTGCTGGCGCAGCTCGACGCTGCATCAGGCGATAGCGCGGTGCCGGTCGTGCTGGACCATTTCGGCAGGCCGGGCGCCGCGGGTATCGACGATCCGGTTTTCGATGTGGCCGCGGCGGTGGGCAAGCACCGGCAGGTATGGGTCAAGTTCAGCGCGCCATACCGGCTGGTGGCGCCGCAGGGCTGGCGGCTGCTGGCGCGGAAGTGGCTCGATGTGGTGGGTGCAGACAGGCTGCTGTGGGGTAGCGACTGGCCGTGGACCAATCACGAAGGGCCAGCCCGGGCGGTGGAGTGCGCGGAGTTGTCTGGCTGGCCTGATGCGCTATCGGCAGGCATGGGGTCAGCCCAGCGCGACAAATTATCCGAGGCGCTGCGCTGGAGCAATGCGGTGACCTTGTACGGGTTTGCGATCGAACGCTGATCGCTGCGTGCGCCTACTTGCGGGGCTTGCCGCGCACAGCCTTGCGCGCAGCGCCAGCGCGCGGCGCCTCCTTCTCCGGCGTCGCTGTGCCGCCGTTGAACTGCTCCAGCCACGACATCGCATCGACGTACGACAGGAAATGCTCGAGATATCCCGGCGACATCTCGCGCATCAGCGACAGCGAGCGATGCACCAGGTGGTTGGAGTTGAGCGGGCCCGCATTCTCCGGCACCCGTTCCTGCGACTGGCGCAACTGCTGGCGGACGCTGACGCGGGTCCACGTGTTGCGGAAGTAGTCGATCAGTTCGGGCTCGGCAGGTGTGAGGCGTGGTGTCGCTTTCGCAGCTGCGGCGCCATCGGCGCGGTGCGCATGGGTGCCGATGTAATGGACCAGCCCGGCCAGCATGCCTGCTGCGGGTTTGCCTGCTTGCGTCGCGCTGCTGCCATCGCTGGTCACAACGGCAGCGCTTTCGACCGCCTTCGCATACGCATCCACCAGTTCGCCGAGCCTGCCGTCCAGCCTCTGGCGCGCAGCGCCATCATGACTGGCCGCCCGCCGCGCCAGTGCCTCGATAAAGCGAAACCGCACGGGATCGACGCGGTCGGCGCCGCTCGCGCGCCACGCGTCGAGCAGCGCGCGGGCGTCAAGGGTCTCAGGGGCCTCAGGGGCCTCAGGGGCCTCAGGGGCCTCAGGGGCCTCAGTGGCCTCAGGGGCCTCAGCCACGCGGTTTCTCCGTTCCCATGGTCACCCGCGGGACCGGCGAGATTTCCACGCGCCGGTTCTTCGCGCGGCTCACGGCGTCGGCGTTGGGCGTCACCGGCTGCTGCGAACCGAACGCGGCCGAGAACACCGACGAGGGCGGGATGCCTGCATCGACCAGCGCGCGCGTCACGGTCAATGCGCGCTGCGCGGACAGTTCCCAGTTGTCGGCAAAGCGGCGGTTGCCTTCGCGCACCTGCTGGTCGTCGGTAAAGCCGCTGACCATCAGGATCTCGTCGCGCGCGCGCAGGTAGGCGGACAGGGGCTGCGCCAGGCTCTTCAGCAGTTCGCGGCCTTCGGGCTGGAGCTGGTCGGAGTTGAGCGCAAACAGCACGCTGCCGCTGATGCCGATGCGGCCGTTCACCAGCGTGACGCGGCCGGCGGCCAGCGGCCCGGCCAGCGCTTTTTCCAGCGTCTCGCGGCGCTGCATCTCTTCCTGGCGCTGCCGGACTTCCTCTTCCAGTTTGGCCGACAGCTCGAGCTGGAAGCCGATCACGCCCACCAGGATCAGCACGAAGGCGCCGAGCAGCACCGACATCAGGTCGCCGAAGACGGCCCATGCCGGTACGGTCGGCTCTACGCCGGCGTCGAAATCGTCCCTCATGCCGCCTCGGCGCGAGGTGCGCGCTGGCCGCCGAGCTGCTGCAGGTCTTCCAGGATCTGCTTCTGCGACAGCATGCTGAGATCGACCACTTCGCGCGCCTGTGCGACGTAGTAGGCAAGCTGCTCATCGCTGCGCGTCATCGACTTGTCGAGCGCGGCTTCGATGCGCTGGAGCTGCTCCGTCAGTTGGGCGTTCGATTCGCTGAACAGCTGCACCGCCACGCCGAGCGCTTCGCCCAGGCTCGCCACCTCGACCGCGCTGCCGGTGACCTGCGCCGCGACGTCCGCAAGCTTGCCGGTCTCGGCCTCGACCTTGTCGGTAAAACGGGTGCCGACACGGTCAAGCAGGTCCGCCGTGGTGCCGACCAGCGTGTCGACCGCGGTGCGCTGCTGGGTCGAGGCGTGGTTCACGGCATCGAGCAGCGTGCCCAGCGTTTCCAGCATGCGGCTGCGTTCTTCCAGCATCGCGTTGTCGCGGGCCATGCCGTCGGTGAGCTTCTGGCGCAGTTCGGCAATGACTTCGGCGGCCGCCTTGGGCGCTTCCGTAGCGGCTTGCACCAGGCGCGACACCTCGGCGATGGTGCTGCGGGCCTGCGCTTCGGACTGGGTCGAGATGTCGCGGGCGGTCTGCGCGAGGGTTTCGCAGATCTGCTGCTGGCGCTCGGCGGTGTGCGTGGTCGCCTGTTCCCATTGCTGGCGCAGCGCGGCGGCCATGGCGCCGAGCGATTCGGTCCAGGCGGCCAGGCGCTGTTCGTCCTTGCCGGCGAGGTCGGCTTGCAACGCGGCCGCAGCCTTGGGCGCTTCTGCAGCGGCTTCTACCAGGCGGTCGATTTCGGCGAGGGTGTTGCGGGCTTGCGCTTCGGACTGGGTCGAGATGTCGCGCGCGGTCTGCGCCAGCGCTTCGCAGATCTGCTGCTGGCGGCTCGCCGTGGCGGCGCCGGCCTGCTCCCATTCCTGGCGCAGCGCGGCGGCCATGGCGCCCAGCGATGCGGTCCATGCCGCCAGGCGTTGCTCGTCCTTCGCGGCCAGCTCGGCCTGCATCGCCGCGGCGGCCTTCGGCGCTTCGGCCGCGGCTTGCACGAGGCGGTCGATTTCGGCAATCGTCTTGCTGGCGTGCGCCTGGGATTGCGCCGAGATCTCGCGCGCGGTCTGCGCCAGCACCTCGCTGATCTCCTGCTGGCGGCTTACGGTATGCGCGCTCGCCTGCTCCCATTCCTTGCGCAGCGCCGCGGTCAGGGTGCCGAGCGTGTCGGCCCACGCCGCCAGACGCTGGTCGTCGCGCGAGGCGAGTTCCGCGTGCAGGCCGGCATGCGACTGGCCCACCGTGCTGACCAGCGCAGCGGCGTGCTGTTCGAATGCCGATGCCGCCGTGGCCAGCGCTTGCTGGTTGTCCGCGGCCAGCTTCTCGCTGGCGCGTTCATGCCGGGACAGCGCTTGCGTCCAGGCTTCGGACGCAGTGGCGGTGGCCGTGTCCATGCGCGTGGCGACGTTCTCCAGCAGCCCGGCCGAGCGTTGCTCAAAGGTGCGGGCGAAGCCGTCCAGCGACGTGCGCAGGTCTTGCGCCAGGGCTTCGCTGGTGCGTTGATGTCCGGCCAGAGCCTGGTGCCAGGTGTCGGCCACGCTGGCCGTCGTGGCGGCAAAGCGCGTTGACAGCCCGTCGAGGTGCTTCTCCACGGCCTGCGCGACGGCGTCGCGCATCGCGGCGGTTTCGCGCGCCAGTCCGGCCATGGTGGCCTCCACCGCCGGCTGGATCGCGGTGCTGGCGGCGCGCGCGCTGTCGGCAACGCTGTCCTTCAGCGATTGCTCCACCGACGATGCCAGGCGGGTGTACACCGCTTCGGTCTTGCCATGAAAGGCGTCCTGGCTCGCGGCCAGGCGCTCGGTCAGGCCCTGGCTCTGCTGTTCCATCGCGGCCATCATCGCCTGCAGCCGGTCGACCAGCGCGGGCATCACGTCGGCCTGGCGCTGCAGCAGGCGGAACGCTTCCTCGCGCTGGTGGCCGCGCGAGTACGGGCGCAGTGTGGTCGCGATGCGTGCGTCCAGCGCCTGCGCGGCTTCGATCCGCTCACGCCGGCACAGCGCCGACAACAGCCCCAGCATGGCCGAGGTGGCCACGCCGGCGACCGAGGTGCCGAACGCAAAGCCCAGTCCCTTCACCGGTGCCGCCAGCGAGGCGCGGATCGCATGCAGGTCGGTCGCGCTTTCCAGGGCGATGCCGGTGCCACGCAGCGTCGAGACCATGCCGAGGAAGGTGCCCAGCATGCCCAGCAGGACCAGCAGGCCGACCAGGTACGGCGCCAACGCGGGCCCCGGCAAGCCAACGCGTTCGCCTTCGATGCGCAGGCGCACGGCGTCGCGCAGGCCGGGATGCAGGCGCACCAGCCAGTTGCGCAGGTCGGCCGGGGCTTCGGACATCCCGGCAAGCGCCTGGGCCAGCGTCGAGGTGGCCTGGCGATAGCGTTGCAGCTCGAACGCGCCGGCCAGGTAGAAGCCGCCGATCAGCAGCGTGACGACCAGCGCCAGGGCATTCGAGCCCGCGTAGCCGGCGCCGACCCAGCCAACGACGGCCAGGCCTGCCAGGAAGGCAACAATATGGATAAGGTATCGGGTCATGATGTCCTGATTAGCTGTCACGGAGCGCCGCGAGCAATCCTTCAATGGGCTGGAAGCGGATCTCCAGCTCGGCGAGCAATACGCTCTGCATATCCTTGCGGAACACGCCCAGCCACGCACCGGGCGATGTGGGCGCGGATTGCCCGGCAGCCTGGGCGTCGGCCAGCGCCGCCGCCTCGGCCTGGCGCAGGCGCTGGAAATGCGCTTCCAGCTTCGCCGGCACCGTTCCCAGCAGGCTTTGCTCGCGCGCGGCCAGCACGCGTTCCATCACGGTATCGACCATGGCGAGCTTTGCCATGCCGGGCGCGCGGCCCGACAGCGCGATGCGCAGGCGGCCGCGCAGCGTGGCGATGGCGGTCTCCATGGTTTGTTGCAGCGTCACGTAGCGCTGGCGATAGACCGCGTAATCAACCTGCGCATTGACTGGCTCCGGCAGCGCCGACGGCCGGGCCGGCCCGCGCCGGCGGCTGGCGGATGCCGTGTCTTCCGCGATGGCGGTGGTCAGCGCCTGCCGCACACGGGCGCAATCGCTTTCCTCGGTGCCGGCCGCACGCACTCCCGCGGCAGCCGCCGGCGGATTGCCGTTCAGCGCCGCCGACAGGGCGATCGCGTCCGCCCAGCCCAGCCATTGGCTGATCTGGTCCGCGAGCGAAATGCCGGGTACGGGGGCATCGGCGTCGGTCAGGCGGGACAACAGCCGGACGAGCGTCGGGCCGCTGAAACCTGTGCGCCGGGAGACTTGCAACATGCTGCCGGGTCGAAAAATCCAGCAGTTTACACGCCCCGGGGCAGCGGACGGCAGTAGCGTGGGCAGCTTGACCCGCCTGGCGTGCCTTGGAAGCCGCTACGCAACGGTGCTTGGGCGAAAATCCCTATACGGCTGGCGTTCTGTTCAGCCCTATGATCTGTTCATAAACCGTGAACGGGGCGGAGCTATGAACACCCAGGCGACCGGAAATGCTGCCGCTATGGCCCTTAAGGCGCTTCAACGCGCGGCGGGCGTGGACGGTGACGTCGAATCGGCCAGTGACGACGCGGACGAGCTGGAGCTCGTGGTGGCGCGTGGCGCCCTCGTCCAACGCTACGCCGCGGTCTGGAAACCCACGATCGCGAGCACCGCGGCATTGACACTGGTTCGCTCCCGGTTCGAGGGACGCAATGCCTGCCTGCTGATCACCACCTATCTCAGTCCTTACCTCGCCGAGCATTGCCGCAATATCGGGCTGCAGTTTATCGATACAGCGGGCAACGCATATCTGGACGCAGAAGGGCTCTATGTCTATGTCAGCGGGGCACGGCCCGATACCACCCTGTTGCCGGCCAGGGGGCGAGGCACGGGCAATCCCACCGCCCTGCGCATGATCCTGGCGCTGCTCAGCCGGCCATCGCTGCTGCAGGCGACCTATCGCGAGATCGCGCAAGCCAGTGGCATTGCGCTGGGGTCGGTCGGTGCTGTCTTCAAGGAACTGGCGGCGCGGGGATTATTGCTGGACGATGCGACCACCAGGCAGCGGCAACTGACTGCGCCCGATCGGCTGCTGGAGGAATGGGTCGCCAACTATCCCGCCATGCTGCGGCCCCGCCTGCAGATCGGCCGTTATGCAGCGGCGCAGCCAGACTGGTGGCGTACCGCTGCGCAAGCCGATTTCGACAACGCTTACTGGAGCGGGGAGGTCGCGGCAGAGAGGATGACGGGGTTTCCGCGGGCGCAGACGCAGACGTTGTATGTCGATGCCGAGCACAAGGGCAGGGTCGTTCAGCACGCGGTGCAGACGTATGGCTTGCGGGCGCAGCCGGACGGGGCGGTCGAGATTCTTGAGGCGTTCTGGCCGGCATCGATGGGCAATGCCGGGGTTGCTGGCATTGCGCCGCCGGTGATCGTTTATGCGGACCTGATGGCTAGCCTGGATGCGCGCAATCTGGAGGCGGCGGGTATGTTGCGGGCGGGGGTTTTGAAGGAGACGTTGGAGCAGTTTTGATTTGTGGTCCTGGTTCGTGGCAAATGGCGTAAGGCCGCGATGCTCCGGTCCCAACGGCGCGGCGGCATATGATGCCCCTGCAGGATCACCTTCGCGCCTCAAGCAACTCCCATACCGCAGCCCCCGCCAGCGCCGCCAGCACCCGCAACGCCGCCAGTTCCGCCGCTGACCACACCGCCCGGTCCGCCAGGAAGTTGAACGTGCCGATCACCCGCCCCTGGTGGCACAGCGGCACATTGACCACCGCGCTGCAGCCGAGATCGCGAATCACCTGCACATCGTCAAACACCGCCGCGAGCGCGGCATCGCCTTCGCCGACAAAGACCTCGGCGCGCTCCAGCAGCTGACGCCGCCACGCGCTGTCTCCCTTGGACTTCCGTCCGCCGACCGGATACGCGGCCGTATCGGAAGACCACAAGCGTTCGATCTGCGACTGCTGCGCATGCCAGGCGTTGATCGTCAGCAGACCGGGCCCGAGCATGCGCAAGGTTGCCGCGCCGATCGCCTCGAAGGCGGCGCCGGGGTCTTGCGCCCGCTGCAGCCCATCGCACAGAGCATTGACCTGCGCCACCAGCAATTCGGCGTTATCCAGCACTGCCCCCACGTCATTCCCCCTTGATGCCAAGTTCACGGATCAGCTTGCCATAACGGTCTGCGTCACGGCGCAGGATGGTGCCGAACTGCTGCGGCGTCGACGTGGCGGTTTCCACGCCGATGGCGTTCATCTTGGCCTTGACTTCGGGCAGCGACATCACCGCGTTGATCTCGCGATTCAGGCGTGCGGTCAGGTCGGCGGGCATGTCCCTGGGACCGAAGGCGCCGTACCAGACCGCCAGTTCATAGCCGGACAGGGTCTCGGCCACGGTCGGCACATTGGGCAGCAGCGCAGAGCGTTTGCTCTCGGTCACCGCGAGCAGCCGCAGCTTGCCGCCCTTGACGTGCGGCAGGGTTTGCGTGCCGGCGGAGAACAGCAACTGGGTCTGGCCTGCCACGGTGTCGACCACGGCCGGCGCGCCGCCCTTGTACGGCACGTGCAGCATCTGGATGCCGGCCATTTTCTCGAACAGCACCGCGCTCAGGTGGTTGGTCGAGCCGGGGCCCGCGCTGGCATAGGCAAGCTTGCCGGGGTTGGCCTTGGCGTAGGCGATCAGTTCCTTGACGTTCTGCGCCGGCACCGACGGGTTCACCACCATTGTGTTTGTCACGTAGGCCAGCAGCCCCAGCGGCGTGAAGTCTTCCACGCCGCGGAACGGCATATTGGCCATCAGCGCGGGGTTCATCGCGTGCGTGCTCATCGAGCCGACCAGCAGCGTGTAGCCATCGGGCTTGGCACGCGCGACCATGGCCGAGCCGATATTGCCGGAGGCGCCGGGCTTGTTGTCGACGATCACCGGCTGGCCGAGCGAGCGGGTCAGGTGCTCGGACAGCACGCGCGCCAGGATATCGGTCGAGCCGCCGGCCGCCCACGGCACGATCAGCGTGATCGGCTTCTGCGGCCAGGCATCGGCTGCATGCGCCGCGCCCCCCGGGCCGGTAAAGCACATCGCCAGCGCGGCCATGCCGCCCAGCAGGGTTTTGGTGATCAAGCGCATTTGGTTTTCCTCCTCTTGCGTGGCGGACGCCCGGCCCGCCTTGATTTTGCGAAATCGTCCGGTCAGTCCTCAGCGCCCGACCGCATAGCCCTGCATGCCGCGCGGATTGGCCCCGGCGCGCAGCACCAGCCGCCCGCGCGCATCGAACTCGCGCGAACAGGCCGACATGCGGCCTTCGGACCATGGGTCGCCCACGCGCACGGCATGCCCGCGCTCGCGCAGCGCTGCCAGCGTGGCCTCAGGAAAGCGCGATTCGATGCTGATGCGGTTGAGCACGGTCTGGCGCGGCCAGAACGATGCCGGAAAGTGGTCGATATGCCAGGCCGGCGCGTCGATGGCCTCCTGCAGGTTCATGCCGTGCACCGCATGGCGCAGGAAAAAGGCCAGCGACCACTGGTCCTGCTGGTCGCCGCCCGGCGTGCCGAACACCATGTAAGGCTCGCCGTCGCGCAGCGCCAGCGACGGTGACAGCGTGGTGCACGGCCGCTTGCCCGGCGCGAGGCTATTGGGCAGGCCGGGCTCCAGCCACGTCATCTGCAGGCGCGTGTTGAGCGCAAAACCCAGCGACGGGATGGTCGGGCTCGACGACAGCCAGCCGCCCGAGGGCGTTGCCGCGACCATATTGCCGTGGCGGTCGATCACATCGATATGGCAGGTATCGCCCACGAAAATCTCGCGCTCGGCCCATTCGGCCACCGGCGGCAACTCGGCAAAGGTCGGCTCGCCGACGCCGAAGCGCACGTCCGCGCGTTGCAGCGTGCGGTCCGCGGCGCCGAGGTCGGGCAGGCGCGGGGCGATGCCGTCCAGCGTGCCGGCCTCGAGCGACAGCGCCGCGCGCGCGCCGATGCGCTGCGCGCGAGCGGCCAGGTAGCCGTCGTCCAGCAGCGCTTTCAGCGGGCTTTGCATGAAACGCGGATCGCCATACCACGCCAGCCGGTCGGCCATGGCCAGCTTGGTGGCCTCGGCAATGATGTGCACGAACTCCGGCGAGTCGGGCGCATGCTGCGCGAGCCCCGCGTGGCGCAGCATGCCGAGCTGCTGCAGGAACACCGGTCCCTGGCTCCAGATGCCGCACTTGGCCACCGTGTAGCGGCCGAAGTCCAGCGTGGCGGGAGCCTCGGTCTGCGGCGTCCAGCCGGCCATGTCGTCATAACGCAGCAGACCGGTGTGCCTGTCGCCGGTGGTGTCGCGCACCGGCGTGTTGCGGCAGTAGGCGTCGATCTCCTGCGCGACGAAGCCGCGGTACCAGCAGTCCATGGCGGCATCGATCTGCCCGGTGCGGGTATCGCTGTGGCGCTGGGCTTCTTCGACGATGCGGGTGTAGGTGGCGGCCAGCGCCGGCAGCGTGTGCAGGCGGCCGGGGCGCGGCACCTTGCCGTCGGGCAGCCACGTATCGGCCGAGCTGTGCCATTCGTCGCGAAACAGCGCCTGCACCGCCAGGATCGCGCGCGAGATGCGCGGCACCAGCGGGAAGCCGTCGCGCGCATAGCCGATGGCGGGCGCCAGCACGTCGGCCAGCGACCACGTGCCATGCTCGCGCAGCATCGTCAGCCAAGCGCCGAATGCGCCCGGCACCGTGGCCGGGATCAGGCCGATGCCGGGTACCAGGTCCAGCCCCATGGCGCGCAGCGCGGCCGGATCCGCCAGCGCCGGGGCAGGGCCCTGGCCGCAGACGGTGCGCATCGCGCGCTCGCGCTCGCTCCAGTAGACGATCGGCACTTCGCCGCCGGGGCCGTTCAGGTGCGGCTCCACCACCTGCAGCACGAAGCCGGCGGCGACCGCGGCGTCGAACGCATTGCCGCCGCGCTCCAGCACGCCCATGGCGGTCTGCGTGGCCAGCCAGTGCGTGGAGGCGGCGACGCCAAAGGTGCCAACGATCTCGGGACGGGTGGTGAACATGGCTTGCAGCTCCTGTAATGCAGGCCAGTATAGGAGTGGCGAATAACCAGCAGTGCCTGAATAGTTATTGTGGTATTACCATCTGGTAATAGCAGATTCCCCGGATAAGCCCCATGTCCATTGCCCCCGACAAGCTGGTCCATAACCTCGTGTCCCGGCTGCGCCTCAGGCACCTGCCGCTGCTGCTGGCGCTGGAACGCCAGCGCTCGGTGTCGCGGGTGGCGGCGGAGCTCAACCTGTCGCAGCCGGCCATCACCAAGACTCTGCGCGAGATCGAGGACATCTTCATGGTGCCGCTGTTCACGCGCACCCGGCGCGGGCTGGAGCCGACGCCGACCGGCCGCGCGGTGCTGGCGCATGCAAGGCTGACGCTGGCCGATGCCGATGCGCTGGGGCGCGAACTGGCGGCGATCGAGTCCGGGCTGTTGGGCCGGCTGCGCATCGGCGTGATCCCGTACATCAGCCGCGCCGTGCTGGATGCGGCCTGCACCTTCGGCCTGACGCAGACGCCGCGCGTGTCGGTGCTGGTGCGCGAAGGCACCACCGACGAACTGGTCGGCGCACTGCGCGAGCATGAACTGGATTGCGTGGTGGCGCGCACGTTCTACGCGCCCGGCGCGGACATCGCGCAGCAGCCCTTGTATCGCGAAGAACCGGCACTGGTGGTGCCCACCGCGGCCGCCGCACGGCTGGCGCGCGGTGCGCTCGACTGGCACCGGCTGGCGCAGCGCGACTGGATCCTGCCGCCGCCCAATACGCCGATCCGGCGCACCATCAACACCATCTTTGCGGTGGCAGGCGTGGCCCAGCCGACGCCGATCGTCGAGACGTATTCGATCAAGACGATGGCCACGCTGATGCGCAAGCATCCGGCGGCAACGACCATCGTGCCCCGAGCGGTGGCGAGTGAACTGGTCGATGCCAAGGGTGCGGCGGCGTTGCCGCATGCGCTGAGCTGGGACCTGCCGCCGGTGGGCGTGATGTGGCGGCGGCAGGCGGTGGAGGACGATATGGTGGCGTCGCTGGTGGCTTGCCTGGGGGCGCTGCGGTGGGAGGGAGAGTGAGTTGCCGCCCGATGACGTCAAGGGGCCCGGCCGCGCGCGCTGAGAGCTTGATCCCATACATTTCGGTGTCTGACCGGCGCCTAGGGGTTTCTCCCGAACCACATTCCTATCTGCTTGTTTTGATTGCGCTTTAGCCCGATGGAGGGACCGGGCTGGCCGCGTCGGTCGGCAAATCCCGCTTGACCAAACGTTTGCAGCGCCGATAATGCAAAGCGTTCTGCAAACGTTTGCAATAAGGCCCGAAACATGGAAACTTCCCTTGAGCGACAACCAGCATCCGCAGCCGCGCGTCCGGTACTGATCGAGGATGAGCACTCGGTCACCCGCATCGTCGAAGCCGCCATGGCGAACACTGCCGACCCCCGCCTGCGTGCCGTCATGGGCGCGCTGGTGCGGCACCTGCATGACTTCCTGCGCGAGGTGCGGCTAAGCGATGCCGAGTTCGAGTTCGCGCTGGAATTCCTGGCCAGCCTTGGCCACGCCACGCATGCCAGCCACAACGAAGTGGTGCTGGCCGCCGACGTGCTGGGGCTGTCGACGCTCGTGACCGTGATGAACAACAGCACCCGGGACGGCCGCACGCCCGGTGCGCTGCTTGGCCCGTTCTATCGCGCCAACGCGCCGCGCTATGCCTGCGGCGACTGCGTGGTGCAGGACGACGCCCCGGGCCTGCCGCTGCTGGTCAGCGGCACCGTGCGCGCCACCGACGGCACGCCCTTGCCCGGCGCGCTGGTCGAGATCTGGCAGGCATCGCCGGTGGGCCTGTACGACAACCAGGATCCGAGCCAGCCAGACCGCAACCTGCGCGGCTGCTTCCACACCGATGTGCAGGGCAACTACCACTTCCGCACGGTGCGCCCGGCCGGCTATCCGGTGCCGACCGACGGACCGGTGGGCACGCTGCTGGCCGCGCAACAGCGCCATCCGTACCGGCCGGCGCATATCCACTTCATCGTCGCGGCGCCGGGCTACCGCACGCTCGTGACCCAGGTGTTCGCCGACGAGCCGGAACAGCTCGAATCCGATGTCACGTTCGGCGTGCACCGGCTACTGGTCGGCAACCTGCGGCTGCACGACCACGGCCGCAGCGACTGGGGCGACGTGCCGGCGCCGTTCTACACGCTGCAGTTCGATTTCACGCTGGAGCCGGGCCAGCAGACCTTCCCGAAGCCGCCGATCGACTGACGGCTCAAACGATCTCCTTCCACGCAATCCCCACGCCATCCCTACGCAATCCGACATCGAAAACCATGAGCGCAATTTCTCTTTCCGGCAAGGTTGCCGTGATCCTCGGCGGCACCGGCGGCATCGGTTTTGCCGCCGGTGAAACGCTGGCCCGTCTTGGCGCCAGCATCGTGCTGACCGGGCGTGATGCAGACAAGGCTGCCAGCGCCGCGGCGGCATTGCCGGCCGGCAACCATCTGGCCGCGGTGGCCGAGGTCGGCGACAGCGCCTCGCTGCGCGCGCTGGCCGACGAGGCCAGCCACCACTATGGGCGCGTCGATATCCTGGTCAACACCGCCGGCTTCACGCTTGCGATCCCGCACGCGGATCTCGATGCGCTTGACGATGCGCTGATCGACGAACTGTTCGCGGTCAACTGGCGCGGCCAGTTCGCGGCGATCCGCGCTTTCGCCCCGCACCTGCGCGCCAATGGCGACGGGCTGGTGGTCAATGTCGGCTCCATCGCCGGCCGCACCGGGCAAGGCAGCAACGTCGCGTACTGCGCCGCCAAGGCCGGGCTGGATGTCATGGCGATGTCGCTGGGGCGCGCGCTGGCGCCGCAGATCCGCGTGCTGAACGTTTCGCCGGGCGTGGTCGATACCGCGTTCGTTCCCGGGCGCGACAGCAGCTTCAACGAGCGCGCCGCAACCTCGACGCCGCTCCGGCGCATCGGCACGGCGCAGGACGTGGCCGATGCCATCGCCGCGTGCGCCACCTCGCTGCGCTTTGCCACGGGCACCACCATCGTCGTCGACGGCGGCCGCCAGCTCGGATAAGCCACGGTCCTCACTTTCCATCACCACCCTTCGCTCATGCACGCACGCAAGACCATCATCACCTGCGCGGTGACCGGCAATATCGTCACCCCCGACCAGCATCCCGGCCTGCCGGTCACGCCGGCGCAGATCGCCGACGCCGCGCTGGAAGCAGCAGAGGCCGGCGCTGCCGCCGCCCATATTCACGTGCGCGACCCTGAAACGGGCCGCCCGTCGATGTCGCTCGACTACTACGCCGATGTCATCGACCGCATCCGCCAGCGCAACCGCGCGCTGATCATCAATCTCACCACCGGTCCCGGCGGCCGCTTCGTGCCGAGCGAGGACGAGCCGCGCGTGGCGGCGCCCGGCACCACGCTGCTGCATCCGTCCAAACGGGTCGAACATATCACCGCACTGCGCCCCGACGTGTGCTCGCTCGACCTGAACACCATGAATTCCGGCGGCGACGTGGTGATCAATACGCCCGCCAACGTGCGGAAGATGGCTGCGGCAATCCGTGCCGCCGGCGTGATGCCCGAGCTGGAAATCTTCGATTCAGGCGACCTCAACATGGCGCTCGACCTGATTCGCGAGGGCGTGCTGGATGGCCCCGGCCTGTGGACCTTCGTGCTGGGCGTCAAGTACGGCTTCGCGCCCACGCCGGAAACCATCTTCTATGCCCGCAACATGCTGCCCGCCGGCGCGCACTGGTCGGCCTTCGGCATCGGCCGCGCCGAGTTCCCGATCGTGGCGCAGGCGTGGCTTGCCGGCGGCCATGTGCGCGTCGGGCTGGAAGACAACATCTACCTGGAAAAGGGCGTGCTCGCGCCGAGCAATGCCGCACTGGTGGCCAAGGCGCGCGATATCGTCAGGTCGCTCGGCGGCGAGATCGCCTCGCCGGCCGATGCGCGCCGCACGCTCGGCCTGCGTGAAAGCTGAATGCAGCCCGGGCCCATGCCAGCCCACCCACATCGAGACATCCCAATGGAAAACACCATGAACACCATCCGCGTCAGCCAGAAAGCCCCCGATATCGATGCCCTGCAGCTCGAGCTGCTCGGCGTGCCGCGCCCGGATGCGGCCGCGGACCAATGCATCATTGAAGTCGCCAGTGCCGGGGTCAACCCGAGCGACGTCAAGGCAACCCTCGGCCTGATGCCGCACGCGATCTGGCCGCGCACGCCGGGCCGCGACTATGCCGGGCTGGTGATCGATGGCCCGTCGAGCCTGCTGGGCCTGCAGGTATGGGGCAGCGGCGGTGAGCTGGGCATCCGCCGCGACGGCACCCATGGCAAGTACCTGCGCATCGACGCCGCGTCGGTGCGGGCCAAGCCGGCGTCGCTGTCGCTGCTGGAAGCCGGCGCCGTGGGCGTGCCCTTTATCACCGCCTACGAAGGCCTGCGCCGTGCGGGCATGCCGCGGGCCGGCAGCACGGTGCTGGTGTGCGGCGGCAACGGCAAGGTCGGGCAGGCCACCATCCAGATCGCCACGGCGTTGGGTGCGCGCGTCTTTGCCGTCGAGCGCACCGCGGAAAACTACCGCGGCCATGCCAGCGGCGAGGTGCGCATGATCGATGCCAGCCGTGAATCGATCGCCGCCGTGGTGCGCGACGAGACCGATGGCCATGGTGCCGATATCGTCTACAACACCGTCGGCAGCCCGTACTTCGAGCAGGCCAACCAGGCGATGGCAGTCGGCGCGACGCAGATCCTGATCTCGACCATCGAGAAGCCGGTGCCGTTCGACATCTTCGCGTTCTACCGCGGCCAGCATACCTACGTGGGCATCGATACGCTGGCCCTCGACAGCGGCGCCTGCGCGCGCATCCTCGACCAGCTCGCGCCGATGTTCGCCACCGGCGAGCTGCGGCCCTTTCCCGTGCTGGCCAATCATATCTATCCGCTCGCGCACGCCAAGGACGCCTATCGCGCCGTGCTGCAGGGAGCAACCGAACGCGTGGTGCTCAAGCCATGAACACGACCCGCTTTGCACAGGCGCCGGCCTACTTCCCGGCCAACCACGAAGGCATGCATTGCCTGCGGCTGCAGGGGCATGAAGCCGGACCCTCGGACGCCTTGTGGCTGGGGGTGTCGGTGCTGCTGCCGGGCGGCCATACGTCGATGGATGCCTCGGCCGTGGAAAAGCACTATGTCGTGCTCGAAGGCGAGGTCTGCATCCGCACGCCGGAAGATGCCGTGACGCTGGGCCAGTTCGATTCGGTGCGGCTCGCGCCGGGCGAGGCGCGGCAGGTATCCAACCCGTCCAATCGTCCGGCGCTGTTGTTGCTGGCGATGCCGTACCCCAGGGGCTGATTTTTCGGGCCGGGTTTGCAAACGATTGCAATACCGCGAGGAATCGCCGCTGGCCCATTCCACAACAAGACCACCACAACAGACAGGGGAGACAAAATGACATCCGTTTCAAGGCGAAGCAGCGCGCTGCTGCTGGCCACGGCCGCCGCCGGCTGGGCCGGCGAGGCGGCCGCGCAGTCTTCAGTGACGCTGTACGGGCGCCTCAATACGGCGCTGGAATACTCCCGCGCCAACACCGCCACCGACGGCACGCAGCTCGGCGGCACCGGCCGGCTGACCAACAACCGCTCGGTGTTCGGCATGCGCGGCGAAGAGGCGCTGGGCGGCAGCCTGAAGGCGATCTGGCAGATCGAAAGCAATCTTTCGCTCGACACCGGCCAGGGCCAGGTCGCGGGCCGCAACTCGCGCATCGGGCTGCAGGGGAAGGCCGGCACGCTGTTCATGGGGCACTGGCAGACCCCCTATACCGAATCGACGCTGGCGTACGACCCGTACTACCCGACCACCGCGGGCTATATGGCGCTGATCGGCAATGGCTCGGCGTCGAGCTCGGACAACGTGCAGGACACCAGCTCCTTCGACCGCCGGCAGAAGAACCTGCTCGTCTACAAGACGCCGTCGCTGGCGGGGTTCAGCGGCGCGGCCGCGTGGGGCGTCAACGAGGAGAAGACCAGCGTACCGCGCAATCCGGGGCTGTATTCGTTCTCCGCCGCTTACGACAACGGCCCGCTCAATATCGCGCTCGCCTATGAAGTCCATCAGCACTACCAGGCCGCCGGCCGCAACGACGATGCGATGAAGGCGGGCGTCTCGTACAAGTTCCCGAGCACCACCGTCGCGCTGCTCTATGAACGGCTGCATTACCGCACCGCGACCGGCGACCTGACGCGCAACGGCTATTACGCGTCGCTGGTGCAGAAGCTGGGACCGGGCAGCGTGCGCATCGGCTTTGCGCTGGCCGGCAATGGCGCCGGCGATGCCACGGAAACCGTGGGCTTCTTCCGCAGCGGCGGGGAGACGGGCGCCACGCAGGTGACGGTCGGCTACGACTATCCGCTGTCCAAACGCACCGCGCTGTTCGCGTACTACAGCCGCATCAACAACAAGCGCAATGCGGTCTACGACTTCGCCATCAATGAGCTTGGCGTCAGCGCCGGCGCCGACCCGCAGACCGTTGCGCTCGGCATGCGGCATTTCTTCTGAGCGCGGCACCCGCGCTCGTTCCGGCAGTGAGGAGACAAAGAATGATCCGATCCATCCAACGCACCGTGCTGTTCCTGACGTCTTCGTTGATGCTGGCGGCCGCACCCGTCGCCAACGCGCAACCGCAGTACCCGACCAAGCCGATCCGGCTGGTGGTGCCGTTCTCGGCGGGCAGCGCCACCGATATCCTGGCGCGCATCATCGGCACCAAGATGGGCGAGGGCGGCACCTACCAGGTGATCGTCGACAACCGGCCCGGCGCGGGCGGCACGGTCGGCGCCACCGGCGTGGCCAAGGCGGCGCCGGACGGCTACACGCTGATCCTGGTGTCGGTAGGCCATGCCATCAATGCCACGCTGTACCCCAGGCTCGCCTATGACACGGTAAAGGACTTCACGCCGGTCTCGATGGTGGCGACGGTGCCCAACGTGCTGGTGGTCAACGCCGCCAGCAAGTACAAGTCGGTGCGCGACGTGGTGGCGGCCGCCAAGGCGACGCCGGGTGCGCTCAACTTCGACTCGGCCGGCTCCGGCAGCTCCACCCACCTGAGCGGCGAGATGTTCAGGATCCAGGCGGGCATCGACATCGTCCATATCCCGTACAAGGGGACGGGCGAAGCGCTGACTGACGTGATGGCCGGCCGCGGCGACATGATGTTCGCGCCCACGGTATCGGCAATGCCTTTCGTCAGGCAGGGCAAGCTGCGCGCGCTGGCGGTCACCACCGCCAGGCGGGCCAGCGCGTTGCCGGATATTCCGACGGTGGCGGAGTCTGGGTACCCCGGCTACGCGTTCGACTCGTGGTTCGGCATCCTGGCGCCCGCGGGCACGCCGAAGGAGATTGTCGATGCGCTCAATGCCGAGATCGGCAAGGCCCTGGCCGCGCCCGACGTGCGCGAGCGCCTGGCCGCGCAGGGCGCCGAGCCCAGGCGCTCGTCGCCGCAGGAATTCGCCGCCTATATCCAGTCGGAGATCGGCAAGCTGGCACCGGTGGTCAGGCAATCCGGAGCCACGCCGGGGCAATAGCGGCAGGCGTTGGCACGGCGTGCCGGCGCGGATGGCAGGGCCGCGGCGGCGCAAGAGAGCGGCTGGCTTAAAATGGCGCATTCCTGTCCTTCACGGCGATCCGCCGCTACCCCTGCCGCCATGCCCGAGCGCAAGCGCCTCACCCTCAAAGACCTGGCTGCCGAGATCGACGTGCATTACTCGACCGTCTCGCGAGTGATGAACCCGGCCACGCGGCACCTGGTGGCGGAAGAGGTGGCGGCCCGCATCCTGGAGGTAGCCGAGGCGCGCGGCTTCCGCCCCAACCGCATCGCGGCCGGGTTGCGCACCCAGCGCTCCGGGCTGGTCGGCGTGGTGCTGCCGGATATTGCCAACCCCGTGTTCCCGCCGATCCTCGCGGGGATCGAATCCGTGCTGGCGCAGCAAGGCTATGTGCCGATCGTCGTCAACGCCGGTACCGACAAGAGCCGCCAGCGCTTTGTGATCGACCAGATGCTGGGCAGGCAGGTCGAAGGGCTGGTACTCGCCACGGCCGAACGCGACGATCCCATCCTCGACTACTGCCTGAAGCAGCATATCCCCGTGGTCACGGTCAACCGCGGCGAAGGCACCGGCCGGGTCTCGTGCGTGGTCAGCGACAACCTGCTGGCCATGCGGCTGACGGTCGACCACTTGTTTGCGCTGGGTCATCGCCGCATCGGCCATATCGCCGGCCCGGCGTCGCTGTCCACCGGCTTCCTGCGCCGCGAGGGCTTTATGCAGGCGGTCAGGCGCCACCGGCTGCGGCGCGGCGAATGGCAGGTCGTGGAAGCCGCCAGCTATTCGCGCGAAGCCGGCCGCAGCGCCTGCGCGCAGCTCTTTGACGCCTTCCCGGAGGTGACCGCCATCGCCGCCGGCAATGACCTGGTGGCGATGGGCTGCTACGACTACCTGCGCGAGCAGGGCCTGCGCTGTCCTGACGACGTTTCCGTCGTCGGCCACAACGACATGCCCTTTGTCGACGCGCTGACGCCGCCGCTGACCACGGTGCGGATCGCGGTGCACGAGATGGGCGAGGAAGCGGCGCGGCTGCTGCTGCGCAAGATCGACAAGCCGGGGTCGGACGCGGTGACGGTGGAACTGACGCCGCAGTTGATCGTGCGGGGATCAACGGGGAAGCCACGCAGCGAATAGCTGCCGCCTGCGGACGCAACCACGCCGCGTCGCGACTCCGCCGCAACCGGCGCGCATTGCCATCGCGCTATTTCTTCAGGCGATAGGCAAGCTGTGGCCGTGTAATCCCCAGCATCCGCGCCGCCGAAGACAGATTGCCGCGCGTGGTGGCGATCGCCAGCTCCATCAGCTTTGCCTCGATCTGCGGCAGCGAGACCTGCTGGTTGAGCAGTTTCTCGATCAGTGCGTCGGCATCTTCGCTCGGCTCCGGACACCCCGCGGCCTGCTGGCTGGCGAACAGGTGCGCCACGTCGATGATCCCGGTGGCGGGCGCCAGCAGCACGCCACGCTCGATCATGTTCTCGAGTTCGCGAATGTTGCCTGGCCACGGATACTGGATCAGTGCATCGCGCGCCCGCGAGGTCAGCCCGCGCACCTGCTTCTGGTACAGCGCGTTGAAGCGCTGGATAAATGCCTGCGCCAGCTCGGCAATGTCTTCCTTGCGCTCGCGCAGTGCCGGGATCGGGACCGGATAGGTGCTGATGCGGTAGAACAGGTCGGCCCGAAACTGTCCCTGCCTGATCGCCTGCGCCAGGTTGACGTTGGTTGCCGCGATCAGCCGCACATTGACCTTGCGTGGCGTCACGCCGCCGAGCCGTTCGATCTCGTTGTTCTGCAGCACGCGCAGCAGCTTGACCTGCGCGGCCAGCGGCAGGTCGCCGACCTCGTCCAGAAACAGCGTGCCGCCGTGGGCGCGCTCGAAACGGCCCGGGCGTGTCTGCTGCGCGCCGGTGTAAGCGCCTTTCTCCACGCCGAACAGCTCCGATTCGATCAGCTCGTGCGGGATCGCCGCGCAATTGACCGCGATAAACGGCTGCTCGCTGCGCGGGCCGTGGTCATGGAGCCAGCGGGCGAACATCTCTTTGCCGGCGCCGGTCTCGCCGGTCAGCAACACAGTAATGTGGCTGTCGGCCGCGGCCGACAGCAGGTTGAACGCCTCGCGAAACGCCGGCGACTGGCCGATCAGGTTGCCCTGGTTGGCGCCGCACAGCGTCTCGCGCAGCGTGCTGACCTCGTGCTGCAACGTGAGCAGATCGCTGATGACGGAGTCGGGCTCGAAGTACTTCAGGTACTCGGGGTCATTCCACACTTCGGCGGGCTTGCCGACGATGCGGCACAGATCGTCCCCGCGCCGCTGGCATTCGGTTTCCTTGTAGATGACCAGGCGGTCCATGAACGTGCTGCTGTAGCCTGAGGCGTAGCCCAGCTGCACCCAGCATCCGGCTTCCTCGCGCGGCAATGCCTCCATCACCGGCGCCTCGCCCTCCCAGGAATCCTGCCAGAGGAATTCGCCGTAGAAGTGCCCGGTGGCGCGGTCGATTTCCAGACGCACCGGGTCTACGCGGGTCACGCCTTCGAGCATATGGAGTTGCGGCCCCCACAGGAAGGCGTCGTTAGGCGAACGGGCCAGCTCTTCACTGCGCTCGCGCTTGACCATTTCCGCATCGCGCATGCCTTGCGCATAGCCCATGCGGATCAACAGGCCCTTGCCGCGCTCCACGCCCAGCGTATCGAGGATTTCCTTGCGCAGGTAGCTCAGCGCTTCCGTGTGCATCAGCACCATGCGCGATTCGCCCAGGCGGATCTGTGCGGCCTTGGCGTCGATCGTCAGCAGCGAGGCCAGGTCAAACGGCTCTTGCTGCTGCTTTGGGGGCGTTGTCATGCTGTTCCTCCAGATTCCGCGGGCTTTGCGCCTCGTTTATGCGCGTAGCCTAGCACGGCAATCCGCAACCCCGGATAAGGGCATCAGGCGCCGCTGCACCGATGCTGCAGCGCAGCGTCCGGGGATTTGATCATTTGATCAAATCGGCTTGAATCACCTCATCAAATCATCAAGCAGGCTGGCGCCCGCAAGGCCTGCCGATTTCCCGCCAAGGCTTGTCCGGTAACGGTTTGCCCCGCATGGCACGCCGCTCGCTATAGATCCCGCACCTGACTTCCCACGCAAGACGCGCCCAACCACCGATGTGCGCCGCAACAGGAGCGAGAGATGGAACCACCCCGGCACCCCACGCCGCAACGACCCCGGCAGGACCAGCGCTATGTGCGCGTGACCGAGCGTGACGAGCGCTGGGTCGCGTTCGAGTTCTCGATCGGCGACCCGGAGATATTCGTGGAGCTGGTCATGCCGCCTGCGCAGTTCCGTCAGTTCTGCATCGATCAGTCGGCGGACGAACTGCCGGCCGTATGCCCGTCGTCCGCGCCCGCGCTCGGCAGAGACGAGCACGCCAACAGCCTTTGAATTCCTACAAGACCAGGAGACCCCACCATGCAAATCGATATCCGGACCGACGGCAGCGTCACGCCGATACGGCAGACCTTCGCGCATATCGCGCGCCGGCTCGGCGCTGACAAGCCCGCCACACGCTACCAGGAGGCGATGTACGACCTGCAGCCGGTCACCAGCTTCCACTACCGGCCGCTGTGGCAGCCGCAGTACGAGCTCTACGACGCGCGCCGCACGCGCGTGACGATGCAGGACTGGTACGCGCTCAAGGACCCGCGCCAGTTCTTCTACGGCAGCTACGTCAACGCCCGTGCGCGCCAGCAGGAGACGATGGAGAAGAACGTTGAGTTCGTCGACAAGCGCGGCCTGCTGAGCACGCTGCCGACCGAGGTGCGCGAACTGCTGACTACCGGCGTGGTGCCGCTGCGCCATGTCGAATGGGCGGCCAATATGAGCAATGCGTCGATCACCGGCTATGGCTTCGGCTCGGCCATCACGCAGGCGGCGATGTACCACACGATGGACCGGCTGGCGATTGCGCAGTACCTGACGCGCATCGGCCTGCTGATCGGCGACAAGGAAGCGGTGGACCAGGCCAAGACCGCGTGGCTGGAAGACATGGCCTGGCAGCCGCTGCGCCATGCCGTGGAAGACCTGATGGTGCGCGACGACTGGTTCGAGTTGCACGTCGCGCAAAACCTGGTGCTCGACGGCCTGCTCTATCCGCTGGTCTACCAGCAGTTCGACGCACGCCTGTCATCGGCCAGTCCGGCGTTTTCGCTTGTTACCGACTTCATGAGCGCCTGGTATGCCGAAACCGCGCGCTGGGTCGACGCCACGGTGAAAACCGCCGCACAGGAAAGCGCGCAGAACGCGGCAGTCATCGGTGAGTTTGCCTACGGCTGGCTCGACCGCTGCACGCACGCGCTGAGTCCGCTGGCGCACAAGCTGTTCGGCGCCGACGCCGACGCCGAACTTGCCAAGACAGTGGATGCCCTCGGCAAGCGCCTGGGCGGAATCGGCCTGGCACGCCAATATCGGAGCACACCATGAGCGACGCCATCGTATTCATCGCCCTGCAGGCCAACGACGACATGCGCCCTGTGATCGACGCCATTGAAGCCGACAACCCGCACGCCACCGTCCACCACTACCCGGCCATGGTCAAGATCGACGCGCCGGGACGGCTGGAAATCCGCCGCGCCAGCGTGGAAGAGCGCATCGGCCGTCCCTGGGACGTGCAGGAACTGCAGCTCGGCCTGATCTCGCTGGCCGGCAATATCGACGAAACCGAAGACCAGTTCGTACTGGCGTGGCGCTAAGCCAAACCGAATGCACAGGAGACAAGCCATGACAACCGCTACCGCCACGCGCCCCGCAAGCAAGCCGAAACTTTCGCTCAAGGAGAAATACGCTGTCCTGACCCGCGACCTCGGCTGGGACACCACTTACCAGCCGATGGACAAGGTGTTTCCGCACGACAAGTTCGAAGGCATCGTGATCCACGACTGGAACGGCTGGGAAGACCCGTTCCGGCTGACCATGGACGCGTACTGGAAATTCCAGTCGGAGAAGGAGCGCAAGCTCTACGCGATCATTGATGCGTTCCAGCAGAACAACGGCCAGCTCAACGTTACCGATGCGCGCTACGTCAATGCGCTGAAGCTGTTCCTGACCGGTGTATCACCGCTGGAATACGCGGCACACCGCGGTTTCGCGCTGGCTGGCCGCAACCTGCGCGGCGTCGGTGCGCGCGTGGCGTGCCAGATGCAGTCGATCGACGAGCTGCGCCACTGCCAGACGCAGATCCACACGATCAGCCACTACAACAAGTTCTTCAATGGCTTTTCCGACTGGCGCCACCTGCATGACCGGCTCTGGTACCTGTCGGTGCCGAAGTCGTACTTCGAGGATGCGATGACGGCGGGACCGTTCGAGTTCATCACGGCGATCTCGTTCTCGTTCGAATATGTGCTGACCAATCTTCTGTTCATGCCGTTCATGTCGGGCGCCGCCTACAACGGCGACATGGCGACGGTGACGTTCGGCTTCTCCGCACAGTCCGACGAATCGCGCCACATGACGCTGGGTCTGGAAGTGGTCAAGTTCATGCTCGAACAGGATCCCGCCAACCGGCCCATCATCCAGAAGTGGATCGACAAGTGGTTCTGGCGCGGCTACCGGCTGCTGACGCTGGTGGCGATGATGATGGACTACATGCTGCCCAAGCGCGTGATGAGCTGGAAGGAAGCGTGGGAGATCTACTTCGAGCAGAACGGCGGCGCGCTGTTTGCCGATCTGGCGCGCTATGGCATCCGCATGCCGAAGTACCACGAGCAGGCCGCGAAGGAAAAGGACCACCTGTCGCATATCGCCTGGTCGATCTTCTACAACTTCAACCACGCCGCCGCCATCCACACCTGGGTGCCCGATGCGCCGGAAATGCAGTGGCTGGCACAGAAGTATCCGGACAGCTTCGACCAGCACTACCGCCCGCGTTTCGATTACTGGAAGCAGCAACAGCAGGCGGGCCAGCGCTGGACCAACCCCGGCCTGCCGATGCTGTGCCAGGTGTGCCAGATCCCGATGGCATTCACGGAGCCAGACGACCCGACGCAGATCTGCTACCGGCATGCCGAGCATGACGGCGAGCACTACCACTTCTGCTCGGACGGCTGCCGCGACATCTTCCAGGACGAGCCCGAGAAGTACGTGCAGGCATGGCTGCCGGTCCACCAGATCTTCCAGGGCAACTGCGGCGGCGCCAAGCTGCCGGAAGTCCTCGACTGGTACCACCTCAAGCCGGAAGACCGTGGCGACTATGCCGATTCGCCCGATCGCGCGAACTGGCAGCGCTGGACCGGCAACACCGGCGACACCGGCAACGCATCGTAAGGAGACAGGAACATGCCAGTCATCGCATTGGAACCGGGTTATGCGGGCGAAGTCCGCGACCGCGTCGAGAACTTTCACGGCAACCAGCTCGTGTACTTCGGCTGGGACCAGCATCGGCTGTTCTGCAGCCCGTTCACGCTGCCGCTGCCGCCCGATATGCCGTTCGGCGCATTGCTTGCCGAGGTCATTGCGCCGTTGCTGGGCGCGCATCCGGAGGGGGCGCGGATCGACTGGATGCAGGTCCAGTGGCTGCGGGGCGATACCCCGTTCACCCCCGACCCAGAACGCAGCCTTGCTGACAACGGCCTGGGCCACAAGTCGCTGCTGCGCCTGCGCACACCGGGGCTGACCGGTATCGCCGGGTCGTACAACTGAACACTGCTGCAAGGAGGTTGTCATGAGCTACCAACTGACCATCGAACCGCTCGGGCAGACCATCGACATCGCCGAAGGCCAGACCGTTCTCGACGCCTGCCTGCGCGCCGGCGTGTGGCTGCCCCATGCGTGTGGCCACGGGCTGTGCGGGACCTGCAAGGTGCAGACGCTGGACGGCGAGATCGAGCACGGCGAGGCGTCGCCGTTCGCCCTGATGGACTTCGAGCGTGAAGAGGCCAAATGCCTGGCCTGCTGCGCCACGCCGATGTCCGACCTGACGATCGAGGCCGACATCGAACCGGAGCCCGACGCGCAATGCCTGCCGCTGATGGACTTCACCGCCGAGGTGACGCGCATCGAAGCGCTGACGCCGACCATCAAGGGCGTCTTCCTGCGCGTGGAAGGCGCCGAGGCGCTGCGCTTCCAGCCGGGGCAGTACGTCAATGTCTGGATCGGGCGCGAAGCCACGCCGCGCGCGTTCTCGATTGCCTCGGCGCCGTCGGCGGACGAGATCGAGCTGAACATCCGGCTGGTGCCGGGCGGCAGCGCGACCACCTATGTGCATGAGCAACTGGCCGTCGGCGAGCGTCTGCAGCTTTCCGGCCCGCTCGGCCGCTTCTTCGTGCGCAAGAGCGATCCGCGGCCGGTGCTGTTCATGGCGGGCGGATCGGGATTGTCCAGTCCGCGCTCGATGATCCTGGATTTGCTGGAAGCGGGCGATACCCGCCAGATCGTGTTGGTACAAGGCGCGCGTACCGTCGACGAACTCTATTACCGCGACGCCTTCGCGGCACTGGCCGCGCAGTATGACCACTTCACCTACCTGCCCGTGCTGTCGGCCGAGCCACAGCAAAGCGCATGGGCCGGAGAACGCGGCTATGTGCATGAAGTCGCCACGCGTTATTTCGGCCAAGACTTCCGCGGCTGGCGCGCCTACCTGTGCGGTCCGCCGCCGATGATCGAATCGTGCATTGCCGCGCTGATGCAGGGGCGCCTGTTCGAGAAAGACATCTTCACCGAGAAGTTCCTGTCGGCAGCCGATGCCAGCCAGGCCACCCGCAGTCCGCTGTTCCGCTCACTCTGAAGCCTTCCCACACAAGGAGACAACCATGGACAAGATCCAGATCGACGCCGTGCTGAACCGCATCGAGGCATCCACCGGCCAGCACGCCAATCCGCGTATCGCCGCCATCGTGCATCGCATGGTGCGCGACATGTTCTACATGATCGAAGACCTCGACATCCAGCCGGAAGAGTTCTGGTCCGGCCTGAACTACCTGGCCGAAGCCGGGCGCCTGGGCGAGCTCGGGCTGATCGCGCCGGGGCTGGGCTTCGACCACTTCCTGGACCTGCGCATGGACGAGGCCGAGGCCAGGGCCGGCATCGCGGGCGGCACGCCCCGCACCATCGAAGGCCCGCTCTATGTGGCCGGCGCACCGGTGGCACAAGGCGAGGCGCGGCTCGACGACGGTACCGATGAGGGCGAACTGCTGGTGATGGAAGGGCAGGTAAAGGACAGCGCCGGCAAACCGCTGGCGAATGCCGTGGTGGAAGTCTGGCACGCCAACTCGATGGGGAACTACTCATACTTCGACCCGACGCAAAGCGCCTTCAACCTGCGCCGCAGCATCGTGACCGACAGTGAAGGGCGCTACCGCTTCCGCAGCATCATGCCGGTGGGCTACAGCGTGCCGCCCAACGGCGCGACCGACCGCCTGCTCAAGCTGCTCGACCGCCACGGCACCCGCCCCGCGCATATCCATTTCTTCGTATCGGCACCGCGGCACCGCAAGCTGACCACGCAGATCAACATCGACGGTGACCCATACCTGTGGGACGACTTTGCGTTCGCCACGCGCGAAGGGCTTGTGCCGCCGGTCACGCGCGTCAGCGACAAGGCTGCAATGGATGCGGCCGGCGTGGATAAGCCGTTTGCCATGATCCGCTTCGATTTCACGCTGCACGCGGATACCGCGAACGCGCCGCAGGCGGAGGTGGCGCGGCAACGGGCCGCGGCGACGGTGTAGGCGGCGGCTGGATTTGTGGGAGCAGGGCCGGACCTGGGCGGTCCGGTCTTTTTTCCTTTGTTATGGAGAGCCCGGCCAGAAGTTGTGCCGAATACGTTAGTCAGCCCGGTGCCACCGACCTGACTCGTGACGCACGCTGACCCTTTCATCATTCAGCCGGACTTGCTCCTCATGCACCTCCGGCGAGGTCGAAAGGTCAATGTCGAAGGCGACATTGAGCATCTGCGTGACATGGACATCCTCAATGGGAAGCTCCCAGGTCAGGAATAGCTGCGTGCAATCCTGGTCGGGGGGGAAGTCGGCCACATCAAAACCGCTGCTGCCGCGTTGAATGACCCCATGAGGCTGGCAGGTATCGAATATAAGAACCGAACCTCGGGTCAGGGGGATGCGAAGATCCAACGACGGAAAGTGTACGTCCTGCCCCTTGTCCTCGCTCAGGAAGAGATTGCAGAAGGCCGCACCGCCGTACTGCTCTCCGTCATGGTGATACCTCGCGCCGCGGCAAGCCATGAGAGCGACGTCACTGGAGGCAAGTACTCCGGGCAGTCCAAGCGTGCTTGTCCAATCCGACACTGCCTGCACGCAGTGCGAGTAGTCCGGCCAGCGTGCTCGTGCTCGTGCCAGAGGCAACACCTCAACATCCCCGGGTTCCAAGGTCATGCGGGACGATATCTCCCTGGCCCAATCCGCGAGCAGACGCGCTGGCGGCTCTGGCACGTCGACCGTGCCTGACAGCACGATGTCACTTACGCGCCGACTGCGGATGGCGTCGCCGCTCCAGAAATAAGAGGTCAGGAGGTTTTGGGGGTGGGGTTGCAGGGGAGGGTAGCTCATTCGTAGCAGTGTAATGCGGCTGCCTTGGTCGCCTTGCCATCGCGCCAGCGAACGGCTCTTTCCGACCTCCAACAGCCCTTCGATCCGAGTCTGCCTCTGCGCATTCGGGCGGAGCGCTTCTGCACTGATGTCCCAGTGCGGCAGGCCCCGCCGGTGACGCTCCCCATTTCCAAAAAATGCCGGCCACCTTGGGCCGGCATTACCGGACAACAGCGCGAAGCGATTTACTTCGGCGCAACGACCTCGCGGGCATTCTTCATGGCTTCAGGCGTCATGCTTTCCGTCGAGACGATCGTCAAGGATTGCGCTGAACCAGCGACGGTCTTCTCCGAAACATTCAACGTCGCGTTGACGGAATCCGGGAACGAATACATAGCACCTGTAGCCGGGTCAACGGCCAGCAAGCCAATTACGCCGCCAAACAGAATGTTCCCGATGTACCAGCCGTTGACTGTGCTGACGATGTCCAATTGCTTCGGCTCGTAACCTTCCTTCTTGACCTCGAGCTTATACGTTTCCGACTTGAAGTAACCGGCACCCCGCTTGAGTGTCAGCGTTACCGGGGTGGTGCCATTATGAACCTTTTCGCCAGCACGGTTGGTGACCGTGACGGCAGCCCCTTCCGGTACGCTCTTGATGGTCACGGGCTGCGTGCCGCCGCTCCTGCCGTGATCAAGGGCAAGGCCGCCGCGCGCGCGCGCCGATCCTGATTGACCTCGGGGGCCGAGGCATTCGTGGTATCGAGCGGGTGGGCAAGGAATACGTGATCGCCGCCGGCCCGGTGGCCGACGATGGGACGTTTGCGCTGTACCGATGGTCTGGCGTCAGCACGGATGCGCCCGTGGCATTCGGTACGGACGCCATCGCCGGCATGAAGCCCGAGGGCCTGTTTGCGCTGCCGGGCACGACGGCTGTCCGCATCCTCAGTGACGACGGCGACTTGCGGTACGGCGAGCGAGTGTGCAAGGATGTGCCGGCCGCCCGCAAGCAATTCCGCAACGTCGTCGTCACGCCATAGGCATCAGCCCGGTACGCCGGCCACCTGCAGCGTCAGCTTGGCCACGGTTCGCCATTCTGGTGGCGCACGGCCGCTTCGCGGCCAACTCGGTCATCCATCCGGGCTATGCCAAGCGGTGCTGGCAGGACCAGTACTAGCGCGCAACCAGCAGAATCGGCGCGACCGCTTATTCCTCGCTGGTCCACTCCACCTGCACCCCCAGGCTGCGCAGGTTCTCCACAAATCGCGGATGCGCGCGCCGGATCGGCGTGGCGTTGCGGATCTCGGAGCGGCCATCGATGCTGGCGGCCACCATGAACAGCGCGATCGCGACCCGGATGATGTAGGGGCTTTCGACCACCGCCGGCGTCAGCGGATTGCCGCCGAAGGTGATCAGCCGGTGCGGGTCGGACGAGAACACATGGGCGCCGAACTTCGACAGCTCGCCGGTCCAGCCGAGCGCGCCGTCGTAGATCTTGTTCCAGAACATCGCATTGCCCTGCGCGCGCACGCCCAGTGCGATGAAGATCGGCAGCAGGTCGACCGGGAAGTACGGCCACGGCGCTGCCTCGACCTTGGTCAGCACATTGCTGGTGAAGGGCGTCTGCACCTTCAGCGGACCGGGCCGCAGCGCGCGCGACCAGCCGTCTTCGTGCACCACCTGCACGCCGAACTTGGCGAAGGTGCGGTCGATCAGCGGGAAGTTGCCGGGCGTGCTGTTGCGCACTACCACGTCGCCGCCGGTGATTGCGCCGAGCGCAAGGAAGGTGGTGATCTCGTGAAAATCTTCCTCGAAAGTGAACTCGCCACCGCGCAGCCGCGCGCCGCCGCGCACCGTCAGGCGCGACGTGCCGATGCCGTCGATGTCGGCGCCCATCATCGCCATGAAGCGGCAGAACTCCTGCACGTGCGGCTCGGAGGCGGCGTTGGTCAGCGTCGATTCGCCTTGCGCCGCGGCCGCGCATAGCACGAAGTTCTCTGTGGTGGTCACCGAGGCATAGTCGAGCCAGTGGTGGGTCGGCTTCAGCGGCTCGCTGCTGCGCACCAGCAGCGAGCCGCTGGCGCGCTCCACCTCGCCGCCGAACGAGCGGAAGATGTCGACGTGCGGATCGATCTCGCGCACGCCCAGGGTGCAGCCCTTGACGTTGTCTTCGAGCCGCGCCACGCCGAACCGGGCCAGCAGCGGCGGCACCAGCATGATCGACGAGCGCATTTCCTCGGGCAGACGGTGCGCGGCGGGGTCGAACGCAGTGTCGCGATGGTGCAGGTCCAGCGTGCCGGTCGCGTCGTCCAGGTGAACGTCACTGCCCAGCGTGCGGAAAATATCGAGGATTTTGCGGACATCCGTAATGTCCGGCACGGCATGCAGGCGCAGCGGCTGGTCGGTCAGCAGCGTGGCGCACAGCACCGGCAGCACCGCGTTCTTGTTGGCCGAGGGAATGATGCGGCCGCGCAGGGGCGTGCCACCGTGGACGATGAGGTTGGACATGGGCGAGGAGGGGGCCGGGACGGTCAGGTGGCGGGAAAGGCAATTCGGTAAGGCAAATCGCAAAGGCGTCCGCCATTGTACTGTTCGCGCGCGGCGCAGGCCCTCGAGCCGCCGCGGAGGCGCCGTCGGCGCGGTCCGCTACGCGCGGACCAGCGCACCGCGCTGTCCGGCTACCGCCGGGCGTTGCGCTCCGGCGTAGCCGTCGTGATCAGACAGCGCGCGGGAAAGCTGACGGCCGCTCAGGCGCCGTCGAGGAAGGCGCTGCGTTGGCCCAGGCGCGTGCCGAGCGCATCGGGAGGCAGCGTCGTGTTGGCCGGGTCCAGCGACGGATCGGCGCTGCGGGACAGCGTCGGGTCGGCGGGTGCGGGCGCCATGCCCGGCTGCGCGGGCGGTACGCCAGCTTGCGCATACGGGTCGCGTGCGGCCGGCATCGTGCCCTGGGCCGTCGGCGCTGCGCCAGGCATGGCCTGCATGGGTTGGGTGGATTGCACCGGCTGTGCCGACTGCATCGGCTGGGTGGATTGCATCGGCTGAGTCATCGGCTGGGTCGGCTGAATGGGCTGGGCCTGCTGCGCGAACAGCGGGTAGGACGCGATCATTGCGCCAGCCATCAACAGGGATTTCGCCAGATGTTGCTTCATTCGTGTACCTCCTAGAACGCCTACAGGCATGTGAACAGTCACTGTAGCGCCGAGGCCTCTGACATTCTGTTCGATTTTGCAACGGTGATTTACCAGCCTTGCCATCGACGGCGAGGCGGGGTAAGTGCGCGCGTGGACCGCGGCGGCTGTGAAGGCGTAAGGCGCGAACCAGACCGTTTCCAGCCTGCGCGCGGCCAGTTTAGTCTTGCACGCCGAACAGTCTGTTCGATCCCGGCGCTGCTCGCCATGAAGGGACATGCGATTACGCTTGAAGTCAGACGCTTCCGAAATTGGAAGCAGTGACCGGTGCCGCGTGGGCCCACTACAGCGGCGCCGCCTGAGGCTGCGCCGCCGGCGTTACCGCAGCCGGCTTCTGCCCGCCAGCTCCGCTATACGCAAAATACTTTGCCTTGGCATTCCTGGCCCAGTACGCCACCGTGAAGTGCTTGCTGTCGCGCCCGTAGAGCAACTCCAGGCTGCCATTGGCCGCCACCCATTCTGCGTAGCCGTTCTCGGCATTGGCCTCGGTCTTTCGCCTGGCTTCATAGCGGGCGTCGAGCTTCTTGCGCACCTCGTCCATCACCGACCGGTCGAACGTTATCGTGACCAGCGCCACGGTGTCCTGCGCGTCGCAGTTCAGGGTCACGCGGCTGAGGCCGGGCAGTTGGAAGCGCTCCAGGTGTTTGAGTTCCACCGTGTCGCCGCCGGCCCATTCGGACTTGCCGGTTCTGGCGTGGTTCTGGGGCGGCGCCAGGCGCGAGCACCTGGCCTTGCCCAGTTCCAGTCCCAGCGGTGCCGCGGTGTTGCCCGGCGCTTCTGGCTGCGACGCAGGGGAGGCGGCGTGGGCGGAAATGGAGGCCAACAAAGCGGCGCAGAGCAGGGTGAGCTTCTTCATATTGAGGCTGGCGAGGGATTGCACGAACTGGAAGCGGATGGTCGCCGCAGATGCTACGGCCTCGGGACGTACCGCCTTTAGGGAAAGCGCGCAATGGTAGCCGGGATTGCGCGGATTCCGGCGGATTTGGCGAATCCGGTGCTATGTCCGTCCGCGCAATGGCTTGAGCAGATGGGCCAGCCCGTTATGGTCGAGTTCGTGCATCAGCGCCAGCAGCGCGCCGATCTGTCCGGGCGGAAAGCCTTCGCGGGCAAACCAGTTCAGGTAATTGCCAGGCAGGTCGGCAATCACCGTGCCCTTGTGTTTCCCGAACGGCATGGTGACGGTAACCAGCCGCTTCAGGGCGTCGGCGTCGAGGTTGGTCATGGCAGCGTGAAGTCGGAAGGCTCAACGCTACCACAGCCTGTTTTCGCCGGGCCAGGCGACACCGCGCCATCCGCTCATTGCGAAGACCGCATCGCAGCCCGTTGCGCACGCGGCTCACTGACTGCCTGGCCCAGGCTGCGCTCGATTTCCCGAACCGTCTCGAGCAGCCTAGGACGAATTTCTTCATGCAGCCGAGCCACCGGAAAATAACCCGCGGCACCGGCCACGCTGATCGCCATTGGCGGCAGGCCACGGCCGGGCCATATCGGCGTGGCGATGCCATGCACCTCCTTGACCCAACTCCCCGCCGCGGTGACGCAGCGGGTGCCGCGATATTCCTCGACGGCCTGCAGGATGCCATGCTCGATGGCTGGCCAGTTGGCTTCGTCGAGGTCGCGGATCCGCTCCATCAGGTCGGCGCGCTCGCTCGCCGGCAGGGCCGCCAGCAATGCCCGGCCCGCCGCTGTCGTGCCCAGCGGAATGCGCGAGCCGACGTCCAGGCTCAGCGTCACGATCGACGTGCTGCGGCAGCATTCCAGGTAGAGCATCGAAAGCCGGTCGCGCGTGGCCAGCGCGACCACGGCCCCGCTTTCGGCGGCAAGCCTCTGCAAAAACGGCCGGGCCGCCTGGCGCACGTCGAGATTGACCAGCATCGAACTGCCCAGCGCGGCGGTAGCGGTACCGAGGCGGTACTTGCCGCTATCGGGAACAAGATGCAGGTAACCGAGCTTCGTCAGCGTGTAGGTCAGCCGGGTAACGGTGGATTTGGGCAGGCCGCAGCGTTCGGCAATCTCGTGGTTGGCCAGGAAACTGTCGCCGCTGCGAAAGCAGCTCAGCACTTCAAGTCCCCGCGCCAGCGCTGTGACGAAATGCCGGTCCTGGTTTTCATCCGCGGCGATATCCTCAATCTCGGACTCGCTCACGGACGCGATCTTGTCTTCGGTGTCTTTCCTTGTTGCCATGCTGTCTGTGCCTCCGGGAGCGATGCGGCCGTCATGCCAGGTATCGCTCGCGTTTTGCTCTGGTGGATTCCGGTCAAGCCGGACAAATTAGCACAGCCGCCGCTGCCTGCCTTTTTCGTCTTCTACAGAACGATTTGCCGTTCGTCCGCCTGCCGTGCGGCCAGCTGCTTGATTTCATGCTTGAGCAATTTTCCGGTCGGTGCCGCGGGCAGTTGTGTCATGGCGCGAATCTCCGACGGCATCTTGTACGGGGACAGCCGGGCACGCAGATAGGCAATCAGCGCGTCACGCTCCGGCGGGATGCCGGCAGCCAGTTCCACGAAAGCCACCACTTCCTCGTTCCCCTCCACCTGGCGCCCGACCACGGCCGACTGCACGATGGCCGGATGGCTGTTTAGTACCTGTTCGACTTCGACGGGATAAACGTTGAAGCCGGAACAGATAATCAACTCCTTGGTCCGTCCGACGATATGGAGCGATCCGTCGGCGCCCTGGCGCGCCATGTCGCCGGTATTGAACCAACCATCGGCATTGATGGCCGCGCGCGTCAACTCTTCGGCACGGTAATAGCCTTTCATCAGGTTCGGGCCCCGGACCCACAATTCGCCGGCCTCGCCGGGGCTGACATCGCCACCGCCGGCAAGATCGACGATTCGGATTTCCACGCCCGGGACCGGATGGCCGACCGAGCAATCGTCGCGCGGGGACTCCAGCCGTGTCTGCGCCACCGTCGGCGACATCTCCGTGAGCCCGTAGCCGTTCTGCAGCGGCATGCCAAACGCGGCTTCAACGGCCTGCTTCAGCTCCGGTGTGAGGGGGGATCCCGCCGTGCCCAGAATGCGCAGGCCGTGATCCGCCACGGACGTGCCAGTGCGGGCACACCAGTCCAGCAGCCGCGCATACATCGCCGGCACGCCGATCAGTATGGAAAGCCTGCGCGCCTGCAGCACGGCACATAGCGCCTCGGGCGAGAACCGTTCTTCGAGCTGCAGGCAGCAGCCGCAGGCCAGCGACCCGATCAGTTGCGACGACAGCCCGACCACATGGGCCATTGGCAAGACCCCATAGACGGTGTCGGCGGGACCCAGGCGGCGTAGCTGGCTGGAGAGGTCCGCCATATGCAGCAGGCTGGCATGCGTCAGCATGACCCCCTTGGGCTGTCCGGAGGTGCCGGAGGTGTAGATCATCGCGGCAACCTGTTCCTGCGGATCGTCGCTGACCGGCTCAGCGCGGGCGTCGGGGTTCAACGGCCCCACGGCCAGCTCTCCGATATGGGACCAGGCGCAAATCGTTGCCCCCGCGCGCGCGGCGTGCGCCTTCGCATCCTTGGACACCTGCGCGGCATACAAGGTGCGGCGCGCGCCGGAATGCTCGATAAACGTATCGATTTCGCGCGCCGACAAGCGGGCGTTGACCACCACGGCCCAGGCATCGCATTGGCTCGCGGCCAGCACCAGTACCGCAAGCGCTGCACAATTTTCTGCCACGAGCAGCAGCCGGTCGCCCGGCTCGACGCCAAGCTGGCGAAGCTGCGTGGCGGCGGCGCGGACCGCCACGTCGAGTTCGGCATAGGTCAGTATGTGGGCGCGATCCCGGAGTGCCGGGGCGTCAGGGATGCGGTCGACCCATGGGGCGATGACCTGATGGATGCGGCGATAGCGCCATGGCGGCGTGGCTTGGTCGTTCATCCGGCGTGTCTCCTTGTTTTTAAACTGCAATGCAGTCTATCATTCCGTTATGCGGGTCGCAATGTCGCCCAAATCTGCACATAAGCGAGAAAATTCTCGTTGACTCTGCCCGCTGTTCTTCCATGATGAACCGCAATGCAGCACATTGTTCCGAAAAAATATCGCTAAAAGGAGACAGCCATGACCGACAGGAAAGCCGTACTCGTGATCGGCGCCGGGGATGCAACCGGCGGCGCCATCGCCCGGCGTTTTGCGCGCGAGGGGTATATCGCCTGCGTCACGCGCCGCAATGCCGAAAAGCTGGCCCCGCTGGTCGCCCAGATCGAAGCCGAAGGCGGCGTCGCTCATGCTTTCGGTTCGGACGCTCGCAAAGAGGAGGAAATGACAGCGCTGGTGCGGGAGATTGAAACCAGTATCGCGCCGATCGAGGTCGCCATTTTCAATATCGGCGCCAATGTCCGCTTCGATATCGTCGATACCACCGCTCGCGTGTACTACAAGGTATGGGAAATGGCCTGCTTTGCCGGCTTCCTGATGGGGCGCGAGGCCGCCCGCGTGATGCTGCCGCGCGGCCGCGGCTCGATCTTCTTTACCGGCGCGACCGCCAGCCTGCGCGGGCGCGCCGGATTTTCGGCGTTCGCCGGGGCCAAGCACGGCCTGCGGGCGCTGGCGCAGTCGATGGCCAAGGAACTCGGGCCGCAGGGCATCCATGTCGCGCATCCCATCATCGACGGCGCCATCGATACCGAATTCATCCGCGAGAACTTCCCGGAACGCTACGCGCTGAAGGACCGCGAAGGCATTCTCAACCCGGAACATATCGCGGATGCCTACTGGATGCTGCACCAGCAGCCACGCGACGCCTGGACGCATGAGCTCGACCTGCGCCCGTGGATCGAAGCGTGGTAACCCATCCCTTCTGATCGCCGCCGGGACGGTGGTGCGATCGGGCACCACTTTCTGATTCAGGCGGCTCTTCGCGGTTTAAAAAAACGAGCGGACTCTGTCAATGAAGAGGCGCAAGTACAACTAGGACGGCGCCTGAGCTTGCCGTTGTGGCCGGCAGTATCGATGCGATGCACTGCCGGCCGCGCAACGTCAGCTTGCCTTGACGCGCTCGATTTCCTCTTCGACATCGCGCAGGCTGTCTTTCCCGAAGTAGATTTCGTCATTGACGAAGAAGGTGGGAGAGCCGAATGCGCCACGATCGAATGACTGCTGCGTATTCTTGAACAGCGTTTCCTTGACGAGCGGGTCGCTCATCCGTTCCAGGATGCGCGCCCCGTCGGGGCCGGCATCGCGCAGCACCTGTTCGATGATCGCCGGATCGTCCATTTTCTTTTCCTGCTCCCACATCGCGGCGAACACCGTTTCGACATACGACTCGAAACCGCCCTCGAGCTTTGCCGCGACGGCGCCGCGCATGATCTGCAGCGTATTGACCGGGAAATGCGGGTTGTGTTGATACGCGTGCAGCCCGTGTTTTTCAACGAAGCGCCTGATCTCCAGCTTGCCGTATTCCGGCTTGTTCCTGATGCCCGCGAACGCTTCCGCGGGCGAGCGATTGCCGGTCAGCCGGAACAGGCCGCCCAGCAGGATCGGCACGTATTCAAAGCGGGCACCGGTGCGTTGTTCGATGGCGGGAATGACTTTGTGCGAGAAGTAGGCATTGGGACTGCCAAAGTCGAAATGGAACTGGACAGCAGGCATGCTCATTGGGGTGTCTCCTTGTGTTTGCCAGGGCGTCCCGCCTTCCGCTCGGAGGCGAGTTCTGTTTGCAGAACAAAGTACTGCAACGCGGTTTCGCTTGGCAAGGGATTGACGGCCAAATACGACAGTTCTGCGCGCCAAGACGGCTTTTGCCAAGTAGTTGTTCCACGATGCAGTCCGCTGCGATCGGCGAGAGTTCAATATGCGCATTCGCCCCCTGGATGACCTGAACTCATGCATCGGCTGAGAAATGACCATTTGTGCGTGGCTACGCGAGCTTGGACACTTGCGCTAGCCGATGGCATCGCCAGTCGTCGGATGCATTCCACTAACCATCCACAGGAGCAAGACATGCGACACGAACAAGTCCACACCGACCCCGATCCCTACGCACCGTATTTGCTGTCGCAAGCCATCCGGGCCGGCGGCTTCCTGTTTGTGTCCGGCCAGGCGGCAGTCGGCGACGATGGCGGCATCGTCGGCCGGGGCGATTTCGATGCGCAGGCGCAGCAGGCGTTCAGCAACCTCGAGCGCGCGCTGCAAGCAGGCGGCTCGTCACTGGGCCGTGTGGTGAAGGTCACCGTCTTCCTGACCTCGATGGCGTACGTTGACAAGATGGTCGAGCTGCGCCGCAAGTGGTTCTCCGCCCCATATCCGGCCGAAACCATGGTCGAGGTCTCGGCGTTGTACTCGCCGGACGCGATGATCGAGATCGAAGCGATTGCGCTCGCCGACGACGCAGCGAGCCTCAGGTACGCCTGACCCTTAGCAGAACCTTTACGTGCGATCTTCCATCGGAGAAAGCGAGAGCATCCAGCCCTTGAACACCTCCAGCGCTTCCGATTGTTTCGCCGCATTGGGATAAGCGAAGTAATACCCCTGACGCACGTCCAGGCTGCGGTCGACCGGAATCACGAGCTGCCCTTTCTTCAGCTCTTGTTCGATCAGGATTTGCGGAACCAGCGCAACGGCGATGCCCGAGATCGCGGCAACCGTCGCCATGGTGTGAAGTTCGTAGCGAGGGCCCCGTGACGCATTGATCGTGTATTGCCAGCCTTGCGCGGCATACCAGTCACGCCAGGCGTTGGCCCGGGTATTCAGGTGCAGGTGCCGTACGGTGGCAAATCCCTGCTGGCAGGTCAGGTCGTGTTGCCGGGCGAAGTCCGGGCTGCAGACGGGCACCATCGGCCCTTCCCTGAACAGGAATACCCCTGCCGTGTCCGGCCAGAACTGATCACCGAAGTAAATCGCGGCGTCGTAAGGGCATTCCTGGAAGGAGAACATCGAGGTTCGCGACGACAGGTTCACCGTAATGCCAGGATGCAGCCGCGCGAAATCCGCCAGACGAGGGATCAGCCATTGGGTCGCGAAGGTGGGCACCACCGCGATTTCGAGGATATAGCCCATGTCCCGGCCGGCACTCAGCTCAAGCGTGTCGCGTTGGATCTGATCGAGATGGCGCCTGATCCGGCCCGCATACTCCCGGCCGACATCCGTCAGCACCAGCCGCTTGCGAACCCGTGAGAACAGCGGCACCCCCAGGCGCTGTTCGAGCGCGGCGACTTGCCGCCCGACCGCGCTTTGCGTCAACGCCAGTTCATCGGCGGCGCGGGTAAAGCTGCCAAGCCGGGCCGACGCTTCGAACGCTTGCAGCGCGGCAAGGTTGGGGATGTCCTTTCTCATGATTCAACAACTTCCGGTTTCGTCTGTGGGGGCGGGGCGCTTTGTCGACGCACGATCCTCGGGCGGCCGTCGGCAGGCGGTGCAGCATTTTGAGAGCGCAATGGCGGGTTGTCACCAGGAAGAGATTCATGGTGCACACATATGGTAATGCCTCGGCCGTTGGCTGGCGCCTTACATCTGCATGCCGCGCACAATGTTGTGAGCAATTAACGCTTGTTGGGCCAATCGCGCGAGTTTTATTCTTCATTGGTCCAACGGACACCGGGCATCCAACAGATATCCGTTGACGAACCTGCCACGCACCCCCGGCCGATTTTCCGTTCGTTTCTGCTGGTTCCTGCGCAATATCGGGGAACTGCTGCGCGTGGGCGACGACGCGCCCGATATCGGGCTGGTCGAGCCGGGGGATATGTACCTGGCGACGCCGGCCGGCGAGGCCATCCTGCGCGAGAACTACGCCGTGCAGAAGGCGCATGACGTGCAGGTCGAGCTGATGACGCCGCAGCGCTCAGCGGCGGGGATGACGCATTGCGGGACCGGATCATTTATCTCGGCAGCCTTTCGAAGACGGTTGCGCCTGGCCTGCGGATAGGCTGGATGGCGGCGCATCCCGACGTGATTCGCCGCGCGGTGATCGCCAAGCAGGCTTCGGACCTGTGCACGCCACCGTGGATCCAGGCAGCCATGGCCTTGTATCTGCGGTCCGGTTATCTCGATGCGCAGATCGGCCGGATCGTTTCGGCCTACCGGGTCAAGCGCGACGCCATGGTCGAGGCACTCGACAAGCAGCTTGGTGGCGCCCTGGCGTTCTCCGCGCCTGAGGGCGGCATGTTCGTCCGGGCGTCGCTGCCGCAGGGAACGGACTCGGCAGCGCTGCTCAGGCACGCCATCGACGAGAAAGTGCTGTTCGTTCCTGGGAAGGCTTTCTACACAGGCAACGCGATGCACGCGACGCTGCGGCTTTCCTTCGCAACGCCGTCGATCGAGGACATCGAAGTTGGCGTTGGACGTCTCGCGACTGCCGTATCCCGGTTGAACGATGTGTTGGCAGACCGCCCCTGACAGCGCTGCTGCACCGAGGCAGCCCACCGCTGCCGACATGCTGCATCACATCCGCGCTTCCGTGAAAAAAATACGTCGCGAAGCCGCTACGGAGATCGATAGCGGCGCATTCGCGGTGGAACGCTGCCTGGCGAACCTGCTCAGGCATGCGATCGTCGCGTGAACCAGGCCACCACGTCGATACTCCCACCGCCTATACTCGACGCACCCGTGCATGCCATACACGCGCCTGCCTCATCACGCCCGCGGCCGCCATAGACGCCCAGGCACTGGCCCGGCATCTCGCGCACCAGCGCAGAGCGGAGCAAGCGCAAAGGACCACTCATGAAGATCGCCGCCATCGAACCCATCGTGCTACGCGTGCCGTTTTCAGTCGGCGGTGTGTCCGCCGCCGGGGTCTGGGGCGGCGCCGGAATGCAGGCCGCCGACTCGCTGCTGGTCAAGGTAACGACCGACGACGGCCTGGTCGGCTGGGGGGAGACCTTCGGTTTTATCGGCGTCCCCATAGTCAAGGCCGCGATTGAGCAGATGCTGGCCCCCGCCTGCGTGGGCAAGGACGCGACGCGGATCGAAGCACTCATCCTCGAACTGGAGCAGCGTTTCCATGTCTTCGGACGCAGTGGCGCAATCCGCTATGGGCTGTCGGCCATCGATATCGCCCTGTGGGACATCTGCGGCAAGGCAGCCGGCCAGCCGGTTCACCGGCTCCTGGGCGGCGCGCGCAGGGAGCGCCTGCCTGCGTACGCCAGCCTGATACGGTATGCGGACCGCGAGGCGATCGCTGCCAACGTCAATCGCGCCCTCGAAGACGGCTACCGGAGCCTGAAGCTGCACGAAGTCGATCCCGGGGTAATCCGGGCCGCCCGCGACGCCGCGGGTGCCGATATCGAGATCACGCTAGACGTGAACTGTCCGTGGACCCTGCGCGAGGCGATCGACATGGCGCGAGAACTGGCGCCGTTGTCGCTGAGATGGCTGGAAGAACCCCTCTGGCCACCAGAGAATTACGCGGGACTGGCGGCGCTGCGTCAACGGTGCGGCATACCGATCGCCGCCGGAGAGAACGCCTCCACGCTGACAGATTTCCACCACCTGCTCGAAGCAGGCGCCGTCGATTTCCTCCAACCGAGCCCGTCGAAGATGGGCGGTATCAGCGCGCTGCGCAAGGTATTTGCACTGGCCGATGCGCACAACACCCAGATGATGGTGCACACGTTTTACGACGGCCCTGGCCTGCTGGCCAGCATTCATGCCACGGCTGCCCTGGGCGATGGGGCCACCATGATCGAATGGCGCTACTTCGATATGGAAGCCAGCCTCCTTGGCGACGCCATGACGCCGAAAGACGGCATGGTGGCAGTCCCCAATGGGCCCGGCCTCGGCATCGACCCGGATCAGCAGGTCATTCAGCGCTATCGCATTGCATGAGAAGGCGTGGCCAACGCTCGGTTGAGCGCTACCGGCCATCCGATCCAGGAAACGTCGCCTTCACCCACTCGCTCAATAGCCGTGTCGCCGGCCGGTCCGCGGCGCGCGGGCTATAGACCAGGTCATACCGGAAGCTTTCGAGTGCAAGCGGAAAGGGCTGGACCAGCACGCCCGAGGCAAGCTCTTCCGCCACCAGCGTCAGGCTAAGCAATCCCACCCCTTGCCCGGCAACGGTGGCCTGCACCGCGTGAATCTCTTCAGTAAAGGCCAGCCCCGCCTCAGGGTCCGGCACCTCGATGCCCGCAGGCGCCAGCCATTGCCGCCACACCAGCGCGCGCTCGTCATCCCGCGCGCCGGGTCCCCATTCGAAGTGGATCAGCGTGGCGCGCTTCAGGTCCGCGGCCGAGCGCAGCTTCAGGCTGGGACTGCAGACCGGCGCGAAGCGGTCGCGGAACAAGGGCTCGACCACCAGCCCGGGATAGTTGCCGGTGCCGTAGCGGATGGCAGCGTCCGCGTCGCTGTCAAGGTCGACGATCTGATCCGAGGCATCCAGGCGCAGCGTCCAGTCGGGATGCGCTGCGCGGAACTGCCCGGCTCGCGGTGCAAGCCGCCTGGCCATGAAGGCGACCGTCGAGGTCAGCGTCGCGACATTCGCCTGCCTGGCGCGCCGCACCGACAGCACCGCGCGTTCCATCCCATCGAGGCCGTCACGGATCGCCGGGAACAGCAGGTGCCCGGCTGCCGTCAGCCGGACCTTCCGGGTCTGGCGCTCGAACAGCTTCACGCCCAGTAGTTCTTCCAGCAAGCGGATCTGGTGGCTGACCGCCGTCGGCGTCACGCTGAGTTCATCGGCGGCGTGCTTGAAGCTGGCGCGCCGGGCGGCGGCCTCGAAGGCGCGCAGCGCGCTCAGCGGGGGAAGTTTGCGCATGGGGGCTCCATAGATGACACCAACTCATCCGTCGACTGAGAAATGACCATTTGTTCGCGGCTGTAGGCGCTCACATACTGCGCTCACGCCGATGGCATTGCCAGCCGTCGGATGAATTCTACTAAACCATGCACAGGAGCAGCCCATGCGACTCGAACAAGTCCACACCCATCCCGACCCCTACGCGCCGTACTTGCTGTCGCAAGCCATCCGGGCCGGCGGCTTCTTATTCGTGTCCGGCCAGGCGGCAGTCGGCGACGATGGCGCCATCGTCGGGCGGGGGGATTTCGATGCGCAGGCGCAGCAGGCGTTCAGCAACCTCGAGCGTGCGCTGCAGGCGGGCGGCTCGTCACTCGGCCGCGTGGTGAAGGTGACCATCTTCCTGACCTCGATGGCGCACTTCGGCAAGATTGTCGAGCTGCGCCGCAAGTGGTTCGCGGCGCCGTATCCGGCCGACACCATTGTCGAGGTGTCGGCCCTGTACTCGCCGGACGCGATGATCGAGATCGAAGCGATTGCGCTGGCCGATCAGGCGGCGAGCTAAGGCGGCGGGCGGCCGCCAGACTGATTTACTTGGCGAACAGCAACGCGATATTGGCGAACGCCTTCAGTTCCAACGCATTGCCCGACGGGTCCAGGAAGAACATGGTGGCCTGCTCGCCCACCTCGCCCTTGAAGCGGATATGCGGTTCGATGATGAACTGCAGGCCCGCGGCCTTCAGCTTGTCGGCAGCCGCCTGCCAGTCGGGCATCGGCAGCACCACGCCGAAGTGGCGCACCGGCACGGCATCGCCGTCTACCGCACTGGTCTTGCTGTGGCCGCATTCTTCCGGCGCCAGGTGGGCGACGATCTGGTGGCCATAGAAGTTGAAATCGACCCAGTCATCCGTGCTGCGGCCTTCGGGACAGCCCAGCAGGTCGCCGTAGAACGCGCGCGCACTGGCGATGCTGTGCACGGGGAAGGCCAGGTGGAACGGGGGCAGGACGGCAGTGGATGCGCTCATGGTGTGGAGACTTTCTGGCAATGGAGGTTGTGGGGGAGGCCCGCCTCGGGCCCGGAGCCACAGTCTATGCATGACGAACCACAATAAAAAGCGATATATTTTTGCCATTACCTCCACGGAAATTGATGAATCGCCATGTTGCGAGAACTGCGCACCTTTATCGCCGTCGCTCGCCACGGCACCTTTGCCAATGCCGGCGCGCGCATTGGCCTGACCCAGTCGGCGGTCAGTGCGCAGATCCAGCGGCTGGAATCGGAACTGGGTTTCGCGCTGTTCGACCGTACCGGCCGCTCGGCGCGCCTGAACAGCGCCGGCCGCGAAACGCTGGCGCTGGCCGAAGAGCTGATCGTGCTGTACGAACGGATCGGCCACCAGGGCCTTGATATCCAGGGCTCGGGCATGGTCCGCATCGGCGCTATTGCCTCCGCGCAAGCGACCTTCCTGCCCGATGCCATTGCCGGGTTCCGGGCCGAACTGCCCGGCTGCCGCGTGCGCATGTGCCGGGCGTCTCGCTAAGCCTGCTCGGCCAGGTCGATGCCGGCGAGATCGATATCGCCGTGATGATCCGCCCGCCCTATGCGCTGCCCGCCGAACTGGAGTGGCGAGCGCTGTTGAGTGAACCCTTCGAACTGCTGGCACCGGCGCCTCTTGGGGCCTTCGCCGCCGCCTTCACCGCCTGCTCCCCGATGGCGGTGGCGCGCTTACCAGAGGCGTTATTGGCCAGACCTTGGTAGAGGTCGTACTCCGAAGTTTCCTCTCGGTCGCTATCCAGGGCCCCTGACCTTTTTAGTCGCCTCGTAGATCCCCACAACGTCCTTGCTGGCCGGCGCGGACTGGCGCGAGGTGATCGCCACGGCGCCGTTTATCCGCTATGACCGGGCGTCTTTCGGCGGCCGGCAGGTTGACCAGTTCCTGCGCAAGCAGCGGATTACGCCACGGGAAGCCATTGAGCTCGATGAACTGGAGGGAGCCGTGCAACTGGTGGCGCGCGGGTTGGGTGTGGCGCTGCTGCCCCGCATGCCCGGCGGCGGCGAACGGCCGTCAACCGTTGCCGCACTGTCGCTTGGCGACGATACGTTCTATCGCGAGGTGGGGCTGGTGGAGCGCGCGCGTCATAGCCGGCAGCCGGTGGCCAGCCGGCTGGCGGAGCATATCGGCAAGGCGGCCGCGGCGATGGTGTCGGCCGTATGACGGCTGAATTACCTCCGTGGCAGGCCAGCGCGTTGTTCCTGGATGCCGCGCGCCAGGGGACGGAAGCAATCCCGGCGCGCAAATCTACCGATTTTGTAAAGCAGCAAGGACTGAAATCGCCGTGAGCTCGCTACCGGCGTTCGCCCCTGACGGCTTGCAGGATCATCAGCCCAGCCGGCGCTGCCGGGCATGAAAGCTGCACCTTGCGTTGCTCAGCGCGCAAGGGCGGCCCTTTCGCGCGAGTTTTTCCTTACGGAGGAGCACCATGGAACAGACGGAAACGAGAAGCACGTACCCGAGCGGCATGGGAACGAGCCCGCAGCAGGAGTCCACCTTCGGCGAACGGGAGTACATGTCCAGCAATTCGCGGTCAGAGCGTGCTTCATCGCTGACAAAGACCGAGGCCTCGCAGGACCTGGCGCGCGCACTCGACAGGCTGATGGATCGTCTTCCTTCACTTTCCGGCGAGAGCCTTGAGCAGGCCAAGGCCGAATTCCTGGAGCAGGCAGCAAAGTCGAGCAATGCCGCCGCGGAGCTGGCAGCCAGATCGGCGGACGTCGCCAGGCGCGTTACCGGACGCGTCAAGAACGAGTGGGAAACAGGGCGGGAGCGCGCTGAAACGATGGTCCACGCCAATCCGATTCGTGCACTCGGCGTGGCGCTTGGTATCGGCGTGGTGCTGGGTGCGAGGCTGTTTGGCGGCGCGCATCGGCATAGCAGGGATATGTGAAGGGTTTGCACGCAAGCCAGGGCTCTACTGACAAGGCCTGCATGCTGCCGGTTTCTTCCCTCTCCCGCCTGCGGGAGAGGGGCGGGGGTGAGGGCAGGCGCTGGCATACCGACGCGCGTTACTTCGTTGAGGCTCCGGCCCTCACCCCCACCCCTCTCCCACTGCGCGGGAGAGGGAGGGCGCTGATGCATTGAGCGATTCAAGGCATTGCACCGCCGGTCGGCTCCAGTTTTCCCAACTCTGTCGGACGTGGCGAGCAAAGGAATCGCAATTTTGCTTGGGCTTCGTCGTCGGACTATCTACATTTGTCGCTGCGTGGGGGCCGGCTTTCGGCCCTCTAACTCCTCAGGAGACAAAAAAATGGCCAGCAAGAACACGATCTGCTTGTGGTACGACGGCGGCGCCCTTGACGCCGCAAACTTCTATGCCGAAACATTCCCCGACAGCGCTGTCGGCACCGTCTTCCGCGCACCGGGCGACTATCCCGACGGCAAGCAGGGCGACATCCTGACGGTCGAGTTCACCGTCGTCGGCATTCCCTGCCTGGGCCTGAACGGCGGCCCGCATTTCAAGCACAACGAGGCCTTCTCTTTTCAGATCGCGACCGACGACCAGGCCGAAACCGACCGCTTGTGGAACGCCATCGTCAGCAATGGCGGCCAGGAAAGCGAGTGCGGCTGGTGCAAGGACCGGTGGGGATTGTCCTGGCAGATCACCCCGCGCGCGCTCACCGCGGCGATCGCCGACCCCGATCGCGCGGCAGCCAAGCGCGCATTCGACGCGATGATGACGATGAAGAAGATCGACATCGCCGCGATCGAGGCGGCACGGCGGGGCTGAAAGCTGTCCTCAAGGCGATGGAGTCGGTCCGCACGTTCCTCCGCTGTTCAGTGCTCAGCGACACCCTAATCCGCCGCCTTTTCCAACGCCGCTTCATACTGCCCCAGGCACGCCATGCCATTCAGCCGTGAGCGCTGCAGCAGCGACCGTTGCGCTTGCGCCGCGTTCGCGGCGTCGCCGCGCCAGGCCAGCAGGGGCGGCTCCTGCAAGGCGCGCCCGTAGGAGAAGCTCAGCCGCCAGGGCAACGGACCGAGCCGGTTCATGGCATCGAGATTGACTGTGGCCTCGGTGGGCGTCTGGCCGCCGGACAGGAAGAAGATGCCCGGCACCGCGGCCGGCACCGTGCGCCTGAGCACCTGCACCGTTTGCATGGCAACTTCGGTCGGCGGCGCGTGCCCGGCCTCCTTGCCGGGGAGCACCATGCTGGGTTTCAGCAGCATGTGTTCCAGTACCACCGCGTGCCGGTGCAAGGCGTGAAAGACTGCGTGCAGCACGGCCTCGGTGACTTCGGCGCAACGCGCCATGGAGTGCGCGCCATCCATCAGCACCTCGGGCTCCACGATCGGCACCACGCCCGTCTCCTGGCAGATTGCGGCATAGCGTGCCAGCGCTTCCGCATTGGCCTGGATGGCAGCCCGGCCGGGCAGCTTGTCCGAGACGTTGTACACCGCGCGCCACTTGGCAAAGCGCGCGCCCTGCTGGCGATAACCGGCCAGCCGCTTGGCCAGCCCGTCGAGGCCCTCGGTGACCTCGTCGCCAGGAGCGAGGGCGAGCGCGAGCTTGCCCTTGTCCACCTTGATGCCGGGCACGATGCCCTGGCGCGCAGCCAGTTCCGGCAGCGGGGTGCCATCGTCGGCTCGCTGGCCCAGCGTTTCCTCGTACAGGATCACGCCGCTGATGAATTCACCAAGACCGGGTGTCGACAAGAGCAGGTTGCGCCACGCCCGGCGGTTTTCCTCGCTCGATTCCACGCCGATGCGCTCGAACCGCTTGGCGATCGTCGGTCCGCTCTCGTCGGCGGCCAGCAGGCCTTTGCCCGCTTGCGTCAGGGCGTCCACGGTGGCTTGCAGTTCGCTTCTTGTATCCATGATGTTGCTCCGCGAAGGTGACATAGGAACAAGCATTGGCTCGTCATTGCAATAGCGCAAGCCGGCCGGCAGCGGGTGGCCCGTATTTATGGTGGCCGCCCGAACGCTTGGCGCAGCTTGCCCTTGGCCCGCTCGAGCGTGGCGCGACGGTCCCTGGGCAGCGTACGGCCAGCGCGATTGATGTAGAAGTTGAGCATCGACATCGCCGACTGGAAAGCCGTGCCCTTCCGGCGCCGGCTGCTCGTGGCCGAACGCTTGAGCGAGGCGGCGATCTCCTCGGGGTTGTCCGAGGCGAAGAGATGCGGTTCGAGGTCGAGCGCGTTGCTGTGCTCTGCGACATCCTGCGACCAGCGCCGCACCTTCCTGGCGCCGGTGTTGGCGCGGCGCTTTGCCCGCCGGCGCGGCGACTTTGTGGCAGCCATATCCGGTTCTCCCACAGCTTTATTGGCATCCACTAAGGGTAGGCAAGTTTTTGCTGTCCTGGCCGCTTGTGAGCAGTGCCGTGCCCGGTGGCGACGCGCCCGCTGAACATGCCGGCGCTGCGCTCAGTCCAGCGGCTCCACGCGGCGGAACGCCCGGTACAGCGCCAGGTCATAAGCGATTTTCAGCAAGCCGCAGGCGAGCAGCGGCGCGCCGGACCAACCGACCGCCAGCAGCGCGCCGGCGATGGTGGGGCCTGCTGCCGAGGCCAGGCTCCGTGGTACCGCCGTCAGGCTCGCTGCGGCGGGGCGTTCCGCCGGCGTGACCACGGCCATCACGTAGGCGGTCCGCGTCGGCACGTCCATCTGCGACAGTGCACTGCGCACCAGCAGCAACGCCAGTGCTGGGGCGAGGGCGGGAGAGAGGGCGGCTGCGATCAGGCACACGCTGGCTGGGATATGCGTGAACACCATCGTGTTCAGCAATCCGACCTTGCGGGCCAGCGGTACCGCGGCAAGCTGCGAACCCGCGGTCAGCAGACCCGACCAGAAGAAAAACACGCCGGCCGCGCCGGGCGAGAGCCCAAATCGCTGTATCAGCCACAATGACAGCAGCGAATTCACGACCAGGCCGCCGGCGAAGGCATCGACGCTGAACAACAGCGCAAGGCGGAGCACGATACGGCGCGAAGCACCGAGCGGCGTGGTCACTGTCGACACATGCGGAGGCGGAGCCGGCAAGCGCATATAGAGCAACCAGAGCGCGACACCGGTCAGGGCATACAGCAGAAACATGGCGCGCATGGCGGCAAGAGATGAAAGGCCCGCATGCGCAACCAGCCAGCCAGGCAATGCCGCCGCCAATGCGCCCAGGCCGGCGGCGAGCGCCCCGGTGAGGCTGTAGCGGGCGAACAGGGCGGTACGGGCCGCTGGCGTGGCGAGGTCCGCCAGGCGTGCATGCTCCAGCGGCAAAAACAGGCTGACATCCCCGGAACTGGGGTTGAGGGTGCCGACCAGGGCAACGAGCAATAGCGGCCACAGGGAGGAGAGTCCGGCGAAGCCCAGCCCGGTTGCGACCATCAGTGCGGCTGCCAGCATCAGCAACCGGCGCGGCGTGTAGCGATGGCCGATGGCGCCGACAAGGATCGTCGCGATGGCCGAGCCGACCAGGGTGGCGCTGCTGATCAGGCCCACTGCCAACGCATCGAAGCCCAGTGCAAGCAGGTAAGCCGGCAGCAATACCGCAATGAAGCCGTCGCAAAAGCCACGCAACGCGCGGCCCGCCAGCAGCGGCAAGGCGTCAGCATGCACGCCGGCCGGCAACGCGACGCGGGCGAGCCAGCTGCTGCTGGCGGTCCCGACATGGTGGTCGTGCATCGGGGCCTGCCGTGCGCCTCAGTGGCGCAGCATCGGATACACCGCAAGCCCGATCAGCGCCGCGCCGGCGATGATGACCGGCTCAGGCAGCTTCTTGAATTTCACCAGCAGCGCCACCGTGGCCAGGGCCAGCAGGATGGTGGGAACATCGACGATCGATCGCTTCGCCAGCACGATCACCGCGCCGGTGATGGCCCCCACGGCTGCCGCCGTGACGCCTTCGACAAAGGCGAGGATGGCGGGCAGCTTGCCATATTTCTTGAAGTACGGCGCCGGCAATACCGTGAGCAGGTAGCAAGGCAGGAACGTGGCCAACGCCGCCACGCAGGCGCCGGGCAACCCCGCCACCAGGTAGCCGATGAAGCCGACCGTGATCACCACGGGGCCCGGCGTGATCATCGCCACGGCTACCGCATCGACGAACTGCTTGTCGTTGAGCCATTGGTGATCCGTCACCACGCCGCCGTAGAGAAAGGGCACGATGGCCAGCCCCGAGCCGAACACAAAGGCGCCCGCCTTGGCAAAGAACACGCCGATCTGCGCCAGCAGCGGCCAGTCCAGCGTACCGAGCAGCCCGCTGGCGGCTGGCAACTGCGTGGCGGCCAGCGCGTTGGCGCCGCCCTGGCGCAGCCACTGTGGCGGGGCGCGCCAGAACCAGGCCAGCACGCCGGCGGCCAGGAACAGCAAGGCTATCTCCGATTCGGTGATGATCGTCACGGCGGCCAGCACCAGATAGATCGCCCACAGCAGCTTGTCCTTGCCTACGCTCTTTGTCGTCAGCTTGTACGCGCTGATGGCAATGATGCCGATGACGGCGGCGCCCACGCCGTAGAACACTGACTGCATCCACGTCAGCCCGCCAAAACGGACATAGGCCCAGCCCAGCGCCAGCACCATCAGGAACGACGGCAGCACGAAAGCCAGTCCGATCAGCGTGGCACCAAGGACGCGATAGTGGACGTAGCCAAGGTAGATTGCCAGTTGCGCGGCCATTGGCCCTGGCGCCAGCTGCGCCAGCGCAATGCCCTCCTTGTAGTCGCCATCGCTGATCCAACCCCGGCGTTCCACCAGGTCGCGATGCATGTAGCCGGCCAGGGCGACCGGCCCGCCAAAGCCGAAGGTGCCCAGGCCGAGAAAATAGAGCACGAGTTGCCAGAGCGTGTAGGCTGGCCGGTCAGAGACTTCCGGCGCTGCCGTGCCGGCTTGTTGCATGCGACGCATAAAAGTTCTTTGAGAGAAAGTTGGAGTCAGGGCTCTTTGTTTGCCGAGAAGTACGTGTAAAGCGAATCCAGTACCGTGCCGATTTCTGCCAGCAGGGCGTCATCATTTGCCAGGCGCGCTCTGGCGCCGGCCAGCATGGCTTCAAAGCCGCTGGCTTCCGGTACCGAAATGCCCCCGATATCCAGCGCATGGACCATGGCGCCGAGGCGGCCAAGCCCGCGGTTTGATTCGAGGCCGAAGCTTGCCATCAGCACTTCAAAGGAAACACGGTCGCCCACATGCGTGAAGGTCGCGCCGTCGAAATCAAAGCCCAGTGCTTCGTCCGGGCAATCGGCGGGAGTCTTCAGCCAGAGAAAGCGGGCGTGCGGATCAATGAAGCGCCGGATCAGCCAGGCGCTTGCCAGCCGGTCCACCCATAGATGGCGGCGCGTGGCCCAGAGCCGTCCCTGATACCGTGCCGGGTCGCGACGCGCGATCGTTCGCGCGAGCGCCTGGGGTTCGTCTGGCGACTGGAGGGTTTCAATCGCGCGAACGAAATCCGTCCACTGGGCTTCGGCGCGGCTCGATGCATCATTGGGAAAGAAGTCGATCTTGCGTATTGCTTCGTACGTCCGCGCGTGTCGACGCAGCAGGCGGTTGAGGTCGACACCATTCAGGTCGGACAGCGTCTTACGAGCCTCGGACAACGTGGTCTGAAGTTCTGCGTAGTCGGCGCTGCGGTCAAACAGGGCACGGAAGGTGGCTGATTCGGCCTGGTTCCGGGAGCAAACGGTCAGCAGCCACGCCTCGCCGTCCTGCTGCTGGGTGACATCCACCAGCTCGCGCAGTTCGGCTATCTGTTCGTCGCCCGCCGGCAACATGTAGGCGCCATCTCGCAGCGCGGCGCAGCCAAGTGTCTTGGTTGTGCGCCAGATTCGCATGCGTGCGGTGGCGCCAGACGTTGGCAGGCTGACAATCAGCAGCGCCCAGGAGTCAATGAAAGCAGTCATGGTCGCATGTTAGAAGCCCATCGCTGCCATTTCAATGATGTAGATATCTCTACAGAAATGACTTTCCGGCCGCAAAGATGGGCAAGGCCTTTGGGCAGGCCCGATTCAGAGCGCTATGCTGAACAGATGGCATCAGACGCCCTCGACCGATACCGCAGCAAGCGGGATTTCCAAACCACCACGGAGCCGTCCGCACGCAGCCGGACGCGCCGCAAGACTGCAAAACCGCTTCGCTTCGTGGTGCAAAAGCACTGGGCCCGGCGCCTGCACTATGACTTCCGGCTTGAGCTCGATGGCGTGCTGTTGAGCTGGGCCGTTCCAAAAGGCCCAAGCTTCGACCCCGCAGAGAAGCGGATCGCTATCCACGTTGAGGACCATCCCGTCGAATATGCCACCTTCGAGGGCACGATCCCGCCAAAGCAATATGGCGCGGGTTCGGTCATCGTCTGGGACAACGGGACGTGGGAGCCCATTGGCGAACCCCATGACGGCATGGCAGCCGGCAAGCTGGAATTTCGCTTGCATGGCCAGAAGCTGGCGGGCCGATGGGAGCTGGTGCGCATTTCCAAGCCGGGCGACGACAGCGACCAATGGATGCTGTTCAAGAAGCGTGACGAATGGGCCCGGCCACTGGCCGAGTTCGATGTCATCACCGCCTTTCCGGACAGCGTCATGACGCATCCGCTGGGGCCGCTGGAGCCCTCGGCCGCAGTCAAGGGGCAATCGGCAGGCAGCGAGCCGGATTTGAGCGGCGCAGTGCCAGCGCCAACGCCGGCCCGCCTTTCGCCGCAACTGGCGACGCCAACCTCGACGCTGCCGACTGGCGAGGGCTGGATCATCGAAACGAAGTTCGACGGATACCGGATGCTCGCCAAAATCGTCGACGCCAAAGTGCATCTCATCACGCGCGGCGGTCACGACTGGACCCGCAGGCTCCAGAGCCTTGCACGGGAGCTCGAGAAGCTGGATATCTCGGAAGGTTGGCTCGACGGCGAGATCGTGGTGTTGCGTGATGGCTTGCCGGACTTCAACGCCTTGCAAAATGCGATGGACGGCCGCAACAGCGACGCGGTCGTCTACTTTGCCTTTGACATTCCTTACTGGGAGGGGCGCGATTTACGCCGTGTGCCGCTTGGCGCGCGGCGTGCCCACCTGAGCCGACTCATCGAAGGCAAGTCAGAGCGGGTGCGCTTCAGCGAAAGCTTCGAGGCCCCGGCGGCGCAGGTTTTCGAGGCGGCATGCAAACTCGGGCTGGAAGGCCTGATCCTGAAGCGGGCGGATTCCGCGTACACCTCGACGCGCAGCCCGAACTGGCTCAAGGCGAAGTGCAGGCTGCGACAGGAATTCGTGATCTGGGGCTACTCGGATCGCGAGGGGGCACCTGAAGAAGTCGGCGGCCTGCTGCTGGCCGTGTACGACCAGGGCGAACTGCGCCATGTCGGCAACGTCGGCACGGGCTGGGACAGCAAGACGGCCGCCGCGCTGCGGGCCAGGCTGGCGAAGTTGCAGACCGATGCCCCTGCCATCCCGGCAGCGCAACTCAAGCGTAGCCGCTGGGGACGCGGCAAGCCCGCCGCTCCGCACTGGGTCAGGCCCACGCTGGTTGCGGACGTGGAGTTTGCCGAGTGGACGCCCGATGGGCAGGTCCGCGCGGCCTCGTTCAAGGGCTTGCGCAGTGAGACGCCGGCAAGCGAGATTCGCAGGGAAGACGTTGCGCCGGTCGATACCTCGGGGCGGCACGGCGGTGTCAAGGTCACCCATCCGGATCGATTGATCGATCCATCGAGCGGCATCAAGAAGGTTGATCTTGTGCGGTACTACGAGAGCGTGGCTGACTGGATGCTGCCACATCTGGCGGCGCGCCCGGTTGCGCTGCTGCGCGCGCCGGACGGCATTGCCGGCGAGCTCTTTTTCCAGAAGCATGTCGAAGCGACTGCGCTGCCGGGGCTCACCAGGCATCCGGCATCGCTTCGGCCCGGCCATGGCGCCTTGCTCAGTGTGGACACCCCCGAAGCCATCATTGCCGCGGCGCAACTGAACGTGGTCGAGTTTCACACGTGGAATTCGACGGTGGATCGCCTGGAGTATCCGGATCGGGTGGTGTTCGATCTGGATCCCGGAGAGGGCGTACCGTGGCAGCACATCCAGGAGGCCGCGCTGCTGGTGCAGACCTTGTTGAGTGAACTGGGATTGCGGGCCTGGCTCAAGACCAGCGGGGGCAAGGGCCTGCACGTTGTCGTGCCCCTGGCACCCGAACTGGACTACGACACGGTCAAGGACTTCTCACGGGCCGCCGTTCGTCATCTCGCCAGGGCCATTCCGCAACGGTTCGTCGCCAAGTCGGGGGCCGGCAATCGTATCGGCAAGATTTTCGTGGACTATCTGCGCAATGGCATGGGCCATACGACGGCGGCCGCATTCTCCGCGCGGGCGCGGCCCGGCATGGGGGTATCGATGCCGGTATCATGGGAGCAACTGCTGCAGCTCAAGAGCGCAGATCAGTGGAATGTGCGAAACGCCCGTGAACACCTCAGTTTCCAGACCACGGATCCGTGGAGTGACTTCTGGTCGACTCCCCAGGATTTGACTGAAGCGATCGAGCGTCTAAGCTGACGCATTGAAACACCCTTCGTCCAGCGACGTGGAGAGCATTATGGCTGCGCGATCACTTGCCTCGCTATCCCTTTCCTTCGGCCTGGTGTCGATTCCGGTGAAGCTCTACACCGCCACCGAAAGCTCTTCCGCGGTCCGCTTCAACATGCTGACGAAAGACGGCTCGCGGGTGAAGCAACAGTACATATCCGAGCAAACGCAGCAAGTTGTGGACCGCTCGGAGATGGTGAAAGGCTACGAGTTCGAGAAAGACCGCTTTGTTGTCTTTACGCCCGACGAACTCAAAGCGCTGGAAGAGGGCGCCAGCCACATTGTGGAGATCGTTGCCTTCGTGCCCGAGCAACACGTGGATCCCATCTACTACGACAAAGCCTATTACATTGCGCCCGACAAGCGTGGCGGCAAGCCTTACAGCCTGTTGCGGGCTGCAATGGAGAAGACCGGCAAATGCGCCATTGCGAAATGGGCCTCGAAGGGCAAATCCCACATGGTGCAGATCCGGCCGGCAGAGGGTGGTCTCGTTTTCCAGCAACTCCTCTTTGCCGACGAAGTGCGCTCGATCGAAGAGTTGCATGTCGAGGACGTGGCAGTGTCCGACGCGGAGCTGAAGCTCGCCATCCAGTTAATCGAACAGGCGTCTGAAGAGGAGTACGATGCCAGCCAGTATCGTGACGAAGAAAAGCAGCGCGTACTGGCCGCGATCGATGCCAAGATCGCGGGCAAGCATATCGTCTCGCCGGAGCCAACCGAGGTTACCTCGACCGGACAGGTGATCGATCTGATGGATGCGCTGAAGAAGAGCCTCGGCACAGGCAAGCGCCAACCCGCGGCCGCGGCCAAGACAGCGGCGGCTGTCGAGGCGACGCCGCGCAAGAGCGCCAAGCGCACCGCCACCGTGGCGGCAATACCCAAGCGCGCAGCGAAAAAGTAGCCGCACATGCATGCCTACACCTTTCAGGAAGTGCAGACGGTTGTCGGCATTTCCCGATCCGTGATTAACGCCATGCTGGCGGCGGGCCTGATTGTGCCTGGCCGCGGCGCCAGGAACGAATATCTCTTTTCATTCCAGGATCTGGTCCTTTTTCGCACGGCTCAATCCCTGCGTGCCGCCAATGTGCCAACCCGGGAGGTCATTCGCTCGCTGAAAAGGCTGGAGCGCTTCGGTGCCGACAAACCGGCAACAGGCATGCGCATCAAGGCTGTCGGCGGGGCAGTGACCGTCGCCGATGCGCACGGGCAGTGGCAGATCGAAAGCGGCCAGCGGATCATGGACTTTGATCCGGACAAGCCCGGTGGAGCGATCGTCATGCTCGACCCGCTTGCCAAAGCGAGCCGCAATCTGAGCGGTTACGAGCTGTTTGAAATCGCGCAGGACCTGGAGCGCGACGAACCCGGCGAAGCAGAACGCGCATATCGCAGCGCCATTGCCGCGGATCCCACGCTGGTCGATGCCTACCTTAACCTGGGATGCATGCTTTGCGACCGGGACAGCTACATGGAGGCCATAGCGCTATATCGGCAAGGTCTCGAGTACTCGCCTGCGGCACCGCTGCTGCATTTCAACCTTGCGGTGGCGCTTGAGGACGAGCGCCATGTAGAGGCGGCGCTGTCTGAGTACCACGCATGTATCCGACTGGCGCCGGACTTTGCCGACGCCCACTATAATGCCGCGCGCCTCCATGAATCCCTTGGCGACACGCATCGGGCGATCCGTCATTATCAACAGTACCGAAGGCTGGCGTCGCCGCGCTGAAAAAGTGACGGTCGCTTCGGCGGCTCGCGGCGAAAGCTGCCAATATTGGGTTGATTCTGCCCCATCGCAGTCCAACTTATCCCGCAGGTTCTGCTGGGATACATAACGTCAGGCTCAGGGCTCGTGGCAAACCACTTCGATGTTGTGCCCGTCCGGACCAATGACGAAAGCTGCATAGTAATTCGCGTGGTAGTGCGGGCGCAGACCAGGCGCACCATTGTCTTTGCCACCCGCCTCCAGAGCCGCGCGATAGAAAGCTTCGACCTGCTGGCGATTCTCGGCCGTGAACGCCAAGTGAAGATGCGCCGGTTTCTCCTCGGTTTGGAATAGGCACAATGAAGCCTTACCCTTCGGGCTAAGCTCGACACCATACGTCGGCGGCCCCTCCGAGACAACAGCTACGCCGAGCGGTTCGAGTGCCTTGAGGAAGAACGCTTTGCTCGCTGCATAGTCGCTGACTCCGAATTTGACGTGGTCGAACATGAGCTCTCCTCAAATGGCAACTCCTACCTCAATCGCAGATCCCACAATACATCAAGTACGTGTTGCGTGGAACGCTCAACGTACCCCGCACGATATGCAATGCCGAGCCGACGCCACAACGCCGGGCGCAGCGGACGCATGACAATGCGCCCGTCGAGTAATGGCGTAGTGGCCTCATGGGGCAACAGCGCTGCGCCGTAACCTGCCGCTACCAGGCTCTTGATCGCGTCGTTGTAGTTGAGCTGAATGCGCGGCGCGGGATGCTGCCCCCCAGCCGCGAACCACTCCGCAGTCAGACGCGAGAGACGCGTGGTCGCGTCATTGAGAATGAGAGGTTGTGCGGCGAGCCATTCAGGCGTGACGCGGGCCGGACACCGCCAATGCGCCGGCACAAAGGCCATCACGGGGTCGCGGCGCCAAGGCTTTATCACGAGTCCAGCCACGGGGGGCTGAGGCAGTGCGACCAGCCCCACATCCAGCGTTCCATCCGCCAGGCGGGACAGCGTTTCATGCGAAGTGAGTACTGCAATCTGAATGTCGATAGCGGGATGGTGCTGGCGCAGCACCTCAAGCGCTTGCGGCAAGAGGTGCGCGATCACGCCAGTCGACGCACCGAGCCGCGCGCGCCCTTCGAGCCCCTGCACCTGGCGTTGAATATCGTCTAACGCCTGCTCCGCATCGGCCAGCAGTCGACGCGCGCGCTCCACCAGCACCTCTCCTATCGCCGACGGCCTTACATGCCCGCGCTTCCGTGACAGGAGTGGAGCCCCAATGCGGTCTTCGAGTTCAGCAATGTGGAGGCTGACCGTTGGCGGCGCCAGGTGCAATGCACGCGCCGCATCGGCAAATGAGCCACGGTCGGTAATGGCGACCAGAGTGCGCAAGCGGTCCAGGCTGATCTCTCGCATGTCGATGTCCAGATTCAGAAAAGCTGAATAATAACGTTATGAAATTCAACTTTCTCTATTCTAGCGATCCATGGAACATATGGGCTCGTTCTACTTGTTTCAGCCCACAGTCACTGGAGTCTTCCACGTATGAGCTCTCCCGTTGTTTTCATCGACGGCGACCAAGGCACTACCGGGTTGCATATCCACGAACGGCTGCGCAACCGGACCGACCTTAGACTGTTCACGCTTGCCGCTGCGGAACGCAAAGATCCGCGGCGTCGCGCAGAAGCCATCAACGCCTGCGACATCGCCATCCTCTGCTTGCCTGATGCCGCCGCGCGCGAGGCAGTGGACGCCATTGTTAATCCTGCCGTCAGAGTCATCGACGCAAGTTCCGCCCACCGCACACAGCCGGACTGGACATACGGCTTTCCGGAAATGACGCTGGGACAGGCTGAGCGCATTGCGAACGCACGTCGGGTCACCAATCCCGGTTGCTATCCGACCGGTGCAATTGGCTTGCTGCGTCCCCTGTTGCAGGCTGGGCTCATACCAGGCAACTACCCTATCAGCATTCATGCGGTGTCCGGCTACTCCGGACGCGGGCGTGCCGGCGTGGAGGAACATGAGGGGCGGGGTGCCATCAACGCGCCTTCATACCAGGTATATGGTCTGGAACTCGCGCACAAGCACACCCCGGAGATCCAGCAGCACGCCGGGCTCGCGCAGCGTCCCATCTTTGTCCCCGCGATTGGGGCGTTCCGCCAGGGCATCGTGCTGACGGTTCCCTTGGAGTTGCGGCTGCTGGCACCCGACGTGGATGGCGCCACGTTACACGCATGCCTCGCACGCCACTATGCCGAGGCGGCCCACGTATGTGTCATGCCGCTGCACGAATCGAGCGTCTTAAAGCACCTGGATCCGCAGGTACTGAACGGTACGAACGACATGCGCTTAAGCGTATTTCCTAACATGGAACACGGGCACGTCCTGCTGTCCGCGGTTTTCGATAATCTTGGCAAAGGCGCATCCGGTGCTGCGGTGCAGAACCTGAACCTGATGCTCACGCAGCAATAGTGGCCGATGGGTTGAGCTAACGTTCGACCGCGCCCATATGCCCCCATCCCTCCGCTATTTGTTTTGTGGATATCAGGTATTGGAATTTTTGATTTTACGATAGCGTGGGCGCTTCCTACACTTCTCCGGACAAAAGAAGCATGCGGAGACAGACATCGTGAATACCCCACTATCGACTAACCTGCGCGATCCCTGGCCGCGGCCAGCCTGGACGACAAGGACACCCTCAAAACAGGCCGCGTCTACATGAGCGGCACCCAGGCGCTGGTGCGACTGCCACTGCGGCAATAGGCCCGCGACCGGGCCGCGGGATCGAATACCGCCGGCTTTATTCCGGGTAGCGGAGCTCGCCGCTGGGCGGGCTCCATGACGGCCGTCTGCTGGCGCGGCTGAAGGGCTTGCGCCACACCGCCTTCGATATATTAGGCAGGCCTACCGAACGGCGTGCAGAGCGGCAACTGATTGCCGAGTATCTCGCCACGGTGGAGGAGCTTGCGCAGTCCCTGAGCGACGGCAAACTTGACACTGCTGTCGCACTGGCTTCACTACCAGACGATACTCGCAGTTTCGGCCATGTGAAGGAGGTCAATATGCAGAAGACGGCCGGCGTGGCTGGCCTCATTTCGCAGAGGCGCGCTGAGTGCTGCTGCCTGACTCCGGCCGCAGCAGAACAGTTTCCTGTGCCAGGATCGAGCGCGTCCGGCTTGGCGGTGGTGGGGTTTGCGAAGGCGCGCCGCTCTTTGGCAAGTAGCACTCCACCCTTGTAAGGCACCCGCCCCGACGACACTACCGCGGCGGCCAGAGCCATATGGCCCAACATCCTCGGAACACTGAAAAATGAGTACGGAAAATCAACTGCAGTTCGTTCTAGAGCCTCACCCCGGGCCCACCCCCGCCGATGAGATCGCTGCCAAGTTGGCAAATCCGACGTTCGGTCGCATTTTCACCGATCACATGGTCACGATCCGTTGGACCGACGGTCGCGGCTGGCATGACGCCAAGGTCGAGGCACGCCGTCCTTTCCAAATCGATCCCGCCTGCGCAGTACTGCACTACGCGCAGGAGATCTTCGAGGGCATGAAGGCATACCGTGGCGAGGACGGCAAGATCTCGCTGTTCCGACCACAGGAGAACGCAAGGCGTTTTCGCGCCTCTGCTGCCCGCATGTCGATGGCCGACCTGCCCGAGGCCACATTTCTGCGAGCCGTGGAAGCGCTCGTCGATATTGACCGCGCCTGGATTCCAGGTGGCGATGGAAGCCTCTACCTGCGTCCATTCATGTTCGCCTCGGAGAATTTTCTCGGCGTGCGCGCGTCGGCCGAATTTGTATTTTGCGTGATTGCTTGCCCGGTCGGCCCGTATTTCAAGGCCGGCAAGTCGGCGGTGACCGTATGGGTTTCGGATCGCTACACCCGAGCGGCCCCAGGCGGCACCGGGGCGGCCAAGTGCGGCGGCAACTACGCAGCCAGCCTGATCGCGCAGACCGAGGGCTCGGCCAATGGCTGCGACCAGGTGGTGTTCCTTGACGCTGCGGAGCACCGCTGGATCGAGGAGCTCGGGGGCATGAATGTTTTTTTCGTGATGGATGACGGCTCTCTGCGCACGCCTCCATTAACAGGGACAATCCTGCCGGGCATTACGCGCGCTTCGATCATCGAACTGGCCAGGCACGAGGGTATTCCGGTCAATGAAGCACCATACGACTTCGAGACGTGGCGCACAGATGCAGCCAGTGGCTGGGTTAAGGAAACCTTTGCCTGTGGCACGGCCGCGGTCGTCACCGCCATCGGGCAGGTACGTCACGCTGGTGGGGAGTTCACGATCGGCAATGGTGGGGAAGGCGAAGTTACGCAACGCCTCCGTTCGTTGTTGACCGGCATCCAGCGCGGCAAGATCGCCGACCCGTTCGGATGGGTTCATCACGTCGATTGAGACCGGCGTGTTTGACATTAGCGGCGTGCAAGGAATCGGAGGGCCGTGCGCGCCGCGTTGATTCGGTTTGACGTCTGTCCCCGTGGCCTGGGCGGTCCGGGTAATTCCAACAAATACCGGGACCGGGGCGCGACCTGCGTGCCGGCAAGCCGTGCCGTCGACCCCGGCAGCACGCTGCCCGGATGCCTTCGCGCCCGCATGACTCGTCGCCATCCCCGGCGCGGACCCGTGCGATCGCTCGGCAGCACATGCAGGAGACACCTATATGAGCTTGTTCCGAACCAAAGACATTGACGCCATGCTGGTGGACAGACACGTTGGCAGCCTGAAGAAGGTGCTGGGTCCGGTGGACCTGGTGATGATGGGCATCGGCGCCATCATCGGCACCGGCATCTTCGTGCTGACCGGCACCGGCGCTTTGACCGCCGGCCCGGCGCTGACCGTGTCTTTCGTCATCGCGGCGCTGGCCTGCGGCTTCGCCGCGCTGTGCTATGCCGAGTTCGCCTCCGCCATCCCGGTGTCCGGATCGATCTATACCTATAGCTACGCGACTCTGGGCGAGATCGTCGCGTGGATGATCGGCTGGGACCTGCTGCTCGAATACGGGCTGGCCACGTCCGCCGTGTCGGTGGGATGGTCGGGCTACTTCCAGTCGCTGATGGCCGGCTTCGGGCTGAAGCTGCCGGCGGCGCTGAGCGCGGCGCCAGGGTCCGTGCCGGGGGTGAAGACCATGCTGAACCTGCCGGCGTGCCTGATCATGCTGGCCATCACCTGGGTGGTGTCATACGGCGTGCGCGAATCCACGCGCATCAACAACCTGATGGTGGCGGTCAAGATCGGCGTGGTGCTGCTGTTTATCGCGGTGGGCGTGTGGCATGTGCAGCCGGCCAACTGGCAGCCGTTCGCGCCATTCGGCTTTGCCGGCATCTTCAATGCGGCGGCGCTGGTGTTCTTTGCCTTTATCGGTTTCGACGCGGTGACCTCGGCCGCGGAAGAGGTGCGCAACCCGCGCCGCGACCTGCCGATCGGCATTATCGGTTCGCTGGCGGTGTGCACGGTGCTGTATGTGGTGGTGGCCGCCATCATGACCGGCATCGTGCCGTTCGCGAAGTTTGCCGGCGTGGACCACCCGGTCTCGCTGGCGCTGCAGTTCGCGGGCCAGAACTGGGTGGCGGGCTTTGTCGACCTGGGCGCGATCCTGGGCATGACCACGGTGATCCTGGTGATGACCTATGGCCAGACCCGCGTGATCTTTGCGATGTCGCGCGACGGCCTGCTGCCCGAGCGGCTGTCTTCCGTGCACCCGGTGCATGCCACGCCGTATTTTGCTACCTGGAGCGTCGGCATCGTATTCGCGATGATCGCCGCATTGGTGCCGCTCAATGTGCTGGCCGAGTTGATCAATATCGGCACGCTCTCCGCCTTCACGCTGATCTCGATCGCGGTGCTGGTGCTGCGCCGGACCCGTCCCGAGCTGCCGAGAGCTTTCCGCTGTCCCGGCGTGCCGGTGGTTCCGCTGCTATCGGTGGGCTTCTGCCTGTTCCTGATGGCGCACCTTCAAGCGCTGACCTGGATCGCCTTCCTCATTTGGCTGGGGATCGGCCTGTCGATCTACTTCCTGTACGCGCGCCGCAACGCGGTGCTGCACGGTGGCACCAGGTAGCACGCGGTGCCAGCCGTAAGAGCAAGCCGACCTTGGAGTAAGCGAAAACCCCAGCCCCGCCTGCACCGAGAAACTGGGTAAGATGCCAACCCGGCGCCGGCGCGACAAGATCGCCCGCCGCCGAACGGGATTGGGGCTCCACGCCCCATCAACGCCGCACCGCACTGCAACCCAGGCGGTGTGTCAAGGAAGGCAGAGCTACAGCTTTGCATTCCCCACGTCATGGAGAAGAAGTTGAACGACCGTACCCACGCGGCGGCCGCTGTCCGCCTTTTCGGCACCGGCGAAGGCCTGTCCCACGAGCGCGTTACGCTCGCCACCGATCCGGAATCCGGCCTGCAGGCCATCATCGCCATCTACAACACCAGACTGGGCCCCGCCTTCGGCGGCTGCCGGTACTGGGCCTATCCCGCCGAAGCCGACGCGCTGTCCGATGCGCTGCGCCTGTCACAGGGCATGGCCTACAAGAACGCCCTCGCCGGGCTGCCGTTCGGTGGCGGCAAGGCGGTGATCCTGCGTTCCCCGGCGCAGACCGACCGCCAGCAACTCTTCCGCGCCTTCGGCCGCATGGTCGAGTCGCTGCAAGGCAGCTATATCACGGCCGAGGACGTCGGCACGACGGTGGACGACATGCGTGCCGTCCAGGCCGAGACCCGCTACGTCAGCGGCATGCCGCGCGACGGCGGCTTCGGCGGCAATCCCTCGCCGTGGACGGCATACGGCGTGTTCGTCGGTATCGAGGCGGCGGCGCTGTATCGCCTGGACCGCAAGTCGCTCGCCGGCTTGTCCGTGGCCGTCCAGGGACTGGGTTCGGTGGGCTGGGAGCTTTGCCGCCGTCTCCATGAAGCGGGCGCCACCCTGACCGTGGCCGATATCGACGCCGGCCGCACGACGCAGGCGCAACAGCAGTTTGGCGCCCGCGTCGTATCGCCGGAAGCCATCACGGCCGTCGACGCCGATGTATTCGCGCCTTGCGCGCTGGGTGCCGTCATCACCCCGGCCGTGGCCGAAAGCTGCCGCTTCCGGGTCATCGCCGGCGGGGCAAACAATCAACTCGCTTCGCTCGCCGAAGGCGACACTCTGTACCAGCGCGGGATCTTCTATGCGCCCGACTTCCTCATCAATGCCGGCGGCATCGTGAGTTGCGCCCGGGAATACCTCGGCGGTGTCGACGACTCGGCCCTGCGCGACGAAGTGGCAGGCATCCGCGAACGGGTGCTCAGGCTGGCGCAACGCGTGGAGTCGACCGGCCAGGCGCCGGCGCGCGCGGCGGTGACCTGGGCGCACGAGGTGTTGTCGCGTGGCATCGGGCTGAACTGAGCGTCACGTCGACCAGGAGGAAGCCGATGAACGAATTCCCGAAGCCCCGCAGTTCGACCAGCGCCAGCGACAAGCTCGTCATCCTTGATACCACCCTGCGCGATGGCGAACAGTCGCCTGGCGCGGCAATGACCGTCAGGCAGAAGATCGCGGTCGCGGAACATCTCGATGTCCTGAACGTCGATGTCATCGAAGCTGGCTTTGCAGCCAGCTCGGAAGGGGACCATGACGCCATCCGGGAGATTTCCCGGCAAGTGAAGGGCAGCGTGATTTGCTCGCTCGCCCGTGCCAATGAGCGCGATATCGAGCGAGCCGCCAATGCGTTGAGGAGCGCGAGAAGATCCCGCATCCACACCTTTATCGCCACGTCGGCGTTGCACATGGAGAAGAAGCTGCGCATGACCCCGGAGGAGGTGTATCTGCGGGCGTGCACTGCCGTCCGCTTCGCGCGCCAGTTTACGGACGACGTGGAATTCAGCCCCGAGGATGGGAGTCGATCGGACCCCGATTTCCTCTGTCGCGTGATCGAAGGGGTCATCAAGGAAGGGGCGACCACGATCAACGTCCCCGATACCGTTGGCTATGCCATGCCCGTCGAATTTGCCGAGGGACTGCGGATGCTTCGCGAGCGCATTCCCAACTCCGACAAGGCCATATGGTCGGTGCATTGCCACAATGACCTCGGCCTGGCGGTTGCCAATTCGCTGGCGGCCGTCAGGTACGGAGGCGCCCGGCAGATCGAGTGCACTATCAACGGGCTTGGCGAACGCGCAGGCAACGCGTCCCTGGAAGAGGTCGTCATGGCGGTAAAGACCAGGCGTGACCTGTTCGGACTTGACGTTGGCGTGAACACCATGCATCTGGTCGCTGCCTCCAGGGCCGTTGCCGAGGCCACGGGGTTCAGCGTTCCGGCGAACAAGGCGGTGGTCGGTGCCAATGCCTTCGCACATGCGTCAGGCATCCACCAGGATGGCATCCTGAAAGCCCGTGAGACCTATGAAATCATGCGGCCGGAAGATGTTGGATGGGACCAGGGCGCGCTCGTGCTCGGCAAGCTTTCCGGCCGGAATGCCTTCAAGCACCGGCTTCAGGAACTCGGGATGCATTTTCAAGACGACGAAGGGCTGTCCGCTGCCTTCGCCCGCTTCAAGCGACTGGCGGATACGAAGGCCGCGATTACCGATGACGATCTGAGGCACATTGCCCTCGGCGTGGCGGAATCCAGTACGGTCAGCGCTTCATAAGCGCTCCCGGCCACGCCGCCGGGAGCTACCGCAGGCGGCCCTCAAGACAGCGCCGTCTGCTCAGCTTCCCGAACGTCGGGACAAGCCGACGCCAAAGCAAACGCTGCTAGACTCCGGACGAAGCCCCCCGCTTTGAACTCAACCGTTCGGCATAGTGACATGACTGAATTCCCTCTAACGTTTATCAGCCAGATCGAATGGGAAAGCTGGTTAGCGCAAAACGGCAGCACTTCGACCGGAGCATGGCTGCGCCTGGCTAAAAGAGGAGCCGAGCAACCAACCGTAACGTACGAACAGGCGCGAGCGTCTGACCCCGAGGGCTCTTGTTGTCTCTGATTGAGGGCTCGCGTTGTTGGTGACATGTTGTTGCTGTTGAACCGCTTGGTTCCGCCCTCCTGGGCGGGTCACTTTTTGTCCGAGCGACAAAAAGTAACCAAAAAGCGCGTCGCCTGAGCGGCTGGCTATCCATTG
>NZ_JBEFLI010000027.1:0-82716 GCF_040578825.1 Cupriavidus necator | reverse complement strand
ATTCACCGCCGCGCCGCCGCCTTCCCCCCGCGATAGAACCCCTGCAAACACTCAACCATCGCCGCCGCCGCAGCCGAATCGCCGCGGTCCTTCATCCGCACCAGGCAAATATCGCGCACCAGTGACGGCAGCTGCAGCGGCCGGATCGCCAGCCCCTCGCGCCGGAACTGAAACAGCGCCAGCGATGGCACCGCGCTGACGCCCAGCCCCGCCTGCACCAGCGCCGCTACGGTCGCGAGGTGCTCCACTTCCATCACGCTGTTCAGCCGCAACGGATGCAGCGCCGCATCCAGATGCTGGCGCACGCTGGTCGTGCGCGACAGCTGGATAAACGGCACGCCCGCCAGCGCCTGGGGCGCGATGCGCCGCTTGCGCGCGAGCGGATGGCCGGCCGGGCACACCAGGTGGAAGGTGTCGCGCACCAGCGGCTCCACGCGCAGGTCATCGTCCTGTGCCGGCGCCGGCGTCAGCGCGAAGTCGGCGCGGCCCTGCCGTACCAGCTCGATGCAGCCGTCGGCGAGCTGGTCGAACAACTCCAGCACGATGCCCGGATAGCGCTCATGAAACTGCGCCAGCAGCGGTGGCAGGTCGCCGCCCGCGAGCGAGGGCAGCGCCGCGATCGACACACGTCCCTTGCGCCGCTCCGCATGCGCACGCAAGTCTTCGAAGGCAGCCTCGAAGTCCGCCAGGAGCCGGCGCGCCGTCTGCTCGAAGCGCACCCCGTCGCTGCTCAGTTCCACGTGCCGGGTGGTGCGCTCGAACAGCCGGCTGCCGGCCTGGTCCTCCAGCGTCTGCACCAGCGCGCTGAAGGCCGACTGCGACAGGTGGCAGGCACGCGCGGCGCGCGTAAAGTTGCGGTAAGTCGCCAGTGCCACGAAGGCGCGCAAGTGCTTGACGGACAGGTTCATCGCCCAGAATACATTCATCTGTTAAGCCGATAGATTAATCCAAATAATCCGTTTTTTGGTTGGACGCGGCGGCCATAGAATGGATCGACAGGGCGCATCGTCTGGATGCTTCCGACAACGCTTCCCGCACCAACCCGCCTCCGACCATGACTGCTCCCTTGCTGATCGGCTCCGGCGCCGGCTTTTCCGGCGACCGCACCGATGCCGCGCTGCCGGTGGTACGCACGCTGATCGCCGCCGGCCAGCCGGCCGCGCTGATCTTCGAGACGCTGGCTGAACGCACGCTGGCGCTGGCGCAGCTGGCGCGGCGCAACGATCCCGCGCAGGGCTATGAGCCGCTGCTCGACGCGCTGCTGACGCCGGTGCTGGGCCTGTGCCTGCAGCACGGCATTCCCATCGTGGGCAACTTCGGCGCGGCCAATCCGCCCGCCGCGGCGCGCCGCGTGCTGCAGCTCGCCGCCGAACTGGAGTTGCCGGCGCCGCGCGTTGCCGTCGTGGAGGGTGACGACCTGTCGCACGAGACCGGCCGCACGCTGCTGCAAGGCATCCTTGGCGCGGCCTTCGACACCGATCGTTTTGTCTGCGCCAACGCCTATATCGGCGCGCAGGGTATCGCCTCGGCGCTGGCCGACGGCGCCCAGGTGGTGGTATGCGGCCGCGTGGCCGACCCCGCGCTGGCCGTGGGGCCGGCAATGGCGCACTTCGGCTGGTCCTGGGACGACTGGGACCGGCTCGCCGCCGCGACCATGGCCGGCCACCTGCTCGAATGCGGGGCGCAGGTCACCGGCGGCTACTTCGCCGATCCCGGCATGAAGGACGTACCCGACGTGCATGCCGTCGGTTTCCCGATCGCGCAGCTCGATGCCGACGGCGGCATCGAGGTCTTCAAGGCCGCCGACACCGGCGGCTGCGTCGACCTGCGCACGGTCAAGGAACAGTTGCTGTACGAGGTGCACGACCCGTCGGCGTACCTGACGCCTGATGTGGTCGCCGATATCGGCGCTGTCACCGTGACCCAGCTCGGCCCAGACCGCGTCGCGGTGCGCAATGTGCGCGGCCATGCGCGTCCGGCGCAGCTCAAGGCCAATGTGTTCAGCCACGGCGGCTGGCTGGCCGAGGGCGAGATCTCCTATGCCGGTCCCAACGCCGCCGCCCGCGCGCGGCTGGCCGCCGATATCCTGCGCCGGCGCATGAGCCTGCTGGGCCACGACGTGCCGATCCGCTTCGACCTGATCGGCGTGCTGAGCGTGCTGGCCGATGACGGCGGCGCGATGCTGGCGCAGCCCCAGCCGCGCGAGGCCGAAGCGCAGGACGTGCGCCTGCGCGCCGCGCTGGCGCACGACGACCAGTCGGTAGCGCAGGCGCTGCTGCGCGAGGTCAACGCGCTCTATACCTGCGGCCCGGCCGGCGGCGGCGGGGTGCGCACCGCGCAGCGCGCGCGGCTGAATGCCGTGTCATGCCTGGTGCCGCGCGACGCCGTGGCCGCCACGCACACCATCATCGACCAGGGAGGGCTACCGAGATGACCGCCACCGCCGCGCTCTACCAGTTCGCCCACGGCCGCACCGGCGACAAGGGCGACCGCTCCAACATCAGCGTCATCGCCTATGACGCGCGCGACTTCGACCATCTCGTCGCCCATGTCACCGAGGACGCCGTGCGCGCGCTGTTCCGTGAACGTCAGCCCACTGCCGTCACGCGCTACCTGGTGCCGTCGCTGCAGGCCATGAACTTTGTCCTCGATGGCGTGCTCGACGGCGGCGTCAACGACGCGCTCAATCTCGACACGCACGGCAAGGCGCTGTCGTTCCGCTTGCTGCAGCTGCAGATACCGCTGCCGCCGCGCCTGGCAACCGGCGCAGATAACAACTGACCCGGCGCTTCGCACCGTACAACGATTTCAACAGGAGACAACGATGTACCGATTCCTCAAGCCACTGGCTGCCGCCGCCGCGCTGTGCGCGCTGATCCTGCCCGCGGGGCAGGCGTGGGCCGAGTTCCCCGACAAGCCGATCCGCTTCGTGGTGCCGTTCGCGGCCGGCAGCGCCACCGATCAGCTCGCCCGCGCCATCGGCCAGGCCATCACCGTCGACAGCAAGGTTTCCGTGGTGGTCGACAACAAGCCCGGCGCCAACGGCTTTATCGCCGCGTCCGATGTGGCCAAGGCCGCGCCCGACGGCTACACGGTGCTGATCAGCACCAACACCACGCACGCCGCCAATGAGCACCTGTTCAAGAAGCTGCCGTACGATCCGGTCAAGGATTTCACGCCGGTGACCGCGCTTGGCCGCGGCGGCCAGATCATGGTGGTCAACCCGCAGGTGCCGGCCAAGACCGTGGGCGAGTTCATCGCGCTGGCGAAGAAGCAGCCGGGCAAGCTCAGCTTCGGCAGCGGCAGCTCGTCGTCGCGCATCGCCGGCGAGCTGTTCCAGCAGATGGCGCACGTGGAACTGCTGCACGTGCCGTACAAGAGCAACCCGCTGGCGATCACCGACCTGCTCGGCAACCAGATCCAGATGATGATCACCGATACCGCCACCGGCCTGCCGCAGGTCAAGAGCGGCAAGCTGCGCGCGCTGGGCGTGTCGGGCAAGGCGCGCTCGCCGCTGGCGCCGGATGTGCCGACCATCGACGAAGCCGGGGTCAAGGGCTACGAGATGAGCTATTGGTTCGCCGCCTACGCACCAGCCGGCACGCCGCAGCCGGTGGTGGCCAAGCTCAACGCCTTGATGGTAAAGGCCGCCCGCAGCGATTCCGCGGCTGGCTTCTACCAGTCGACCGGTACGGAAGTGTTTACCAGCACGCCCGCCGAGCTGGCGAAATTCCAGCAGCAGGAGTCTGGCAAGTGGGGTCGCATCATCAAGGCGGCGAATATCCAGCCGGAGTGAATGCGGACCGAAACAAGCTCGCATGCATGGAAAACGGGGCCACGTGCCCCGTTTTTTTACGCAGAAGTAGGTACGCTTTTGCCTTCCAACCCTGTTTGCGCGGGCCGGATAAGATACGTGCTGGCCATGCGCGCACGGCGATGTTGCTCCGCGCGCCCTGCGGCATGGGCCGTCTCCTCGACAACACCAACCAAGAACAGGAAACAGGATATGAAGCTGCCGTCCGTCGAGCGCCATGCCATCAGGCAGGCGCAGCGCCGTCTTCATGGCGCCGTGCTGGGCACCGCCATCGCCGCGGTGATTGGCGCCACCGTGCTGCCTGCCGGCATGGCCAGCGCCCAGACCGCCCAGGGCGCCCAGAGCGTCCAGACTGCCGCGCCCGCACCTCAGAAGACCCAGGTGCCGGGCTACTACCGGATGATGGTCGGCCAGCTTGAAGTCACGGCGCTCTACGACGGCTACATCGACCTCGACCCGAAGATCCTCAAGTACACCAGCGCGCGCGAGGTGCAGAGCCTGCTGGCACGGATGTTCGTGGAGTCGACGCCGGGCATGCAGACGGCGGTCAATGCCTACCTGATCAACACCGGCCGCAACCTGGTGCTGGTGGACACTGGTGCTGCCGGCTGCTTCGGGCCGACGCTCGGCCGCATCGGCGACAACCTGCGCGCCGCGGGCTATGCGCCGGAGCAGGTCGACACCGTGCTGCTGACCCACCTGCATGGCGACCACGCCTGCGGCCTGGCAGCCAACGGCCAGCCGGCGTTCCCGAATGCCACCGTCTATTTCGACAAGGCCGATGCCGACTACTGGCTCAATGAAGCCAATGCCGCGGCCGCACCGAATGAAGCCCAGGGGCTGTTCGCGATGGCGCGCGCGGCGGTGGCGCCGTACCAGGCAGCAAACCGTTTCCGTACCTTCAACGGCGGCGCGGGCACCGAGCCGATCCCGGGCGTGCGCGCGCTGCCGGCCTACGGCCATACGCCTGGCCACAGCGGCTACCTCTTTACCTCGGGCAAGGAGAGCCTGCTGCTGTGGGGCGATATCGTCCACAGCCACGCCGTGCAATTCCGCCGCCCGCAGGTTGCGATCGAATTCGACACCGACAGCAATGCGGCGGTGATCACGCGCAAGCGCATCCTGGCCGATGCAGCGAGGGGCAAGCTGTGGGTGGGCGGTGCGCATATGCCGTTCCCGGGCCTGGGTCATGTGCGGCGCGACACGGCCGGATATGCATGGGTGCCGGCGGAATACGGCCCGATCCGCTCCGACCGCTAACGGCTCACGCGTAGCGGGCTTTCCGGCCAACCGCCTTTCGGGGCGGTTTTTTGTACCTCTTGGCCGCGCGACGACGCTGCTGCGCAACGCCGGCAGCTTTGCCGGCATCCTGGACAGCGGCGCCGTCCTGCGCAACTGTGGCACCTCGATCCCTGGTGGCCTGGCTGTCAATGGCTCGGCGGAAGTCGGCGGCCTGGTTGGCGCGATGAACAAATGCGGACGTCCACCGTGTCGTGGGCAAGGTGGCGTCGACAACACTGGGCGGCAACCTGGCACGCAGTGACATGCACATCACCACCACGCCGTCCAACGATCCGGCCGGTCCGGACGGACAGGCTACGACAGGCCATGCAGCAGCGCGCGACTTATGAAGCGCTTGGCTGGACATTCGGCGACAACGACGCCGCGCCGTGGGTGATGCCGGACAATTCCGCGTACCGGCCCTACGATCCTGGTTATCCCATCCTCTAGTGGGAAAAGGCGCGGCCGTAACCGTAGCCACCCGCATTGAAGCAACGGCCGCATCTGCGGCCGTTGTCATTGGCGGTTTGCGGTGACGTTCCCTGCCTGAAGCGATCCGCCACGCTTGCGCCGCTTTTCGCCTAGAGTCATCCAGTGAGCCCGTGCGACGCACAGGCGCGGATGCCCCAGTCACTGAAGGAGGATGTCCCCATGCGAACCAACCCTCCCGCCTTCGATCCCGTCCGCCGCCGCCTGCTCGGTGCCGGCGCAGCAGTCCTTGCAGCAGGCCTGCCGCTGGCAGTGCGCGCGCAGCCAGCCAAAGCCGCCGCCGCGCAGCCCATCGGCGTGATCGGCTCGGGCCGCATCGGCGGCACCATCGGCGGTCTGTGGGTCATGGCCGGGCACCCGGTCCTGTTTTCGTCGCGCCATCCCGAAGCGCTCAAGCCGCTGGTCGACGGGCTGGGCCCGCTGGCACGGGCGGGCACGGTGGCGGAGGCCATCGCGTTCTCCGACGTGCTGTTCCTGGCCACGCCCTACGGCGCGCTGCCGCAGCTCAGCCGCGACCATGCCGAGGCCTGGAAGGGCAAGATCGTGCTCGATGCCACCAATGCCTACGACCACCGCGATGGCCCCATCGCCGCGGAGGCCAAGCGCGACGGCATTGGCAAAACCACCGCGCGCTACCTGCGCGGCGCGCGCGTGGTGCGGGCCTTCAATTTCATGGGAGCGGGGCAGTTTGCCAGCGAGCACCACCGCCAGGGCGGGCTGGTGGCCGTGCCGATCGCGGGCGATGACAAGGCCGCGCTCGACGTGGCCGCGCAACTGGTGCGCGATGCGGGCTTCGATCCGGTGGTGGTGGGGCCGCTGGCGAGCGCGGATCGCTTCGCGCCAGGCGGGCCGCTGTTCCGGCAGGTGGGAACGGCTGAGGAGTTTCGTCGCAAGATGGGCGAACGTTGACGGTCCGCCGGCGGGCTGGCTCAGTGTCGATTCAGGACCGGCGCCGCTCCATCGCCACCATCGACGGCGTGAAGCCGAGCTGGCCGAAGAAGGCGGCTTCCGAGGAGCGCGCCGCGCGCAGCAACCAGGTAATGTCGGGATCGTTGCCCATGATATGCCGCACCAGCGCACGGCCGATGCCGCGGCGGCGGTGGCTGGGCGCCACGGCGACCATTGACAGGAAGCCGTCGGAGACGTCGTCGCATAGCGCGCGGGCAAAGCCGACGAGCTCGCCGTCGTCCACCGCGACGGCGACGCGCTGGGAATTGGCCACCAGCCGAGCGAATTTTTCCGGGCCGCCCACCCGGTGGGCCCAGCCGTTGGCGATCAGTAGTTGTCTGGCTGCCTCGATGTCCTCGGGCAACAGGTTACGGATTTCCATTGGCGGCTCTCCCAGTAAAGCATGTACGGCCCCTCGCCGCCCCTTGCCACCAGGGCGCCGCGAGTCGAGAACGGCACGGGAACCCGCGCCGCGCAATTGGCGGAGTGTAGCGAGCGGGCGCTGGCGCGTCAATTTGGCCGACGGGCGGGGTGGGGTGCTTCTCCCGCTCGCGCGCTGGCGCGGTATCATGGCCTCCATGAACGCCCCCGTCTTTTCCTCAGCCCATCCGGCCGACCAGCTTGCGGAATTTTCTGACGCGGACGCGGCGCTAGCGCGCATCCGTGAGATCTACGAGGCTTCGGTCGGCGCCGTGCGCGCGCGCTTCGATGCATTCGCCGGCGGCAAGCCGCTGCCCTCGGCCGCGCACGCGTGCTATCCGTACCTGGGCATCTCGGTCAATATCGAGACCATGGTCACCGACAGCCGCCCGTCCTGGGGCACGGTGGCGTACCCGGGCGTGTATGGCACCACCGTGACGCGCCCCGACCTGCTGGCCGACTACTACCGCGACCAGATCGAGCGGCTGATGCGCTATCACCGCGTGCCGGTGGTGGTGGGGCTGAGCCGGCGGCCGATCCCGCTGCCGTTCGTGATCGAGGCCTCGACCACCGACATCAGCTACACCCAGGCGCGCGAGCTCGAAGCCTCGTTCGTGCTGCCGGAGCTGAGCCGCATCGACGACGCCATCGCCAACGGCACCTACGAGCCCGTGCCCGGCGAGGCCTGGCCGCTGTCGCTGTTCCCCGCCGAGCGCGTCGACCTGGCGCTGCAGCGGCTCTACCACTACACCGGCACGGCGCCGCAGCACTTCCAGCGCTTCGTGCTGTTCACCAACTACCAGCGTTATGTCGACGAGTTCGTCGCGCTCGGGCGCACGCTGATGGCCAGCAGCGACGGCGGCGGCTACACCCGCTTCGTCGAGCCCGGCGACGTGCTGCAGGAGCTGAGCGGCGCCGAGCCTGACGACGCCTTGCGCCCGCGCGCACTGCCGCAGATGCCGGCCTACCACCTGGTGCGCGAAGACAAGCTGGGCGTGACACTGGTCAATATCGGCGTGGGACCCTCCAACGCCAAGACCATGACCGACCATCTTGCCGTGCTGCGCCCGCACTGCTGGCTGATGGTGGGCCACTGCGGCGGCCTGCGCCGCTCGCAGCAGCTTGGCGACTACGTGCTGGCGCACGCTTATGTGCGCGACGACCACGTGCTCGACCATGACCTGCCGCCGTGGGTGCCGGTGCCGCCGATCGCCGAGATCCAGGTGGCGCTGCAGGAAGCGGTGGCGCGCGTGACCGGCCTGTCCGGCAACGAGATGAAGACCCGCATGCGCACCGGCACCGTGGTTTCGACCGACGACCGCAACTGGGAGCTGAAGTCCAAGGCGCTGTATGCGCGCTTCAACCAGTCGCGCGCGATCGCCATCGACATGGAAAGTGCGGCAGTGGCGGCCAACGGCTTCCGCCTGCGCGTACCGTACGGCACGCTGCTGTGCGTCTCCGACAAGCCGCTGCACGGCGAGCTGAAGCTGCGCGGCATGGCCAACGCCTTCTATCGCCAGCGCGTCAGCCAGCATATGACCATCGGGCTGGAAGCGATCCGCATCCTGCGCGAGAACGGCGTCGAGCAATTGCACTCGCGCAAGCTGCGCAGCTTTGACGAGCCGGCGTTCCGCTAGTGTCCTGTCCCGTAAATAGCTTGATAAATGAAATCGTCCAGTTGCTCGTCAGGCTAGGCGCGAGGAGGCGCCATAGCCGTAGCGATGGCAACGACGAGCAACGACGCATGGCGGGCAACTGGGCGATTTCATATCGAGTTTATTTGCGGGACAGGAGACTAGGCTGCAACGCTCAGTCCGGCAAAGCAAAAAGGCCGGCGCCCCGATGGCGCCGGCCTTTTTTCATGGTTGCCGCCAGGCTCAGAAGCGGTAGCCCACGCCCATGCTGAACACCCACGGGTCCAGGCTGACCTTGGACACCCTGACATCGCCGGCCTTGACGTCGCTCTGCAGCCAGATCTTCTTGATATCGGCGTTCAGAAACCAGTTCCTGGTCAGCTTGTAATCCATGCCGATCTGCATCGCCGGGCCCACGCTCCAGCTGTCGAGCTGCAGTGAGTCGTTGGCGATGTTCTCGCCATAGATGCGGGTGAAGTTCAGGCCGACGCCGATATACGGGCGGAAGGTGCCATTGGGGATCAGGTGGTACTGGAACATCAGCGTCGGCGGCAGGTGCTTGAAGGTGCCGACCTTGTTGCCGTCGAGGTAGACGTTCTGCTTCTGCGGCACGGTCAGCACCAGCTCGGCGGCAAAGTTGGGCGTGAAGAAGTAGGTGACATCGAGTTCCGGGATCCACTTGTCGTTGACCGTGACGCGGTTCGCATCACCGACGCCACCGATCGGGGCCGAACTCTTGCTCATGTCGAGATAGGTGCCACGCAGGCGCACCATCCAGTTGCCCTGCCCGTCTATGTCCGCGGCCACGGCTGGCGTGGCAGACGCGCCAAGCAGGGCGCAGGCGGCGAAGGCAGTGCAGGTGACCCGGGTACGGAGAGAGAGCTTGTTCATGATGTTATGTCTTGGTCTGGTAAGAAATCCGCGCCCAGTTTGGCCGAGCGGGACGGTGCAGACCTTGATGCAGAACAAGTCATACGGAAGGGGGGCGCGCGTCGCGATGCCGCTACAGCGCGGTCGGCGGTAGCGCATACGAGGTTGCAGCACTAATAAACACATGCGGAATGATTCGTGGCGCCTTGCTGCGCCCGGCCTTACTCTGTGCAGGAGATCAGTGCGCGCCCGCACCAGCCACCATGCGGGCGCGCCGGCACCGTGCATGTCGTGGGCGTCCGCAAGGGCGTCTTTCCGGGTGTGCCCCGTGGGGGCGGGGCACACCGGCTTTCTAGCGAATGTGTGCGGCGTCAGAGGCCGCACGCATCGGCCCCCCGCGGTCATCGCGTGCTTGTCGTAGTCCATCACGCGTATCGGCAGGTCCAGCGCATTGATGAAGGCATCGATCGGGCCGTTGGCCTTGCCGCGCACGCGGCATGGTTTGCCGTCACACATCATCCCCACTTCGATCTCCTCCGCCGGCGCGGCATGTAGATGCCATGCGCCTGTTCCAGCAAGTACGTCATGCCGCCCTGGCCCTACTGGCTGTTGACGCGGATCACCGTGTCGTAGCTGCGGCCGGGATCGGCGGGATCGATCGGCAGGTACGGGACTTCCCTTCGGACAGGCGGGTATCGGTCAAGCGCGGGAGGTGGCCGATCCCGCTCACCCTATGGCGGTGGACCTGCGCTGAATGGATGAGAACGGCGCGCGTTCGGTGCGCTGCCGCTCAGTCCTATGGCCGGTACAGCGCTGGCGCCTTTGCGCCTAGGCTGGTAGCGCGGGACACATGACTGGGGGAACATCATGAGACTGAGAACGTGGGCATCCTGGCTGACAGGCACTGCCATGACTCTTCTGCTGGCGGCTTGCGGCGGCGGCGGTTCGGGCACGCCCACCACGCCGAACACAGGCGGCACCACGCCGCTGACCTATACCATGAAGATGAGCGTGACCTCGGGCGAGGTCGGCGTCGGCCGCACGCTCACCATCAGCGCGCTCGCGGTCGACAGCAACGGCGTCGACGTGACTGGCAACACCACCTTCACCTGGACCAGCACCGACAACGCCGTCGCCAGCGTGGAAGCCAGCGCCGCCACGCCAGGCAGCGCCGTGGTCCGCGGCGTGGCCACCGGCACGACTACCGTGCAGGTGACTGCCACCGTCAGGAACGCGGACAACACTACCGCGCAGGTGCCAGCGCAGTCGGCCACCATCACCGTGGTGCCGGCGTCGGCGCTGTCCTACAGCCTGTCGATTCCCAGCACCAACCTGTCGATGAGCGACGGGCAGGAGCTGCCGGTCAAGGTCTCGCTGCTCGACAGCAACGGCGCCGACGTGTCCGCGAGCGTCAATAGCTGGGCATGGGCCAGCAGCGGCAGCGCGGTCCAGGTGACCGCCAGCCAGAACAGCGCCACGCTGCGGGCGAGCAACAGCTCGACCACCGCCGCGGCCACCGCCAATGTCATGGTGTCGGTCACGGCGCCGGATGGCCACGCGCTCGGCGGGGTGATCGCGGTGACGGTGCAGAAGAACGGTTCGGCGACCTATCGCGTGGTGACCACGCAGAATGGCCAGCCGGTGGATGCACTGCAGGTGTTCAACGACCGCCCGGCAACGTTCACCTCGCGCGTGCTGCGCAACGACGGCCAGGACGTGACCGCGGATTTCGACGGCACCTGGACCTACACCGCGACGTCGCCGACGCTGTCTGCTTCGGAAGCAGCGGGTACGCATAACGCTACGGTCAACACCAGCCTGTCCAAGGACACCGGCCCGGTGCAGAGCACGCTGACGGTGACCGCGGTGAGCACCAGGCTGCCGGCCCGCCCGAGCGCCGGCCTGACGGTGACCGAGCATCCCAAGTGGGCGCTGGTCAGCGATAACCAGCAGCCGATGACGGTGTTGCTGATGCCGCCGATGAATATCCCGGTGACGGCACGGATGAAGAACCTGGGCAATGACGCGCAATACACGGCGTGCGCCAACTGGGCGTGGACCAGCACCGGTCCGGTTGTGCTGAGCCCGGGGTTCACGCCGAACCAGAACTATGTCAGCGGCACGGCGCCCGGCGACTTCACCATCACGGTGACCTGCACTGCGGTGGCTGACAATACGGCGCTGAAGCTGGTGTACTTCGGGACGGTCAAGTAAGCGACTGGTTTCCTCGTGATGAAGAACGCCCTCCGGTTGGAGGGCGTTTTGTTTTGAGGAGAGGGGTGGGGGAGAGGGCCGGCGCATGCAAGTACGGATGCGCCTGGTTAACCTGGGGCGACGCCAAAGCGTACCCATTTCTGCGTGATCTCCCTAAGCGCATTTCCGATGCAGAAGCAGCCCTTTGCAATGCCAGAAGACAACGCATGTGCCGCCCGTCGCCAACCCCAGCCACCACACCATTCCAGCCGCCCGACACCCCATGCGTACCCATTTCTGCGTAACCCAATTCACGCCAGAGATCGCACCGCCCAAGCCCGCCAACCCGCCTCCAGACGAGCGAAAACCGCCGCTCCCGCGCAAGGCGGAAGCAGCGGCCGTACCCGTTTCTGCGTGATTGCCTGAGAGAAGAAAAGCGCGCGACTCAGCGCTTGCGCACGAAGCGCACCACCTGTTCCGAAGGCTGGTCCGGCTTTGCCCCGGCGGTGTTCGCGGTATTCGATCCGCAGGTATTGCACCCGCCGTCGTCACAGCCGCTGGCGCAACCGGCAGCGGTCTGCGGTGCCAGCCAGCGCACCAGCCGGGCGCGCCAGCCAGTGGCGGCAGCACCGCCCAGGCGCGCCGCCAGCGCCGCCTTGACGCGCTCGCGCGTGCGCGGGGCGTAGCGTGCGGCCACCGACATCGCGCACGCCAGCACGATCAGCGGGACCAGCAGCGTTTCGATGGCGTGGTAGAGCGTCATGGCAGCATTGGCCTTAGCTGAACAGCAGCGCGACGCGATAGGTCACGAACGCGGCCAGGTAGGCGAGGCCGGTCAGGTAGGCGGCCGACGCCGCCATCACCTTCCACGAGTTGGTCTCGCGCCGGATCACCGCCAGCGTGGAGATGCACTGCGGCGCAAACACGTACCAGGCCAGCAGCGACAGCGCGGTGGCCAGCGACCATTGCGCCGCGATCATCGGTGCAAGCTGCGTGGCCACAGTGTCCTCGCTGCCCGACAGCGCGTACACCGTCGCCAGCGCACCCACCGCCACCTCGCGCGCGGCCAGGCCCGGCACCAGCGCGATGCAGATCTGCCAGTTAAAGCCCACCGGCGCGAACACCTTCTGCAGCGCATGGCCGATCATGCCGGCAAAGCTGTAGTCGATCGCGGGACCGGTCGCGCCGTCCGGCGCCGCCGGGAAGGTCGACAGGAACCACAGCAGCACGGTCAGCGCCAGGATCACCTTGCCCACCCGCGACAGGAAGATGCGGGCACGCTCCCACAGGCCGATGGCCACGTCGCGCGGATTGGGGATGCGGTACGACGGCAGCTCCATCAGCAGCGGATGGTCGGTGCGGTCGCGGCGGAAGAACTTGAGCGCGTAGGCCACCACCAGCGCGCTGAGGATGCCCGCCACATACAGCGCGAACAGTACCAGCCCCTGCAGGTTGAACAGGCCCAGCACCGTGCGCTGCGGGATAAAGGCGCCGATCAGCAGCGCATACACCGGCAGCCGCGCCGAGCACGTCATCAGCGGCGCCACCAGGATGGTGGTGAGCCGGTCGCGCGGATCCTGGATCGTACGCGTGGCCATGATGCCGGGGATGGCGCAGGCAAAGCTCGACAGCAGCGGGATGAACGAGCGCCCCGACAGCCCCGCGCCCATCATCAGCCGGTCCAGCAGAAAGGCCGCGCGCGGCAGATAGCCGGATTCTTCCAGCGTCAGGATGAACAGGAACAGGATCAGGATCTGCGGCAGGAACACCACCACGCTGCCCAGCCCAGCGACCAGCCCATCGACCAGCAGGCTCTTGAGCATGCCGTCGGGCAACCAGGTACCCAGCATCTCGCCGGCCCAGTGCACGCCGCCCTCGATGCCGTCCATCAGCGGCTCGGCCCAGGAGAACACCGCCTGGAACATCAGGAACAGCAGCACGGCCAGCAGCAGCAGGCCGAACACCGGGTGCAGCACGATGCGGTCGAGCCGGTCATCCAGCGCGGCGGTGCGCGCCGGCATGCTGACCGCGGCGGCGAGCAGGCGGTTGACCTCGGCGTGCACATCGAAGTCGCTGGCGGGCTCAGGTCCGGCCGGCGGCGCCGGCGGCAGCGTGCTGTCGAGCAGGCTTACCAGCGCCGCGGCGCCGTCGCGCCTGACGGCGACGGTGCTGACCACCGGCACGCCCAGCGCCGCCGACAGCTTGTCGCGATCGATGCGGATGCCGCGGCGCGCGGCGGCATCGCTCATATTGAGCACCACCACCATGGGCAGGCCCAGACGGCGCAGCTCCAGCACGAAGCGCAGGTGCAGGCGCAGGTTGGTCGCATCGACCACCGAGACCAGCAGGTCGGGGCGCGCTTCGCCCTGGCGCACGCCCAGGCAGACGTCGCGCGTGATGGCTTCATCCAGGCTGGCCGCGTGCAGGCTGTAGGCGCCGGGCAGGTCCAGGATGCGCACCTGGCGCCCTGCCGGTGATACGAAATAGCCTTCCTTGCGCTCGACGGTGACGCCGGCGTAATTGGCCACCTTCTGGCGGCTGCCGGTCAGGCGGTTGAACAGTGCGGTCTTGCCGCAATTGGGATTGCCGACCAGCGCGATGCGCAGGGCAGAAGTAGAGGGAGCTGCAGACATATTCCGGGGAGGGCTTAGGCGATCCGCTTGGCGGACGAGCGGGCTGCCGCGGCGCCATCCAGGTCATCAGCCTGCGCGGCGGCGATGCTGGTGACCGAAGCGCTGGCAATCTCCACGCCGATGCGCGCCGCTTCCGAGCGGCGCAGCGCAAAGCGGGTGAAGCCCACCTGAGCCACCATCGGATCCATGCCGAAGGGGCCGTAGGCGATGATCTGCACCGCCTCGCCGGGCACGAAGCCCAGTTCCCGCAGGCGGCGCGCGACCGGATCCCCCGGCGTGGCGTCGTCCACCGATTGCACAACGGCGGGCGTGCGCCGTGGAAGTTCAGACAACCGCATCATGCTTCCAGTCCGTGGGGCGCGGCCGCCGCCAGGGCGCCGCCATGCGGCACGGCAGGACCCCGCCGGGGTACGTAAATGAAAATCGTTTTCATTGTATCGCAAATGTGTCGTGGCAATGCCCCCACCGGGGGCGGGCATGCCGACGGCGGCCGGACGCCATTTGCGCCGGCAGGAGGCGAATGATAACCGCTCAACGTCGAAGGGATGTGGCGACCCCGCGCCGCTATATAGAGAGGCCCGGCTTCCGTTGAGCGCGGCGCAATTTGGCACGGCGATTCCGGTTGCAACCGGATTCCTATCATTCCATGCAATTACTGCATTTGCGTTATTGGATGTCGCCACCCTGCGCGTTAAGCTGGCGTCACGCTGAACACCCCGTTCCACGCGTACTTCACAAGCCATCGGCCACTGCGCCGGTGGCTTTTTCTTTATGGGCCGCCGCCGCGCGGACCATGCCGACAAAGTTGTCGCGTGCCGGATGGTCCGGCGCCGCCTTCCACGCGCAGTACACCTCGGAGCGAACCCCGGTGCCCGCCAGCGGCCGAAACGCTGCGCCCGCCATGCCCGAGCGCGCCAGCGCCGCCGGCACCACCGCCACCCCCATTCCCTGCGAAACCAGCGACACCACCGACAGCCAGTGCCGCACCTCGTGCCGGATCTGCGGATAAAAACCCTGCGCCGCGCACATATCGAAGATGCGGCTGTAGTAGTCCGGCGACGCCTTGCGCGAGAACAGCACGAAGGGCTCTTCGCGCAATTCGGCCAGGGGCAGTTCGGCACGCGCGGCCAGCGGATGGTCAGCCGGCAGGCAACAGACGAAGGGCTCGCTGTGCACCAGTGCCGCCTGCAGCGGGTCCGGCACACGCCCGGTGTGGATAAAGGCGGCGTCGAGCGCGTCGTGCAGCAGCGCATCGATCTGCTCTTGCGAGTTGAGCTCGGTCAGCGCCACCTGGATGCCGGGATAAGCGGCCTGGAAGTCGCGCAGGTACTGCGGCAACCCTCGGTACAGCATCGAGCCGACAAATCCGACCCGCAGCCTGCCGACCGCGCCGGCTTCGATCTCGCGAGCCAGCACGCGCGCGGCCTCGGCCTGTGCCAGCAGCGCCGTGGCGGATTCTTGGAAGGCCCGCCCCGCCGCGGTCAGCCGCACGCCGCGGCTGTCGCGGTCGAACAGCCGGGCGCCGACCGACGCCTCGAGCTGCTGGATATTGAGCGACAGCGGCGGCTGCGAGATGGCGAGCCGGCGCGCGGCGCGGCCGAAGTGCAGTTCCTCGGCCAGCACGAGGAAGTAGCGCAGGTGACGGAATTCCATGGCGATACAAAATTTATATGGATCGAGCCAATTTTAGAATTAGACGCAAATCCTTGGGGTTTTAATAATGGAGGCCAAAGGGTCTGGCGGACCGACCCAACCCATCGAGGAGACCTGGCCATGCCGAGCAGCACTGCACGCGATACCGCACCTGAAGCCCACCCCACCGCACGCACGGCCGGCCATCCGGTACCGGATCGCCAGGGCGGCAGCCTGTTCAGCGCCGACCCCGAGCTGCGCGCGCTGCTGCCGCTGTACCTGCCGGCCGACCTGTTCAACCACCTGCTGCCGCACCTCGAACGGATGGGCGCGCTGGCCGGAGGCGTGCTGGACGAACTGGCTGGCGTCGCCGACCGCAATCCGCCCACGCTGAGCCATCGCACCCGCGCCGGCGTCGACGCCCAGCGCATCGACAAGCATCCGGCCTATGTCGAACTGGAGCGCGTGGCTTTTGCCGAGTTCGGGCTGGCCGCCGCCTCGCATCGGGGCGGTGTGCTTGGCTGGGACAAGCCCATGCCGCCAGCGGCGAAGTACGCACTCACCTATCTGTTCGTGCAGGCCGAGTTCGGGTTGTGCTGCCCGCTGTCGATGACCGATTCGCTGACACGCACGCTGCGCAAGTTCGGCGATCCGGCGCTGGTCGAACGCTTCCTGCCCAACCTGACCACGCAGGGGTTCGAAGACCTGTACCAGGGCGCGATGTTCATGACCGAGCAGGGCGCCGGCTCCGACGTGGCCGCCACCGCCACCCGCGCGGTGCGCGACGCCAGCGCCGAGGGGGGCTGGCGGCTGTCCGGCGACAAGTGGTTCTGCTCCAACCCCGACGCCGCGCTGGCGATGGTGCTGGCGCGCGTGGAGGACGAGGCCGGCAACGCCGTGCCGGGCATCAAGGGCGTATCGCTGTTCCTGCTGCCACGCAAGCTGGCCGACGGCAGCGACAACCACTACCGCATCATCCGGCTGAAAGACAAGCTGGGCACCCGCTCGATGGCCAGCGGCGAGATCCGGCTCGACGGCGCGCATGCGTACCTGGTCGGCGAACCCGGCCGCGGCTTCGTGCAGATGGCCGACATGATCAACAACTCGCGGCTGTCCAACGGCGTGCGCGCCGCCGGGCTGATGCGCCGCGCGCTGACCGAGGGCCTGTTTATCGCGCGCGAGCGCCGGGCCTTCGGCAAGCGCCTGCAGGACATGCCGCTGATGCGCCGCCAGTTGCTCAAGCTGACGCTGCCCACCGAGCAGGCCCGCACCATGGTGTTCCAGACCGCCGAGGCACTGCGCCGCGCCGACGCGGGCGAGGGCGGCGCCTACCCGCTGATGCGCATCCTGACGCCGCTGATCAAGTTCCGCGCCTGCCGCGACGCGCGCAAGGTCACCGGCGACGCCATGGAGATCCGCGGCGGCTGCGGCTATATCGAGGAATGGAGCGATCCGCGCCTGGTCCGCGACGCCCATCTCGGCTCGATCTGGGAAGGCACCAGCAATATCGTCGCGCTCGACGTGCTGCGCGCGATCCGCCGCGAAGGCGCACTGCCGGTGCTGCAGGCGCACCTGGCCGGGCTGCTGGCCGATACGCCGATGCACGCCGGTGCGCGCGCCACGTTCGAAGACGCCATCGCCGCCACCGCGAAGCTGGCCGCGCACGCCGCCGAGGCCGGCGCCGACGGCGACCTGCTGGCGCGCCAGGCCGCTTCCGCGCTGTACCACGTGACCAGCGCGGCGGCCATGGCATGGGAAGCCGGCCGCATCGGCTCGGTGCGCCGCATGCGGCTGGCGCAACTGGTGCTGCGGCATCGCGTGCTGCCGCAGGATCCGCTGGCCGCGCAGGCGCAGCCCGATTGGCTGGCCGACACCGTGGCCCCGCCCGCCGATGGCGTGGTCCGCGCCGCCGGTGCGGTCGATGAGGTCAACGTGTTCTGACAACGCTTCCCTCACCGCTTGTTTGTCCCCTCTCCCGCCCGCGGGAGAGGGTCCGGGGGAGAGGGCAGGCGCATCCAGTCGCGTTACCCCTTGCTAAACCCTCCCAAAAGCCCCCGCAACCTCATCCCGCCCCACGCGGGAGACGACCAACACCAGGAGACAACGCCATGAAACTCTGGCACCGCCTCGCGGCCATCGCCGCCTGCACGCTTTGCATCGCCCCAGCCTTCGCGCAGAAGGACTTTCCGACCAAGCCCATCATGATGGTCGTCACCTACCCGCCCGGCGGCCCCACCGATGCAATGGCCCGCACGCTCGCCGCCGCGCTCAAGACCAGCCTCGGCCAGCCGGTGGTAGTGGAGAACCGCGCCGGCGCCGGCGGCAATATCGGTGCGGAAGTGGTGGCGCGTGCCGACCCCGACGGCTACACGCTGATGTTCGGCACTTCCGCGCCGCTGGCGATCAACGTGAGCCTTTATCGCAAGATCAACTACGACCCGGTCAAGAGCTTCGCGCCCGTGATCCAGATCGGCCAGCTACCCAATGTGCTGGTGGTCAATCCATCCGTGCCGGCAAAGAACGTCACCGAGCTGATCGCCTATGGCAAGGCGCATCCGGGCAAGCTGACCTATGCCTCGTCCGGCAACGGCGCCTCATCGCACCTGGCCGGCGTGCTGTTCAACAACGTCACCGGCACCGACTTCCAGCACATTCCCTACAAGGGCACGGGCCCCGCGCTGAACGACCTGCTCGGCGGACAGGTCAGCATGACCTTCACCGACGTGCTGACCGCGATGCCCTTTATCAAGAGCGGCAAGGTGCGCGCGCTGGGCGTCACCACCCGGGCACGCTCGCAGGCACTGCCCGATGTGCCCACGGTTGCCGAACAGGGCGTGCCTGGCTTCGACGTGTCGGTATTCTTCGGCGTGGTCGCGCCCGCCGGCACCCCGCCGGAGGTCATCGGCAAGCTCAACCGCGCCTTTGCCGATGCGCTGAAGCAGCCCGAGGTGCGCAAGACCCTGCAGGCACAGGGGCTGGAGTTCGCACCGTCGACCACGCCCGAGCAGCTGGGCGGTTTCGTCAAGGCCGAGGTCGGCAAGTGGCGCACCGTCGTGCAGAAGTCGGGCGCGCAGCTCGACTAAGCGACGAGGATCTCTCATGACTCATTCCGCTCCCGGCGCGCTTGCCGGCATCCGCGTGGTCGACCTGTCGCGCATCCTCGGCGGCCCGTACTGCGGGCAGATCCTGGGCGACCACGGCGCCGACGTGCTCAAGATCGAACCGCCGCAGGGCGACGACACCCGTACCTGGGGTCCCCCGTTCAAGGACGGCGTGGCGTCGTACTACTTTGGCCTGAACCGCAACAAGCGCGTGATGCGGCTGGACCTGACCACGGCGGCTGGTCGCGAGGTGCTGCTGGCCCTGCTGGCCGATGCCGATGTGCTGGTCGAGAACTTCAAGACCGGCACGATGGAGAAGTGGGGGCTGGGCTACGACGAACTGTCGGCGCGCTTCCCGCGGCTGGTGCATTGCCGCGTGTCCGGTTTCGGCGCCGATGGTCCGCTGGGCGGCCTGCCCGGTTACGACGCCGCGATCCAGGCCATGTCCGGCATCATGAGCATCAATGGCGAGGCCGATGGCGATCCGCTGCGCGTGGGCTTGCCGGTGGTCGACATGGTGACCGGGCTCAACGCGGCGATCGGTGTGCTGCTGGCGTTGCAGGAACGCACGCGCAGCGGGCGCGGGCAGTTCGTCGAGGCCGCACTGTATGACTCCGGCCTGTCGCTGCTGCATCCGCATGCGGCCAACTGGTTCATGAGTGGCAAGACGCCGCAGCGCACGGGGAACGCGCATCCCAACATCTATCCGTACGACACCGTCGCCACCGCCACCGATCCCATCTTTCTCGCGGTCGGCAATGACAGGCAGTTCCGGATTCTCTGCGAGCACTTGCGGCTCCCCGAGCTGGCCGATGACGAACGCTATGCCACCGCGGGCGCGCGGTCGGTGAATCGCGTGGCGCTGAAGGCAGAGCTCGAAGCGAAGCTACGACAGTTCGATGGCAAGGTGTTGGCCGACACGCTGGTCGCCGCTGGCGTGCCATGCGCGCCGGTGCTTTCCGTGGCCGATGCCCTGCAGCATCCGCATACGCGGCACCGTGACATGGTGGTGGAGATGGAGGATGGCTACAAGGGACTGGGCTCACCGGTCAAGCTGAGCCGCACGCCGGCGACGTACCGTTACGCGCCGCTGAGCGAGGGGGACGAGTTCCTCGATTGAGAAGTCGGCCCCTCGGCTATCGCAAAGGCGTCGGGGTTTGAGTCAAGGTTTGGGTGCTCTCGGGTGCTCTCCTCTCCCGCACGCGGGAGAGAAGAGCAAACCGGCAGCGTGCGAAGCTTCGCAGCGCGCTACACCATCACCCCGGAATCATCCCCGGCAACAGATAAGCCTGCACCATCGTCATGACACCGATGATCACCGCAAACAGCAGGCTGTGCTTCACGGTAAAGCGGAACAGCTCCGACTCCTTGCCCACCAGCCCGGTCGCCGCGCATGCCACGGCGATGGACTGCGGCGAGATCATCTTGGCGGTCACGCCGCCAGTGGTGTTGGCAGCCACCATCAGCGTATCCGACACGCCGATCTGATGCGCGGTCGTGTTCTGCAGCGAGCAGAACAGCGCATTCGACGAAGTATCCGAGCCGGTCAGGAACACGCCCAGCCAGCCCAGGAACGGCGAGAAGAACGGGAACGCCGCGCCGGTGCCGGCCAGCAGCAGCGCCAGCGTCGACGACATCCCCGAGTAGTTGGCGACAAAGGCAAAGCCCAGCACCAGACCGATCGACAGCACCGGGCGCGCCAGTTCCACCAGCGTCTCGCCGAAGGTGGCCACCAGGGCGCGCGGCTTCATCCGCAGCAGCACGGCCGAGATCAGCGCGGTCAGCAGGATCGCAGTACCGACGGCGGACAGCAGGTCGAGCTTCAGCACCGCGTCATAGGCTTTGGGCGTGGCCACGATCGGCGCGGCCTTGATCACCATCTGGTCGAGCCCGGGGATCTTGAACTTCAGTACCGTGCCAGCCAGCGCGCCATTGGCGGCAAACAAGGCCTTGAACGGCTGCAGGCTCCACACCGTGACGATCGCGGTCAGGATGCCGAACGGTGCCCAGGCGCGCAGCGTCTGCGCCATGGTGTAGGGCGACGCCTTGCGGCTCAGCGGTGCACCGCCGAACCCACCACCGCTGCCGCCGAAACCCGACAGCGCCATGGTGCCGCCACCGACGCTGCCGCCCGCGCGCTGCGATGCGCTGCGCGGCTGCCATACCTTCAGGAACGCGGCGAGCGATACCAGGCTGACCAGCGCCGAGGTGATGTCCGGCAGCTCAGGCCCGATGTGGTTCGACGTGAAGTACTGCGTCACGGCAAAGCTGCCGCCGCAGACCAGCGCCGCCGGCCACGTCTCGCGCACGCCCTTGGCGCCGTCCATCATGAACACCAGCCAGAAAGGCACCAGCAGCGACAGCAGCGGCAGCTGGCGTCCCGCCATCGCGCCGATATGGAAGGGATCGATGCCGGTCACCTGCCCGGCCACGATGATGGGAATGCCCATCGCGCCGAACGCCACCGGCGCGGTATTGGCGATCAGGCACAGGCCGGCCGCGTACAGCGGATTGAAGCCCAGGCCAACCAGCAGTGCCGCGGTAATGGCAACCGGCGCGCCAAAGCCTGCCGCGCCTTCGAGGAAGGCACCGAAGGCAAAGCCGATCAGCAGCATCTGCAGCCGCTGGTCATCGGTGATCGACAGCACCGAGGCACGGATCACGTCGAACTGGCCGGTCTTGACCACGATCTTGTAGAGGAACACCGCGGTCACGATGATCCACGCAATCGGCCACAGCCCATAGGCAAAACCGAAGCCGGCCGCGGCCAGCGCTTGCTGTGCGGGCATGCCGTACGCGAAGATCGCCACGCCGAGCGCCAGCAGCAGCGTTACCGCGGCGGCGACATGGCCCTTCATGCGCCATACGGCCAGCGCGATGAAGAAGAACAGGATCGGAATGGCCGCGGCCAGCGCCGACAGCCACAGGCTGCCTAGCGGCGTATAGAGTTGGGTCCAGGGTTGCACTGCTTGGTCTCCTGCTTCAGTGGTGTTTTGGGAAATCGTTGTTGTGGTGGTGGCAAGCACAGCGGTGCTTAGCCTGCGCGCTTGTTCGCTCCCCTCTCCCGCGCGCGGGAGAGGGAGAACTCCGTCGGGAGCGGGGCAGCTTACGAAGCGGTCGACGAACTACTCCGGCTGCCCCTTTTCCTTCAGCAAATCCGCCAGGCTCCGCGCCGCCGGTTGCAGCGGCGTACGGTGTTGCGTCCACCCCATCTGCTTCGATGGCGCCAGCGCACGCAGTCGCGTAGCCGCCCATCGGAACAAACGGTAAGTAGCGGGATGCGAATACGCCCCGCTCCAGAAGCGCCACACCAGGTGCTCGCCGCGGCTGTACTTCGCGCCTTGCCCGCGCAGGGGATTCGCGACCGTCTCCTCCGGATCGCGATTCGATTCGGTGCGCAGACGCACCAGCAATTGCGGAATGGGAATGCGCACCGGGCACACCTCGCCGCAGGCGCCACACAGGCTCGACGCCGTCGGCAAGTCCGCAGTGGCATCCAGCCCCAGCAAATGCGGCGAGATGATCTTGCCGATCGGGCCGGGATAGGTGGTGCCATACGCATGGCCACCGATGCGCGTATAGACCGGGCAGTGGTTCATGCACGCGCCGCAGCGGATGCATTGCAGCGTCGCGCGCAACTGCGCATCGGCATAGGCCTGCGTGCGGCCGTTGTCGAGCAGCACCAGGTGCACTTCGCGCGGGCCGTCGCGCTCGCCTTCGCAGCGCGGACCGGAGATCAGGTTGAAGTAGGTGGTGATCGCCTGCCCCGTGGCCGAACGCGTCAGCAGGCTCGACAGCGGCACGATGTGCTCCAGCCTCGCCACCACCTTCTCCATGCCCATGATCGCGATATGCACGTCAGGCACGGTGGTGGAAAGCCGCCCGTTGCCTTCGTTCTCCACCAGCCACAGCGTGCCGGTATCCGCCGCCGCGAAGTTCACGCCGGACAAGCCGACGTCGGCCTCGACAAACGCCTGCCGCAGCGCGCGGCGGCCGGTCTGGATGAGCGCGTCCACATCCTCGGTATAGGACGTATCCGGGATATGCTGCTCGAACAGCGCCGCGATATCGCCCTTGGTCTTGTGGATCGCCGGCATCACGATATGCGAAGGCTTTTCGCCGGCGAGTTGCACGATGTACTCGCCCATATCGGATTCGATGCAGTCCACGCCGCGCTCGGCCAGGTAATGGTTCAGCTCGATCTCCTCGCTGGCCATCGACTTGCCCTTGATCACGCGCTTTGCCTGCTTTGCGGCCACGATGCCGTGGATGATGGCGTTGGCCTCGTCCGCGGTTTCGGCCCAGTGCACCTGTACGCCGGCCGCGGTGAGCCTGGCCTCGAGCTGTGTCAGCAAGTCCGGCAGGTTGGCGAGCGCATGCTGGCGCACGGCTTCGCCAAGGTCGCGCAGTCGTTCCAGCTCGTCCCCATCGGGAAACTGCGCCAGGCGCTTGCCCTGCAGGAAATCCATCGCACCCCGGAAACTCTGGCGCAGCTTGGGATCGTCCAGCGCTTCACGGGCGCGCGCCTTGAAGTCCTGCGTGGGAACGAAGTGCAGTGTGCTCTGGCTCATCGCGCCATCTCCTTGCCGCCCGCATCGTTGACGATCACGACCCACAGCCGGCGCGGACCGTGCGCGCCATAAGCCAGCGTCTGCTGGATATCCGAAGTCTTGGACGGCCCGGAAATCATCACGAGGTTGGTCGGCATGCCGTCGCGCCAGCGTTCGGTGCGCGCGGCCATGTGCAGGTCTTCATGCAGCGTCGAGGCGTGCACCAGCGCCACATGCAGCGGCGGCACCAGCGATACCGTGCGCGGCGAACCCGCATCGGGCACGACGATCAGCGTGCCGGTCGCGGCGATGCCGGAGCGGGCCACGGTGAAGCCGGCATCGACGGTATCGAACAGCTCGGTCTTCCATTGTTCGATGGGCCGGTCATAGCCGGTGGCCACGACATGCGCCGGCAGCGCCGCGGCGAGCGCGGCGCCGGCCTTGCTGGCAGGGTCCAGCAGCAGCCGTTTCACGCCGGCGTTGGACAGCTCGCTGGCCAGCAACGCCGGCCAGGCCGCCTCATCGGCGCACCACACCTCGGCGTGAGACGCTTCCAGTGCCGCCTGCATCGACGCCACCAGTTCGGCAACGCCCGGCGTGCCGTGGCGGCGCGCCTCGAAATGGCTGTCGATGCGCCGGTCGAGCTCGGCGGTGGAGGGCGACGGCGCCGGTGCCGCGGCGCGCAGCCGCCCCAACATGCGTTCGCGTGCGCTGAGCGTGGTCATGCCGCACCTCCGGTACGGCGCCACAGGAAGCTCGCCAGATGTTCGACCTGCAGCGGCGAGCGGTCATGCGCGGCGGTGTGGCCGATATTGAGCAGGCAGCCGCAGTCGGCCGACACCAGCCGGTCACAACCGGTGGCGCAGGCAGAGGCGACCTTGTCGCGCACCATGGCGCCGGAGATGTCGGGATGCTTGAGCGAGAACGTGCCGCCGAACCCACAGCACTCGGACTCGCGCTCATGCTCCACCCGCGTCACGCCCGGCAGCGCATCGACCAGCGCCACGCCGTGCCCGCGCGTACCCATTTCTCGACGGGCGCCGCATGAGGTATGCAGCACGATCCGCTCCTGCGTCTGCCCGGCGGGCAGCGCGTCGCCGAAGTCCACCTTGAGGACGTTCAGCAGGAACTCGCCCAGTTCGTAGATCCGCTCGGCCAGCGCCCGTGCTTTCGGCCCGGCCACCGGATCATCGGCAAAGAGCTGCGGCCAGTGGTGGCGCATCATGCCGGCGCAAGATCCGGACGGCACGATCACCGGCCACGGCTGGCTGAACAGGTCGAGCTGGGCGCGTGCCACGGCGCGGGCGGCGTCGGGATTGCCGCTGCTATAGGCCGGCTGGCCGCAGCAACTTTGCCCGCGGGGGAAGTGCACGGTGAGGCCTTCGCGCTCGAGCAGCCGCACGGCGTCGAGGCCGGCCTGCGGCACGAACAGGTCGACCAGGCAGGTGGCAAACAGGTAGCACTGCGTGGGCGCAGCGCCAGTGGGGTACTGACGATCCTTCATGTCTCGCTCCGGACGTGCTGGGGTCGCACGTTTCGGCGCATAATTCCCGCTTCCGCGCGGCAGTTCAAATTGGTTGGACCAATCCGCAGGGGCACTCAGGAGCGAGGGAAGACGGCATGGCGGCAGCGGCACAAAGGCCCGGCGGCGCGCGCGGGCGCGTGGAGGCGGTCATGCGCAAGATCGAAACCGCGCTGCTCGACGGCACCTGGCCGCCCGGCACGCGGCTGCCGGCCGAGCGCGTGCTGGCCGAACAATTCGATGTGGCCCGCAACACCGTGCGCGAGGCCATCCAGCGCCTGGCCGCGCGCGGCCTGCTGCAGAGCCGCCGCGGCGCCGGCGTCTACGCCACCGATCAGTTGCGCGCGGGGATCGCCTCGCCGTGGGGTCAACTGGTGGCCGACCATCCCGCGCTGCGCGACGACATCCTGGAATTCCGCCGGGTGCTGGAGGGCGCCACCGCCTACTTCGCCGCGCTGCGCGCCGATGCCGGCGACGTCAAGCGCATCCGCGCGCTGATGGCCGAGCTCGAACGCGCCCGCGCCGCCGACGACAAGCAGGCCGAAGCCGATGCGGATGCGCGCCTGCACGACGCCATCGCGCTGGCCTCGCACAACACCATGTTCCTGCACCTGCATACCAGCGTGCTCGGCATGCTGCGCGAGCACATCACCATCAATGGCACCGGCCTGCGCGAACAGGACGACGGCGCTTCAGACCTGCTGCTGCTGCAACACCGCACCCTGTGCGATGCCATCTGCGCGCGCCGGCCGGAAGAGGCGCGCACCGCCATGCAGACCCATATCGACTTCGTGCGCAGCCGCGTCGAGCAGGACGGCGGCAGCTAGGTCGCCGGGGCTTGCGTGCCGCTATTGGTCCGACCACCGGCCCGGCGTGCTCGACGCGGCATTCAGATCAGCCCCGCGCCAGCCAGCTCCCGCTTCATGTAGGCATAGAAAATCGGCCCGGCAATCACGCCAGGGATGCCGAACAGCGTTTCCATCAGCAGCATCACCATCAGCAGCTCCCACGCCGCGGCCTGGATGCGCGCGCCGATAATGCGCGCGTTCAGGAAGTACTCCAGCTTGTGGATCACCACCAGGAACACCAGCGACCCCACCGCGATCGGCAGCGACACCGACAGCGACGCCACCACGATTGCGGTATTCGAGATCAGGTTGCCCAGCACCGGCAGCAGGCCGGCAATAAAGGTGATCACCACCAGCGTCTTCGACAGCGGCAGGTGCACGCCAAACAGCGGCAGCACCAGCAGCAGGTAGATCGCGGTCAGCACCGTGTTGATCGTCGAGATCTGGATCTGCGCAAAGATAAACTGCGAAAACGCCTCCTGCAGCGTACGCGCCCGCGCCACCAACGCCGCCGCCAGCGGCCGCCGGTTGGGCCGCGCCACGGCGCGGTACAACGCCACCATCGCGCCGATCACCAGCCCGATCAGGATATGCACCAGCGTGCGCAGCACTTCCGCGCCCAGCTTCTGCGCCATCGCCGCATGCTCGCGCAGCGTCTCGATCAGCGTGTTGGCCAGCTCGTCCACGCCGTTGGGCAGCGCATCGCTGACCCAGGGCGGCAACTGCCCACGCGAGCGGTCGATGATATCCGCCACATGGTTAAGCAGCCCGTCCAGCGTATTGCCCTCCCCGCTGACAAAGCGCACCAGCAGCCAGCCGGCCAGCGACAGGCCCAGCAAGATCAGCCCCGACAGGATCGCCACCGCCAGCGCATCATGCCGCTGGTGCAGCCGCTTCAGCCGCGGTGCCAGCACATCCACCAGCGAATACAGCAGCAGCCCGGACAGCAGGGCCGCCACCAGGTTGGCATGGAGCACGGTCCAGAGCGCCAGGGCGGTCAACAGATAGGCGACGGCGCCGACGCTGTACCACGCGGCTGGCAGCAGACGCGGGACGTGGGTCGGGTCGGGGTCTTTCATTGGGGGGTCTCCGGGGGATGAGGCCTGGCAACTGTCATGGCCGGGTGGCCAGACGGTCGATTGTCCGGTGTGCCGGCGGGGTTACGCAAGTGCCTCGCTTGGCGAGGAGGCATCTTGGCAGGCAGCCAAATCCATTTAGGGCGTTGCGGCCCCGCATACACGCCACCCGAGCCGCGTGCGCCAAGGGTGGCTATATTAGGGGAACCGGCGCCCCCAATTGGCGTCAGCTTCACCAAGCCCCTCGACGCAGTCCCAGACGGATTCCGACGCATGGCCTATACCCACACCATCGGCACCCAGCGCCACGTCTTTGCCGACCTGCGCACATTGCTGGCCAAGGCCAGCCCCGCACGGTCCGGCGATGCATTGGCGGGTGTAGCTGCCGCCAATGAGCAGGAACGGATGGCGGCGCGGCTCGCGCTGGCCGAGGTGCCGCTGACGCAGTTCCTGAACGAAGCGCTGGTGCCGTACGAGGATGACGAGGTCACGCGGCTGATCGTCGACCGGCACGACGCGGCGGCCTTTGCCGCGATCGGTGCCACCACCGTGGGCGACCTGCGCAACTGGCTGCTGCTGCACGAGACCGACACGGCCACGCTGGCGCGCGTAGCGCCCGGCATCACCCCCGAGATGGCGGCGGCGGTCAGCAAGCTGATGCGCAACCAGGACCTGGTGGCGGTGGCGCGCAAATGCCAGGTGGTGACGCGCTTTCGCAGCACCGTGGGGCTGCCCGGCCGGTTGTCGGTGCGGCTGCAGCCCAATCACCCCACCGACGATCCCAAGGGCATTGCCGCGTCGATCATCGACGGGCTGCTGTATGGCTGTGGCGATGCCACCATCGGCGTTAATCCGGCTTCGGACAACCTCGGCACCATCGTCTCGCTGCTGCGCATGATCGACGAGCTGCGCAGCCGCTACGACATCCCGACGCAATCCTGCGTGCTGACCCACGTTACCAATACACTGCGCGCAATGGAGCAAGGCGCGCCGGTGGACCTGGTGTTCCAGTCGGTGGCCGGCAGCGAGGGCGCCAATGCGGCCTTCGGCATCAGCCTGTCGCTGCTGGCCGAGGCGCACGACGCCGCGCAGGCGCTGGCGCGCGGCACGGTGGGCGACAACCTGATGTATTTCGAGACCGGGCAGGGCAGCGCGCTGTCGGCCAACGCGCATCACGGTGTCGACCAGCAGACCATGGAGGCGCGTGCCTATGCGGTAGCGCGCGCGTTCTCGCCGCTGCTGGTCAACACGGTGGTGGGCTTTATCGGTCCTGAATACCTGTATGACGGCAAGCAGATCATCCGCGCCGGGCTGGAGGACCACTTCTGCGGCAAGCTGATGGGCGTGCCGATGGGCTGCGATGTCTGCTACACCAACCATGCCGAAGCCGACCAGGACGACATGGATACGTTGCTGACGCTGTTCGGCGTGGCCGGCATCAACTTCATCATGGGCGTGCCGGGCGCCGATGACATCATGCTGAACTACCAGAGCACGTCGTTCCACGATGCGCTGTACCTGCGCGAGGTGCTGGGGCTGCGCCCGGCCCCCGAGTTCGAGGCATGGCTGCAGCGCATGGGCATTGCCGATGCCACCGGCCGGCTGCTGGAGCCGGCCGAGCGCCAGCCGCTGCTGCAGATGGCGCACAGCCTGTGAACCGAGCGTAAAGCCGGTCAAACGCAAACTTTCCTCGCGCGAACACCATGTCTGAACAGACTCCCGCCACGACCGATACCGACCCATGGCAGCGCCTGCGCCAGTTCACCCGCGCACGCGTTGCCATCGGCCGCACCGGCCACAGCCAGACCACCGATGCCGTGCTAGCCTTCGGGCTGGCGCACGCGCAGGCGCGCGATGCGGTGCACCTGCCGCTGGACGTGGGCGCCGTGACCGCGGCGCTGGACGCGGCCGGGCTCGCGCACATCGCGGTGCATAGCGCCGCGCCGGACCGCACCCATTACCTGCGGCGCCCCGACCTGGGCCGGCGCCTGGACGATGCCGGCCGCGACGCGCTGGCGGCGGCGCGGCCGCAGCAGGCGCCCGACGTGGTCTTCGTGATGGCCGACGGCCTGTCCGCGCTGGCTACGCAGACGCATGCGCTGCCGGTGCTCGAGGCCGCCCGCCAGCGCCTGCCGCAGACCTGGCATGTCGGCCCGGTCGTGGTGGCCGAGCAGTCGCGCGTAGCGCTGGGCGACGAGATCGGCGAGATCCTCGGTGCGCGCCAGGTGGTGATGCTGATCGGCGAGCGCCCCGGGCTCAGTTCGCCCGACAGCCTTGGCATCTACCTGACCTACGCGCCGCGCGTGGGCCGCACCGATGCCGAGCGCAACTGCATCTCCAATATCCGGCCCGAAGGCTTGCCGTATGCGCAGGCGGCCGAGCGGCTTGCCTTCCTGCTGCGCGGCGCGGTGGCGCTGGGCCGTTCCGGCGTCGACCTGAAGGATGACAGCGCGCCGGCGCTGCCCGGAGACTGACGCGGCCATGTGTGCCGCCTTTCGCAAGGAGCGACCATGCAAGCCGACATGAACCTGCAGGTATGGCTCGATATCCAGTCGGCCAACGGCACGGCGCAGATCGCGCCGTATGTCGCCTCGGCGCACGAAGCGGAGCTGCAGTATGAGGTGAAGGTCAGCACGCGCAGCGGCAACGCCGCGTCTTCGGCGGCGCAGGCCGGCACGGTGCATGTGGTGCCAGGGCAGCCGGTGCGCGTATCGACGCTGACGGTCGCACCGCATCCCGCCGCGGTGTGCGAAGTCGGCCTGGTGCTGCGGCAGGGCATGACGGTGCTGGGCCGCTACAAGCTCGATTGCAGCGGGCGCAAATAACCCCATCGGGTGAAAATAAAAACGGCCACCACGCGGGCCTTGCGCCCGCCATGGTGACCGCGTGTCGTGCGCGGGCAAGCTGCCCGCAGCGACATTGCGCCGCTACATCATGCGGCGCGAGAAGTGGCCGTGCCTGGCGTCCGACATCAGTTGCGAGAATTGCTCCCTGCTCATGTGGACCAGCTCCTGGTGGTCGCCGCCCTCGAAAAAGACTTCGGGCTGTTCCATCAGGCTGTCGTCCACATAGGTCTGCATGCCGTAGGCCATGGCCACCGGCGGGATCGCGCCGAGGTCGCAATCCTTGAAGATCTCGCGGATTTCGTCCTCGTGTGCCAGCACCAGGTTGCGGCCGGTCTGTTCGCAGATGGCTGCCATCTGCAGGTGGTGGCTCGACGGAATCACCGCGGCGACGTAGCCGCGTTCATCTTCGAGCAACAGTGTCTTGGCCAGTCTGTCTCCGGGAACGTGCGCTGCCTCGGCAGTGGCCATGCTGCTGAGGGTGTAGGGGTGGCGGATGATGTCGTACTGGGTATTCTTGCTGCTCAGGCAGTTTGCGAGCGTGCTAGCCAGGGCCATGGAATGCTCCTCAGGATGCGCCAACAGTTATCCTTGTGCTCCTAATATAGTGTGCCTGCCGTCCCGCGCATCGCGGGCAAAGCGCGCGCCGCCCTAGCGGTGCAGCCGCGGCCACACCGCCTGCAGCTCGGTCTTCAGGAAGTTCAGCAGGTAGCGCGTGGCCAGCGTCTGGTAGCGGTTGGGCATGGTCAGCATGTAGAGCCGGCTGCCGAACACGCTGATGCGGTAGTCGGACAACAGCGGCACCAGCGCGCCACGTTCCAGTTCGGCACCGATGGCATAGATCGGGAAGATACCGATGCCGAGTCCCGCCAGCACGGCTTCCTTCAGGAACGCGAAGTTCTCTGAACTGAGCGTCGGCTCCAGCACCACCTGCTCGCGGGTTTCTTTCGCGTCACCATCCAGGCGCGTGCCCGATGCCTTGAGCTTCTGCCCGACCGGCGACGCGCAGACGATGGCATGCGTTCGCAGCCCGGCCAGCTCCGTTGGCGCGGGATGGCCGGCAAGGTATGCCGGCGAGGCGCACAGGATCCAGTCGACCTCGCCGATCTCGGTCGCGACCACCGAATCCGGCGGCGTGGAGATGATGCGCAGCGCCACTTCCACGTCTTCGGACACCAGGTTGTGCACGCGGTTGTCGAACACGACATCGAGCGTGATGTCGGGATAGCGTTGCTTGAACTGCACCAGCAGGGGCGACAGCAGCGTGTGGCCCAGTCCCGTAGGCACCGAGAGCCGCACGTGGCCCTGCAGGCTCTTGCCCATATTGCTGATCAGCGCGTTGGCCGCCGCGACTTCACCCAGGATATTGCGGCCATGCTCGTACAGGCCCGCCCCGACCGGGGTCGGTTCGACATGGCGGGTGGTCCGCCGCAGGAGCTGCACGCCCAGTTCTTCTTCCAGCGCCTTCAGCCGGTAGCTGACATTGGCGCGCGTCATCTTGAGCTTGCGGGCGGCCGCGCTCAGGTTGCCCGCATCGACGATGTCGACGAACAGGCGCAAGGCGTTCAGGTCCATGGGTTGCGAATTGGGTACGGGGCGGCGGCTGCCGCCCGTATATTGCCATGCCGGGGCATTGGCCCCCGCGGAGTCGCGCCGAGGGGTGCATCAATGCTCGTCAGGGCTGGCCGGCGATTGTCCAGAGGGCTGGACACGGAATCCGGCCGGCGGCCCACATCGCACGGGACGCAACAGCGTGTTGCCTGCGCTGTGGCTTGCACTGTGCGCGGGTCTGGGCAATGATGCGATCCAGACCCCCAACCGGCCTATCGCCCCCTTTGCCATGCTCCGCTCGCTGCGCCGATGGCTGTGCCTGCCTTTGCTCGTCGCCACCGGCGCGTCGGCGCAGGACCTGGTCGAATGCAAGCGCATCGAACACGACCAGCTAGTCGCCGCCACCCAGGAAACCCTGCTGTTCCTGCGCTGCCGCGCGCGCCAGGTCGCCTACGAGGCCCCGCGCCTGAAGGGCGTGACCCAGCGCGTGAAGGATGACCTGATGTTCGCCTGCCTCGACCAGGCCGACGCCGTGGAACACCAGCTACGCGTGCGCCACGGCTACTCGCGTGAAGCGCTGGCGCGCCAGCGCTGCGAGTTCTTCGGCGCGGCGCAACGCTGAGCTCAGGCAAAACCACCGTTGGCGCGCAGCACCTGCGCATTGACCCAGGCACCATCCGGCCCGGCCAGGAAGGCCACCGTGCCGGCGATGTCCTCTGGCGTGCCAAGTCGCTCCAGCGGCGGGAGCTTTGACATTTGGGCGATCTGCTCGTCGGACTTGCCGTCGAGAAACAGCTCGGTGGCCACCGGCCCCGGCGCCACCGCGTTGACGGTAATGCCGCGCCCGCGCAGCTCGTTGGCCAGCACCCGCACCAGCCCTTCCACACCGGCCTTGGCCGCGATATAGGGCCCATAGCCCGGGAAGGAGCGCGCGATCACGCTGGTGGACAGCGCGATGATGCGCCCGCCTTCGCGCAGCCGCGCAGCCGCCTCGCCCAGCACCAGGAAGGCACCGCGCAGGTTGGTGGCAATGGTCTGGTCGAAGGTCTCGATGCTGGCGGGGGCGACCGGCGCCATCGACATGATGCCGGCGCTGTTGACCACCACGTCGAGGCGGCCGAAGGCCTGCTGCGCGGCGTGGAACAGGCGCGCCACGTCCTGTGCCTGCGCCACGTCGCCTTGCACGGCGATGGCGTCGGCGCCGGCCGCGCGCGCGGCGGCCACGGTTTCTTCGGCGCGCCCGGCGCTGCCGGCATAGCCGATGGCGACATCAAAGCCGTCGGCGGCAAGCCGCAGCGCGATGGCGCGGCCGATGCCGCGCGAGGCGCCTGTTACCAGGGCGGCGCGGCGTTGGGTGGAAGGGTGGGCGAAGGATTGCGTGGCGGCCATGTCGGGCTCCTTGTCAGAAGGTATGGCCCTATCATGGACGTTGGCTGTACTTGGATAAATGGGTGAAGATTGGACGGATTAGGCAGCCATGCTTAACAATCGCCACCCCGTGCAGCGCCCTCTACACCTCGCGCGTCATCCCCTTCAAGTCGATCCACTCGGCGAACTGCTCCTCGGTGACATGCCCCGACTCGATCGCCGCCTCGCGCAGCGACAGGTTGCGCTTGACCGCCAGCTTGGCGATCTCCGCGGCCTTGTCGTAGCCGATATGCGGGTTGAGCGCCGTGACCGGCATCAGCGAGCGCTCCAGCAGCTCGGCAATGCGCTCGCGGTCAGCCTCCACGCCTTCGACCATATGCTCGGCAAAGCTCGATGCCGCGCCGGCCAGCAGCGATACCGACTGCAGCACGCTGTAGATGATCACCGGCTTGTAGGCATTGAGCTCCAGCGTGCCGAGCCCGTTGGCCAGCGTCACCGTGGTGTGGTTGCCGATCACGCGGCAGCACACCATCGCCAGCGCCTCGGCCTGGGTCGGGTTGACCTTGCCGGGCATGATCGACGAGCCCGGCTCGTTGGCCGGCAGCACCAGCTCGGCAAAACCCGCGCGCGGGCCGGAGCCCAGCAGCATGAAGTCGCGGGCGATCTTCAGGAACGATGACGCGGTGGTATTGAGCGCACCCGACAGGTCGGCCAGCGCGTCGTGCGAGGCCTGCAGCGCATAGCGGTTGGGCGCGGGCTCGAACGGCAGGCCGGTGTAGTCCGCCAGCGCGCGCGCGAACGCCGCGGCAAAGCCATGCGGCGCGTTCAGGCCGGTGCCCACCGCGGTGCCGCCCTGCGCCACCGGCATCGCGCGCAGCATGGCCTGCTGCAGCCGCGACTGCGCATCGGCCACCTGCGTCATGTAGCCGGAGAATTCCTGCCCCAGCGTCAGCGGCACCGCGTCCTGCAGATGGGTGCGGCCGACCTTGACGATATCGGCAAAGGCTTCCACCTTGCGCGCGAAAGTCTGCTGCAGCTGCTCCAGCGCCGGCAGCAGCTCCTGCCGGATCGCGCGCGTGGCGGCGATATGCATCGCGGTCGGGAAGCTGTCGTTGGACGACTGGCTGGCGTTGACGTGGTCGTTCGGGTGCACCGGCTTCTTGCTGCCGACCTCGCCGCCAAGCAGCTGGATGGCCCGGTTCGCGATGACCTCGTTCAGGTTCATGTTGGTCTGCGTGCCCGAACCCGTCTGCCAGACCGACAGCGGGAACTCCTGCGGCCAGCGGCCTTCGATGACCTCGCCGGCGGCCTGCTCGATCGCCTGTGCCAGCTCGGGCTGGAGCACGCCCAGCTGCCGGTTGGCGCGCGCGGCGCACAGCTTCAGGATGGCGAAGGCCTCGATCAGGGACGGCGGCATCTTTTCCGTGCCGATGCGGAAGTTCCGGCGCGAGCGCTCGGTCTGCGCCCCCCACAGGTGGTCGGCGGGCACGGGGACATCGCCCAGGCTGTCTTTCTCGATGCGGGTGTTGGAGGTGGACGGGTCGGACATGGACAGACTCCTTTGCAAGGCAGGGGGCGGCTGGTGCGACGTCGCGTGGCGCGCAGGCCGACACACCGGCGCGGGGGCCGGCGCGCGTTGTCCATCAGAATACCGCCTCACCGCCGGCGGCGCGCAGGCGTGCGCTGGTCGTCGCAAGCGGAACGGCAGCCGGGGGACGGCCGCCGCAGGCTGGCGCTACGCGGTCGCCTTCAGACACTGCTCCATGCAGACCGCGCAGGCGCGCGCGCATTCCTGGCAGTGCTCGGCGTCATGGCGCTCGCATTCTTCCTTGCACCACTTGCAGACCTCGGCGCAGTCCTCGCATACCAGTGGCGCGAACTCGCTGTTGCGCAGCATGTACGACGCGGCGAGCTGGGCAATGCCGGCGCAATCCATGTCCAGCGCGATGCAGCGCGCCATCTTGCGCACATCCTGTTCTTCCAGGCAGGCGGCCGCGCACTTGAGCGCGGCGGCCGACGCGGCATTGCAGGCGGCGATGCAGTCGGCGTAGCGGGCGGCGTTTTCCTGCACGGTGGGTCGGATCATGGAGCTTCCTCCTTGGGGGTAGGTGGCGGAGTGTGACAAGCCGGCACCGGCCGGCAAGGCGGCGCATGGGCAATGCCCGCTGGCGGCGTGGCGCGGTGCGGCTGGCATGCCCGCGGTGCCGGCAGCGGCGCATCCGCGCCCGCACGGGGCATCGTTATTCACAATAGCAGGCGGCAATGGTTCCTGTCGGCCCGGTAATTGCAGCACGGCGCTGGTTACAATGCGGCCTGCACGAAGCGTTTCGGGATGGCGGGCCGCGGGCCGCGCCGGCATCACCTTCGGCTCCCTGATGCGATGGCCGGGCACCACCACCCCCGCCATCGCATCTAACAGGCATCCGCACGGTCCGGCCGCAACGGCCGGCGCAATGCATAACCACACACACCGGCAGCACGGGGAAGGAAGGCACATCATGGGCGAGGCGAAACGGCGGGGTACCCCCGAGGAGCGTGCGGCACAGGCACGCGCAAAGGTTGAGGCCTTGCGCCCGGCGCAGCTTGTCTGCGGCCATTGCAAGACCGCATTTACCACCTTCGATACGCTCGATGTGCCCGGCTTGCCCGGCATCGATGCCGTGTTCGGCGGCGAATGCCCCAACTGCGGCAACGACGTGGTGGTGTTCAAGGGCGCGCCCGAAGCCGTGGCGCAGGCCATGATCGCGTGGGAGAAGATGCTGGGCGCCGATGCGCAGCTAGGCTACCAGTCCAGCGACGGACGCCATGTGCCGTTCGAGCCCGAGGGCGCGGAGGCGGCCGGCGGGCCGGCACCGGGCAAGCCCCGCGGCACCATTCACTGACGGACTGACTGCGGGGCAGGTTCGTCCGCCAGTTCCGGCGGGCCGATCTCATAGCGGCCGCGGCCCGCGCCCTTGGCGCGGTATAGCAGCACGTCGGCCAGCCGCATCAGTTCGCGGTCCTGCACGGGACCGCCCTGGTAGAGGGCTACGCCGATGCTGACATCCACGTCGGCCGGCACGCCCTCGAAGTGGAAGGGCTCGTCCATCGCCTGCAGGATCGCCTCAGCCACGCGGCGCGCCACCGCCGGCTGGCCGATATCCTCCAGCACCACCGCGAACTCGTCGCCGCCCAGCCGCGCCACGGTATCGCTGTCGCGCACGCAGGCGCGCACGCGCCGGGCAAACGCCTGCAGCAGCAGGTCGCCCGCGGCGTGGCCGTGGATATCGTTGACGGCCTTGAAGCGATCCATGTCGAGGTACAGCAGCGCCATCAGCGTACCGTGCTCGCGGCTGCGCGCCATCGCCGCCTGCAACTGGCTGTCGAAGGCGCTACGGTTCATTAGTTGCGTGAGGTGATCGGTGCGGGACATGCGCGCCAGCCGCTGGGTCTCCAGCTTGCGCTGGGTGATGTCCTGCACATGGATATGCACGCCCACCACCTCGCTGCCATCGGCACTCCATTCCGGCCGGAAGCTGGTTTCCATGCAGTGGTATTCGGGATCGTGCTCCTCGGCCTCGAAGGTCACCGCCGCGCCCGCCAGCGCGCGCTGCAGGAACGGCTGCGCGCGCGCATAGCGCGCTTCGCCCAGCACCTCGCGCATGGTCCTGCCGCGCAGTTCCTCCGGTTTCAGGCCGAAGACATGCTCGTAGGCCAGGTTGTTGAAGACGTAGCGCTCTTCGGTGTCGATAAAGGCCAGCAGCGACGGCAGCGTGTCGGTGACCGCGCGCAGGCGCCGTTCGCTGCGGTCCAGTGCCTGGCGGCGGTCGCGCACGTCGCGCATCAGCTTGATGAAGGCGCGCGACAGGTCGCCGATCTCGTCGCGCTGCTGCCGCGTGGGCAGGCGCTCGAAGGCTGACAGGTCATTGGTGCTGGCCAGCACGACCTTGTGCAGCCGCGTCAGCGGCGCGAGCTGGCGCCGCACCGCCAGCCAGATCAGCAGCGCCACTGCCGCCATTGCCACCCCCGCCATGCTCAGGAAGCGTTGCTGCATCTGGTGCAGCGGCGCGTAGGCTTCGCGCGCCGGCAGCAGTGCCACCAGTTCCCAGCCGGTGGTCGACATCAGGTAGCGCGCGATCACCGGCCGCGCCGGCGTGATGAACTCAAACTGCGCGGGGCTGTCGTCCTCGCCGCAGGTGTCGTTGACCGGCAGCGCGGGCTGGCGCGCCTGCGTCGGATCGGGATGGCGGATATAGACCGGTTCCCGCCCGGCCGACACCAGGCAGTAATAGCCGGTGGTGCCGAGCCGGTTATGCAGGATCTCGACCATGAAATTCGCGCTCGACATGTCGAGCCAGCCGGCCACCAGGCCAACGAAGGTCCGCTGCGCCGACAGCACCGGCACCGCCACCAGCACCCCAAGGCGGCCGGTGGTGCGCGAGCGGATCGGCGGCGAGACCACAGGTGCCAGCGAGCGCGCGGCCTCGCGGAAGTAGCCGCGGTCGCTGACCTCGGCGGCCGGCCCGCTGGTGCTGACGATATTGCCCTGCATGTCGGCGACCAGCAGCGCGTTGAAGGCGCCAGGCACAGGAATCGCCGCGGTCAGCGTATCCAGCACGCGCTGCCGTACCGCGGCGGCCTGCGCCCCGCGCGCCTGCGCAAGGAGATTGCCGATCTGATCGGCCTGGTGCGACAGCAGCATGATGCGGTCGTCCATGGCGGTGTCGAGCTGGTCGGTGGTCAGCTTGACGACGGAATCCTGCTGGTCCTGCAGTGCAGCATGCAGGTCACGGTGCGCGTCGTACAGGGCCACCAGGATGATGCCGGTGCCAAATACCGCGGCGAGCACGGTGGTAATGATCGCAATGCGCGCTTTCAGCGTGGGCGTGTAGACGTGCATGTGGGCGAAAGTTGGGCGCAAACCGGTGTGGCGGGCCCGGGGGCGGGCGCCGTGGGGCCATGGAGCCGGTATGGCTCGCCGGCAGCCGGCGGATGCAGACGCGCGTCGCGGGGGGGCGGCTGCGATGCAACCCTACCACACCCCGCCGCGGCGGAGCAGGCGGGCAAACCGGGTTTGACAGCGACCCCCGATGATGCGTTGCCCCTGACGTTGCCCCGCCCGGTATCGATCCCGGCCTCAGGGCGGCCCGCGGGGGGTGTGCCGGCAAGGCCTGCCACGGTATAGTGCGCCGTTAATGTGGGTCATTGCGTTGGTGCGCATGCCCGAACCAATCGACCATGAGACTGACTGCGCTTTCCCCTGCCTTGCTGTCGCTGCTGGTCGCGACAGGCGGTGCGCTGCTCACGGCGGGGGCGTGGCGCCAGGCTTTGCGGCTGGAGCACCAGCTCGCGCAGCAGCATTTCGACGTGCTGCTGGGGCAGGCTGGCAGCGCGCTGCGCGAGCGCATGCTGGCGAACGAACGCCTGCTGCGCGGCGTGGCCGGCCTGATGACGGCCAATCCGGCCACTTCGCGCGCGCAATGGCGCAACTATCTCTATACCGCCCAGCTCGACGAGCTTCCCGCGGGTACGCAGTCGATCGGCTACGCACCGCTGGCCTCGCCGAAGCAGGTGCCGCGGCTCGAGGCAGCCGCGCGTGCCGAAGGGCTTGCCGATTACGGCGTCCGTCCTGCGGGCGCACGCGAGCTCTATGCGCCGATCTTCTATATCGAACCGCTGGCTGGCCGCAACGCGCGCGCCGCCGGCTTCGACATGCTGTCCGAGCCGACCCGCCGCGCCGCGCTCGAAGCCGCCCGCGACAGCGGCGAAGCGCGCCTCACGCGCGGGCTGGAACTGATCCGCGAGTCAGAGGCACCGGAGCGCCAGCGCGGCGCGCTGCTGTTCCTGCCGCTCTATGGCGACGGCGTGGCGGTCAGCACCGTGGCGCAGCGGCGCCAGGCGGTGGTGGGCTATGTCTACGTGTCGCTGCGCCTGGGCGACCTGGTGCGGGCGGTGGCCGCGCCGGCGGCGGGCGAGCTGGAGATCTCGCTGTATGAAGGCACGCCGGCGGGATCCGGTGCGCTGTTGTCCGGCGGCCCCACCGAGGGCGAACGCCGTGACGACGGGCTCGTGCCGCTGCTGCAAGGCGAGCGCCAGATCCAGTATGGCGGCGGCACCTGGACGCTGCGCGCGGCCACGCGGCCCGCGTTCGAGGCCGCGTATGGTCCGCGCCAGGCGCGCATGGCGCTGGTCGCCGGCACGCTCGCCACGGCGCTGCTGGCCTGGCTCACTTACGCGCTGGCGCGCCAGCGCAGCACGGCGCGGCAACGCGAGGCGCAGGCGGTCCATGCCTGGGAAGACGACAGCGCGTTGTTGCAGGCCTGCATGGCGCAAGCGGCGGACGGCTTTGTCCTGACCGATGCGCAGGGCGTGGTGATGCGCGCCAGCGAGCGCGCCGGGCAACTCTTTGGCACCGCTGCCGCGGCGCTTGCCGGGCGCAGCTTCGACACGCTGGTGACGGGCGCCACCGGCGTGGTTCCCGGCGGCACGGCGGCGCCGGCGGCGGCGCAGCGCGAACTGACCGGCATGCGCGACGACGGCAGCCGCTTCGCGCTGCGCGCCGGCGCGGCACGGCTGCCGGCGGCCGAGGGCGGCGCCGCGCACTGGCTGTGGGCCATCACCGACCTGGAGCCTCAGCGCCAGGCGCAGCAACGCAGCGCGATGCATGCCGCGCGCTATGCCGGGCTGCTCGACCATGCCAGGTTCGGCGTGATCACCTTCGATGACGATGGCCTGATCACGGGCATCAACCCGGAGGGCGAGCGCATGTTGTGGTACACCGCGGCCGAGCTGGTGGGCCGCATGCCCATGAACGGCCTGCATGTCGCCGACGAGCTGGCCGCCCATGCGCGGGCTCTGAGGCAGGAGCTGGGCGAGCCGGTCCCGACCGGGCTGCCCGCGCTGGTGGCCAAGGCGCGGCTGGGCCTGACCGACGAACGCGAATGGACCTGGGTGCGCAAGGGCGGCTCGCGCATGCCGGTGCAGATGGCGGTGACCGCTTTGTCGGCGGTGACACCTGCGATGGCGGATGCAGCGGGCTCGCTGGCCCCCTCGGCCGCACCTTCGCCCGGCTATCAGGCCATCGCCTACGACCTGACCGAGCGCCGCCGCGTCGACGAATACATCCGCCACCTGGCGCTGCACGATCCGCTCACCGGCCTGCCCAACCGCGCCGAACTGAACGAGCGCGCGCAACCGCTGCTGCTGCACGCGCGCCGCCACGGCGAGCGCGTGGCGCTGCTGCTGCTCGACCTCGACCACTTCAAGCACATCAACGACTCGCTCGGCCACCCAGTGGGTGATGACGTGCTGCGCACCATGGCCGACCGCCTCAAGGGCGCGGTGCGCCAGGGTGACCTGGTGGCGCGCATGGGGGGCGATGAATTCGGCGTGGTGCTGGGCGGCCTGCGCCATGACAGCGAGGCCGAGCTGATTGCCGCCAAGCTGCAGGCGCGCGTCAATGAAGAACTGCAGGCCGGCGGGCAGCGCTTGCGGGTGACGCCGTCGATCGGCATGGCGGTGTTCCCGGACGATGGCGATTCACTGACCGACCTGCTCAAGGCCGCCGACGCCGCCGTCTACGCCGCCAAGCAGGGCGGGCGCGCGCAGCTTTGCCGCTTTGCCAGCGAAATGGCCGAGGCCTCGCTGGCGCGCTTCACCATCGAAGGGCTGCTGCGCCGCGCGCTGGCCGGCAACGAATTCCGCCTGCGCTACCAGCCCATCGTCGATACCGCCACGCTCGCCATCACCGGCGTCGAGGCGCTGATCGGTTGGGATACTCGGGAACGCGGCCCGATGCAGCCGTCGGAGTTCATCCCCATCGCCGAGCAGAGCGGCCTGGTCGCCCCGCTGGGCGAATGGACCCTGGCCACCGCCTGCCGCGAAATCCAGGCGCTGCGCCTGGAACTTGCGTGCGAGATCGAAGTGGCGGTCAATATCTCGCCGCTGCAGCTACGCCAGGCCAATTTTCCCGACACCGTGGCGCGCTGCCTGCAACAGGCCGGCCTGCCGCCGCAGGGGCTGGTGATCGAGGTCACCGAAGGCATCCTGGTGGACGGCGGCGAGACCACCATCGAGACCTTCCGCCGGCTGCGCGAGCTTGGCGTGGGGGTATCGATCGACGACTTCGGCACCGGTTACTCGGGCCTCAACTACCTGACCCGGCTGCCGATCAGCCGGTTGAAGATCGACAAGTCCTTTGTCGACGGCGTGGACACCCCCGGCCACGACCAGGCCGTGGCGGCGGCCATCATCGCGCTGGGGCACCAGCTTCACCTGAAGGTGATTGCCGAAGGCGTCGAAACGGCGGCGCAGTTCGCGTTCCTGCGCGAGCAGGGATGCGATGGGGCGCAGGGGTTCCTGTTTTCGCAGGGGGTGGCGCCGGAAGTGTTGCGGGAGGTGCTGCAGACGGGTTTCCGGCTCTCCGATGCAAAACCGGCAGAGGTGCACGCCACGAGGACTCAAAAAATCGTGTAACGGCCCGATCAGGAGCGACTTCGGCTGGGCCAGCGCCAACCGCGGCCGCATTCTTGCCGAACTGAGCAGGCGCTACGCAGGCAAGGCAGGGAAGACGTAAGCGGGGAGAATCCGCGCAGCGGATGGCGCGGGCGGGCTTCGCAGAAACGGGTACGCTTGCGTGCTGTCAGTGCCGTCATAGCAAGGTGGGATTGGGGGCCGCCGGTTCAGGCCTGGCGCGGCGCTTCATCTGTATCCGGCGCGCCCGCATGCAGGCGACGGTACAGCTCGTCGATGCGCTGGCGGCTGGCCGTCAGTTCTTCGCGTCCGCGTTCGGTCAGCAGGTAGACACGGCCGATGCCGTCGCGCAGCACGCTTTCCAGGTAACCCTCGATCTGCAGCGTTCGCAGCAACGGGCGGATCGTGCCGATGTCGACCTGGAAGCCGTACTCCAGCAGCATGTCGGCAAGCATGGCCACCGTGGCAGGGACTTCAAGGGCGAATTGCAGGACGTAGACGCGGGCAAGCAGGCCAAGGAACTGTCGTTTCATGAGGCTGGGAACGCGGCAGCCGCCGCGCTGGTTGACGCGCATGCGCGGCCCGGATGTTCGGGGTTGCAGACGTTCTGCGGCAGGGTGACGCAGTTGTGACCGGAGTTGTGATGTAGGCAGCCCTGTCCGCGAAGGTTCGGCCCGGAATGGCTTGAGCGCCAATTTGTGCGCAATGCGCTACTTTATTTCGTCGGCACAAAAAAAGAAGCCGCCAGAATCCTGGCGGCTTGTCGGGAATGCGTCGGAGGGGTCAATTAACTCTGGCGCAGACCAGAGTTTAATTTAATCGAATGCGGATTGTCACGTTTCCGTTTCTGGTCCCCCTCCTCCGAAGGGTATTGGTGCAGGCAATTTACGAAAAATGCGCGAGATTTGTGTAGCATCGTGCTCAAAAGAGCCGCTAACAGCGTTGTAGATCCGTCAACGCCATCGAATACTCCGCGGCCCCAAGGGCCTTGCCACACCTCCTGGAACCGAGCACAGGTCCGAAATCGGCTTGCGGCCGCTCCGGGACAAGTGTCAAATCGCGCAACCCTCTTCATGCCTGGCACCGGCCAGCGCACCCCCGATCCGCCAATGAAACCCGCCGATTTCGCCCGTCTGCTAGCGCTGGCCGCCATCTGGGGCGCCAGCTTTTTGTTTATCCGCATCGGCGCCCCGGTGCTGGCGCCGATGCCCACCGCCTTCGTGCGCGTGCTGATCGGCGCTGTCACGCTGGCCGCGTGCCTGCCATTGCTGGGGCTGCGCTGGGACATGCGTGGAAAATGGCGCGCGGTGCTGGTGCTGGGCGTGGTCAATTCCGGCATCCCGTTCGCGATGTACGCGATTGCTGCGCTGTGGCTGCCGGCCGGCTATTCGGCCGTGTTCAACGCGATGACGCCGCTGATGGGCGTGCTGATCGGCGCGGCCGCGTTCTCCGAACGGCTGACACGCGCCAAGGCGCTGGGCGTGCTGCTGGGGGTGGCCGGGGTGGCGGTGCTGACGCGCACCGGCCCGGTGGCGTTCTCGGCCGAGGTGCTGCTGGGCGCGCTGGCGTGCCTGGTCGCGACCGCCTGCTATGGATTGTCGGGCTTCCTGGCGCGGCGCTGGATCACCGATCGCGGCGGTCTGGACAGCCGTCTGGTCGCCACCGGCAGCATGGTGGGCGCTACGCTTTTCCTGCTGCCGTTCTGCGCCGTCTCGCTGTGGCGCCACAATACGCTGCCCGATGCCGGCGCCGGCGTGTGGGCGTCCATGCTGGGGCTCGGCATGTTCTGCACGGCACTGGCCTACATCCTCTATTACCGCCTGATCGCCGATCTCGGCCCGGTGCGCTCGCTGACCGTTACCTTCCTGATCCCGCCGTTCGGCATCGTCTGGGGCGCGCTGTTCCTGGGCGAGGCACTGTCGTGGGCGCATGCGGTGGGCGGTGCGCTGATCGGCGTGGCGGTTTGGCTGGTATTGCGGCCGACGGGTGGGGCGGTGCAGCGGTCTGGGGCTGCTGCGGCGATGGCCAAGCGCTGACTTCTTGCAGATAAGAAAAGCCTTATATTCTTTGCCAAAACGCCGAGCTTGCTTATAATAGGCTTATATTCGAGTGATGAACTCGATATTTTGGACAACGAAGGCCGCCAGGCAAGTCCGGAAACTCGACAGACCGATACGCATCGGCATCCTTGATGCGGTCGAACACCTGGCGCAAATGCCCGACTGCCAGCACGTCAAGGCACTGTCGAATCACGCCTATGGCTATCGGCTCAGAGTCGGTCACTACCGAATTCTGTTCGACTGGGACGGTGCAATAAGAATTGTGGAAATCCAGGAAGTGAGGAAGCGGGATGAACGCACCTATTAGCATCCAGACCATCATCGGCCAGGATGGCCAGCCGGCGTTTGTCGTGATCCCTTATGCCGACTATGTCGCGCAATACGCGCGCGCCACCGCCCTGATCCCGCATGAGGTGGTACGGCGCGTGATGGCTGACGATGTGCCGCCGGTGCGTGCCTGGCGCGAGCATCTTGGGCTTACCCAGGCGGATGTCGCGGCGCGGCTCGGCATTTCACAGCCTGCCTATGCGCAGCAGGAGAACGGCACCCGCCTGCGCAAGGCTTCGCGCGACCGGATTGCCGCCGCACTCGGCATCACTGCAGCGCAACTCGATATCTGAGCGCGAGCCCGGCGCTCGCCTTCCGACGCATCTTTCCATTCAGTCGCGAGTCGCCGCGGTTTTTCCTTCGATTCACTGATCGCGCATCACTGATGCGCAGCCTGCGACCCCGCCACCGCTGCGGCGGCCACGTTGTACTGCTCACGCACCATCATCACCACACGCCGTGCTTGCCGCAGGTGACGCACGGCGTCGGCGTCGGTGCGTTCGGGGAAATCGACTTCGGCGCTCCAGTTGCAGCCGGTATGGTCGGGGCGGTGCACGCATACCGCGCGTAGCTGGCAGTCGTGACAGCCGGGTTCCTGCCGCAGGCACAGGCTGAGCAGGCGTTTGAGTTCGGACAGGGGTTTGGTCAGGCGCTCCATGGATGGCTCCGGCAGGGGCGCGGCAAGCGGTGGCGGGCGCTCTGGCCAGTTGACTCGAGTCCCGCGGGGAGGCCGGTGCTCAGGCCTGCGTGGACAGCGGTTCCGGCGCGCGCGCCGCGTCGGCACCCGCGCGGCATTCCGGGCAGACGCCGTACAGCACCAGCATGTGCTCGCGCAAAACAAAGGCGTTATCGGCGGCCACCTGGCGCTGGCGCTGCTCGATGCCTTCGTCACGGAATTCCTCCACGCGGCCGCAGGCGACGCAGATCAGGTGGTCATGGTGGCCGCCTTCATTGAGTTCGAACACGGCGTGGTCGGACTCGAAGCTGTGCCGCAGCAGGATGTCCGCCTGTACCAGCTGGTTGAGCACCCGGTACACCGTGGACAGCCCGGCGTCCTCGTCCTGCGCGAGCAGGATGCGGTAGACGTCTTCCGCGCTCAGGTGGCGCCGGGCGCTGGTGCGGAACACTTCAAGGATCCGCATCCGCGGCGACGTGGCCTTCAGGCCGGCGCGCTTGAGGTGGATCGGGTCGGGCCTCTCGAATGACATGGCGGATGGCATGGGCTTGCTGCTGCGGCTGGCGCCCTGCCAGGGCAGGGCGGCGCCCGGCCTGGCGCCGCGCGGGCGGCGTCTGTGGCTTGGCGGAATTTCAGGCTGGAAACGCCAGGGCCGGCCAGGCGCTCAGGCCTGTCGTCCCTGGCGGCGCGCCGTGCCTGCACGACGCGCTGCATAAAAAGGCGGCTTGGCTTGCCTGCGGAAGACGCGATCGGGAAAGCGGGGTCTGGTTGCTTTCCCGATCTTCCGAAGACTGGCTACTGCCAAACGCTCCGCGTGACGGAGCGGTCCCCACAAAAGTCGGTGTCGAACGCCGCGCGGCGGCATCCGGAAATCCTTGTCCTGTCAGCTCCCGGGCGAGGCCGCGTACCGCGGCGGCGCTGGATCTGGCCGGCCTGCCTGGCTGGTGAAGCACCGTGCGTCAGGCAGTGATCGAATAGTAAATGGGAATCGATCTCATTACAAGGGGATTTTTTCAAGGCGCCCGCATTTTTTTGTGTTCGCTCCCGGCGTCTCCGCCTGGCCGCAATGTCTGTCCTTGAGAACAATAATGGGAATTGTTATCATTCGTGACGAATTCGTTCTGGTCCAACACCATGTGTAGCAGTCCCGCTCACCGCTTCCGTCGCCGCATCGCACCCATGCCGCTGTCTGCGCTGCCCGTCACGGTCCACGCACGCTCGGCCCGGCGGGTGTCCCGATGAGCAAGCCACACGCACCCGGCTGGCGCTATCGCGCGGGCGTCGCCTCGCGCGCCGTCGCGGCCATTGCGGGCGGCTACCTGCTGGCGGCGCTGGTCACTGCCGCGCTGTCCGTGACCTTGCCGATGGCGCGCCCCGATGCGGTCACCGCCGCTACGCTGTTGTCCTTCGCCATCTATGCCGCCGCGGCAGTGTGGGTCTTCGCGGTGCGCAGCGCGTGGCGCGCATGGGCGGGGCTGGCGTTGCCGGCCTTGCTGCTGTGGGCGGTGCTCGCGGTGGGACGGAGCGCCTGATGCGCGCGGGCTTCAGGCAATCGATGGCGTGGCTGCACACGTGGGCCGGGCTGCTGGTGTGCTGGGTGTTGCTGCTGATGTTCTGCGGCGGCACCGCGAGCTATTTCAAGGAAGAGATTTCGCTGTGGATGCGGCCCGAGCTGCATCGCACCGGACCGGCGGCGAGCGTGCCCCCGGCGCAGGTGGTGGACAATTCGGTGCGTTATCTCAGCCGCGAGGCTCCCGATGCCGCGCGCTGGATTATCACGCTGCCCGACGAACGCCGTCAGTCCGCCAGCGTGCTGTGGCTCTACAAGCCCGCCAACGCGCCGCGCGATGCCGACGGCAAGCCGCGCCGCTTCGACACCCGGCTGCTGGACCCGGCCAGCGGCGCGCCGCTGCAGGCCGCGCGCGAGACGCGCGGCGGCGAGTTCCTGTACCGGCTGCATTTCGACCTGCATTACATGCCGGCCAAGTGGGCGCGCTGGATCGCCGGCTTCTGCGCCATGTTCATGCTGGTGGCGATCGTCAGCGGCGTGATCACGCACCGGCGCATTTTTGCGGACTTCTTCACTTTCCGCCGCGGCAAGGGCCAGCGTTCATGGCTGGACGCGCATAACGCGCTGGCGGTGCTGGCGCTGCCGTTCCATCTGATGATCACCTACACGGGGCTGGTCACGCTGCTGTTCATGTATATGCCGTGGGGCATCGAGGCCGCGTACCGCGGCGACCAGCGCGCGTTCCAGGCCGAGGCGATGCAGCGCCCGCCGCAGCCCACGGCCTCCGGCACGCCAGCCGCACTGGCGCCCGTGGGCGAGATGGTGGCGCAGGCCCAGCGCCGCTGGCAGGGCGAGCCGCCGCGGCGCGTGGCGGTTAACCTGCCGGGCGATGCCAATGCCACCGTGTCCATTACCCGCGCCCAGCCGCATACGCTGGCGCACAACGCGCCCACGCTCGAGTTCTCGGGCACCGGCGGCACGTTGCTGCGCGCCTATGCCGAGGACCCGCCGCCCGCCGAACTGACCCGCAGCGTGATGACTGGTCTGCATATCGCCGGATTCGCCGCGCCGGGCCTGCGCGCGCTGTTCTTCCTGTGCGGGCTGGCCGGCGCGGCAATGGTCGCCACCGGCGCGATACTGTGGGCGGTGCGCACGCGCCAGCAGCAAGCGAAGGCGCTTGCCGCCGGCGCGCGGCCAGGCTTCGGTTTGCGGCTGGTCGAGGCGCTCAATATCGGCGCGATCGCCGGGCTGCCGGTGGCCTTTGCCAGCTACTTCTGGGCCAACCGGCTGCTGCCGGTGGAGATGGCGCAGCGCCCCGAAGCCGAGATCCGCTGGTTCTTCATTGCCTGGGCCGCCTGCGCGGTGCTGGCGCAACTGCGCCCCACGCGCGCGATGTGGCGTGCCCAGCTATGGGCGGGCGCGGTGCTGTTCGGCGGCATTCCGCTGCTTAACGCGCTGACCACCCAGTCGCATCTGGGCGTGACGCTGCTGCAGGGCCGCGGGCCGGCGGCGGTGGCCGGCTTTGACCTGGTCACGCTCGCGCTGGGCATTGCCCTGGGGGCAGCGGCGTGGAAGCTGGGCCGGCGCCAGCCCGCGCCACGGCCGGCGCGCCAGACGCGCGAGGGCGTCGCCAAGGTGGCCGCCGGGCAGGAGGCCGCATGAACGCGCTGGCTGCCTTTGCCCTGTCGAGCGCGGGGTTTGCCGCGCTGGCGCTGTCGCTGGAACGGCACCATGCCGACCTGCACGGCCGCGGCAGCGTGCCATCGCTGCAAACGGTGACCCGGCTAAGGGCAGGCGGTGCATTGGCGCTCGCGCTGGCGTGGTCGGTCCATATCGGCGCCGACGGCTGGCCGCTGGGCACGGTGGCCTGGCTCGGCACGCTGACGGCGAGCGCCTTTGCGGTGGCGCTTGCACTGTCCTATGGGCCGCGTGCGGTGCCGCGCCTGTTGCCTGGCGTGGCTGGCATCGGCGTCGCCGTGCTGGCCGCGCGCTGGCTGCTCGCCGCCTGAGCGCTTTCCTGCCTCAGGGCTTGCCCGTGGCAGTGCTGTCGCTGGCCGCGACACCTGACAGCGCGCCAGAGAGCGCACCAAACAGCTCGTGCGCCGCATACGGCTTGCGCAGCACCGCCACGTCGCCCAGCACCTCGCGTTGCGGCGGCGTCAGCGCCAGCGCATAGCCGGTGGCAAACACCACGCGCAGCTCAGGATGGTGCCGCCGTGCGGCCAGTGCGAGTTCGACGCCCGAGCCGCCCGGCAGCGACACATCGGTCAGCAGCACGTCAACCGCGCCGGCGCGCAGCAGTGCCGATCACGCTGTCGGTATAGCCCGAGGTGAACAGCACGCCGACGCCCGGTATGCGCTCGCGCACCCTGCGCGCCAGCTCGGTGCTGCGCAGCGGGCCCGGCATCACCACGTCGCTGAACAGCAGGTCCACCGGCTCGCCACGCTCGACGAGCGCCAGCGCCCCTGCGCATCGCGCGCGTGCAGCACGTGGTAGCCGAGGCTTTCCAGCATGTCGACCACGGTGGCGCGCACCGCGTCATCGTCCTCGACCACCAGCACGGTTTCAGGGCCGCCGCGCGCATCGGCGGCATCGAGTTCGGTGTCGGGATCCTCGGCCTGCTGCACGCGCGGCAGGTACAGCCGGACCGTGGTGCCGTGGCTGGGTTTGCTGTGGATTTTCACGTGTCCGCCGGACTGGCGGACAAAGCCATACACCATGCTCAGGCCCAGACCGGTGCCCTGGCCTTCCGGCTTGGTGGTGAAGAACGGCTCGAACACGTGTTCCTGCACCTCGGGCGGCATGCCGATACCGGTATCGGTGACCGCCAGCATCACGTACTGTGCGGCGCCCGGCTGCTGACGTGCAAGCTGCGCTGCGGTCAGCTCTTCCAGCCCTTCATCCAGCGACGCGTTGCGTGCCTCGATGGTCAGCCGCCCGTGGCCCTGCATCGCGTCGCGCGCGTTGATCGCTAGGTTCAGCAGGGCGTTCTCGACCTGGAACGGATCGACCAGCGTATTCCACAGGCCGCCGGCCACCACGGTGTCGATCTCGATGCCGTCGCCCAGCGCCCGGATCGTCGCCCAGATCGCGCGCCAGCAGTTGCAGGTTGCCGCCAATCACCTGCAGCAGGTTGTTGAAGTCATGCGCGACGCCGCCGGTCAGCTTGCCGATGGCTTCCATCTTCTGCGCGGTGCGCAGGGCCTCGTCGGCGTGGCGCAGCGCGGCCAGTTCCGTGGTGACGCGTACATCGCCGAGCCCGGCGCGCGCACGCTGCAGCGCGTGGCCGTCACCGGCATCGCGACAACGCGCGCATGGTGCGCTCGCACGCCTCGCGCCACGTGCGCGCGTCGGTGGCGGATGCCGCCACGTCGCGCAGCACGTTGAGCTGGCGCTCGGCCAGCACGCGTTCGGTGTCGTCGCTGTTGGCGCAGATGATGCCGCCGGTGCCGCCGTGGTCATTGGGCACCGGGCTGTACGAGAAGGTGTAGTAAGTCTCTTCCGGATAGCCGTTACGCTCCATGATCAGCAGCTTCTGCTCGACGAAGGGTCCCTTCGGTGCCGGTCATCGCGGTGGCCAGCAGCGGACCGATGTCGGGCCAGATCTCGCGCCAGACCACCGAAGTGGGCTGGCCGAGCGCGGCGGGGTGCTTGCCGCCGATGATCGATTTGTAGGCGTCGTTGTAGAAAAAGTGCAGCGCCTCGCCCCAACCGATCCAGATGGGCTGGCGCGAGGTCAGCATGATGAGGGCGGTCCTGAGGCTGTGCGGCCAGGCCGCGGGCGCGCCCAGCGGCGTGGCGGCCCAGTCGTGCGCGCGGATCAGCGCGCCCATGTCGCCGCCGCCGGCCAGGAAAGCCGGGGCATCAGCGGTTGTCGCTGCAGGCGTGCGCGGGGAGGGATGTTGCGGAGATGGCGAGGGCGTCACGCTGCCGTCGGGTGTCCTCATTATTGTCTCCCGAGCCGCGCCGGCAAGGCGCCGGCCAGTGCGTCTCGCAAGACTTTGCCTAGCCTTGCTCCGCAAAGCAAGCTGCCCGCCGCGGCCGGCAGGGCCTGGCGAGGCGCCGCCCGGGCGCGGGCGGCGGCCGACAGCGGATTTCCGCCGGAATTACAGCGGCGGGCTGACCCAGTACGGATCGCGGCCGTAGTACTCGTGCAGGGACTGGCCCCACTGCGGGTCGGCCATGGATGGCCAGCTATCCTTGTTGAAGCCGGGCGCCGACTTGATCCGGTCCGCCGTCACGGCGATCCGGAAGCACTTTTCGTCGGTGTCCATCACCAGCGCATTCCACGGGATGGCGTGCAGCGTATCGCCGATGCCAAGGAAACCGCCGGTGGTAAGCACCGCGTAGGCAATACGGCCGTGCGGCACGTCAAGCATGATCTCGGAGATCGTGCCTACGTGTTCGCCATCGGACGAATACGCCTTGGTGCCGTCAAGGCTGGAAGCCGCCATGACTTCGGGACCCGGGCCTTCACCCACGCCGGAACCGACGATGGCTGCGCCTTCACTGCTGGGAGGTTGGGTTTGCATGCTGTGCTCCTTGCGAAAAGCGGATCGGAACGCATGGCACGCGCAATGACCATGCCTGCGCCGCAGGCGGCGTGGGGCCGTGCCGCGGCGTAGGGGACGGGCGCTGGCGTGGTAATTCTTTCGCGCGGGTTGCAAAAAAGGCGGTAGGGGCACAGCGCGGCCGGGCGTTCAAGCAGCGCCGCCGCGGGTCGTGCGTCGCATGCACAATGTTGTGCGGAATGCGCGCTTGTGCGCGCCCCGTGCCCGGCCCTATCCTGCCCCGCGGATCGGCGCCATGCTGCCTGCATGGCGCCCGCACTCAGTCCTCACCCATCCGCGCCCATGAATTCCAATATCTCCACACTTCTCACCGCCAACGTCGGCGCCGCCCGCGCCGCGCAACTGCTCGCGCTGGTCAAGCTGCCCGCGGCGCTGCCGCAAGACCCGCAAGGCCGCGCCACCCGTGCCGAAATCGCCCAGGCGCTGAACATGGCACTGTTCGGCGGCATCCTGGAGCGCGTGCCCACCGGCCGCGCCTACACCGACGACGTCGCCGCCGCCGGCGGCAAGGTCACCTTCGACCACGGCGCGCTGCGCACGGTCAAATGGCATGACAACGGCGCCCTGCCCGAAGGCGAGGCCGCCTTCACCCGCATCCTGCGCCCGCTCGGCTACGTGCTCAACGGCACCTATCCGCTGGACCGCATCGGCATGACCGGCCGCTCGTACGCGCATGCCGATGCGCCGGAAGCGATCGCCCAGTTCTTCGTCAGCGAATTCCATCCGGAACGTTTCAGCGAAGCGTTCCGCGCCGCGGTCAGCCGTGTCACCAGCACCTCCACCGACCCGCTGACGCCGCGCGCACAGACGCTGCTGTGGCAGCTGGAACGCGACGGCGCGCTGGATGTGGCGGACGGCGCCGCACTGGTCGGCCTGCTGGTGCCGTGCTTCGAGCGCCAGCATGCCGTGCCGCGCCTGGCCGACTATGAAACGCTGCTGGGTGAGTCGGCCGAAATGGCCTGGATCGCCACCGAAGGCAACGCCTTCAACCACGCCACCGATCGGGTCGACGACGTGTTCGCGCTGGCCGAGCAGCAGAAGCAGCTGGGCCGGCCGATGAAGGACAAGGTCGAGGTGTCGCGCAGCGGCCGCGTCAGGCAGACGGCGTTCCGGGCCGATACCGTGCGCCGCGCCTTCGTCGGAGCGCAGGGCGAACTGGTGGAGCGCGAGGTGCCGGGATCGTTCTATGAGTTCATCACGCGCGATCGCTTCGCTGAAGAAGCGGCGGCGCCCAGGCGTTATGACCTGGGGTTTGATGCGGGGAATGCGCAGGGGATTTTCAAGATGACGGCCGCCGCCTGCTGAATGCGGTGGTGGGCCTGGATGCGCATTAGTTTGCCAGCTGTGTGCGCCCTCTCCGGCTTGCGGGAGAGGGTTGGGGTAAGGGCCGGACGCGTCAACGAAGTCGATCGTACCGGTATGCCGCAGCCGCCCGCTATCCCACCTTCTTCGCCGAAATCACCGCCTCCGCCACATTGGCCGGCGCCTCGGCATAGTGCTTGAACTCCATCGTGAAGGTCGCACGCCCCTGGGTCAGAGACCGCAGCGTGGTCGAGTAACCGAACATCGTTGCCAGCGGCACCTCCGCGCGCACGATCTTGCCCCCGCCGCCGGCAATGTCTTCCATGCCGTGGACCATGCCGCGGCGCGAGGACAGGTCGCCCATGACGTTGCCGGTGAATTCCTCCGGCGTTTCCACCTCCACCGCCATCATCGGTTCGAGCAGCGTGGGCCTGGCGCGGCGCATGCCTTCCTTGAAGGCGATCGAGCCGGCCATGCGGAAGGCATTCTCATTCGAGTCGACATCGTGGTATGAACCAAACACCAGCGTCGCCTTGATGTCGACCACCGGATAGCCGGCCAGCACGCCCGACTGCATGGTTTCCTTGATGCCCTTGTCCACCGCCGGGATGAATTCGCGCGGCACCACGCCGCCCTTGATCGCGTCGACGAACTCGTAGCCGCCGCCATGCGGCAGCGGCTCGAGGTTGAGCACCACGTGGCCATACTGGCCGCGCCCGCCGGACTGCTTGATGAACTTGCCTTCCACGTCCTTGATCGGGTTGCGGATGGTTTCGCGGTAGGCCACCTGCGGCTTGCCGACCGACGCTTCCACGCCGAACTCGCGGCGCATGCGGTCGACCAGGATTTCCAGGTGCAGCTCGCCCATGCCGGAGATGATGGTCTGGCCGGATTCCTCGTCGCTGGTCACGCGAAAGGACGGGTCTTCCTGCGCCAGGCGGCCCAGCGCAACGCCCATCTTTTCCTGGTCGGCCTTGGTCCTGGGCTCAACGGCCTGCGAGATCACGGGCTCGGGGAAGCTCATCCGTTCCAGGATGATGACCTTGTCGGGGTCGCACAGCGTGTCGCCGGTGGTGGCTTCCTTCAGCCCGACCGCGGCGGCGATGTCGCCCGCGCGCACTTCCTTGATCTCCTGGCGCACGTTGGCATGCATCTGCAGGATACGGCCCAGGCGCTCGCGCTTGCCCTTGAGCGGGTTGTAGACGCTGTCGCCCGAGTTGACCACGCCCGAATAGACGCGGAAGAAGATCAGCTGGCCGACGAAGGGGTCGGTCATGATCTTGAAGGCGAGCGCGGAGAACGGCTCCTCGTCGTTGGGATGGCGCTCGGCCTCGCGATCGTCCTCGGTGTGGCCGAGGATGGCCGGCACATCGGCGGGCGACGGCAGGTAGTCGATCACGGCATCGAGCATGCTCTGCACGCCCTTGTTCTTGAATGCGCTGCCGCACAACATCGGCACGATCTCGTTGGCGATGGTGCGCTTGCGCAGGCCGCGCTTGATCTGTTCCTCGGTCAGCGGCTCACCCGACAGGTATTGATTGAGCAGCGTCTCGTCGGCTTCGGCGGCGGCCTCGACCATCTTGTCGCGCCATTCAAGCGCGGTGGCCAGCAGTTCGGGCGGCACCTCCTGGTATTCGAAATGCACGCCCTGGCTGGCATCGTCCCAGACGATGGCCTTCATCTTGACCAGGTCGATCACGCCCTGGAAGTGGTCCTCGGCGCCAAGCGGGATCTGGATCGGCACGGCCCGGCCCTTGAGGCGATCGGCGATCTGCGTCTGCACGCGGAAGAAGTCGGCGCCGACCCGGTCCATCTTGTTGACGAAGGCGATACGCGGTACCGCGTATTTGTTGGCCTGGCGCCAGACGGTTTCGGATTGCGGCTGCACGCCGCCCACCGCGTCGTAGACCATGCAGGCGCCATCGAGCACGCGCATCGAGCGCTCGACCTCGATGGTGAAGTCGACGTGTCCCGGCGTATCGATGATGTTGATCCGATGCTCGGGATAATTGCCGGCCATGCCTTTCCAGAAGGCGGTGGTGGCGGCCGAGGTGATGGTAATGCCGCGCTCCTGCTCCTGCTCCATCCAGTCCATGGTGGCAGCGCCATCGTGCACTTCGCCCAGCTTGTGGTTGACGCCCGTGTAGAACAGGATGCGTTCCGTCGTCGTCGTCTTGCCGGCGTCGATATGCGCGCTGATGCCGATGTTGCGGTAGCGCTCGATGGGGGTCTTGCGGGGCACGTGATCTCTCCAGGATGAATCACCGGCTTAGAGAGTAGCACCACTGGCCATTTACCGTTGCCCTTGTCGTGGGAAGGGGCAGGCACCCTGGTTCATCGGCAGGCGTGCCCTTGCGTCTGAGGCCGCCATAGGGCGCGGCCTGCAATACGTTGCAGAATTCGCCCAACCTCCGCGCCGCCGTGGCTCCCTATACTGGCCGCTGCATCGCAGCGGCCTGCCTGCACGCCGCAGAGCCATCCCACCCCCTTGCAGGGATGCGCTGGTTGTTCCTTCAGCCGATGCCTTCCACGACTACGGAACCAAGCATGACAACCATCCTGATCGTTGACGACCATCCGGCGATGCGGCTGGTGCTCAAGAACCACCTGTTGCAACTGCTCGGCGTGGAAGAGGTGATCGAGGCTGACAACGGACAGTGCGCGATCGAGCTGGTGCGCGCGCGCATGCCGGACCTGGTCTTGCTCGACCTCGACATACCGCGCTCGAGCGGGCTCGACGTGGCGCCACGGCTGCGCGCGATCCATCCACAGATACGCATCCTGGTGGTGACGGCGCTGGACCCGGCGGTGTTCGTCAGCCGCTCATGGCAGGCGGGCGCGCAGGGCTTCGTCAGCAAGACCCAGGACATCAAGGAAATCCTGCGCGCGGTCGAGGCGGTGCTGGCCGGCTATACCGTGTTCCCGGCCATGGGCCGCGACGGTGCGCCGCGCCAGGCCATGTCCGCCGACGAGGAGATGCTGCGGCGCCTGTCCGACAAGGAGCTGGTGGTGCTGCAGATGCTGGCGCGCGGCATGTCGTACAAGGCCATCAGCGCCAGCCTCTTCATCAGCAACAAGACCGTCAGCAGCTACAAGGCCCGCATCATGGCCAAGCTGCAAGTGTCTTCACTGGTAGAGCTGGTCGATTTCGCACGCCGCTGCCGGCTGACGCCGTGAGCGCACGGCGCCTATCTCATTAGACATCGTATGACTAGGCTGGCCAGCCGCGCTTAAGCGGATGGCCAGCCGGTCAGGCCGGGCCGGAGGCCTTGCGCAGCCGTTCGCGGCTGTTGGTCAGGTGCATGCGCATCGCCGCCTTGGCCCCGTCCGGGTCGCGCCGCTCGATCGCGTCGTAGATGTTTTCATGTTCGATATTGACGCGCTCCAGGTACTGCTCGCGCTCGGGCGTGCTGACCTGCAGGCGGCTGCGCGGGATCACCATGGTGCCCAGGTGGCCCATGATGTCGGTGAAATAACGGTTGCCGGTGGCGCGCGCAATGGCCAGGTGGAAGGCGAAGTCGCTGTCCACGGCGTCGTTGCCGGCGCCGGCGTTGCGCTTCAGATCGTCCAGCGCCTGGCGCATCGCCGCGAGCTGCGCATCGGTGCGGCGGGTAGCGGCCAGGCCGGCGGCCTCGGCCTCAAGGCTGACGCGGAATTCCAGCATCGCCATCACGTCCATGGCGGTGCCCAGCGCATCCGGCCCGATACGGAAAGGCGAGGGCGCTTCGGCGGCGCGGGCCAGCACGAAGGTGCCGATGCCATGGCGCGTTTCTACCATGCCGCTGGCCTGCAGCCGCGACAGCGCTTCGCGCACCACGGTGCGGCTGACACCCATCGACGCCATGATCTCCGACTCGGTCGGTAGCTTGTCGCCCGGCTTGAGCTGGCCCTGGCGGATGTCTTCACCGAGGGTTTGCACCACTTCCTCGGCAAGCGTGCGGCCGCGGCGGCGCAGCGGCGCGGGAGTGACAGGCGGGGCGGACTGTACAGGCGTGGAGTTCGGCATGGCGGATACGGGCGGGGTTTCCCGGACTTGACCGGGTCGAGATGCCCTCATTATACTGGGTTATCAGTCATACGATGACAGATAACATACGCAACATGTGCCGGGTGAACGAAACTGCGCCCGACATGGAAATGCCTGGAGACACCCCCGAAATGACCCAATCCGCCGCCGCTCCCACCCATACCCCGGTAGTCACCGAGCTCACCGTGGTCCCCGTGGCCGGGCACGACAGCATGCTGATGAACCTGTCCGGCGCCCATGGCCCGTACTTCACGCGCAATATCGTGATCCTGCGCGACAGCGCCGGGCATACCGGCGTGGGCGAGGTACCGGGCGGCGAGGGCATCCGCCAGACGCTGGAGGATGCGCGGCCGTTGCTGGTGGGCCAGCCCATCGGCCAGTACCAGGCCCTGCTGAACCGCGTGCGCGCCACCTTTGCCAGCCGCGATGCCGGCGGCCGGGGCCTGCAGACCTTTGACCTGCGCATCACCATCCACGCCGTCACCGCACTGGAAGCGGCGCTGCTCGACCTGCTCGGCCAGCACCTGGAGGTGCCGGTGGCGGCACTGCTGGGCGAAGGCCAGCAGCGCGACGCGGTGGAGATGCTGGGCTACCTGTTCTATATCGGCGAGCGCCAGCGCACCACGCTGGACTACCGCACCGAGCCCGATGCCGACAACGACTGGTTCCGCCTGCGCAATGAAGTGGCGATGACGCCGGAGGCGGTGGTGCGCCTGGCCGAGGCCGCCTACGAGCGCTACGGCTTCAACGACTTCAAGCTCAAGGGCGGCGTGCTGCGCGGCGAGGAAGAAATGGAAGCGATCCTCGCGCTGGCCGAGCGCTTCCCCAAGGCGCGCATCACGCTGGATCCCAACGGGGCCTGGTCGCTGGCCGAAGCGGTGCGCCTGTGCCGCGACAAGCGCGGCGTGCTGGCCTACGCCGAAGACCCGTGCGGCGCCGAGGACGGCTATTCCGGCCGCGAGATCATGGCCGAGTTCCGCACCGCCACCGGGCTGCCCACCGCCACCAACATGATCGCGACCGACTGGCGCCAGATGGGCCATGCGGTGCGGCTGCAGTCGGTCGACATCCCGCTGGCCGATCCGCATTTCTGGACCATGCAGGGCTCGGTCCGGGTGGCGCAGATGTGCGCCGAATGGGGGCTGACCTGGGGTTCGCACTCGAACAACCATTTCGATATCTCGCTGGCGCTGTTCACCCACGTGGCCGCGGCCGCGCCGGGGCGCGTCACCGCCATCGACACCCACTGGATCTGGCAGGACGGCGAGCACCTGACCAAGGCGCCGCTGAAGATTGAGGGCGGCCTGGTGCAGGTGCCCAAGACCCCGGGCCTGGGCGTGGAGCTCGACATGGATGCGCTGGCACGCGCGCACGCGCTGTACCAGAGCAAGGGACTGGGCGCGCGCGACGACGCCGCCGCCATGCAGTTCCTGATTCCGGGCTGGAAGTTCAACAACAAGGCGCCCTGCATGGTGCGCTGACGGCAGCGCGGCAGCGATGCCGCGAGGCGCGCCCAACCAACCAGACAAGCGGCAGGGCCGGCGCCGTCATAGTCAAGCCGGCCATCCCTTAGAAGAGATTTTGCAGGAGACAACGATGTTTTCATCCCAACGCAGCGGCGCCGCGCGCCTGCACAACTGGCTGCATGCCTTTGCTTTCGGCTCCATCTTCGTCGTGGCGGCCCTGACCGCCGGTGGCGCGGCCGCGGCGCAGGACTGGCCGCAACGTCCGGTCTCGGTGGTGGTGCCGTTCCCGGCCGGCGGCTCCAGCGACACCATCGCGCGCATGCTGACCCAGCCGCTCAATGAAAAGCTCGGCCAGCCCTTCGTGGTCGACAACAAGCCTGGCGCCACCGGCGCGATCGGCGCGACCTTCGTCAAGCGCGCGCCGGCCGATGGCTACACCATGATGGTGGCCTCCATCGGCGTCTTCGCCGTCAACCCGTTCCTGCAGAAGAACCTGGCCTACGACCCGGCCAAGGATTTCGACCTCCTGACGGTGGCGGTGCGTGCGCCCAACGTGCTGGTGGCCAAGCCGGAGTTCCCGGCCAATACGGTGCAGGACCTGGTGGCGTATATGAAAAAGAACCCGGGCAAGGTCAGCTTTGCCTCGTCCGGCGCGGGCTCGTCCGATCACCTGACCGCTGCGCTGTTCTGGCAGAAGAGCGGTACCGACGGCCTGCACGTGCCCTACAAGGGCGGCGCGCCGGCGATCTCGGATCTGCTCGCCGGCCAGGTCGACGTGTCGTTCCAGAACATCAACGCGGTGCTGCAGCACGTCCGCACCGGCAAGCTCAAGGCGCTGGCGGTGACTTCCGACAAGCGCTCGGCGGTACTGCCCAACGTGCCCACCATGGCCGAAGCCGGCGTCAAGGAAGTCGAGGTCTACTCGTGGCAAGGCGTCGCCGCGCCGCGCGGCCTGCCCGCCGACGTGAAGACCCGCCTGCACGGTGCGCTGGTGTCGGCGCTGAACGATCCCAAGATGCGCCAGAAGCTGTCCGAAAACGGCTTTGAAGTGGTCGCCAACACGCCGGAGCAGTTCAACCAGTTCGAGGCGCAGGAGCTGCAGCGCTGGAAGAACGTGATCGAGAAGGGCCGCATCGTGCTGGACTGAGCGCGACCGCAACCGCAATCTCAACCGCAACCAACCTACTTGCCGACCGCGCCGGCCGCCGCACACACGCTGTGCCGCGCCGGCGCCCGCGCAACACAACAATGGAGACATCGCATCATGACCCAGGGACGCCGTAGCTTCCTCAAGCAGACTTCCGCGCTGGCCGCGGGTATCGCCGCCGGCCCGCTCGCGGGCCTGTCCACCGGCGCACACGCCGCGCAGCAGGCCTGGCCGACGCGGCCGATCCGCCTGGTGGTGCCGTACACCGCCGGCGGCTCGTCCGACATCGTCGCGCGCCTGATCAGCAAGCAACTTGGCGAGGCACTGGGCCAGTCCGTGGTAGTGGACAACAAGCCGGGCGCCAACGGCAACGTCGGCGCGGCGCTGGTGGCGCAGGCCACCGACAACCACACGCTGATGCTGTGCGATATCGGCGCGCTGGCGATCAGCCCGTCGGTCTACACCAAGCTCACGTTCAATATCGCCAAGGACCTCAAGCCGGTGACGATGCTGGCCTACTCGCCGCACCTGCTGGTGGTGCATCCGTCGGTGCAGGTGAACAGCGTGAAGGAACTGGTGGAGCTGTCCAAGCGCAGCCAGCTCAATTTCGCGGTGACCGCGATCGGCAGCGCGCCGCACCTGGCTGGCGTGGCGGTGGAGCAGGCCACTGGCGCCAAGTGGCAATACGTGCCGTACAAGGGCGGCTCGCAGGCGATTGCCGATACCGTCGGCGGCAGCGCGCAGGTGCTGATGAACGGCATGCTGGCCACGCTGCCGCATGTGCAGTCGGGCAAGCTCAAGGTCATCGCCCAGTCCAAGCGCACGCGCATGCCGCTGCTGCAGAACGTGCCGACCATCGCCGAACAGGGCGTGCCGAATTTCGAGTCAGGCACGTGGCAGGGCGTGATGGCGCCGGCCAGCATGCCGGATGCGCTGGTGGCACGGCTCAGCGCCGAGCTGATCAAAATCATCCGCGCGCCGGAGCTGCGTTCGCAACTGGTGGCGCAGGGGGCTGAAGTGGTGACGATGACGCCGGCTGAAACCGGCAAGTTCTTTGTTGCCGAGCAGGCGCGGTGGGCTGGCGTGGTGAAGCAGGCGGGGATCAAGCTGGAGGCTTGAGCGCGAGCTTGCGGCCGGCCATGCCGGCTGTGCCTCACCGCAGCAAAAGGCACAAAACGCCCTCAGTCCGAGGGCGTTTTGGGGTTTACCAACCTTTGCGGAGTAGTAGTGGCGCAGTGGCAAAGGGCTAGCTCACTGCGAGCCAGATTGAAGCCACCATCGCTGGTGATCGCACCCCTCTCCCGCGCGCGGGAGAGGGGTGCAAACCGCCGGCGGGATTATCCCTTCACCGCCTCCGGCAACAACGCCTGAGGCAGATTCTGGTAACAAACCGGCCGCAAGAACCGGTCAATCGCCGTCGCCCCCACAGACGTAGACCGCGCATCCGAAGTCGCCGGGAACGGCCCGCCATGCACCATCGCATAGGCGACTTCCACGCCGGTAGGATAGCCATTGCACAGCACGCGTCCGGCCTTGCGTTCCAGCACCGGCAGCAGGCGGCGCGCGGCGTCGTGATCGGCGTCGTCGAGCTGCATGGTTGCCGTCAGTTGCCCTTCGAGCTGGCGAGCCAGCACGAGCAATTCCTCCAGGTCGCGGCAGGCCACCAGCACCGTCGACGGGCCGAACACTTCGGCTTGCATCCGGTGGTCGGCCAGGAACTGCGCCGCGGTGGTTTCGAACATCACCGGACGGGCCTGGTTCACGCCCGTGGCGGCGACACCGTCGCCGATGCGCTGCAGCCCCTCCAGCGACGACAACTGCGCCACGCCCTTTTCATACGCAGCGTGGATGCCAGGCGTCAGCATCGTGGCCGCCGGCTTGCCCGCCAGTGCGTCGAGCGCCGCGGCGCGGAACTGTTCCAGCGCCGGGCCTTCGATGCCGATCACCAGGCCAGGGTTGGTACAGAACTGGCCGACGCCGAGCACCAGCGAGTCCACCAGTTGCCGGCCGATCTCGGCGCCGCGTGCCGCAAGCGCGCCCGGCAGCAGGAACACCGGATTGATGCTGCTCATCTCCGCATACACGGGGATCGGCTGCGGCCGGCTGTTGGCCGCCTGCATCAGCGCCATGCCGCCCGAGCGCGAACCGGTGAAGCCCACTGCCTGGATCGCCGGATGCGACACCAGCGCCGTACCCACGACATTGCCCGCGCCGAGCAGCAGCGAGAACACGCCTTCGGGCAGGCCCGCGTCCTGCACCGCTTTCTGGATCACGCGTCCGACCAGCTCGGACGTGCCCAGGTGCGCGGAGTGCGCCTTGACCACCACCGGGCAGCCGGCGGCCAGTGCCGAAGCGGTGTCGCCGCCGGCCACGGAGAAGGCCAGCGGGAAGTTGCTGGCGCCGAATACCGCCACCGGGCCGATGGCGATGCGTTGCATGCGCAGGTCCGGGCGCGGCGGGTTGCGCTCGGGCAGCGCGGGGTCGAAGGTGGCTTGCTGCCAGCGGCCTTCGCGCAGCACGGTGGCGAACAGGCGCAGCTGGCCGGCGGTGCGGCCGCGCTCGCCCTGCAGGCGCGCGAGCGGCAGGCCGCTTTCCAGGTGGGCGCGCTCGATCAGCGTATCGCCCAGCGCTTCGATGCCGGCGGCGATAGCCTCGAGGAAGGCCGCGCGCTGCTCGGGCGTGGTGTTGCGGTAGGTGTCGAAGGCGGCTTCGGCCAGCGCGCAGGCGCGCTCGACCTCGGCCTGGCCGCCGCCGTGGAAATCGGGGCCCAGGGCTTCGCCCGTGGCCGGGTTAAGAGCCTGCAGCAGGGATTCGGTGCCGCGCACGGCTTGCGCGCCGATCAGCATGTCGCCGGTGATGTGCATGGGAGGATTCCTTGTCAGCGTAATTTGTGTGAGAACAAGCGGAACAAGCCGGCCGGAGGGCAATGTGCCCCGCGGCCGGCCTGTCGAGGTGCAATGGCAGGACGGATTACTGCGGGCCGAGCTTATTGATCAGCGTGCCCAGCATTTCCATTTCCTCATCGGTCAGGTCCGTCAGCGGCGCGCGCACCGGACCGGCGTCGCGCCCGACCAGGCGGGCGCCGGCCTTGACGATGCTCACGGCATAGCCGGCCTTGCGGTTGCGGATGGCCAGGTACGGCAGGAAGAAGTTGTCGATCAGGCGGCCGACGGTGTCGTGGTCGTCCGCGGCGATGGCGCGGTAGAAGTCCATCGCGGTCTTTGGGATGAAATTGAACACCGCCGACGAGTACACCGGTACGCCCAGCGCCTTGTAGGCCGCGGCATAGACCTCGGCCGTGGGCAGGCCGCCCAGGTAAGAGAAACGGTCGCCCAGCTTGCGGCGGATGCTGACCATGGCCTCGATATCGCCCACGCCGTCCTTGAAGCCGATCAGGTTGGGGCAACGGTCGGCCAGGCGGGCCAGTTGTGTGGCGTCCAGCTTCGAGTTGGCGCGGTTGTAGACGATCACGCCGATATCCACCGACTTGCAGACCTCTTCCACGTGGGCGGCGATGCCGTCCTGGCTGGCTTCGGTCAGGTAGTGCGGCAGCAGCAGCACGCCGGCGGCGCCCAGGCGCTGGGCTTCCTGCGCGTAGGCGATGGCGGTGCGGGTGGGGCCGCCGGCGCCGGCCAGGATCGGCACCTTGCCGGCACAGGTCTTGACCGCGGTGTCGACCACGGCGGCGTAGTCGGCCGGGGTCAGCGAGAAGAACTCGCCGGTGCCGCCAGCGGCGAACAGCGCGGTGGCGCCGTACGGGGCCAGCCATTCCAGGCGGCCGGCATAGGGCTTCGCGGCAAAGTTGCCGTTGCGGTCGAAGTCGGTGACGGGGAACGAGAGCAGTCCTTCGGAGACGATTTGCTTGAGTTCGTTGGGTGCGAGCATTGGCGAATTCCAGATCGGGCCCGGGGCCCAGGGTGGCGGTTGTCGGTCAACCCGGTCCTGCGGGACAATCGAGTTATCAGTCATCGTACGACAATGAGCGCAGAATGGCAATAGTGTGGCGGTGCGTTGCGGGTTGACCGGGATTTGGCCTGGCCGAGCACTTTGCCAGGTTGTAGGACAACGTAATTCGACGAGTGGCGCAAACAGCATACCGCTGCCGCCCTCCCCCTCAGGAAATTTTGAAACACCCATGCAAACGCGCCCGGTGCATCGGATCGTCCCGACTGGCACACTGGCATCCTGGACTGACGGGGAGAACGCGGTGGGAGAGTTACAGGCCTTGCTGGAAAACCACGGGCTGATGCTGGTGTTCCTGAACGTGCTGGTCGAGCAGGCCGGCCTGCCGATTCCGGCGTATCCGATGCTGTTCGTGGCCGGCGCGCTGGGCGTGCAGGAGACCGGGCCGTCGATCGGCGCGGTGCTGGCCGCGGTGATCGTCGCCTGCCTGATTGCCGATACCGGCTGGTACTTCGCCGGGCGCCGGCTGGGGCAGCCGATGCTGCGCACCATCTGCAAGGTGTCGATGTCGCCCGACTCCTGCATCCGCCAGACCCAGTCGCTGTACCTGCGCGTGGGCCCGCGTTCGCTGGTGTTCGCCAAGCTGCTGCCCGGCGCCGGCGCATTGTCCACCGCGATGGCCGGCATGACCGCCACGCCGCTGCCGGTGTTCCTCTTCTACGACGCGCTCGGCTCGCTGGTGTGGGCCGGCAGCGCCTTGCTGATCGGCGTGGTGTTCAGCGACTTTATCGATGCCATCCTGGAAGCGTTCAGCACCTACGGGCATATGGCCGTCATTGCGGTGGTGGCCGCGTTTGCGCTGTTCCTGGCGTGGCGCTGGTGGCGCCGCTTCCGGCTGCTGCGCCGCACCCGGCGCGTGCCGCGCATGAGCGTCGATGAACTGGAGGCGCGCCGGCACGCCGGCAGCCTGCCGGTGGTGATCGACGTGCGCGCCCATGGCGACGTGCCGATGGAGCGCATCCCCGGCTCGGTCGTGCTCGATATGCAGGGCGCGCTCGACAGCCTCGACGCGCTCGGCGTGCCGCCCGAGCAGGCCGACATCGTGGTCTATTGCGCCTGCCCCAACGAACTGTCCGCCGCGCTGCTGGCCGAGCGCCTGCGCACCGCCGGCTATCCCAGGACCTGGGCGCTGGCCGGCGGCTTCGACGAATGGAAGCGCCGGCACGGCGGCACCGCCCCGACCGAGGCGGCCAACCAGCCAGGGCCGGCCGGAGCGGCCTGAACCTGCCAGGCCGTCGGCGCTGCGCTCAGCGCTTGCCCGCGGTCTGGAATACCGACAGGTCCGGGTAGACCGCGTAGAGATCGCGGAAGGTGGCGGCCGGATGGCGGCGCCTGTCGAGCAGATTGGTGATGAGCACGCGTACCTTGCCGGCTGGCGAGATCTGCCGGATCAGCCGGACGGTCTGACATCGCCGCTGAGTTTGCTGCGAGCCTGGGCGAACGCTTGTTCACTGACGCCTCGGCACAAGGTATTTTGGCGGGCGAGTGCGGCGAAGAATTGATCGAGTTCGGCTTGCACCCCCATGCGCAAGTTACCAAGCATAAAGGCGATCAGTGTTGGCAGGGTGAGCTTACGCTGACGGGTGAATGCAGCCGGATATTCGGCATGACGGGCAAGGTCGCGAAAGACCTGGGTATGCAGATATTGGCTAAGCGTAGCGAACAGATCGGACAGGGGCATCAGAGCCAAGCGAGGATCGAGAAATGATCCTCTATTGGCCGCCGCCCTGCTTGCGCTAAACAGCCAGCGCAAGCAGGGCGGCGGCCACTCGAACCTCGTCACCTGTCAGGCGTTCTTGGCGCAAATTGTGATTTTTCTTGGCGGCTTATCTTGGGTGGATTGCAATGCGATCCAGGGGAGGCTGCAGTCTAATTTCTCTCGTGTCGGTTAGCTTTGGCCCGAAGCGTCCTATACCCTCCATCAGTTATCTCCTGTTCGCAATAATGCTTGATCGGTTTTTCGAATTTAACGCGAAGCCGCATCCACCGACGATCGCTGTCGCGACTCCAACAGCCATAAGCGCATTGCTCACGTGTGAGATATTGATTAATCCGGCGCTCATGAAACCAAGTAACACTGCGGTCTGGATGCAAAACACGTAGGCTGGCATATGATTGACGCGACGCTGTGGATCTATCGCCTTCATCATGAAACTTGCCATGAGCGCATTTTGAATCCCGTTTGCGGCTCCGATCAAAAACGTGGCGCACATGATGCTCCACGCCACGTTTGTCAAAGCGACCCATAAAATTCCAAGGCCGATGATGCTAGCGGCAATGGAGGCCCCAGCAGCATCGCCAAACCTTGCAAAAATTCCCGAGAGAGCGACGGGGCCAAGAATAAGTCCGATACTAAGCGTGCTGATAACGAGTCCATAGGTCTCGGCGCTGAGCTGCAGCTCGGTACGGACTCGAAATATCAGCAACACGTTGAGGGTAGACGTCAGCATCACCGTCATTAACAACGGAGAGACGGCACGGATCACTCCGGCTGAGCGAAGAAGATCGGGCAGGGCGAATCCAGCATTCTTCTTTTTTTGCGTCGGCGCATGATCAGTCTCTTGATCGGAAATATTAAGTATCTTGAAGCATATTGCAGTTGCAGGCGCGGCAAGAAGAACCAGCGATGCTAACAGCAATAGTCCTCGTGAGTTGTCGGCTATGCCATATAAAAATCCTCCCAGGGCAGGTCCACCGACATATCCCATGTTTCGCACTGATTGGGTTACTCGGGTTATGCGATCGATGCGCCGTTCTTCGTTTGTATAGCATGGAATAGCTACCATAATTGCTGTCCATAGAAGAGAGCCGGTGCATCCGAGTGCCATTGATATCGCGATGTAGCTCCAACTATGATTGGCCAAAGATGCAATCGCTATCAGAAGCGACTGCAACAAAAACACCGCAGGCATTGTCTTGTGAGGACCAATACATTGAAGTATCGTAGGAGCGATTGGGCCGGAAAGAATGCCCCCGATCAGACCGGCAGCGAGCAATGCCGATACCGAGGAAGTGTTGTCAGCCAGCCTTAAGGCAAAGGTCACTTGGGCCGCTTCATCAGCGAAACTGCCAAATGACAAAGAGACAAAAATAAAAATGAGAGCAAATCGATTCCTAATGTCCATCAAAGAGCCCCCCACCGCGCCAGCGCTGTAACAACACTCAAGAAGTCACTGTTGAGATGGTTCTCACTCCCGTTCGATAAGTGAGAGATGCATTCTTGCTGCCCGATAGACAGACGGTGCAGGAAATCGTTTAACTGCCGGCTATATCTAAAACTGGCACAGTGGCCGTTTGCCGCAACCAGAACTTTGCCTTCCTCCAATACCGGTATCCACTGCAGGGTACTTATGTTGTTAAGGGCTATGACATCATCAAGTTCATCGACTTCGACGATTGGCCGACCAACGTTCAAGCGACCACTGGTGTCCGAGATGAGCTGGGAGACCATCATGCGCCTTTTTAATGTAGCCTCGCCAAGCAACGCCTTTAACGATGAAAGCAGAAGCGCGTCATCGGGATTCAGATTCGCGATCCCCGAGGAACGAATGTCACGACGGGTGCGGTTAGGCGTACGCAGCAATTGTTTCACGTAGTTCGCATTTAGTTGGGAATCGTTACCTGTTTCCCAAAATGCGATATTCACATTTACCGAGACCTCAGATTGGGTCTCGGCAACGTGGAGCCACTTGAACAGCTCATAGTTTGGAAAATTCGCTCCAAGAAGATCAGAACGGGTTCCGGGCCATGTGAACATAGTTTTTCCATCTCGCAATGTAAACCCGAAATTATGTGCATGATCCACATGGATGCCGATATATGTGGATGAATATCTACCAATAAAGCAGTCAATATCGACGCGGCCGCCAGGCCGATAACCTATCGACAGGGCCAGTTGATCTGCAAAGACCTTTGCAACATCCCAGATGGTCGGACTTGCTGCATGAAGCCCATAGTACATGACGGTCCATTCATCATCTCCAGCAAGGCGATCGATTCTCGAGCATATTTGACGTTGGCAACAACCGGCTGTACTTCTGCATCGTTGCGCTGGGCATATTTCACATTGGCCACGATCGGCTCGATCTCGTCAACGGTAAATTCATGAATTTCCGCGGCATCTTTCAATGAAACGGTCATCTTCCTACTCCTTTTTCAAAAAGTGAATTTAATAAGTGGCGAAATCAATTCTCTGAGTATTTACTCCATTGAATTGAAGGCTGCTACGTTGAAGCAATATGCAGCGGAACTGCTGCTTAACTAGCCTAGGAAACGTAGTGCAAGTGTTCAACGTAAATAAGTGAAATGTTTCAATTTATTCATTATTTCTGATAATTAAAAATTATATTATGAATTGCGATACGTAATCACTATTTGAATGACGAGATGCAATATTGAGTTTCAAATTTGATTTTTGCCGGGCTGGCCGTGCTATGCAATGGCCTTCTGCCGCCGCCGCGAAGCCGATCATCGCGGCCGGGAACTGCTGCTTGCGCCCAGCACCGCCAGCACCGTCGGCGGGAAGCCGATCAGGATGCCGATGGTGAGCGTGATCGGCGCCACTGCGAAGGCCGGGAACCAGCCCGAACGCATCGCGGCGATGCCGACGGCGGAGCGCCGCCGCCTATACTTGGCGCAGACCGACTGCTACCGGGAGGACGCGCATGGCCGCGGAACACCACGGAACCAGCGGGACCGGCGACGAGGCCGCCCGCATCGCGCACCGCCGTCGCCAGCTGGGCATCGCGCCGCGCACCGCTGACGGCCAGCACAACTGGGCGCTGGCACTGTCGGGCGGCGGCATCCGCAGCGCCACCTTCTGCCTGGGCGTGATGCAGGCGATGTCGGCTACCGACCTGCCTGCCGAGGCCGTGCAACCGCCGCCTGAGCCGGAAAGCCCCGCACCGCATCCGCTCACGCCGGCCGCTGCCACCGCCGCTGCCGCGCAGACGGTGCCGGGCCTGGCGTCGATGCTGGCGCAGTTCGACTACCTGTCCACCGTCAGCGGCGGCGGCTATCTGGGAGCCTTCTTCGTCAGCCTGTTCGTGCCCGGCCGCCTGCGCCGCGGCACCGGCCCGGTCCAGGCAGCGGCCGACGCCTATCACACGCTGCAATGCGAACCGCCGGGGCGCATCCGTACCTCGGTGTCCTATGCCGCCGATCCCGGCCGCGGCGCGGTGGCGTGGTTGCGCGAGAACGGCCGCTACCTGTCGCCGACCGGCGCCGGCGACAACCTCTATGCCGCCGCGCTGGTGGTGCGCAACTGGCTCGCCATGCATTACGTGATCGGCAGCGCGCTGCTGGTGCTGCTGGCGGTGCTGGCGCTCGGGCAACACATCGCGGTCGGCGTGTCCTATGGGCTCGGCCGCTACGAGATGGACCTGCTGCACGACGCGCGCCAGGCCTTCAACGAAGGACGCTGCGCGATCTGGTGGAGCACGCTGCTGTGGCTGCCGCTGGTGTCGGCGGTAGCCGGCGCGGTGCCGCCCGGGCTGGCGTACTGGCTGATCTATCCGCGTGCCAACGACCCGCAGGCGGCAGCGCGCTTCCTGAGCCCCGCGCCGCTGGTGGCCACGCTGCTCGCGCTGTTCCTGCTGGCCGCGGCGCGCTGGTCGGAATGGCTGGGCCATGGGCTGGTCAGCGGCGGGCTGTTCGCCACGCTCGGCGTGCTGACGTTGCTGGGCGTGCTGTATTGCCTGTTGCTGCTGCGCGGCGAGCCGCCCACCGTGGCCGCCTATCGCGTGCGCGCCACGCGCGCGCTGCGCAGTGCATTCACGCTGACGCTGTGGCTGGTGGCGTTGGGGATTGCCGATACCGCCGGGCGCACCGCCTACCTGTATGCCCACGCCGCCCACCAGCCCTGGGGCGCGGCGTTGCCCGCGGGCCTGCTCGGCGTGCTGGTCTGGCTGGTGCGCTACGGCTCGCGCTGGCTCGATGAAGACCGCAAGGGCAGCATCGACACACCGTGGCGCGCGCTGTGCGCCAGGCTGCCGGTGTCGCTGCTGGCGGGGGCGGCGGCCGCGCTGCTGGCGCTGCTGCTGTTCGTGGTGTGGTCGTGGCTGGTGCTGTGGGTGCGGTGGGACGGACGCGAGCCGGTCGACTGGCTGGTCTATGGCAACGCCTATACCGGCCCGACGCTGTTCACGCTGACCGTGGTGGCGCTGGTGCTGGCACTGGTGGCGGGGCGTTTCGCCGGCTTTTTGAACCTGTCGACGCTGCAGCCGTTCTACGCGGCGCGGCTGACACGCGCGTTCCTGGGCGCCTCCAACGGCGAACGCTTCGTGCCGCCGGACCCGGCCGCCGACCCGGACGGCAGCCACCGCGAACGCTTCAGCGTGGCCGAACCGGTGGCAGGCGACCAACTCAGCCTGAACGCCTACTACGATCCGCGCGTGCTCGCGCCGCTGCACCTGATCAACGTCACGCTGAACCTTACAGTCGACCCGGCCGAGCAACTGGTGCAGCGCGACCGCAAGGGCAAGCCGCTGTGCCTGGCGCCCGGCGCCTGCGTGGCGCAGCCGGGCGCGGCGGCCACGATCGCACCCGATGCCTACGCGCGCTTCACCGTCGACGGCTGGGCCTGCTGTCCCGATGTGTCCTGGCCGTCGTCGGGCAAGCTGGCCGAATCGCGCACCGTGGGCGACTGGATCGCGATCTCGGGCGCGGCGGTGTCGACCGGGCTGGGACGCGCCACCACGCTGGGCACCTCGCTGTTGCTTGGCCTCGCCAACCTGCGGCTGGGCACGTGGTGGCCGTCGTACCCGGCCAGCCACGCGCGCGAGGGCGGCCGCCGGGGCCGCGCAAGGCGCCATCCCGAACGCGCCACGCACCCTTGGCTGGCCGCCGGCATTGCGCTGTTTCGCACGCAGTATTACCTGGGCTGCGAGTTGTCCGCGCGCTTCCACGGCACGCGGCGCGGCTGGCAATACCTGTCGGACGGCGGGCATTTCGACAACACCGGCGTCTATGAGCTGCTGCGCCCGGACCGCGACGTGTCGCTGATCGTGCTGTGCGATTGCGGTGGCGATCCCGACTACCGCTTCGGCGACCTCGCCAACCTGATCCGGCTGGCGCGCATCGACCATGGGCTGGAGATCGTGGTCGACACCGAGGCCGCCTCCACGCACCCGGTGCTGAGCCGCGTGTTCGGCGTGCCGGAGGATTTCCCGCCGGGCGGCGATGGCGCGGGCAAGAGCGCCGACAAATGCGCGGTCTTGCTCAACGTCTATCGCACCGGGCCCGACTGCGCGACGCCGCGCGCGCGCGTCTGCCGCATCGTGCTGATCAAGCCGCGGCTGGTGTCATGGGCGCCGGCGGACGTGCGCCATTACGGCGCGACCCATCCTGCGTTCCCGCAGGAAGCCACCGGCGACCAGTTCTTCGATGAAGCGCAGTGGGAGAGCTACCGTGCGCTGGGGCATGCAATCGGCCAGCGCGTGCTGGGCGGCGTAGTCGGGCGCGCGTTGCTGGCCTGAGGCACGCGCCGCCGAAACCATGGATACCCACGCCGCCCGAAGGGCCGCGATCCGGCCGCCAGCACGTTCGGCCCGGCCTCACTAAGATAGCGAACCATCCGCATTGCCGCGGCGGCGCCACGTGTGGCGCACGCCGCCTGCCATCGACATCATGACTCGCGAACATATCCCCACCGGAGCAGGCGTGGCCTGGTCCGTGCTAGACCTCGCCCCTATCCCCCAGGGCAGCGACGCCGGCCAGGCCATGCGCAATTCGCTCGACCTGGCGCGCCATGCCGAGAAGCTCGGCTACCACCGCTACTGGCTGGCCGAGCACCACAACATGCCCGGCATCGCCAGCGCCGCCACCGCGGTGCTGATCGGCTATGTCGCCAACGGCACGCAGACCATCCGCGTGGGCTCGGGCGGCGTGATGCTGCCCAACCATTCGCCGCTGGTGATCGCCGAGCAGTTCGGCACGCTGGCGTCGCTGTACCCCGGCCGCATCGACCTGGGCCTGGGCCGCGCGCCCGGCACCGACCAGTCCACCGCGCGCGCGTTGCGCCGGCACCTGTCCGCCGACAGCGCCGATACCTTCCCGCAGGACGTGGAGGAATTGCAGGCGTATTTCGATGACGTGCGCCCCGGCCAGCGCCTGCGCGCGGTGCCCGGCGCGGGACTGAAGGTGCCGATCTGGCTGCTGGGATCGAGCCTCTTCAGCGCGCAGCTTGCGGCGGCGATGGGACTGCCGTTCGCCTTTGCCTCGCACTTTGCGCCGGGCTTTATGCGCCAGGCGGTGGACCTGTACCGGCGCACCTTCCGGCCGTCGGAAACGCTGGAGCGGCCCTATGTGATGCTCGGCCTCAATGTGTTCGCGGCCGAGACCGGTGACGAAGCGCGCCGGCTGTTCAGCTCGCTGCAGCAGCAGTTCCTGGCGCTGGTGCGCGGCACGCCGGGCCAGTTGCGCCCGCCGGTGGACGATATCGAGGCGCTGTGGACCGAGAGCGAGGCCGACCATATCCGCCGCTCGCTGGCGTGCTCCGTGGTCGGCGATCCGGACACGGTGCGTGTCGGCATGCAGCGCTTTGTCGATGACCTGCGTCCGGACGAGCTGATGCTGACGGGCCAGATCTTCGACCACCAGGCGCGGCTGCGCTCGTTCGCCATTGCGGCGGAAGCGGCGCGCAGGCTGAAGAGCGAGGCGAGCGTCTGACTCCTTCGTTGTCGATGATCGATGGCTCACGCCGTTGGTGACATGTTGTCGCCGGTCAACCGTTCTGTTCCGCCCTCCTGGGCGGGTCACTTTTTGTCCGAGCGACAAAAAGTAACCAAAAAGCGCGTTGCCTGAGCGGCTGGCTATCCATTGCACGGTATTGGTGGTTCAAGCGGCGATGGTTGCCGGTTTGCGTGGTTGCCCGTTCGAGCCAGCTACGCTCCCTGTCTGGTGCCTGCGTCGACGGACTATTGGACGAACCCGACTTTGGGCTGTTGGCAACCTGCTAACCAGGTTATTGGTGGGACGCCTTCGGCTGCGCTGCGCGCGGCGTCTAATGGTGGCAGATCCACCGACTGCGCTCTAGTCCGCGATTGTTCAGCCGTGACCGGCGTCGTCGCTGTGCGAGCGCAGCGACGCGCTTCCGGCCCCGCCGCCTCGCCCCAGATGATGAGCCGCGCGCAGCGCAGCCGTAGGCGTTGACGCGATGCCCCGGTTAGCAGGCGGCCTACGCCCGTCTTGGGGATCGTCCAAAAGTGGGAATTCGCCAGGCACTGTCACTGACTCACCTGGCGTTAGCAGGGTCGAACGGCTGACCACATCGAACGGAAATCACCGCCGCCCGAACCACCAACGCCGCGTACTTGATAGCCAGCCGCTCAGGCGACGCGCTTTTTGGTTACTTTTTGTCGCTCGGACAAAAAGTGACCCGCCCAGGAGGGCGGAACCAAGCGGTTGACCGACGACAACATGTCACCAACGGCGTGAGCCATCGATCATCGACAACGAGAGAGGCGTCGAGCAACGACAACGAGAGAGGCGTCGAGCAACGACAACATGTAGAAGAAAAAACCGCCATCAATGCCTTGCGCAGCACTTGCCTCCCGGACAAACTACCCACGCAGCGATTCCCATTTGCACCCTGCCGATACGCTCGGATACATTAGAAGCCCCGGAAATACCAGAGAGGCGCAGCCACGCAGCCCGCGCCCCGATAGTCCGCCCGACAGTCAGCCAGACTGGCGGCAGCGACGACCAGGAGACAGCGATGGACCTGCGGCAACGCGAGCACATCGAGACGGTGGTCCAGGCCACCACCTATCTAGCCCCGCCGGCCGTGCTGGCGGACCGGATTGCGCACGACGCCATCATCCAGAACTCGTGGCGGCGCTGCGTACACCAGTACGGGCTTGACCCGTCGCGCATGCAGGAGGCGCGCATCCTGCCGCAGCCGCGGCTGCGCGAGCACCAGGAACGCATCGACGACTTCGCGCGCATCGCGCGCCATGGCTTGCAGAGCCTGTACGGCCAGGTGGGCGGGCTCGGCTACGTGGTGCTGCTGACCGATGCGCAAGGCGTGACCGTCGACTATATCGGCGACGCCCGCAGCGATGCCGCGCTGCGCCATGCGGGCCTGTACCTGGGCGCGGAATGGAGCGAGAGCGGCGCCGGCACCTGCGCGGTCGGCACCGCGCTGGCCACGGGCCAGGCCCTGACCGTGCACCAGGCCGACCATTTCGATGCCACCCATATCCCGCTGACCTGCACCGCCGCGCCGCTGTTCGACACGCACGGCAACCTGCACGCCATCCTCGACATCTCGGCGCTGACCTCGCCGCAGGCCAAGGACAGCCAGGGGCTGGCGCTGCAGCTGGTGCGCATCTATGCCGCGCATATCGAGAACGCCAACTTCCTGCGCGCGCACCGGCGCGACTGGATCCTGAAGCTGAACGTGGCGCCCGAGTTCGTCGACGTCAATCCTGAGTACCTGCTGGCGCTCGACGATGCCGGCCGCATCGTCGGCCATAACCATCGCGCCAGGCTGATGCTGGAGGGCGAGCTGGACGGCGCCACGGTGCTGGGCCAGCCGTTCGAGAAGCTGTTCGACGCGCGGCTCGAAGACCTGGGCCGCTATGTGTATTCGCGCCCGAGCGAGCAGCGGCTGGTGGCGCTCAACCGCAGCGGCGGCCTGCTGTACCTGAGCGTGATGCCGCCCGCGCTGCGCTGGCAGGCGCCGGTCACCGAAACGCCGGTGGCGATGCCCGCCGCGCTGGCGGCGCTGACCGGCGGCGATGCCGCGCTGCAGCAGCAACTGCAGCGCGCGGCGCGGCTGCTCGATTCGCCGATCAACCTGCTGATCCATGGCGAAACCGGCAGCGGCAAGGAGTTCTTCGCCAAGGCGCTGCACCAGGCCAGCGCGCGCCGCGAGGGGCCCTTCGTCGCGGTGAACTGCGCGGCGATCCCGGAATCGCTGATCGAAAGCGAGCTGTTCGGCCACCTGCCCAACAGCTTCTCGGGCGCGGGCCCGCGCGGCAAGCGCGGCCTGATCCAGGAGGCGGACGGCGGCACGCTGTTCCTGGACGAGATCGGCGACATGCCGCGCGAGCTGCAGTCGCGGCTGCTGCGCGTGCTGGCCGAGGGCGAGGTGCTGCCGGTGGGCGCCGCGCGGCCGGTGCCGGTGCGGCTGCGGGTCATTTCCGCCACGCACCACAGCCTGGAGCAGTTGGTCGGCGAGGGTCGCTTCCGTGAGGACCTCTATTACCGGCTCAACGGCGCGCGCTTCGAGCTGCCGCCGCTGCGTGCGCGTACCGATCTCGACTGGCTGATCGGCAAGTTGCTGCAGCAGGGTACCGGCGATGCGATCACGCTGTCGCCGGCGGCGCGCGCGCGGCTGCATGCCCACCGCTGGCCTGGCAACCTGCGTGAACTGCGCAACGTGCTGGAGTACGCGCGCGCGGTCTGCACTGGCGGCTATATCGACCTGCACGACCTGCCGGACGGGCTGGCGGCACCTGCCGCTTGCGCCGCGCTGCCGGCGTCGGCACAAATGCAGCCTGCTGACACCGCATCATTCGATCCGCACCAGCTTCCGCCCGAAGGCATGCTGCTGATGCAGTACCTGCGCGCATCGGGCTGGAACCTGAGCGCCGTCGCGCGCCAGATCGGCATCAGCCGCATGACGCTGTACCGGCGTATGGAGCGCTACGGCATCCAGTCGCCGAACCGGCGCGACGGCGCGGCGGAGCCGTCTGACAAGTAGGCTGCACGGCGAGGCCGCGCGGCCGCGATACGGTTGTCCATGTCCTGTACAGCTGCGCTGTGACACCTGTCACAGCGCAGCGTCGCTGCTTGTCCTTTTCATACGGGTAATCCCTCGGATTTTCGCGTCTGCGGTGCCTGCGCGCGCTGGCACATCCATTGCAAATACGCCTGTCACGACAACGACAACAGGAGACAGGCAATGGAGCACGCAACGGGCGCCGGCGCGCCGGTAGTCGGCATCATCGCCAATCCGATTTCCGCTCGCGATATCCGCCGCGTGATCGCCAACGCCAACAGCCTGCAACTGGCCGACCGCGTCAATATCGTGCTGCGGCTGCTGACCGCGCTCGCATCGTGCGGCGTGCCGCGCGTGCTGATGATGCCGGACCGCGAAGGGCTGCGCGTCATGCTGGCCCGGCACCTGGCGCGCCGGCAGGGCCCGGACTCCGGCCTGCCCGCCGTCGAATACCTCGATATGCCCGTCACCGCGCGCGTTGACGACACCCTGCATGCCGCGCGCTGCATGGCCGATGCCGGCGTTGCCGCGATCATCGTGCTGGGCGGCGACGGCACCCACCGCGCGGTAGTGCGCGAATGCGGCGCGGTGCCGATCGCGGGACTCTCCACCGGCACCAACAACGCCTACCCCGAGATGCGCGAGCCCACCATCACCGGCCTCGCCACCGGGCTCTATGCCACCCGCTGCGTGCCGGACAGGGAAGCGCTGGCATCGAACAAGCGGCTCGATATCGTCATCCGTGACGGCGACGGTGGCTTTCGCCGCGATATCGCGCTGGTCGACGCGGTGATCTCGCATGAGCATTTCATCGGCGCACGCGCGCTGTGGAAGACCGACACGCTCGCCGCCGTCTATGTGTCCTTTGCCGACCCGCAGGCCATCGGCCTGTCGGCCATCGCCGGATTGCTGGAGCCGCTGGACCGGCGCGCGCCCGGCGGGCTGGCGATCGAACTCGCTGCGCCCGGCGAAGGCGAGTTCGACCTGCGCGCGCCGATCGCGCCGGGCCTGATGTGCACGGTGCCGGTGGCGGGCTGGGAGCGGCTCGAACATGGCCGCCCGCACCGCGTGCGCCAGCGCAGCGGCATCGTCGCGCTCGACGGCGAACGCGAGCTGGCCTTCGGCCCCGGCGATGAAGTCACCATCACGCTGCACGAACACGCTTTTCGCAGCATCGACGTGGCGGCCTGCATGCGCTATGCCGCGCGCCACCACCTGATGCGCAGCCTGCCGCAACACGCGGCCGTTTGATGAAGCACGGGCGCGCCTGCCCGCATTCTTTCCCGCCTTTCTTGAAGTGCAACACCTGAAAAACCAAGGAGACAGACATGACAGCAAGAGCCTCGCAAGATCCTGCCGCGCTGCCGCTCGACAAGGAGACGCTGCTGACGGTGTACCGGAAGATGCGCACCATCCGCGATTTCGAAGAACGCCTGCACGTGGACTTCGGCCGCGGCGATATCCCGGGCTTCGTGCACCTGTATGCGGGTGAGGAGGCCGCGGGCGTCGGCATCCTGCACCACCTGCATGACGGCGACCGCATCGCCAGCACGCACCGCGGCCATGGCCATTGCATTGCCAAGGGCGTGGATCCGGTGGCGATGATGAAGGAGATCTACGGCAAGAAGGGCGGCTCGTGCAACGGCAAGGGCGGCTCGATGCATATCGCCGACCTGTCCAGGGGAATGATGGGCGCCAACGGGATTCTTGGCGCCGGCGCGCCGCTGATTTGCGGCGCCGCGCTGGCGGCCAAGTTCCGCGGCAAGGGCGAGGTCGGCATTACCTTCTGCGGCGACGGTGCTTCCAATCAAGGCACCTTCCTTGAAAGCCTGAACCTGGCGGCGGTGTGGAACCTGCCCGTGATCTTCGTGATCGAGAACAACGGCTATGCCGAATCGACCTCGCGCGACTACGGCACCGCCGTCGACAGCTACGTCGATCGTGCTGCCGGCTTCGGCATCCCCGGCGTGACCGTGGATGGCACCGATTTCTTCGCGGTCCATGAAGCCGCCGGCGAAGTCATCCGCCGCGCGCGCGAAGGCGGCGGTCCGTCGCTGCTCGAATGCAAGATGGTCCGTTTCTACGGCCACTTCGAGGGCGATGCGCAGACTTATCGCGCCGCCGGCGAGCTTGACGATATCCGCGCCAACAAGGATTGCCTGAAGCTGTTCGCGCGCACCGTGACACAGGCCGGCGTGATCGCACGCGAGGAACTGGACACCATCGACCGCGAGGTTGCCACGCTGATCGAGCATGCCGTGCAGGAAGCCAAGGCCGCGCCGCTGCCGGGGCCGGAAGACCTGCTCACCGACGTCTACGTCAGCTACTGATCCGCCGAGCGAAACCCAAACAATCAGGAGACACATCATGGCTCGTAAACTGAGCATCAAGCTGGCGATCAACGAGGCGATCGACCAGGAAATGACCCGCGACCCCAGCGTCATCATGCTGGGCGAAGACATCGTCGGCGGCGCCGGCGCAGATGGTGAGAAGGACGCCTGGGGCGGCGTGCTGGGCGTGACCAAGGGCCTGTACGCCAAGCATGGCGACCGGCTGCTGGACACGCCGCTGTCCGAGTCCGCCTATGTGGGCGCGGCCATCGGCGCCGCGGCATGCGGCATGCGCCCGATCGCCGAGCTGATGTTTATCGACTTCATGGGCGTCTGCTTCGACCAGATCTTCAACCAGGCGGCCAAGTTCCGCTACATGTTCGGCGGCAAGGCCGAAACCCCGGTGGTGATCCGCGCCATGGTCGGTGCCGGCTTCCGCGCGGCCGCGCAGCACAGCCAGATGCTGACGCCGCTGTTCACGCATATCCCCGGCCTGAAGGTGGTGTGCCCGTCCACGCCGTATGACACCAAGGGCCTGCTGATCCAGGCGATCCGCGACAACGACCCGGTGATCTTCTGCGAGCACAAGAACCTGTACGGGCTGGAGGGCGAGGTGCCCGAGGGTGCTTACGCAATTCCGTTCGGCGAGGCCAATATCGTGCGCGACGGCAAGGACGTATCGATCGTCACCTACGGGCTGATGGTGCATCGCGCGCTCGAAGCGGCGGCGACGCTGGCGAAGGAAGGCATCGAAGCGGAAGTGGTGGACCTGCGCACGCTGTCGCCGCTGGACATGGACACGGTGCTGGAATCGGTCGAGAACACCGGCCGCCTGGTGGTGGTCGATGAAGCCAGCCCGCGCTGCAATATCGCCACCGATATCTCGGCGCAGGTCGCGCAGCAGGCCTTCGGCGCGCTCAAGGCCGGCATCGAGATGGTGTGCCCGCCGCATACGCCGGTGCCGTTCTCGCCCACGCTGGAAGACCTGTATATCCCCAGCGCCGCGCAGATCGCCAATGCCGTGCGCAAAACCATGAAGGGAGGCAAGCACTGATGGCAACCGCTACTCCTTCCAATACTCCTTCCACGATTACCCCGATCGTGATGCCCAAGTGGGGCCTGTCGATGAAGGAAGGCACGGTCAATGCCTGGCTGGTCGACGAAGGCACCGAGATCACCGTTGGCATGCCGATCCTCGACGTGGAAACCGACAAGATCGCCAATGCGGTGGAGGCGCCGGATGCCGGCACGCTGCGCCGCAGGGTGGCGCAGGCCGGCGACGTGCTGCCGGTCAAGGCGCTGCTTGGCGTGCTGGCCCCTGCGGAGGTAAGCGATGCGGATATCGATGCGTATGTCGCGGCCTATGAAACGCCGGTGGACGACGGCGGCGAGGAAGACGCCGCTTCCGCCTACCAGTTTGCCGAGGTGGACGGCATCCGTGTCCGCTATGCCCGCAAGGGCAGCGGCGGCGAGACCGTGCTCTTCATCCATGGCTTTGGCGGTGACCTGGACAACTGGCTGTTCAACCTCGACCCGCTTGCCGACGCGTACACCGTCGTGGCGCTGGACCTGCCCGGCCACGGCCAGTCGTCGCCGCGGCTCGCGGGCACGACGCTGGCGCAGATGGCCGGCTTCGTAGCGCGCTTCATGGACGAGACCGGCATCGACACCGCGCACCTGGTCGGCCATTCGATGGGCGGCGGCGTGGCCGCGCAGCTTGCGGTGGATGCGCCGCAGCGGGTGCTGTCGGTAGCGCTGGTGTCGCCGGTGGGCTTCGGCGAAGCGGTCAACAGCGCCTATACCGAAGGCTTCGTCAATGCGCAGTCGCGCCGCGACCTGAAACCCGTGGTCGAGCTGTTGTTTGCCGATGCGGGCCTGGTCAGCCGGCAGATGCTGGACGACCTGCTGCGCTACAAGCGGCTGGACGGCGTCGCCGAAGCGCTGGCGGCGCTGGCACAGAGCCTCTTCGGCGGCGGCCGGCAAAGCGAGCGGCCGGGCCAGCGGCTGGCGGACGGCGGCAAGCGTGTGCTGGTGGTATGGGGCGGTCAGGACCGCATCATCCCGGCCGAGCACGCCGAAGCCGCGCCGCCGGGCGCGACCGTCAAGGTGTTTGCCGATGCCGGCCATATGAGCCAGATGGAGAAGGCGAACGAGTTCAACGCGCTGCTCAAGCAGCACCTCGCCGGCTGAAGCCGGCGCGCGCGGACGGCGGGCGCCGCCCCCGTCCGCGCGAACAAGAAAGGAATCCCGATGACCACAGAACTGAAGACGCGGCTCACGCAGATCAACCAGCAATTCGCCGCGCTCGGCAAGGCCCAGCCCGGTGCGATGAGTGCCTTCCAGGGGCTGATGAAATCCGCTACGCAGGACGGCAGCCTGTCGGCAGCCGTCAAGGAACTGATCGCCGTCGCGCTGGCGGTGCAGAAGGGCTGCGACGACTGCGTGCTGTTCCATACCAGCCAGGCACTGCGCCATGGCGCCGCGCGTGAGCAGCTTGCCGAAGTGCTGGCCATCAATATCGAGATGGGCGGCGGCCCCGGTGCGATGTACGCGTCGAAGGCGCTGGCCTATTTCGATGCGCTCAACAGCTAGCCTTGCTAGACTCGGCGCATTGCCGTCACCGGGCACATGCCATGCCGTTTGAGTTTGCCAATGCCGCTGTTGCCGCTGACGCTGATCCGCTGCAGGACGAGCTGGCATTGCTCGACCTCGCGGCACAGGGGCGACAGGTAGCGGGCCTTTGGGAGGCGCCGCTGTCGCTGGTGGTGCCGCGCACCTACCAGCGCCACGCGGCCTTTGAAGCGGCGCGCGCCGAATTCGCGCGCCAGGGCTGCCCGGTATTCCTGCGCATGTCGGGCGGCGGGCTGGTGCCCCAGGGGCCCGGCATCCTCAACCTCAGTCTGGCTTACGCGGTCGGGCGGCCGCCGGGAGCGCTCAGCGACGCGGTCTACCAGCACCTGTGCGAGGTCATCGGCACGGCGCTGCAATCCCTGGACGTGGAGACGCACTGGCAGGCGGTGGCCGGCTCGTTCTGCGACGGACGCTACAACCTGGCATGGGGCCCGCCCGGCGCGGCGCGCAAGATTGCCGGCACCGCGCAGTACTGGCGGCGCGCGCCGGCCGCGATGCAGGCGCCCGACGGGCAGCGCCACCTGGTGCTTGCGCATGCGGTGTTGTTGGTGACAGCCGACCCGGAGCAGATCAACGCGCGCGCCAATGCGTTCGAGGCGGCCATCGACAGCGGTCGGCGCTACGATGCGGGCAAGATCGTCAGCGTGCGCGAAGCGCGTGCGGCGCAGGGGTTCGCTGGCGATGACGGCGCACCGCTGATGATGCAGGTAGCGGCGGCGCTGCGGCACAGCGTGCTGCAGACACCGCCACCCGCTTAACCGGCTCAGCCGCCGGGCAGGAAGCGGATATCGCCGTACCAGGCGCGCGCGGTGGTGTTGGTGTTGTCGGTATCGGTCATGATGCCGTACGCCTTCAACGGTCCTGGCGGCTCGTGGAACACCCGTTCGTAGTCCTTCACCACATTGCGGCGCAGGCTCTGCCATTTGCCGGCATCGTCCGCGTCGCCCGAGACCACGATCATCTGTACCCGGCCGGTATGCGGATTGGGAATGACACTGCCCGGCCTGGCGCTGGACGACCACACATACATCAGCGTGGCATAGGGCAGCTCCTCGCCGCCAAGCGTCCTGGCGAGCTGCATCGCGGTGCGCTCGCCGAGCGACAGCTTGCTCTTGTCGCCCTCGAAGAAGAACACCAGCCGCGCGGGCGCGTCCTCATGCGCGCCGTCGCGGTTGTCCGCGCCCGGGATCGGCCCTTCGGCCTTCCAGCGCCAGGCGACCACCGGCGTGCGGGACAGGTCGACATTGCCCTCATGCATCAGCGCCGAAGCGGAATGGCTGGCCTCGGCCTGCAGCACTGTGCGACGTCCGTCTGCCACGAGTTGATAGTTGGTTCTGGCCTTGCCTTCGGCGACCGGTAAGTTTTTCCAGTCGGACGGCAGCGCACTGCCCGGCTTGCGCGCGGAAACCGACAGCCCCGGCGTGCTGTCAAGTGCGAGGGAAGGCAGCGCGGCCAGCAGCAGCGTGACATAGATGGCAAAACGTGAAGCAAAGCGCAGGGCGGGCGGCGTTGTCATGATCAGGTTCGGACAGGTTTTGGTCATTGCCTGACGCAAAGCCTGTGCCGACTGTAGCATTCGACCGCCCAAAAAAATCGCGGCCCACGCGGGGCCGCAAATCGGGAATGCGAGGAAGTCAGTTTCCTCAGGAGACGTTATCGGCGCAAATGCGCAGCGCCAGGACCCCCCTTCGGTGGGGCGCATCACAACGGTGAAGGCGAGTGGCCGCTTTACGCTATCAGGTAGGCGGCGTGCGGATCCGATTCGGTGGAAGGGCGCAGCTTGCGCACATTGGCTTCCAGTTCGGCATGGGCGGCGTCGAGCCAGGCGACGCGATGGCGCACCGGGTCCTTGGCCGACAGGTCGCTGGCGGCGATTTCACGCAGGAAATAGCGCACCATGCTGCCGGCGCGCGCCGGCACCGGCATCATGCCCAGCAGCTGTTGCCGCGCCAGCAGCCGGCGGCTGACCGCATGCTGCAGCCCCGCCCAGGCGGTACGGCCCAGCGCGATGTAGAGCGCATCGGTGCGCATTTGTTGGATGGCGCCGAGAAACTGCGATTCAAGGACCTCCCGCAGCATCGGCACGTCCAGCAATTCCTCCAGCGGGCCGTCAAACGCCAGGCCGCGCCGCGTGGTGGCATGCGGTAGCAAAGACAATGGCTGCAGGCGCTCGAAGCCCTCATCCCATAGCGCTGCAGCATGCGGCAGGCCTACCAGCTCGGGCACGCGGAAATGGTCGAGCATGCGGATCAGGTTGGGCCGCACCAGCTTGCCGCCCAGTTCGACGCGCCGCTTGTTCTCGCGCTGGATCACGCGTCCGGACGCATGGGCGCGCAATAGTTCCTCGGTAACCTCTGCGGCCAGCCGGATGTGGGCGTGGCCGGGCGTGGTGCTGACCAGCACCAGCGTAGCATCGGGATTCAGGTATTCGCACGGCACGTAGTGCATGGTGTACGTGCTGTCCTGCGCGACCAGGACCGGTTTGCCGATCACGCCGGCCGCGCCCGCAAGCCGTACTTGCGAGCAATACGTTTCGATGAAGTTGGTCAAGGACGCTCCCCCCGCTCGCTACGATATGTAGGCGCTTTTTTTGTTGTTCTGCTTTCCGTTCATGGTAAGCCTGCGATACAGACCACACAAAGCGCGCGGCGCCGCTTTGGCCGCAAAGCGACGAAACCTTGGTGGGTCAGCCAACACACCGTTCGCCTTGTCCCCCGAACGGGTGGGCGCGGTTGGGCCTGCATCGGCAGGGATACGGTATCGCAGCGCTTGCGTCAGGACGATGACATCCATGGCGCACTGCCACAGTTTGTGCGAGAGCCGTTTGGAAGGAAGGGGGGCCAGAAAAAACCGGACACGAAAACGTGTCCGGCTAACCCATTTGCTGACTCAGGCGTGTCTGAACCTGAGGAATCAAATGATAACGATTATCATTTGTGGAAGCAATGCCGGGATCAGCCAATCGATGTCTGAATCGAAAACTGGCCGGACAGCGTCTTGTGAACCGGGCAACGGTTGGCGACGCGCAGCAGGTCGTTCAGCACATCGGGCGCCACTTCGCCGGCGATCTTGACTTCGCGCTTGATCGTATAAGTGCCGTTCGCCTCTTCATGGGCAACGCAGACATGGATGCCGGTAATGGGATAGTCCTTGCGCCTGGCATAGAGCTGCAGGGTCAGCGTGGTGCAGGCGGCCAGCGCCGAATCGAGCAGGTCGTGCGGGCTGGGGTACTTGGTGTCGCCGCCCGCGGCGGCATCCAGATCGGCCTGCCATTCGGCAGTGCCATTGCTCAAATGGCAGATGGTATTGCCCTGGCTCGGCTGCCAGGTTGCTTGGATAGTCATCGAACGTCCCCATCTATAGGAATAGGCGGCCCGGCGGGCCGGAACAGTCATTCTATACAGCCCAATGTGGGGCGATGGAAGCGGCATTTCCGGCACTTGCAAGCAATTTTTGAGGGTTTCCAAGAAAGTGCTTGCCAACCCCGTTTGGCTCGCTTAATATTCGCCCCCTCGCAACACACCGCAGCGCTGCAACGCAGACGCCGCAAGGGTTGCGGGGTCGACCGGTCAGTTGGCGCAGCGAAGTTTGCAGCGCTGGCCGCAGCAAAAAAAGATGCTGAAACGGTTGACGAAACGAAGAAAGCTCTGCATAATCTTGTTTCTCTGCTGCTGACAACGCAGCGACGCAAAACGGCAAAGCCGCTAGCGCAGTTCTTTAACAAACAAACAACCGATAAGTGTGGGCGCTGGGTAG
>NZ_JBEFLI010000026.1:0-82732 GCF_040578825.1 Cupriavidus necator | reverse complement strand
TTGGTGCAGGGGGTGGGTGGGCAGGCGGAGCCCGGAAGAGCTTGAGTCCTGCAACGAGCCTCAGCATGCCGGCGGTTTGCTCCCCTCTCCCGCAAGCGGGAGAGGGAGCCGGCTTGCGGGACTGGGCAGCGGATCGCAATGCGCGACCGTCTTCAAACAAGCGGCCCATCAAAACTTATGCCGCACCCCCGCCATCACGCCAATCCGTGACGCATTGCCATAAGTATTCCCGCTGTTGGCAAACGCCGCCGCACTGTTCAACGCAATCCACTGCCCCTGCAGATGGGTGTAATCCACCTCCAGGTACACATCGGTCCGCTTGCTGAAGCTGTAGTCCAGCATGCCTGCCGTGGTCAGCCGCTTGCCGCCCTGCCCCGCATGCCGCAGCCAGTCATATTGCACGGTGCCGATAAATGCCAGCGCATCCGTCAGGTTGAAGCGCGCGCCCACATAGCCCACGTTGTTGCGATAGTCCGCCGCATCGAGCCGGTTGTTGGTATAGCCGAGGTAGTACTGCGCCCGCTGCGCCTTCCACGTCCCACCCACGCCCCACACCGTCTGCTTGCTGGCCTGCGCCGCGGGCACCGCGCCGAAGAAGGCCGAGGTCACGTTGTGCGTCTGCTGGTACACCGCGCCGATCTCCAGAGGCCCGGAACTGTAGACCAGCGAGCCGGCCGCGGCCGAGCCGCTCCTGATGCTGCCGGGCACCTCGCCGAAGGTGTAGGCCGCGGCCACCTGCAGGCCGCCGAAGCTCTTGATGTACTTGACGGTGTTGTCGTAGCGCAGCCCGGTGTAGTTGCCGCCCTGGTAGCCGACGATGGAGTTGTTGGCAAAGGCCATGGCCTCGTAGGACGACAGCACCTCATGGGCCAGCGTGTACTGGCGCCCGAGCGCCAGCTTGCCGTAGCCGCCCTCTAGCCCGATCACGGCAGTGCGCCCGAACAGACGCCCGCCCTGCTGGCTGGTGCCGGTGTCGGGCGAGAAGCCCGACTCCAGGATGAACCAGGCCTTGTTGCCGCCGCCGAGATCCTCGGTGCCGCGCAGGCCCCAGCGGCTGCCGGTCAGCACGCCGTCGGTCATCTGCGTGCGGCTGTGGCCGGCAGCGTCTTCATGGGTGCTGTAGCGGATGGTGGTATCCAGCAGGCCGTAAAGCGTGACGCCACCGGAATTCTGGGCGAACGCTGGCAGACTGCCCGCGCCCAGCGCGAGCAGCGCAATCAGTTGTTTTTGCATCGGAAGCTTTGTCTCTGTGTTTTATTGGCGGCAGGGCGAACGCCCCGCCGGGTCCTGCCGCATCGAAAGGCGTCAGGCGACTTCCGGCACCTTGCGCGGCGCGAGGAAGAACAGCCATGTAAGCGCGATGAAATACGCGCACGGGATCATCGTGAACAGCACCGCGTAGTTGTTGTTCGTGGCGGTCAGCACGTAGCCGACCAGCTGCGTCATGAACATGCCGCCGATGGCGCCGATCATCCCGCCGAAGCCGAACACCGAGCTGACCACATGCTTGGGCGTGTAGTCCATCACCATGCTCCAGATATTGGCGGTCCATGCCTGGTGCGCGCCGATCGCGATCGAGATCGCGGCCACGGCCATCCACAGGCTGCTGGCGCCGGCGGCCATCACCACCGAGACAATGCAGGCCGCGAACACCAGCATCGACAGCAGGCGCGCACGCACCGCCGGCATGCCGCGGGCGATCAGCCACGACGACAACGCGCCGCCGCCCACGCTGCCCACGTCGGCAGCCAGGTAGATGACGATCAGCGGGATGCCCATCTGCGTGACGCTGATGCCGAGCTGGTACTGCTGGTTCAGGAACGGCGGCAGCCAGTACAGGTAGAACCAGAACACCGGCGCGGTGATGGCGTAGGCCAGCGCGAAAGCCCAGGTGCCGCGCATGCGCAGGATCTGCGAATAGCGGATGCGGTGCGGCGGCGGCTCAACGTCGCGCGTGACGTGGGCCAGTTCGGTGGCGCTGACCGTGGGGTGCTGCTCCGGGTTGTGGTAGCGGGCATACCAGAACACCAGCCATACCGCGCCCAGCGAAGCGATGACCAGGAAGGCGGCCTGCCAGCCCCAGGCCTGCATGATCAGCGGCAGCATGATCGGCGTGAGCATGGCGCCGACATTGGTGCCGGCATTGAAGATGCCGGTGGCGATGGCGCGCTCGCTTGCCGGGAACCAGATGCGCGTGGTCTTGACGCAGGCGGGATAGTTGGCCGCTTCGGACAAGCCCAGGAAGAAGCGGCAGATCATGAAGCCGACCGCCGAGGCCGCAAAGGCATGCGCGCCGCAGGCGATGCTCCACAGCAGCACCGCCAGCGCGAAGGCGCGCTTGACTCCGACCATGTCGATAAACCGCCCCTGCAGCGCAAAGCCGATGGCGTAGCCCACCTGGAACCAGAAGTTGATATTGGCGTAATCCTGCGCGGTCCAGGACATGGCCTTGGCCAGCACCGGCTGCAGCACGCCAAGCGCGGCGCGGTCGATGTAGTTCAGCGTGGTCGCGAAGAACACCAGCGCCAGCATGCCCCAGCGCACCTTGCCGAGGGCAAAGGCGGCGCGCACCTTGTCGCCGAGCGAGTTGCCGGGCGCCGGGGGCGTGGCGCCTGCCGGCAGCTCCTTGTGAGTCGTTGTCATCTTGTCTGTCTCCACCAATGGATAGGAAGTGCTTGCCGGCGTGCCTTTGTCTGCTGGCATCCGCTCGGCGCTTGATCAGGGCAGGCGCCCTTCAATACCGGATCTGCGCGACCGCGCGCAGCGCGTCGGGTGTGGCCGTGCCGTAGCCAAAGAACTCAAGGTAGGCCGGGATCATCTCGAACAGCATGTCGGTACCCACCTGGACCTTGCAGCCGCGCGCCAGTGCGGCTTCCAGGAAGGGAGTGTATTCATGCTTCATCACCACCTCGCCCACCATGGCGCCGGGCGCAATGCGCGCGACGTCGAACGGCAGCGGGTCGCCGGCTTGCATGCCGAGCGGCGTCGCGTTGACCACCACGTCGAAGCCATCCGGATCGGCCGAGCCGGTGCTGACGCGCAGCGCAGGGTAGTACTCGGCCAGGCGCCGGGACAGCGCGCGGGCGGTGCCCTCGCGGGCATCGAACAGCGCCAGTTCCGCCACGCCCGCTTCGGCCAGCGACGCGGCGATCGCACTGCCCACGCCGCCGCTGCCTGAGACGATGGCGCGCGCACCTTGCAGCCGGCAGCCCTTGCGCAGCATGCCGCGCACAAAGCCCGCGCCGTCGAACTGGTCGCCGACCAGCGTGCCGTCGTCGCGCCGCAGTACGGCGTTGCAGGCGCCGGCGATGCGGGCCGCGGGCGTGAGCTCGTCCACCAGCTCCATCGTGGCCACCTTGTGCGGCATGGTCACCAGCGCGCCGCGGATATTGGCCAGGCGGAACAGCGCGCGGAAGACGTCGGCATAGTCATCGGGCCTGACGCCCATCGGCACCACCACGGCGTCGATGCGCTGCTGTGCGAACCAGGGGTTGTAGATCATCGGCGCCTTGAACGACTCCGTCGGATAGCCAAGATGCGGGATAAGCGTGGTCTTGCCGTTGATCATGATGTGCGTGGATTCCGGGGCGTTGCCCTGGCATCCGCCGTCAGAGAGGGGCTGGCGGAGGGCCGGGGCGCGTTTGGTTGACCCGGAGATTAGAGGTCGTTCGGGGCAACGCCAAGCGCCGCTTGCATCATATTGCGCGATCAGTGAACGCATATGCGCGATAAAGGCGCGCAGTTCGGGTTTCTACGAAGTACCGTTGCCCCTGACCGCAGGGAATCCGCCCCGGGGGCGTTGCTATGATCCATCGACGCCGCCACGGCCTGGCACCGTTCCCTTGCCACCCCACAGGAGCCAATGACAATGAGCGCCGCAGACGTCCTTTCCCCGCGCGCGGACGATTCCCCCGATGACTCCCAGCCCTGGGACAACCCGCTGGGCATCCAGGGCTATGAGTTCATCGAATTCGCCTCGCCCGACCCGGCCGCGCTGGGCCGCACCCTCGAACGCTTCGGCTTTGCCGCCATCGCCCGCCACCGCCACAAGGCGGTGAAGCTGTACCGGCAGGGCGAAATGAATTTCATCGTCGATGCCGAGCCGGATTCGTTCGCGACACGCTATGCCAGCGAGTACGGCTTGTCGATCTGCGCCATCGGCATCCGCGTGCACGATGCCGCGGCCGCCTTTGCCCGCGCGCTGGAAGCCGGCGCGTGGCCGTTCGAGGGCGGGGCGGTGGGGCCGATGGAGCTCAATATCCCCGCGATCCAGGGCATCGGCCAGTCGATTCTCTATTTCATCGACCGCTGGCGCGGCAAGGAGGGACGGCCGGGCGACGTGGGCGATATCTCGATCTACGACGTCGACTTCCGGCCGCTACCGCAGCCTGGCCATGCCCCTGGCGCCGGCCTGCTGCGCGTCGACCACCTGACGCAGGCGGTCGAACCCGGCCACCTCGGCGAATGGCTGGAGTTCTACCGCAAGGTGCTGGGCTTCCGCGAGATCGACGGGACCAGCGAGCCGCGTGCGCTGGTGTCGCCGTGCGGGCGCATCCGCATTCCGCTGTACGAGAAAGGCACCACGCGCCACGACCAGATGCGCCACTACCTGTCGGACCAGCACGGCGAGGGCATCCAGCATATTGCGCTGGCCAGCGCCGACATACTCGCCAGCGCCGCGGCACTGGCGGGCAACGGCGTGCAGTTCGTGCTGCCCCCGGCGGCCTACTACGATTCGGTCGACACGCGCCTGCCCGGCCATGGCCTGGACCTCGGCGCGCTGCAGCGCTACGGCATCCTCGCCGACGGCGCGGCGCGCGGCGACGGCACGCGCGAGCGCTTCCAGCAGGCATTCGTGAAGCGCGAGGCCGGCGAGTTCTTCTTTGAGATCGTCCAGCGCGACGGCCACGATGGCTTTGGCGAAGGCAACCTGCCGGTGCTCGAAGCGCTCTCGGGCGCTTGAGCGCCTCCTGACGGCGCGCCGATTCCTCTCTGCGCCGGCGGCCTGAGCCGCCGGCATCCCGCCTTCCATCCCCCCACCTGGCCAGCGCCGGTTTCCCAACCGGCGCTGCGCTGTCTCGCTTTTTCTTCTCGCTAACGCCGAAATCTCGATGCGGTGGACGTGTTAGTGGCCTATGCACCGCTTTCCAAGGCACATTGTCTCGTTTTTTACTTCATTTCATTCCGTAAAACAAAACTTTTCATTGACGGCCAGCAGTCTTCCGCCTACATTTCCCCCAACAAACAAGTTTCCGGAACGTTTGGTTCCACTTTATAACACCCTCATCAGGAGACCACGCCATGCGCGACCTTGAAACCACCTCGCATCCCGCCGTTTCCGGTGGCTCGTCCGCCGCGAAGGAGAGCCAGGTGCCGGCCGGCCCGCAGACCATGACCCCGTCCGAAGCCTTTGTCGAAACGCTGGCCGCCAATGGCGTGACCGACATGTTCGGCATCATGGGCTCTGCCTTCATGGATGCGATGGACATCTTCGCGCCGGCCGGCATCCGGCTGATCCCGGTGGTGCACGAGCAGGGCGCCGGCCACATGGCCGACGGTTACGCCCGCGTGTCGGGCCGGCACGGCGTGGTGATCGGCCAGAACGGCCCCGGCATTTCCAACTGCGTGACCTCGATCGCCGCCGCGTACTGGGCCCACAGCCCGGTGGTGATCGTCACGCCCGAGGCCGGCACCATGGGCATCGGCCTGGGCGGCTTCCAGGAAGCCAACCAGCTGCCGATGTTCCAGGAGTTCACCAAGTACCAGGGCCACGTCACCAACCCGGCGCGCATGGCCGAGTTCACCGCGCGCTGCTTCGACCGCGCCATGGCCGAGATGGGCCCGACCCAGCTCAACATCCCGCGCGACCACTTCTACGGCAAGATCAACGCCGAGATCCCGCAGCCGCGCCGCCTCGATCGCGGCCCCGGCGGCGAGCAGAGCCTGAACGACGCGGCCGAGCTGCTGGCCAACGCGAAGTTCCCGGTGATCATCTCGGGCGGCGGCGTGGTGATGGCCGATGCGGTGGAAGAGTGCAAGGCGCTCGCCGAGCGCCTGGGCGCGCCGGTGGTCAACAGCTACCTGCATAACGACTCGTTCCCCGCCAGCCACCCGCTGTGGTGCGGCCCGCTGGGCTACCAGGGCTCGAAGGCTGCGATGAAGCTGATCTCGCGCGCCGACGTGGTGATCGCGCTGGGCTCGCGCCTGGGGCCGTTCGGCACGCTGCCGCAGCACGGCATGGACTACTGGCCGAAGAACGCCAAGATCATCCAGATCGACGCCGACCACAAGATGCTGGGCCTGGTGAAGAAGATCTCGGTGGGCATCTGCGGCGACGCCAAGGCCGCCGCGATCGCGCTGACCGAGCGCCTGGCCGGCCGCACACTGGCCTGCGACGCCACCCGCGACGCCCGCGCCACCGATATCGCCAGCGAGAAGGCCGCGTGGGAGAAGGAGCTGGACGACTGGACGCATGAGCGCGACCCGTACAGCCTGGACATGATCGAAGAGCAGAAGCAAGAGCGCACGCCCACCGGCGGCCACTACCTGCATCCGCGCCAGGTCCTGCGCGAGCTGGAACAGGCCATGCCGGAAGACGTGATGGTGTCCACCGACATCGGCAACATCAACTCGGTGGCCAACAGCTACCTGCGCTTCGAGAAGCCGCGCAGCTTCTTTGCGGCGATGAGCTGGGGCAACTGCGGCTACGCCTTCCCGACCATCATCGGCGCCAAGGTGGCGGCACCGCACCGCCCGGCGGTGTCGTACGCCGGTGACGGCGCCTGGGGCATGAGCCTGATGGAAACCATGACCTGCGTGCGCCACAACATCCCGGTGACCGCGGTGGTGTTCCACAACCGCCAGTGGGGCGCGGAGAAGAAGAACCAGGTGGACTTCTACAACCGCCGCTTCGTCGCGGGCGAGCTGGATAACCAGAGCTTTGCCGGCATCGCCAAGGCGATGGGTGCCGAAGGCATCGTGGTGGATCGGCTGGAAGACGTGGGCCCGGCACTGAAGCGCGCCATCGACCTGCAGATGAATCATGGCAAGACCACGATCATCGAGATCATGTGCACGCGTGAGCTGGGGGATCCGTTCCGCCGCGATGCGCTGGCCAAGCCGGTGCGGTATCTGGACAAGTACAAGGACTACGTCTGATCAGGCTGTTGCACTCTGCATGCTGAGGGTGTAACTCCCTCTCCCGCTTGCGGGAGAGGGGAGCAAACCACCGGCATAGCAAGGGCTTCGGCCCTTTTCTTCATTTCTGGAAGAAGACCATGAAACCCCTCCACCGCATCATCGACCGCGCCCGCGCCGCCCCTCGCCGCATCGTGCTGTGCGAGGCCGAAGACCCGCGCATCCTGCAGGCCGCACAACGCGCCACGCAGGAAGGCATCGCCCATATCGTACTGGTCGGCAACATCCGCCAGATCCACGCCGCTGCGGCCATCCACGGCATCGAGCTGGCCGGCACGGTGCTGGTCGATCCGACGACCTCGGCACTGGCACCCTCCTTCGCGCAGCAACTCTTTGCCCTGCGCCAGAAGAAAGGCATGACGCTGGATGAAGCCAAACGCGCCGTGCTCGAGCCGCTGTGCTTCGCCAACCTGATGGTGCGCCTGGGCCACGCCGACGGTTCGGTGGCAGGCGCCGCCCACACCACCGCCGACGTGGTGCGCAACGCGATCCAGCTGATCGGGCTGGCGCCCGGCTTCCGGCTGGTGTCGAGCTTCTTCCTGATGATGCTGTGCGAGCCCTTCCATACGCTCAAGGGCGGGCTGATCTTTTCTGACTGTGGTTTGGTAGTGGACCCGGATGCGGAAGCCCTCTCCGATATCGCCATGGCCGCCGCCGACAGCGCGCGCGCGCTGCTGATGGAGGAACCGCGCGTGGCGATGCTGTCGTTCTCCACCAGCGGCAGCGCCGCGCATGCGGCAGTGGACAAGGTAGTCGCCGCCACCGAACGCGTGCGCGCGCAGCGCCCGGCGCTCGCCATCGACGGCGACGTGCAGCTCGACGCCGCCATCGTCGCCGACATCGCCGCGCGCAAGGTCGCGCATTCGCAGGTCAATGGCCGCGCCAACGTGCTGGTGTTTCCCAACCTGGAAGCGGGCAATATCGGCTACAAGCTCGCCGAGCGCCTCGGTGGCGCCAAGGCCATCGGGCCGATGCTGCAGGGACTGAACAAGCCCGCCAACGACCTGTCGCGCGGCTGCAGCGCCGACGATGCCTTCCATGTGATCGCCGTGACCGTGGTGCAAGCGCATGCTCAACAGGCAACCAAGGGCGAGCAGGCGGCATGAAGGCAGAACTGTTGCTGCCGTTGCTGGGACTGCAGGCCCTGCTCGGCGCCGGCACCTACTTCCAGACGGTGACCGGCTTTGGCCTCGGCATGATCGTGATGGGCGCCACCAGCGGCCTCGGGCTGGCGCCCGTGGCCACGGTGGCCGCCGTGGTGAGCCTGGTCACGCTGGCCAACAGCGCCTGCGCGCTTCCCGGCAAGCTGCAGCATATCGACTGGCGAGCGGTAGGCGCGGCGGCGATCGGTATCCTGCCCTCGGTGGTGGTCGGCGTGCTGGTGCTCGAATACCTGAGCACCAGTGCCGCCACGCTGCTGCAATGGCTGCTGGGCGCAGTGATCCTGTACGGCGGCCTCAGCGCCGCGCTCAAACCCGCCCCGCTGCCGCAACGCTCCGGTGACGGCAGCTTCTTCATGAGCGGGGTCTTCGGCGGGTTGCTGAGCGGCATGTTCGGCGTCTCCGGGCCGCCGCTGATCTTCCAGTTCTACCGGCAGCCGATGAAGCCGGTGGAGATCCGCTGCGCGCTGATCCTGGTCTTTACCGTGACTTCCACCGTGCGTACGCTGTTTTCGGCCTGGCAGGGGCAACTGGATGCCACGATCTGGCTGCAGGCCGCGGTCGGTGTGCCGGTGGTGGTGATCGCCACGCTGCTGGGGCGGCGTTTTCCGCCGCCGTGTTCCCCGACCACGACGCGGCGGGTGGCGTTCGGGGTGTTGATCGGGATCGGGGTCAGCCTGATGTTGCCGGCGATCTCGGGCTGGATGCGGTAAGGGCGCCGCGGTGCGCCCTTACCCCCAACGCCCTCAGGCGACCGTCCCCGCCGGCCGCGCCAGCGGTGCGGCTTCCTCCTCGTCCCCGCCGCCGGCCTGTCCGAGATCCATGCCCGTGGTCTCGGGCAGCAGCACTGCTGCGACCACGACCATCGCATAGCCGACCCCCGCCACGATGGCGATCGCGATCGGCAGCGAGGTCTGGCCCGTGCTCAGCCACCCGACCGACAGCGGGAACAGCGAGCCGATCACCCGCCCCGCGTTATACGACACGCCATACCCCGTCGCCCGGATATCGTTGGGATAAGACTCCGAGATCGTCGCCCCGATGCCCGAGAAGACGCCCTGCATCAGGATGCCCAGCGGGAAGCCGAGGAACAGCATCGACGTGTTCGACACCGGGATCACCATGTAGATCACGGCGATCACGAATGCCCCGGCCGCGAAGACGATATAGGTCAGCCGCCGCCCCCAGCGGTCGGTGGCATAGGCGCCTGCCACATACCCGATCAAGGACCCGATGATGGTCACCGCGAGGTACGAACTGGTGCCGAACACCGACAGGCCACGTTCGGTCTTCAGGAAGGTCGGCAACCACGTGGCGATGGCGTAGTACGCGCCCAGCATGCCGCCGGACAGCAGGCTGCACAGCAGCGTCTTGGGCAGCAACGCCCCGCGGAACAGCCGGCCGAGCCCCGCCAGTGCCGACCCCTGCCGGCCCGCTGCCCGGCTCTTCAGGAAGATCTCCGGCTCCTCCAGGTTGCGGCGCAGGTAGACCACCACCAGCGCCGGCAGAATGCCGAGGAAGAAGCAGACCCGCCAGGCCGTTTCCGCCGGCAGCACGCTGAAGGCGATGGCGTACACGATGGCCGCCGCGCCCCAGCCGAACGAATAACTGCTGGCGGTAAAGCCCGAGTATTTGCCGCGGTGGGCCGGGTTGCGGATCATCTCCGTCACCAGCACCATGCACAGCGACGACTCGCCGCCGAATCCCAGGCCCTGGATCATGCGGAACACCATCAGCTGCTCCGGGGACTGCGCCAGACCACACAGGAAGCAGGCCCCCGCGAACACCACGATGGTCCAGCGCAGCACACGCACCCGCCCGTAGCGGTCGGCCAGGATGCCGGCCCCGATCGCGCCCACCAGCGACGACACCAGCGTCCAGGTGACGATGGCGCCGGCCGTCGATTTGCTCATGCCCCATTGCCCCAGCAACGTGGAGATGAGGAATGAATAGATCATGAAGTCGAATACATCGACCGCATGCCCCAGGAACGCGCCATAGAAGCCCTTGCGCTCCATGCGCGACAATTCGCGGAACCAGTCGAACATGCTTCCTCCCTGTGGTCTGTTGTCTTAGTTGTGGTGGTCCGCCGGCAAAGTGGTCGGCCGCGGCGGGGGCCGGAAGGCGTGGCCCGCGTCTTCCAGCAGGCTGGCGAAGCGCAGGGCGGTAAGGTCCTGGTAGCGGCCGGCGACAATCTGCACGCCGACCGGCAGGCCGCTGGTGCCGGGTCCGATGGGCGCGACCGCCGAAGGCAGCCCGCACAGTCCGGAGTGTCCGGCCCAGAACAGTTGCGTGGTCACCGGCTGCGCGCGGCCGTTGACGGTAACGCTTCGTTGCCAGGGCTCGCCAACCTCGTTCAGCGCGAAGGCCGTGGTGGCCGCGGCGGGGCACAGCAGTACGTCATAGCCCGAGAAGAAGCGGCGCCAGGCCGCAGCGAAGCGCTCCCGGGCGGCTTGCAGGCGCAGCCAGTCGCGGTGGCTCAGCGTCGCGCCGGTGTACTGGAGCGTGGCATAGGAATGGTCGTCCGCGGCGGCGGCGGCGCTGTGGGCCAGCGCATCGGCATAAGCGGCGTCGTCCATGTGCACCGCGGTGGTGGCCCGCAGCAGGGTCACGTAGACGTACCACAGTTCGGCGGCGTCAAAGTCAGGACGCACGTGCCAGTCCACGCGGGCGCCCTGCCCGGCCAGCCAGTGGCCGAGCTGTTCGATCTGCGCAGCGACCTCGCCGTCGACTTCGGCCTGCGCATGGGTGGGCAGCACTGCAACACGGAAGTCAGCCAGCCGGCGGTGCGGGCAAGCTGGCAGGTCGAGGCGGTACGCGAGCGCATCGTCGCCGTCGGGACCGGCGATGGCGCGCAGCACCGGTTCGAGGTCGCGCGCGCTGCGTGCCAGCGGGCCGGCTACGTTGATGTCCTGTTCGCCGAAGCGGGCCGGACCGGTGCCGTGACCGGCCAGCGGCACCAGTCCGTGGCTGGGCTTGAGCGAGAAGACGCCACAGTAGTGGGCCGGGTTGCGCAGTGAGGAGCCGATATCGGATCCGACATCGAAATACGACAAGCCAGCGCACACCGCCGCTGCGCTGCCGCCGGACGAGCCGCCCGGCGTGCGCGACGGATCGCGCGGATTGCGGGTCGTGCCGTAAATGGCGTTGTAGCTCTGCCAGTCGCGCAGGCCAAGCGGGACGTTGGTCTTGCCGAGCAGCACGGCGCCGGCCTCGCGCAGGCGCTGCACTACCACGGCGTCGCGCTGGGCCGCGCGGTCCTGCAATGCCGGATTGCCGCAGGTGGTCGGCCAGCCGGCCACATCGAACGATTCCTTGACCGAGAACGGCACGCCATCGAGCACGCCGCGTGACTGCCCCGCGCGGCGGCGGCGGTCGCTTTCAAGCGCCGCGGCGCGGGCGGCGGCAAAGTCCGACCGTACCAGCGCGTTGATGACGCCGTGCCAGTCGCACCAGGCCGCTTCGCAGGCGTCCACCAGTTCCACCGAGGAGACCTGGCCGGCAGCGAGCTGCTGTGCCACCTCCCATAGCGGCGGAAAACCGCCGGCACTCCGGTCGGGCAGGTTCACGTTGATTCCTTGTCGTTAACCGCGCCAGCAATGGGACGCGGTGGGGGCGTATAGGACAGGCTTCGGGAAGTACTGCGGTGCGTTGGTATACTATATTCACTCCTGCGCAGAGAGCAAGACGAATATGGCGTGCGCAGGCGCGCTGGACGGCGCAGCGGTGGTGGACAGCTGGGGAGAGTAGTCGGCGGGCAGGACGCGCGCCGGGAGGCAGCGGCGGCGCGATGGCGCCGTCGTGTCAATCAGGCTGGATCAGCAATGACCATGGCGCGGCGCGCGGCCGCGGAGGGCCAGGAAGAAGCGGCCGATATCGCGCAGGCGCAGCGGAAGGAGCGGCGTGGCATGGCGGACGGCATCGCGCGCGGCAAAGTGGCGCAGCAGTTGCTGGCCGACGGGTTGCGAGAGATAGCGTTGCTCGGGCGACTGCATGGTAAATCCCTATTTTCTGGAATGCCTACAGTATACACATATTGGTGCAATGCGTCATGACGGGGCGCGCAACGCCCAATTGCCGGGCAGGCAATGAAGAGGCTGGCAGGGAACTAAGATGTCGGCGCCCGATGGCGCAGCAGGAAATCCGGCGCGGCGTACGCCGCCGCCGATATGGGGAAGGCTTATTTCAATGGAACCGGCCTGGAGCGATCAGGCACCACGTTGGGAACCGGCCGGGCGCAACGCCCTCAGGCCGCCTGCGCCCTGCCCTGCCCTTCCACCGGCAGGTCGGCCGCCTTGGCGGCGCTGTAGACATGGCGCGCCGCCAGCAGCGCGGCAAGGTCGGCATCCCCCGCGATCACGGCCTGCAGGATCTGCGCGTGCTCGTCCCAGTTCTGGCGCGCGCGCACCACGTTGGCCGGACCGAACAGCACGGCGGTGCGCTCGCGCAGCGAGCGCATCATTTCCTGCAGCACGCTGTTGGCGGCAATGGTGCCGAGCACTTCATGGAAGCGGCTATTCAGGGCGAGCAGTTCATCGGCGCGGCCCTGCGCGGCGGCCTCCATGCCCTGGCGCAGCACGGTCTCCAGTTGGGCAACCAGCGCCGGGTCGCGGCGCTGTGCGGCCAGCTTGGCGTTGAGGCCTTCCAGCGTGGCGCGCACCTCCACCATCTCCCGCGCGATCACCGGCGACAGGCTGGCCACCGACGCGCCGCGGCGCGGCTCGATCAGCACCAGCCCTTCGCTGGCCAGCGCGCGCAGCGCCTCGCGCACGGGAATGCGCGACACGCCCAGTTCCGCCGACAGCTTGTTCTCCACCAGCCGTTCGCCAGGAGCGTACTTGCCGTTCAGGATGCCTTCGCGCAGCTTGTCGGTGACAAGGGCGAACAGCGGCGAGTGGCTGGCACCGAGGCTCAGCGGCTCGGTGGGCGCGGCAGGAGACGGAGGGATGGACATGGGTCGGCAGAGGCGTAAGCGGAAAGGCTGGCGTTATTGTATACCAGGCCTCCAGCTGTATACCGAGCAATGTCTTATCAATCCCGCTGGAAGGTGAAGCTGTCGGCATAGATGTGATCCGGACTAGCCCCACGCGCCAGGAAAGCGGAGCGCGCGTCACGAACCATGTTGGGGGAACCGCACAAATAGATGGCATGCTCGCTCAGATCGCCCAGGTCGGCCAGCGCCGCATCGTGCACGTAGCCGCGTCGCCCCTGCCACCCGGCGCCGGCGCGGGACAGGACGGGCACGTACTGGAAGTCGTACAGCCGTTCGCCCCACGCGGGGATATCGGCGTGCAGGTACAGGTCTTCCGGCTGGCGCATGCCCCAGTAGAGCGACACCGGCGGGCAGTCGGGATCGTCCATCAGCGATTCGAGGATCGCCTTGATCGGCGCCAGCCCGGTGCCGGTGGCCACCATCAGCAGCGGCCGGTAATCCTTCGCGCGGTAGAAGAAGGTGCCGAGCGGCAGTTCGACATCAATGGTGTCGCCCGCCTTCATCCGCGGCAGGATGCCATCGGTGAAGGCGCCGCCCGGAATGCGCCGCACGTGCAGGTCGACCCGTCCGTCGCGCGGCACCGAGGCCATCGAGAAGCTGCGCGCGCGCCCGTCCGCGCTCAGCAGCTTCAGGTACTGGCCGGGGCGATAGTCAAGGGCCCCCGCGTCCGGCACTTCCAGTTCGATGTGCAAGACGTCAGCCGACAACGGGCGCACAGCCTGCACCAGTGCCCGATAACGCGCGGGCCCGGCGCAGGCCTCGTCCTCGCGTGCCGGGCTGATCACGAGGTCGCCCAGCGGCTGCGCCTGGCAGGCCAGCGCATAGCCGGCCGCAGCCTCGTCCGGCGCCAGGCCGAACGGTTCCTCGTCGTAGCGGACCCGCCCCTCGAGCAGCCGGATGCGGCAGGTGCGGCAACCACCCAGTTGGCAATCGTGCGGCAACGCGATGCTGGCGCGCTGCGCGGCCTGCAGCAGCGTCTCGCCGCGTTCAACGAAAAAGACCTGCTGCGTTTCGGCGATCTGGATGCGGTACGACATGGACACCTCCGCGCAATCGAGCTTACTTCTTGATATCGGCCTGCACCAGCACCTTCAAATCCTGCGGCGCCAGCAGCTCGGCCAGCGCCTGCAGCGCGGCCAGCCCGGCCTGCGTGTCCTGCTCGCCGTTGCCGCCCGACAGGCCGATGCCGCCGATCACCTCGTCGTTGACGACAATCGGGAAGCCGCCCACGAACGCGGCGAACTTGCCTTCGAAACTCCACTGGATGCCGAACGCCTCGTTGCCCGGCAGTGCCGGCCCGTTGGGCGGCGTAGTGAACAGATGCGTGGAGCGCTTGTGGCCCGCGGCCGTGAACGCCTTGTTCCATGCGATCTGCGGCCCGGTGATGCGGGCGCCGTCCATGCGCTCGAGCGCGAGCGGGTAGCCGCCCTCGTCGACCACGCAGATCGACTCCAGCACGCCGATTTCCTCCGAGCGTTGGATGGCCGCGGCAACCATATGACGCGCCTCGCGCAGTTCCAGCTTGATGGCTGTTTTCATGTCTCTCTGACTCCTTGTAACGGCCGGGCTCACGCGCCGCGGTAGACCGTCTTGACCTGCGTATAGAACTCCAGCCCGGTGCGGCCGGACTCGCGGAAGGTCGAAGTGCTAGAGCGCTTCACCCCGCCGAACGGCGCGTTGACCAGGTTGCCGGTGGTGGTGCGGTTGACCTTGACCGTGCCCGCCTCGATGTCCGTGGCGAAGTGGTGGATGGTGCGCGGGTTGCTGGTGACGATGGCCGCCGCCAGCCCGTACTCGGTGTCGTTGGCCTTGGCGATGGCGTCGGCATAGTCCGTGAAGCCCAGGATGGCGATCACCGGCCCGAAGATCTCCTCGCGCGCGATCCGCATCTGCTGGGTCACGTCGGTGAACACGGTCGGCGCCACGTAGTAGCCCTTGTCGAAGTCGCCGCCGGCGAGGCGCACGCCGCCGCACAGCAGCGTCGCCTCGGACTGGCCGATATCGATATAACGCAGCACCGTTTCCAGCTGCTTGTGCGAGGCCAGCGGCCCGAGGTCCATGCCGGCCGTCATGCCGCTGCCGACCTTGAGCGTGGCGACCTTCGCCAGCAGGCGTTCGGTGTATGCCGCCTTGACCGACTCCGCCACCAGTACGCGGCTGGTGCCGGTGCACGCCTGCCCCGACAGCGAGAAGCCACCCTTGATGGTCAGGTCGACCGCGCGATCGAGGTCGGCGTCTTCCATCACGATCAGCGGGTTCTTGCCACCCAGCTCCATCTGCGTGCGCGTGGTCAGCGGCACGGCGCGGTGGATCTGCTCGCCGGCGCGCGACGAGCCAGTGAACGAGATCGCCCGCACGGCCGGCGCCTCGGTGATGGCCGCGCCGATGTCCGCCGCGCTGCCGGTGATGAAATTCAGCACGCCCTTGGGCAGGCCCGCCTTGACCAGCGCCTCGGCCAGCCGGTAGCCCGACAGCGGCGCCTCGGACGACGGCTTGAACACCACCGTGTTGCCGGTCACCAGCGCCGGCGCGATCTTGCGCGCCGGGATCGACACCGGGAAATTCCACGGCGCAATCACCGTCACCACGCCCAGCGGCTCGCGCTGGCTGTAGACGAGCTGGTCGGGGTCGTCGTTCGGGTACACCTCGCCAGTGAAGGTCTGCCCTTCCACCGCGTAGAACCGCAGCGTCTGGGCCGAGCGCAGGACTTCATCGCGGGCCAGCGCCAGCGCCTTGCCTTCCTCGCGGGTCAGTTCGGCGGCGATGCTGTCGGCGTTGGCCTCAAGATGGTCGGCGGCGCGGTTGAGAATGGCGGCGCGCTTGCCCACGGGGGTCTTTTTCCAGCCGGCGAACGCAGCCGCCGCGGCGGCGACGGCCGCCTGCGCGTCTACCGCGGAAGACGCCTGGAAGCGCCCCACGATATCGGCGGTGTCGGCCGGGTTGACGTTGTCGAAGGTGCGGCCGGACTGGCAGGCCGTCCATTCGCCGTCGATATGGTTGAGGAATACGGTCATCGTCGATCCGGTAGGGAGGCGGAAACGAGGCGCCGCTCAGGCGGCCATGTCGAGTTCGGGCAGCGGCAGTTCTTTCTCGACGTAGTCGTGATAGAGCGCCGTCGTATACAGCAGCCGCATCTGCGCGCCGATCTCGCAGATCTTCAGGCAGCGCTGCTGCAGCTCCGGCGTGTTGGCGTGCTCCAGCACGATCTGGTAGCCGCGCTCGCCGTGGATCTCGTCCGAGACGATATGCAGGTCGAAGAATTCGACTTCCTCGTCGGTGAACCGGTACTTGTCGCGCAGCGTCGGGGTCTGCTTGCGGTAGATCGACGGCACCTGCGACTCCAGCCCGACTACCAGGCCGGCCACTGCCACGATCGGGTCTTCACGCATGGCCACCGCGTAGCACCAGCTCTGCAGGCCGCGGGTGGTGGGCGACATATTGTCCGGATCGATCACGCGCTCGCGGGTGGTGCCGCAGGCTTGCGCAAAGCGGATCAGCAGGTCGGTATGGCGGTCGCCGCCGATTTCTTCCTCATACATATTGGCAAGCAGGAAATCCTTGGCTTCGGTATAGCGGTCCGGCGTGCGGGCGTAGATGTAGCCCAGGTAATCCGCGAACGGGCCGACGTAGTGATAGTGGTTCTCGGCCCAGCGTGCGAGATGGGCGCGGGTCAGCTTGCCGCTGGCCCAGGCCACGCTGAACGGCGCCTTGTTGGCGCTCTTGCCTTGGATGGCTTCTTCGAGGGCGGCACGGAATGCTTCGCGGTTCATCAGTTCGGCCATGGCGGAGGCTCCTGGTTGGCAATGTGGGCGAGTGGGTGGGTGGAATGCCGGGGTCTCTTCGTAAATCGAGCGGCCCTTGCATGGTTGTATACTATATACAGCAATGTAGCGCCGACAAGGGCTTCGTTGACTAATCACGTAAGTGTTTACCCGGCGACTGACGGCGCGATGCTCTCAGGCGGCGCGACGCTCCGCTGCGCCAAGTGATCCGGGACCAGGCGAAGCCCGCAGTGCCACGTCTACCAGCTCCACGCCGACTGATTTGTAGATCACGATGTCGTCGTCCCGCTGGCGCGGCGATACCTTGCACGCCCTGCGTGCCGCGGCCGCGCCAGCCGCTGCGCCGCGAGCGTGGTGCAGGCGGCCGTGCGCAGGCGCGTGATGGCGTGGGATGGGGACAGGGAAAGACAGAGATCTCTGCGGGCCAGCGCCTCATGAAAAGGCAGTGCGCCCGAGCACACCGAGCGCCCCGGCAGCGCAAAGACCCAGCAGCAGCCGGCGCACGGCCCCGGGCGAGACGTGCCCGCGCAACCGGTTCGACAGCGCGAAGCCGGCAAACAGGAATGGCGCAAGGGCCGCCGCCAGCACCAGTTGCGGCAAGCCGAAGCGCCCCGCCAGCGCCAGCATGGAGAGCGACAGCACCGCGCCCCCGGACAGGATGCAACCCATCGTCGCGCGCAGCGGTGCCGGCGCCATGTGCTGCATGACCAGCGCGAACGGCGGCGCGCCGGCCGAGGTGATCGTTCCCATAAAGCCCGACAGGGTGCCGGCGATGGCCACGTTGGGCGAGGTCGGCAGCAGCCGCCAGCCCAGCAGGCTCAGTGCCACGGCGGCGAGTATCGATACCGAGAACAGCACCCCCAGCGGGCCCGGCGCCAGCCACGCCATGGTCAGCACCGCCGCCGCCCCGCCCAGCGCGCGCCCGATCAGGGCGAAGCCTGCGATGCGCCACGCGATCGCCTCCCGCTCACGCAGCGCACCCATCAAAGAGAGACAGCAGCCCATCGCCAGCAGCGGTCCCGGCACAAGGTCGGGGAAGAAGATTGCCCCGAGCGGTGCCGAAAGCATCGCAAAGCCGATCCCGCCCACGCCTTGCAGGCAGGCGCCCACGAGGATGAGCGCCCCCATCCATAGATAAGAGGAGACGGAGAGGCCGGCGGGAAGCAGGGAGAACAACGTGGCGGGCAAGGCAGCGGTCATGGCAGGGTCGGAACAGCGGCTTGAAAGGCGCGAATGAAGCGCGTCGGAGGGACGGACTCATAGGGGGCCCGTCTCCTGCTTATAGTGCTCGCACTTCGCGTCCGCCACCAAGCGGTATACAGTCTACATTGACCAGCGGGCGCCTGACAAACTCTGTGCACCGCTCGCATCGTCGCAGGCCCAATAAAAGTGCGGTGTTCTGGCGGTTTGCACCAGTCTGATCTAGGCGTAAGTCCGTATGAGAAACCTGTTGTCGCGAGCTTGCGCCGGAATATAGTATACCGACACCAAGGGTTCCGCGGCTGACAGAGAACCCGAGGCCCCACAACCCCTCCGCCCCCAGGGAGTCTTCATGTCACAACAAGTCGTGATCGGTGCCGCGCACTGGATCTATCTGTCAGGGGTAGCAGTCATCGTGCTGACGATGATCCTGCGCGCCAATGTTGTCGTCCCTTCCATCGTTGGCACCGCCCTGGTCGTCTTTGCCCTCACCGGCAGCCCGGTCTCGGCGCTGGGCGGGGTGTTTTCCGCGAGCCTGGTTGCCGCCAAGGAGCTGTTCAATATCTTCCTGGTGATCGCGTTCATGACCGCGCTGCTCAATGCGCTCAAGACGCTGCGCTCCGACATCCGCATGGTCGAGCCCTTCCGCGTGGTGATGAAGAACGGGCATTCGGCGTTCTTTATCCTGGCGGGCATCACCTACGTCATCTCGCTGTTCTTCTGGCCGACCCCCGCCGTGCCGCTGGTCTCGGCGATCCTGCTGCCGGCCGCCATCGCGGCGGGGCTGCCGCCGCTGGCGGGCGCAATGGCGATTGCCATCGCCGGCCAGGGCATGGCGCTCTCCTCGGACTATGTGATCGGCGTGGCGCCCGGCATCAGTGCCAAGGCGGCCGGCGCGGCGGTGAGCGCCGCGGTGGTGGCCGATCGCGCGCTGGCGCTGTCGATCATCACCGGCACTATTGCGCTGTGCCTGGCCTACCTGTCGATGCGCAAGCATATCGTGCCCGCCTGCGGCACCCTGCTCGACCGCTGGCAGGCGCGCGCCGGCGGCACCGCCGAGGCACTGGAAGGCGGCGGCACCTTCGACAAGGCCGAGATCGCCAGGGGCACCGCCCATGCCGAGCCGCTGGCCACCGACTGCAATATCGAAGCGAGCCTGTCGATGGTGGCCCGGCGCCGGGTGAAGTGGTCGAAATGCTTCGCGATCGTGACGCCCGTTGCTTTCCTCGCGGTGGTCGCCGTCATGGTGCTGCCCAAGCTGGGCACCGGCGTGCAGGACCTCAAGGGCGGCGATGCGGCCGCGCTGGTCGGCGGCGTCGCGGCGGTGCTGATGATGCTGGCGACACTGGCCGCCGAAGGCCCGCGCCGCATGCTCGACGTGTGCCCGGAGCACATCACCGACGGCTTCGTCTTCGCCTTCAAGGCGATGGGATCGGTGCTGCCGATCGCTGGTTTCTTCTTCGTCGGCGCCGGCGAAACCGCCGCGCAGATCCTGGGCCTGCCGCCGGGCAAGGCGCCGAGCCTGCTGTTCGAACTGATCCAGGCCTACCAGCACATGATCCCGGACAACCACGTGCTGGTCGCCTTCGGGGTGCTGCTGGTCGGCATGATCACTGGCATCGACGGCTCCGGTTTCGCGGGCCTGCCGCTGACCGGCACGCTGGCCGGCGCCCTCGGCCCGGTGGTCGGCTTCGACCCCGCCACGCTGGCCGCTGTTGGCCAGATGGGCGCGGTCTGGACCGGTGGCGGCACGCTGGTGGCGTGGTCGTCGCTGATTGCGGTGGCCGGCTTCGCCCGGGTGCCGGTGCTGGACGCGGTGCGCGCGCTGCTGATCCCGGTGCTGATCGGGCTGGCCTGCTCCACCATAGCCGCCATGGTGTTGTGGTCGTAGGCGGCTGCAAGCGCCGCCTGGTCCAACAGATTTCCCCGAATTCTCTTGACGCCGGGTGGGCGCCCATCCGGCAGGAACCGCACGATGCCGACCGTCACTTTCCACAAGCAGGGCCAGACCTTTGTCGACGAGGTCAAGCCCCAGACCAACCTGGTGGTCCGCGCCGGGATCCGCCAGTTCCCCTACCCCAACCTGCGCTACGAGTGCGGCATGGGCAAGTGCTCCAAGTGCGCCTGCCGCGTGATCGCCGGCGCCGAACACCTGCCGCCGCCCAACTGGAAGGAAAAGAAGCAGCTCGGCGAGCGGCTCGAACAGGGTTACCGGCTGGCCTGCCAGCTCTGGATCGAGCACGACATCGAACTGGCGCAGGACGACCTGCCCGGCGCGGCGACTATCACCGCCGCCACCCTGGCCACGGCCAGCGCGCACGCCTGACATGTTCGTCCTGCTCACCAGCCGCCCGGGCCAGTTCCGCACCGAGCCCACCGCGGGCATGACCGCGGTCGAGGCGTACGACTACGTCTTCTACGGCAAGCGCACCGCGCGCTTTGTCATCGCGGAACTGGGCGCCGCCACCAAGGTGCGGGTGGTGGAAGAAACGCCGCCCGGCATCGTCAACCTGGTGTCGACCAAGTTCCTCGACCAGTACGCCACGCTGGAGGCCGCCCGCGCCGCGCTACGCGAGCTGGCCAGCTTCGGCAGCATGGATATCACCCTGGTCCCCACGCCGGTCGCCGGGGGCGGGCGGTGCTGATCCTCGGGCCCTCACGCACGCAACCCATTCATCGCCATGATCCAGATCACCTTCCTCACCAACCACGGCAAGACGGTCAGCGCGCCGCCCAACAGCAACCTGCTGCGCGTGTCGCTGCGCGAACAGGGCGGCATTCCGTTCAAGTGCGGCGGCGGATTGTGCGGCACCTGCAAGTGCCGCATCGAAAAGGGCCACGAGCACACCGACGCGGTCAAGCCGAAGGAACAGAAGCTGCTGGCGGAGGCGGAGCTGGCCGCCGGGTTCCGGCTGGCCTGCCAGACCTTTATCAATGGCGACATCGCGGTGTCGTGGCAGCCGAAGGAGGCGGGGCGCGCGTGATCGTGGTGGCGGGCACCTGCTGAGTATCGCTGACAGCGGAAGCCCTCGCCAGGCAGCCGCGTTGGCATGGGGCTTACGATGACCCAAACACCTGAGCAGCTTGTATGAGCTTTCCGTCATGTACGCGTAACGCGTACATCTTGAAAAACCGAACAACACCCGGCTACCTCACCGCCGCCGTGCTCCGACCAGCCCCGCCACCTCATCCAGCATCGCCATATCCACCGGCTGCGACAAATCCAGCGCCAGCGTGTGCCGGTAATACGGACTGAGATCCAGCCCTACCCCCAGTCCAAGCACCTCAACGTCCCGCAGCGCCTCATGCCGCGCCACCACCGCCTTCAGGTGGTTGTCGAGGTAGCAGGCGTCATTGGCCTGCCCGGTCGCGGTATCCATCGGGCTGCCGTCGGACACCACCAGCAGGATGCGGCGCGCCTTGCCGGTGGCGTGCAGGCGCGCGCAGGCCCACTCAACCGCCTCCCCATCCACGCCTTCGCGGAACAGGTCGGCCTTGAGCAGTGCGGCGATGTCGGTGCGGGCCCGGCGCCAGCTGCGCTGCGCGTCCTTGAACACCATGTGGCAGGTCTCGTTGAGCCGCCCGGGATGCGCCGGCCGGCCGCGCGCCAGCCAGTCGGCGCGGGCGCGGCCCCCGTTCCAGGCATTGGTGGTGAAGCCCAGCACCTCGGTGGCGACGCCGGCCTGGTCGAGCGCGCGGGCGAGCATGTCGAGCAGCAGGGTCAGCGGCTCGGCCTGCGCCTTCATCGAACCGGAGCAATCGATCAGGAAGCCCACGACGCAATCGGCATGGGCCTTGTGCGCTTCGCGGCGGAAGAGCCTGCGTTCGGCGGGCGAGCTGACCAGTTGCGCCAGGCGGCGGCCGTCGATGCGGCCGCTTTCCTCGCCGAAGGACCAGCCGTCCACGCGCGGTTGCGCCAGCGCCGCGCGCAGCCGGCGCGCGAGTCGTGCGAGGTTGACGCCGGCGCGGGCGATGCGGGCGTCGAGCCGCGTGCGGTACTCGTCCAGCAGCGCGCGCCGTACCAGCGTGGCGGCGCGCACCTCGCGGTCATAGCGGGTGGTGAAGACGCGGTAGCCATCGGTGGCCTCGGCCAGGACGCGGCTGTGGCCGCTGTCGGCAAGGGCGAAGTCTTCCACTGGCGGTTCGTCGAAGTCGAGCCACAGCGCAAACCCCGCGCGCGCGGCGGAGGCGGCGTTGTTGTCTTCTTCGCCGGCGCCAGGCGATTCCGTTCGAACCATGTCCGCCACCGCACGCGCCAGTGCCAGCGCATGCACGGCAAACGCCGACTGGTCATGCCGATGCGCGCGCAGCCCGGCCAGCGAAGTGCCGAGCCCGGGCACGATGGCTGCGCGCGTGGCTTCGATCAAGTCTTCGGTCTCTTCCAGAACCGGCTCGCCGCTCAGTCGCGACCATGCTACCTGCGCCACGGTGTAGAGCAGGATGCCGAGATGGCCCTCGGTCAGCCCCGAGCGATGGAATGCCCGCGACCACGCCAGGAAGCGATGGCGCAGGTTCGCCGCCACGCCGGCCATGCCGCGCGGCAAGCGCGTCTCGCAACGCAGCTGCTCGAGCAGTTCGAACACCAGGCGCTCGACCGGATCGGACGGGCAAAGCCGGCGATGCAGCGCGGCATCGGAATGCACCTGGCGCAGCGCCGCGCCGTCAGCGGCGCCGCGCAGGCAAGTGGCGGTATCGGTTTCCGGATCGGTACGCAGGTGCGGCGCATGCTGCGGCACCGGCCGCATCGCGCGCCATAGCTGGCCGTCGCGGAAATGCAGCGCGGCGTCGCCCGTCAGCGCGCGCACCGCGGCGCCGGACAGTTCATCCTGCCGCTGGCGCCGGCGCAGTTGCTGCGCGGCCGCGGCCGCGCTCATTGCGCGGACTCCGGCTCGATGGGCAGGCCCGAAGCTTCCCCGGGCAGATGACCGAAGCAACGCTGGTAATACTCCGCCACCACCGGCCGCTCGGCCTCGTCGCACTTGTTCAGGAAAGTCAGGCGGAACGCCAGCGCCGGATCGCGGAAAATCTGGCAGTTCTCGGCCCAGCTGATCACCGTGCGCGGCGACATCAGCGCCGACACGTCGCCGGCAGCAAACCCGCGGCGCGTGAGGCCGGCCAGCGCCACCATCGCATCGACCAGCGCGCGGCCGGCCTCGTTGTCGAGCTCAGGCACGCGCGCCAGCACGATGCCGGCTTCCTCTTCATGCGGCAGGTAATCCAGCGTAGCGACCACGTTCCAGCGGTCGATCTGCGCATGATTGAGAAGCTGTGTACCGTGGTAGAGGCCGTTGGTGTTGCCCAGCCCCACGGTATTGGAGGTGGCAAACAACCGGAACGACGGATGGGGCCGGATCACGCGGTTCTGGTCGAGCAGCGTGAACTTGCCGTCGCGCTCCAGGATGCGCTGGATCACGAACATCACGTCGGGCCGGCCCGCATCGTATTCGTCGAAGATCAGCGCCACCGGGCGCTGCAGCGCCCACGGCACGATGCCTTCCTGGAACTCGGTCACCTGGCGCCCGTCGCGCACCACGATGGCATCCTTGCCGACCAGGTCAAGCCGGCTGATATGCCCGTCGAGATTGACGCGCACGCAGGGCCAGTTGAGCCGCGCGGCCACCTGCTCGATATGGGTCGACTTGCCGCTGCCATGCAGGCCCTGCACCATCACGCGCCGGTCGCGCATAAAGCCGGACAGGATCGCCAGCGTGACCTCGGGCTGGAAACGGTAGGCCGGGTCGATCTCCGGCACGTGGTCGTCGCGCGCGCTGAACGCCGGCACCATCAGGCCGGAATCGATGCCGAACACGCTGCGCACCGGAATCATCCGGTCCGGCTTGCCAAACTGGTCTTGCGTCACCTCTTTGCTCCTCGTTTTATGCCATGTCGCCATGCCTGCGCATCGCGACCAGCGGAGCAAACCGCGTGACGCCGTGCGCGCTATTCGTCGTCTTCCGCGCCGCCGTGCCAGGTGCTGGCGCTGTCGGCTTCGATCGCTGCCAGCGCGCCGGCAGCGCGCTGCAGCGCGGGCAGCAGTTGCAGCGCCTTGTCGCGCGTGACGCGCATCACCGGGGCCTGCAGTGCCAGCCCCAGGTTGGACTTGCCGCCATCCGTGGCCGGGACCAGTACGCCGATACACACCAGCCCGGGCAGGAATTCCTCGTCGTCCATCGCGTAGCCGTCGCGCTTTACGCGCTCCAGTTCTGCCTCGAGCTGCGCGTGATCGGTCAGCGTGTTCTGCGTGTAGCGCTCCAGCTCCACATGCCCCAGCAGCCGCTGGCGCTGCGCCGGCGCCAGTTGCGCCAGGAACAGCTTGCCGGTCGCCGAGCAGTGCGCCGGTACGCGCGAGCCCGGGTGCAGGTAGAAGCGCAGCGGCGCCGCGGTCTCCACGCGATCCAGGTACAGCACTTCGCCGCCGGAAAACGCGGTCAGGTTGCAGCTCTCGCCCACCTCTTCCACCAGCCGCCGCAGCACCATGTGGCGCGCGCCGTGCGACGTGCTGTTCAGCAACAGGTTCTCCGCCAGCCTGCGCAGCCGCAGGCCGGTGCCGTATTGCCGCCCGTCGCCGTTGCGCTGGATCAGTCCCGCCGCCTCGAGCTGCTGCAGCATGCGGTGCAGCGTGGGCTTGGGCAGGCCGGTCTCTTCCACCAGTGCCTGCAGGTTGAAGGACTGGTCCTTCTCGGCGATGACCTCGAGCAAGCCGAACAGACGCAGGGCCGGCGTGTCTCCGTCCGGCTTCACGTCACTTTTGGCGAGGCGCATATCGTTCATGCCTGGCTCCATGATAGACAAGTTTCAGTTTCAGGGACAAATCATATCAATTATCGAAACTTCCGGTTGACCTGCGCCGGAAGACCACCTACATTTCGGTGAAACAACAATTTTTCGGAACTCCTCGTTCCGGATTTTTAAGCAAGCACCGGAGACTAGTCGACATGGACGGATAAGGCATCCCGCTCCCGGGGATTGCAAACACTGAACCGACCACGGCCCTGGCTGGCATTTACTGCCCCGCCACCTATACCGAAGAGAAGCCGTGGCGCCTGCCCAAAACGCTGTACTGGCTGCAACGCAGCACCGGCAGCCAGCGCAGCACAGGAGACACAACATGATCCAACAACCCACGCCTGGCAACGGGCTGTCCCACGGCCTGAAGCAGCGGCACATGACCATGATCGCCCTTGGCGGCGTGATCGGTGCGGGCCTCTTCGTCGGCAGCGGCGTCGTCATCAAGTCGGCCGGCCCGGCCGCGGTCCTTTCCTTCCTGATCACCGGTTTGCTGGTGGTGCTGGTGATGCGCATGCTGGGCGAGCTCGCGTGCGCCATGCCCGGCGGCGGCTCTTTCTACGAATACGCGCGCGAAGCCTGGCGCGACCGCCCGGCGGTGGGCAAGCTCGCCGGCTTCCTGACCGGCTGGATGTACTGGTACTTCTGGGTCATCGTGGTGGCACTCGAGGCCGTGGCCGGTGCCGACCTGGTGCGCTACTGGCTGCCCGACGTGCCCAACTGGATCATCAGCCTGGTGTTGCTGGTGATGCTGACGCTGACCAACCTGGTGTCGGTCAAGTCCTTCGGCGAGTTCGAGTTCTGGTTCGCGTCGATCAAGGTGGCCGCGATCATGGTGTTCCTGTTCGTCGCGGGCGTCTACGTGCTGGGCCTCGCCCCCGGCGCGCATGGCATGCAGGTGGCCAACCTCACTGCCAACGGCGGCTTCATGCCGCACGGCATCGTGCCGGTGCTGACCGGCGCGGTCGCGGCTACCGGCTTCTACTTCGGCGCCGAGATCGTCACCATCGCCGCCGCCGAGACCGCCGAACCGCAGAAGGCAGTGGCCAAGGCCACCAGCTCGGTGATCACGCGCGTGCTGGTGTTCTATGTCGGCTCGATCCTGCTGGTGGTATGCCTGGTGCCGTGGAACTCCACCAGCATCGCCACCCCCTACGTCAGCGCGCTGAACGTGATGGGCGTGCCGGCCGCGGCGCAGATCATGAACGCGATCGTGCTGACCGCGGTGCTGTCGGCGCTCAACTCCGGCCTGTACGCCTCGTCGCGGATGCTGTTCGCGCTGACGCGCCGCGGCGACGCGCCCAAGTCGCTGGCCCGCGTCAGCCGCAACGGCGTGCCGACGCGCGCGATTCTGGTGGCGACGCTGTTCGGCTACGGCGCGGTGGTGATGTCCTATGTCTCGCCCGATACGGTGTTCGCCTTCCTGGTCAACTCGTACGGCACTGTCGCGATCTTCGTCTATATCCTGATCGCGATCTCGCAGCTGCGCCTGCGCGCCCGTCTCGAGCGCGAAGCCCCGGACCGGCTGCGCGTGCGGATGTGGTGCTACCCGTACCTGACCTACGTGGCGATCGTCGGCATGCTCGGCATCGTGATCGCGATGGCCTTTATCCCTGACCAGCGCACGCCGCTTGCGCTGGGCGTCGTGAGCCTGGCGATCCTGCTGCTGGCGTACGCGGCGCGGCAACTGTTTCGCCGTGGCGGAGATCCGGTAGTGCCGATGGCAGAGATGCCCAGGCCAGACCTGCACGAGTCTTGATATGTTGAGGAGCGCGCCAGTGCGATATGCTGGCGCGCTTCGCCATTGCGGCAAAGGCCTCGCCCCATGAGCCTCAAGTCCCCCACCACGATGTGGTTCCAGCTGTTCCAGCAGCACGCGCTGTCGGGCCTGAGCCTGCAGGGCAAGATCCGCCAGATGCTGGTTTCGGCCATCCTCGACGAGCAACTTCCGCAAGGCGAGCCGCTGCCCAGCAGCCGCGAGCTGTCGGCGCAGCTGCGGGTGGCCCGCAACACGGTGGTGCTGGCCTACCAGCAGCTGGTCGATGAAGGCTACCTGGTGGCGCGCGAACGCAGCGGCTACTTCGTCAACCCCGAGATTCTGGGCACGCGCGTCAGCGGCGTGGCGTCGCTGCGCGGCGAAGCGGTGCCCGCGCGCACCGGCGAACCGGACTGGGAGCGGCGCTTCGTGTTCCGCCCCACCCAGCAGCGCAATATCGTCAAGCGCGCCAACTGGCGCGACTATCCCTACCCCTTCATCTACGGCCAGTACGACCCGGCGCTGTTCCCCACCGCCGACTGGCGCGAATGCTGCCTGAAGGCGCTCAGCGTGCTCGATATCCACGACTGGGCGCAAGACATGATCCTGCGCGACGACGAATCGCTGGTGCAGCAGATCCGCACGCGCGTGCTGCCGCGCCGCGGCGTCTGGGCCGGCGCCGACGAGATCGTGGTGACCGTGGGCGCGCAGCAGGCGCTGTACCTCCTCGCCGACCTGCTGGTCAGCCCCGACACGCCGGTTGGCATCGAGGAGCCGGGCTATCCGGATGCGCGCAATATCTTCGGCTCGCATACGTCGCAACTGGTGCCGCTGCCGGTTGACAACGACGGCCTGGCGCTGTCCGATGTGCAGCGCGCCTGCGACTATGTCTATGTGACCCCCGGTCACCAGTGCCCCACCACCGTCACCATGCCGCTGGCGCGCCGGCAGGCGCTGCTGCGCCAGGCCGAGGAAGCGGACTTTGTGCTGATCGAGGACGACTACGAAAGCGAGAGCCGCTTCGAAGGCGATCCCACGCCTACGCTGAAGAGCCTGGACCGCAGCAACCGCGTAATCTACGTCGGCAGCCTGTCCAAGAGCCTGGCGCCGGGGCTGCGCATCGGCTATATCGTCGGGCCGGCGGCGCTGATCGCCGAGCTGCGCGGCGCGCGCCGGCTGATGCTGCGGCATCCCTCCGCGTATATCCAGCGCGCGTTCTCGCTGTTCCTGTCACTGGGCCACTATGACGCGCACCTGCGCCGGCTGTCGGCGGCGCACCGCGAGCGCGCCGAGGCGGTGCTGGCGGCGCTGGCCACGCATATGCCCGACTTCCGCGCGGTGCCCATCGCAGGCGGCGCGTCGTGCTGGATCGAAGGCCCGCCGTGGCTCGATGCCGATGCGCTGGCGCGGCTGGCCGAACTGCAAGGCGTGCTGATCGAGCCGGGCAGCGTCTTCTTCATGGCGGATCCGGCGCCACGCAACTGCTTCCGGCTGGGGTATTCATCGATCTCGCTGGATCGCATCGAGCCTGGCATCCGCGTGCTGGCCGGCGTGGCGCGTGAGCTGCAGGCTACCGCCGGCAGCGCCCCGGCGGTCACTTCCCGGGCGCGCCCGGCGGCCTGACCGGCGGCACCGCCGCTGGCCCAAGCGATTGTCCCCAACTGGCGCTACAGCGCCACGGCCGGCTTCCCTATCCTCGAGTCATGGCCGGTCCTGAACGGATCGGCAGACAACACTCAGGAGACCAAGCCATGTCCGACCAGAACCACACCGCCGCCGGCATCAAACTGCTGCAGGCTTTCAACGACGCCTGGAACCGCCACGACATCGACGCGCTGATGGGCTTCATGGCCGATGACTGCGCGTTCCACGGCGTGGCCGGCGCCGAACTGCTGGGCCGCAGCTTTATCGGCCGCGACGCAGTGCGCGAAGGCTTCCAGCTTGCGTGGCAAACCTTCCCCGATGCGCAGTGGCTCGATGGCGAGCACTTCGTCGCCGGCGACCGCGGCGTCAGCGAGTCCACCTTCCGCGGCACCCGCACCGACGGCGCCCGCATCGAAGCGCGCATGGTGGATGTCTTTACCTTCCGCGACGGCAAGATCGCGGTGAAGAACGCGTACCGCAAGGACCGCCCGCCCGTAGTTGTAGCCACTTCTGCAGCCGCAGCCTGAATCCAGGAGACGTGCCATGGAAGCCGTAGTCCCCCGCAGCCTCCTTGCCGGCGAGCAGTCCACCGCGCCCACCCGGCCTTACGATCCCGCCTACGATCCGCTGCACACCCCCAATCCCGGCCAGGGACGCGAATACGCGCCGACCTACTGGATCGGCACCGCCGGCGCGCCGCCCGCCGACGACGGCCCGATCACGCATGACATCGACGTCGATGTCGCCATCATCGGTTCCGGCTTTACGGGCCTCACCTGCGCCATCTTCCTGGCGCAGGAACACGGCATCAAGGCCACCGTGCTCGAAGCCAACCGCGTGAGCTGGGGCTGCAGCACGCGCAACGGCGGGCAAGCGCAGTGCGCATCGGGGCGGCTCAAGCGCTCGCAGTGGATCCAGCGCTACGGGCTCGATACCGCGCTGCGGCTGCACGAGGAAGTCTGCGCCGGCATGGAGACCTTCAAGGGCCTGATCAAGGACATCGACTGCGATCCGCAGCCCGGTGGCCACCTCTATATCGCGCATCGCGACAAGGTGATGCCTGTGTTGGAAAAGGAAGCCAGGGTGCTGCGCGAGGTCTTCCACTACGACGCGCGCATCCTCGGCGCAGACACCGTGCGCCGCCAGTACGTCGACGACAAGGAAGCCGCGGGCGCGATGCATGAGCCCGAAGGCATCGGCATCCACGCCGGCAAGCTGGCCTTCGGCTACCTGCGCCGTGCGCGCGAGCTGGGCGCCACGGTGCATCCGTCCAGCCCCGTGATCGGCTGGGAAACCCGCAACGGCGTGCACTACCTGCGCACCCCCGGCGGCATCGTGCGCGCCCGCGCGGTGGGCGTGGCCACCGGCGGCTATACCTCGCAGACGCTGCACCGCGAACTGAAGAACCGCCTGTTCCCGATCCTGTCGAACTCCATCGTCACGCGGCCGCTGACCGCCGAGGAACGCGCCGCGTGCAACTTCCGCACGACGCAGGTCATCACCGACACGCGCATCCTGCGCCACTACTACCGGCTGATGCCCGACGGCCGCCTGCAGATCGGCAGCCGCAGCGCCATCACCGGCAACGACGCGCCGCAGGAGCAGTACAAGCAAAAGCTGATCGGCGACATGTACCGCAAATTCCCGGCGCTGCAGGGCATCCAGGTCGATTACTCGTGGTGGGGCTGGGTCGACGTCAGCCACGACATGATGCCGCGCATCACGCAGCCCGATCCGGCGCAATCGATCTATTACGCGATGGGGTATGGCGGCAATGGCGTGATGTACTCCGCGCAGGCCGGCAAGCGGCTGGCGGCGCTGATCGCCGGCAAGGCGTCATCGCTGCCGGAACTGCCGATCTTCCGTTCGCCGCTGCCGTTTCCGAATGTGCGCGAGATGGTGGAGTCCCGGATGTTCGCGCCGTTCCGGAGGATGGGGCAGCGGGTGCTGTATCACTGGTATCACTTGAAGGACGACGTGTTGTGAGCGGGGCGTTCTGATGGCGGAACTGCTTGCCGGGAGCGTCCGCAGTTGCTGCCGCCAGCCCCATGTCGGACCCCCACCGACACCCAAACCGGACCCCACCGCCTCCCCGGCCCGCGCCACGCAGCAGTATGATTCCCAAGTCTCCCGCCCCGGGAGCATCGCAGCCGCCGAGCCCCTCGCTAAGCGGCCGCAGTGCATCAGGAGGCACGCTTGGACCTGCCCCGGCCGCTACCGCCCGCGCCTTCCCCTGCCGGCGACCTGATCGTCGCCCGGCCGGAGGGCCTGTATTGCCCGCCGGGCGACTTCTATATTGATCCGTGGCGCCCGGTCGAGCGCGCCGTAATCACCCATGCCCACTCTGACCACGCCCGTTTCGGCCACGCGCACTACCTGTGCGCGGAGCCAGGCCGCGGCGTATTGCTGGCGCGCCTGCCCGGCATTGACCTCAATACCCTGCCCTACGGCAAGCGCATCCGCCACCACGGCGTCACGCTGAGCCTGCATCCCGCCGGGCATGTGCTGGGCTCGGCGCAGGTGCGCATCGAATATGGCGGGCAGGTGTGGGTGGCCTCCGGCGACTACAAGCTCGAAGCCGACGGCACCTGCGATCCGTTCGAGCCGGTGCCGTGCGATACCTTCATCACCGAAAGCACCTTCGGCCTGCCCATCTACCGCTGGCCGCCGCAAGCCACGCTGCTGGAGGAGATCTTCCACTGGTGGCAAGCCAATGCACAGGCTGGCCGCGCCAGCATCGTCTACGCCTACACCTTCGGCAAGGCGCAGCGCATCCTGCACGGCATGCTGCGCCATGCCGGCGCCGACGGCATGCCCGGCCCGGTGATCGTGCACGGCGCGCTGATCTCGCTCAACGCCGCCTATATCGAAGCGGGCGTGGCGCTGCCCCAGATGGCGCTGGCTTCTGCGCTGCCGCCGCGCAGCCCGCTGCTGCGCCAGGCGCTGGTGGTGGCGCCGCCGTCGGCGCAGCGCTCGCCATGGCTGCGGCGCTTCGGCGATGCGTCCGACGCCTTCGCCAGCGGCTGGATGCAACTGCGCGGCACGCGCCGGCGCCGCGGTGTCGATCGCGGCTTTGCGCTGTCCGATCATGCGGACTGGCCGGGACTGCTCAGCGCCATCGAGGCGACCGGCGCCGGCCGCATCATCGTGACCCACGGCAATGTGCCGGTGATGGTGCGCTACCTGAGCGAGCGCGGCTGGCAGGCGCAGGCGTTCGAGACCGAATACGGCGACGACGATGAATCCGCGCGCAATGAAGCGCAGGCGGCGGACACCGAAGAGAAGCCAGACGCCGGCAACGATGAGGCCGCGTCATGAAAGCCTTTGCCGACCTCTACGCCACGCTCGACGGCACCACCTCGACCAAGGCCCGTCTCGCCGCGCTGGTCGACTACCTGCGCGTGGCACCGCCGGAAGACGCTGCCTGGGCGGTCTACTTCCTCGCCGGCGGCAAGCCGCGGCAGATCGTGCCGGTCTCGCTGCTGCGCGAACTGGCGCGCCAGGCCGCGGACCTGCCTGACTGGTTGTTCGAGGAGAGCTACCAGGCCGTGGGCGATCTCGCCGAGACCATCGCGCTGCTGCTGCCCGAGCCGATGGACGCCGACCACGCCGGCCTGGCCGAATGGGTCGAGCAGCGCCTGCTGCCATTGCGCGGCCTGGCGCCCGAAGCGCTGATGCCGCGTCTCGATGCACTGTGGCGGCCGCTCGACGCGCACGGCCGGCTGGTGCTGTTCAAGCTGATCACGGGCGCCTTCCGCGTGGGCGTGTCGCGGCTGCTGGTGACGCGCGCGCTGGGCGAAGTGGCCGGCATCGATCCCAAGCGCGTGGCCGAGCGCATGGTCGGCTACACCGACCTGTCGGCCCGCCCCGATGCCGCGCACTTCCTCGCGCTGATCGCACCGGAGGGCGATGACCACCGCGAACTGCGCGGCGGCGGCCAGCCCTATCCGTTCTTCCTCGCGCATCCGCTGCAGGCGCCGCCAGAGCAGTTCGACAGCGTGCTGGGTGCAACGAAGCACTGGCTGGTCGAATGGAAATGGGACGGCATCCGCGCCCAACTGGTACGCCGCGGCGGACAGACCTGGCTGTGGTCGCGTGGCGAGGAGCTGATCACCGAGCGCTTCCCGGAGATCGTCGAAGCCGCCGCGCAACTGCCGGACGGCACCGTGCTCGACGGCGAGATTGTGGTCTGGCAGCAGGGCCGCGTGCAGCCGTTTTCACTGCTGCAGCAGCGCATCGGCCGCAAGACACTGAGCGCCAGGCTGTTGCGCGAAGCGCCCGCCATCCTGATGGCCTATGACCTGCTCGAATGGCAAGGCGAGGACTGGCGCATGCGTGCGCAGGCGCAACGGCGCGCGCGGCTGGAACAAGTGGTGGCGGACTACGTGCATCCCTCGCTCGAACTGAGCCCCCTGGTGGAGGCCGAAAGCTGGGAGCATTTCGGGCGGCTGCGCGATGCCTCGCGCGAGCTTGGCGTGGAGGGCTTTATGCTGAAGGCCGCCAGCGCGGCCTACGGCGCGGGCCGCACCAAGGACGTCGGGGTCTGGTGGAAGTGGAAGATCGACCCGTACTCGGTCGACGCGGTGCTGGTCTATGCGCAGCGCGGCCATGGCCGCCGCGCCAGCCTCTATACGGACTTCACCTTCGCGGTCTGGAACGCGCCGCCCGGCACGCCGGGCCGCGCGCTGGTGCCGTTCGCCAAGGCGTATTCCGGGCTGACCGATGAAGAGATGCGCGCGGTCGACGCCATCGTGCGCCGGACCACGGTGGAGAAGTTCGGTCCGGTGCGCAGCGTCGAGCCGACGCAGGTGTTCGAGCTCGGCTTCGAGGGGATTGCCCGCAGCGGCCGGCACAAGAGCGGCATCGCGGTGCGCTTCCCCCGCATGCTGCGCTGGCGCACCGACAAGGCCGTCGACGAGGCCGATACGCTGGCCACGCTGGAAGCGATGCTGCCCGGCGCCACCGCAAGGCGGGAGGACGCCGCATGAGCCCGCCGCGCGCCGCCCGCCAGCCGGCGGCGGACCATGCCGCCGCGCCGCTCACCGTCGCGCAGGCGGTGCCGGCGCTGTTCGCCGCGCGCAGCTGGCAACCGTTCGAATTCCAGCGCGAGGTCTGGACCGCGATCGCGCGCGGCCACAGCGGCCTGCTGCATGCCACCACCGGCACCGGCAAGACCTACGCGGCGTGGCTGGGTGCGCTGATGGCATTCGGCACGCCGCGTGTCGCGCCCTCGCACGGCAAACCCGCGCCGCCGCTGACCGTGCTGTGGCTGACGCCGATGCGCGCGCTCGCCGCCGATACCACGCGCGCCTTGCAGGCGCCGCTGGCGGAGCTCGACCTCGACTGGACCGTGGCGCTGCGCACCGGCGACACCACCAGCGCCGAGCGCGCCGCGCAGCAGCGCCGGCTGCCGACCGCGCTGGTCACCACGCCGGAAAGCCTGACGCTGATGCTGACCCGCGCCGACGCGCAGGAGACGCTGCGGCACGTGCGCATGGTGGTGGTCGACGAATGGCACGAACTGCTGGGCAACAAGCGCGGCGTGCAGGTGCAGCTGGCGCTGGCGCGCTTAAGGCAATGGCAGCCGGCGCTGATGGTATGGGGGCTGTCGGCCACGCTCGGCAACCTGCCGCATGCGGCCGACGTGCTGCTGTCCGGCGCGCCCGCTGACCAGCGTGTGCTGGTGCACGGGCACACCCCCAAGACGCTGCTGATCGACACGCTGCTGCCCGACAACGCCAGCCGCTTTCCGTTTGCCGGCCACCTCGGGCTGTCGATGCTGCCGCATGTGGTGGAAGAACTCGCGCACAGCGGCACCACGCTGGTGTTCCTCAACACCCGCTCGCAGGCCGAGCTGTGGTACCAGGCGCTGCTCGACGCGCGGCCGGACTGGGCCGGCGAGATCGCGTTGCACCACGGCTCGCTCGATCGCGAAGTGCGCGAATGGGTGGAGCTGAACCTGAAGAACGGCGTGTTGCGCGCGGTGGTCTGCACTTCCAGCCTGGATCTCGGCGTCGACTTCCTGCCGGTGGAGCGCGTGCTGCAGGTGGGCTCGCCCAAGGGCGTGGCGCGGCTGCTGCAGCGCGCCGGGCGCTCCGGCCATGCGCCGGGACGCGCCTCGCGCGTGACGGTAGTGCCCACCCACAGCCTGGAACTGGTGGAGGCGGTGGCCGCGCGGCACGCGGTACGCGCCGGCCGCATCGAAGCGCGCGAATCGCCGGACAAGCCGCTCGACGTGCTGGTGCAGCACCTGGTGACGGTGGCCTTGGGCGGCGGTTTCCGCCCTGAAGCGCTGCTGGCCGAAGTGCGCGCCGCCTGGGCCTACCGCCACCTGACCGACGACGAATGGCAGTGGTGCCTGGACTTCGTGCGCCAGGGCGGCGCCACGCTGTCGGCCTATCCGGACTTCCGCCGTGCGGTGCCGGACGATGAAGGCGTCTGGCGCGTGCCGGACGTGGGGCTGGCGCGGCGCCATCGCATGAGCGTGGGCACGATCGTCAGCGACGCGACCATGCAGGTGCGCTACTGGAGCCGCGCCGGCAGCGGCGGCTCGTCGCTTGGCAGCGTGGAAGAAGGGTTTATCGCGCGGCTGGCGCCCGGCGACTGCTTCCTGTTCGGCGGCCGGCTGCTGGAACTGGTGCGGGTGCAGGAGATGACCGCCTACGTGCGCCGTGCCAGCGGCAGGCGCCCGGTGGTGCCGCGCTGGAACGGCGGCAAGATGCCGATGTCGACCGAGCTGGCCGAGGCCGTGATCGACACCCTGGAGGCCGCCGCCGCGGGCCGGCTCGATCCGCGCACCACGCCAGAGCTGCCGCTGATCCAGCCGCTGGTGGACCTGCAGGCGCAGTGGTCGGCGCTGCCCACGCGCCAGACGCTGCTGGCCGAATCGCTGCAATCGCGCGAGGGCTGGCATCTGTTTCTCTATCCGTTCGCCGGGCGCTCGGTCCATCTCGGACTCGGCAGCCTGCTGGCATGGCGGCTGGGGCAGAAGGTGCCGGCGACGTTCTCGGTCGCGGTCAACGATTACGGGCTGGAGTTGCTGGCGTCGGCGCCGCTGGACTGGGCCCACTGGCTGCCGCAGGTGCTGGCCGAAGAACGCCAGCGCGACCTCGCCGCCGACGTGCTGGGCAGCCTCAACGCCGGCGAGCTGTCGCTGCGGCGCTTTCGGGAAATCGCGCGCATTGCCGGCCTGATCTTCCAGGGCTATCCCGGCGCGCCCAAGAGCGCGCGCCAGCTGCAGGCGTCGTCGAGCCTGTTCTACGAGGTGTTCCGCAAGCACGACCCGCGCAACCTGCTGCTTGGCCAGGCCGAGCGCGAGGTGCTGATGCAGGAGCTGGATGCGCACCGGCTGGCCGCCACGCTGGAGCGCCTGGCGGCGCTGAAGCTCGACCTGCATGAACTGAAGCGGCCGACGCCCCTGTCGTTCCCACTGGTGGTGGAGTTCCTGCGCGAGAAGCTGAGCACCGAGAAACTGGCCGACCGCATCGCACGGATGCTGGCCGACCTGGAACTGGCCGCGGGACCCGAGCCGGGCGAGGCCGCCGGCATGCCGGCCGAAGCGGTGGCCGAAGCGGCCAGGTTCGGCATGGCCGACCACGCCGGTCCGTCCGGGCGCACGCCGCGCAAGCCGCGGCGCGCGCGCAAGCCGTCGAAGCCGTTGCCGCTGCTGTGACGATGGACGCACCGGACGCCCGCGCGCTGGAAGACCACGGCGCCCACGCCGTCAACGCCGCCGGCGAAACACTGTGGCTGCTGCCCGAGCATGCGATCTGGTGGCCCGGTGCCGGCATGCTGATGGTGGCTGACGTCCATTTCGGCAAGGCCGCCGCGTTCCGCGCGCTGGGGCAGCCGGTGCCGCACGGCACCACCGGCGACAACCTTGCGATGCTGACGCGGCTGACGCGATACCTGCCGGTCGATGAACTGGTGTTTCTCGGCGACTTCCTGCACGCACGCGCGGCGCGCACGCAGGCAGTGCTGCAGGCGCTGTACGACTGGCGCCACGGCCTGCCGCGGCAGGTGCGCTGCACGCTGGTGCGCGGCAACCACGATGCGCGCGCCGGCGACCCGCCCGAGTCGCTCGACATCGCCGTAGTGACCGAGCCCGCCGTGGCGGGCCCGTTCGCGCTATGCCATATGCCCGGGGCGTCCGCGCAGGGCTATGTGCTCGCCGGCCACCTGCATCCCGCCTGCCGCATACGCGGCACCGGCGCCGACAGCCTGCGCCTGCCCTGCTTCCTGTTCGGCCGGCACGGCGCCATCCTGCCGGCCTTCGGCGCGTTTACCGGCCACGCCACGGTGCGGCCGCAGCCGGATGAGCGCGCCTACGTGGTGGGCGGCGGCCGGGTCTGGCCCGTCGGTTCAGCCAGACGTACCGCTCAGAACAGCGTATAGCCGCTGTCGATCACGAAGGTATCGCCGGTGTGGTACGCCCAAGCCGGGCTCATCAGGTAGACCGCAATGCCGGCAAAATCGCTGCCCTCGCCCCAGCGCCGCATCGGCACGCGCTTGTGCACCATCTCCTGGAAGGTATCGTTGGCCTGGGCGGCGCCGGTCATCTCGGTCCTGATCCACCCCGGCAGGATGGAATGGGCGCGGATGCCCTTGCGCGCATACTCGACCGCCAGCCCGCGCATCATCGCAATCACGCCGCCCTTGGTCGCGGCATAGTGCTCGGAGCGCGGCGCGCCCTCGATCGCCGCCACCGACGCCGTGGTGCACGGCACCCCGCCCTCCCCCTGCGCCAGCATCTGCCGCACCGCCGCGCAACTTGCCGTGGCAGCGCTGCCTAAGTCGACCGGCCAGCACAATCGCCACGGCGCGATGTAACCGGCCGACGGAGTCCCCTTTTTCTTTCCTATCATCCAACGCGTCACCGCAAACATCGTCCACTGCAGCGCCACGACGTTCCGTTGCGATGACCGCCGGTGCCTGCAGCGTTCGGACGAGTCCCCACCCGTCCGCAGGCCCTTCCTGTCGTCCCCAACAGCCCAAGCCCCTTGGGCTATCCCAGGAGGAATGTCGACTATGTCCAGTTCTGTTCGTTCCGACGGTAGCCAACCACAGCCCGGCGATGACGCGCCTGCCGGGCAGGAGATGCGCGGCACCCTTGCACTTGATGCCACCCCGGGCACCACCCCTGCCGGCTCGGCACTGATGCCGCTGCGCCTGACGGTCAACGGCACGCTGCATCGCCTCGATATCGATCCGCGCGAATCCCTGCTTGACGTGCTGCGCGAGCGCCTGGATCTCACGGGCACGAAGAAGGGCTGCAACCAGGGAGCGTGCGGGGCGTGCACGGTGCTGGTGGACGGGCGCCGCATCAACAGCTGCCTTGCGCTCGCCGCCATGTACAACGATGCCCAGGTGAGCACGATCGAAGGCCTGTCGTCGGCCGATGGCGACCTGCATCCGCTGCAGGCCGCGTTTATCGCGCACGATGGCTTTCAGTGCGGATTCTGTACGGCTGGCCAGATCATGTCCGGTGTGGCCTGCATCAACGAGGGCCATGCCACTTCCGACGACGAGGTGCGCTTCTGGATGAGCGGCAATATCTGCCGCTGCGGGGCTTACCCGGGCATCGTGGCCGCCGTTGCCGAGGTGGGCGGGAGGAAGCTGCCATGATCCCGTTCACACTGCAGAAAGCCGGCTCCGAAGCCGAAGCGCTGGCGGCGGCCGCGGCCGGGGCCCGCTTTATCGCCGGCGGCACCACGCTGGTGGACCTGATGCGCGAGCACGTGGAACAGCCCGCGCAACTGGTCGACATCAACGCGCTGCCGCTGAACCATATCCGCGTGGAGGGCGACGAGCTGGTCATCGGTGCGCTGGCGCGCATGTCCGATGTCGCCGCGCATGCCGACGTTGGCCGGCTCCACCCGGTGATCGCCGAGTCGCTGGTCGAGGGCGCCTCACCCCAGTTGCGGAACATGGCCAGCATCGGCGGCAACCTGCTCCAGCGCGTGCGCTGCCCTTACTTCCGCATGCTCGATGCCGCCTGCAACAAGCGCTCGCCGGACAGCGGCTGCGCCGCCGTTGACGGCCTGCACGCGGGCAATGCCATCCTGGGCGTCAGCGACCATTGCTCCGCCACGCATCCGTCCGACCTTGCGGTGGCGCTGGTCGCACTGGACGCGGTGGTCCATGTACGGGGACCGCACGGCGCGCGCCACTTCCCCGTGGAAGACCTTTACCGGCTGCCCGGCACCACGCCGCATCTCGAACACACCTTGCAGCCCGGCGAACTGATCGTCGAGGTCCGGGTCCCACCGCTCGCGTATGCACGGACAGCGCGCTACCTGAAGGTGCGGGACCGGGCCTCGTATGAGTTTGCACTGGTATCGGCGGCGGCGGCATTCGAGGTCAGGGATGGCGCGATCCAGTCCGCTCGCCTCGCTTGCGGTGGCGTCGGGACCCGCCCGTGGCGCATGCGCGCCGCCGAACTCGCGCTGCAGGGCAAGCCGCCCACGCGCGCGAGCTTCGAGGCGGCAGCGCTTGCCACGATCGCAGGCGCCACGCCGCTGCCAGGCAACCGCTACAAGGTCGCGCTGCTGCAACGAACCGTGGTACGGGCCCTCGAACTCGCAGGAGAAGGCAGATGAACGCAAACCATATCGGCCAGCCGCATGCCCGCGTCGACGGGCGCGCCAAGGTGACCGGCAGCGCGCGGTATGCCGCCGACTTCAACCAACCCGGGCAGGCCTACGCGGTGATCGTGGGCGCGTCGATCGGACTGGGTCGCGTGACCGCACTCGACACCGAAGCCGCGCGCCGGTTGCCAGGGGTACTGGCGGTACTGACGCACGACAACGCGCCGAAACTGGCGTACGCCCCGCACAAGGGTTTTATCGATCCGGAGCACGGCGAACGTCTGCATGTCCTGCAGGACGATCGCGTCCGCTTCTACGGCCAGCCGGTTGCCGTGGTCGTGGCGCAGACGCTGGACCAGGCCGAGCACGCGGCGTGCCTGCTGCAGATTCGCTATGCAGAACAGACGCCGGTCTCCGACCCCCTCGACCAGCGCGCCGAGGCCGTGGTGCCGGAGGCGGGACGCGAGCCAGGTCCTCATTCGGCGGACCGGGTCCGCGGCGACCCCGAGGCCGCGCTGGCGGCGGCAGCCGTCAGCATCGACGCCACCTACGATGCCGCGCGCGAGAATCACTTCCCGATCGAGCCGAACGCCACCGTTGCCGCCTGGCAAGGCGAGCGGCTCACGCTCTGGAGCAAGAGCCAGTTCGTGGTCAACGAGCAGGCCGAGATCGCGGCGGTCTTCGGCATCCCCGCCGACAACGTCCGCGTCGTCTGCCCGTTTATCGGCGGCGCCTTCGGCACCAGCCTGCGCACCTGGCCGCACGTCACGCTGGCGGCGGTGGCCGCGCGCGAAGTGGGCAGGCCCGTCAAGCTGGTGCTGTCGCGGCGACAGATGTTCCATCTGACGGGGCACCGGCCGCGCACCGTGCAGCGCATCGCGCTGTCGGCGACGCCCGACGGCAGGCTGACCGGCATCGTGCACGAAGGCACCGGCGAAACCAGCCGGTATGAGCAGTTCACCGAGGCGCTCACTGCGGTAACGCCGTTCCTTTATCGCTGCCCCAATGTGCGCACCCGCTACCGGCTGGTGCCGCTGGACATCGGCACGCCGACCTATATGCGGGGTCCGGGCGAGGCTACCGGCGTCTTTGCGCTGGAATGTGCGATGGACGAGCTGGCCCACGCCCTCGGGATGGATCCGCTGGAACTGCGACGGCGCAATGAACCCGAGCTCGACGAAGGCATGCAATTGCCCTTCTCCAGCCGCTCCATGCTGGCGTGCTATGCGCGCGGCGCCGACGCGTTCGGCTGGTCGCGCCGCACGCTCGCGCCCGGCTCGATGCGGGACGGCCGCCTGCGTATCGGCTGGGGGATGGCCTGTGCCAGCTACCCGGTGTTCCATGGCCAGGCCAGCGCCCGCGTGCGCCTGCTTGCCGACGGAACGGCCGAAGTGGAAGCCGCCGCCAGCGACATGGGGCCCGGCACCTACACCTCGATCACGCAGATTGCCGCCGAGACGCTGGGATTGCCGATGGCCAGCGTGCGCTTCAGCCTGGGCCGATCGGATTTCCCGCCGACCCCGCCACATGGCGGCTCGATGACCCTGGCGTCGGTCGGCTCGGCCGTGCGTTCGGCCTGCCTGGCCGCGCTGGACCAGCGCCAGGCGCGCGCGAAGGGCGCGGACGGCATCATCGAAGCCAGCGCCACGGCCGGCCCCGATGCCGAGGCGCGCAGCCGGTTTTCCATGCATGCCTTCGGCGCGGTCTTCGTCGAAGTCGCCATCGATCCCGATGTCGGCACGATCCGGGTCCGGCGCTTGGTCGGCGCATATGGCGCGGGCCGTATCGTGAATCCGCGGCTGGCAGCCAGCCAGTGCACGGGCGGGATGGTCGGCGGCATCGGCATGGCGCTGATGGAGCGAACCGGGCTGGACCGGCGGGATGGCCGGCCGGTGAATGCGCACATGGCGGATTACCTCGTGCCGGTCAACCTGGATATCCAGGGACTGGAGGCGCATTTTGTCGACGAGGTCGATCCCCATGTGAACGAACTGGGCGTGAAGGGATTGGGTGAAGTCGCGCTGGTGGGCGTGGCCCCGGCCGTGGCCAACGCCGTGTTTCACGCCACCGGAACGCGCGTGCGGGAGTTGCCGATCCGCATCGAGCACTTGGTGGAGCACTAGTCGGGCCAGATGCAGAAACATGCCGCCCACGCCGCCTGTACCGACGGCGTGGGCGGATGTCAGCGGGCTCCAAGGCAGCTTTCGATGTATTTCTTATCAGGACTTACCCGCAATCCTAGGGTTTTCTAGTGTCCGAAACCCTATCCCGCCGAGGGTTGGATAGGGTACTTTTCTCCCCGCAACATCAACACACACCTAATCGCCCACGCGTCAGGGACCGCCGGCGACAGCTTCTTCATGATCAAAGATCTACGCATTCGTGCTGCGGGCACGCAGGATTTGCCGGCAGTTTCGATGGTCCTCGCGCAATGCGGGCTGGACGACCACCAGCTCGAAGACCATCTGGACGCCTTCCACGTCGCGGTACTGGAAGGCCGCATCGTTGGATGCGCCGGGGCCGAGCGATACGGCGATCTCGTCGTCATCCGGTCTGTGGCCGTGATGCCCGAGTATCGCCAGCTTGGGGTGGCGACTCACCTGGTCTCCGCGGTATTGATGCGGGCTCGCGCGCAAGGCGTGCGTCGCGCGGTGCTGGCGACCAGCAATTGCCCGAGTCATTTCGCCCGATATGGATTCCAGCTGGTCTCCGCGGAAACCCTTCCCGCTGAAGTCCGTGCCTCGCACACGCTCAGGATCGCGGGCATACCGCCCGGGCTGTGCATGCACTGCGAGCTGAAGTAGCAGCTTCTCCCTTTCTCTATCCGCTCTCTCGGTAGTTCGCAGGCATCGTTCCGGCTGGTTCCGGATTCGCACTATGATGGCCGGATTCTCAACCATCCGTTGCCAGTCATGGACAAGGCCCGTGTCCTCACCCTCTTCCTTGGCGTGGTGCGCGCCGGCAGCTTCCACCGCGCAGCGGTCGAGGCCGGCGTCACGCCGCAGGCCGCCAGCAAGGCCGTGCGCACGCTGGAGGACCATCTTGGCGTACGCCTGCTGCACCGGACCACACGCAAGCTCAGCCTGACCGAAGACGGCGCGCGCCTGTTCGAACTGGCCGCGCCCGGCATGCGCCAGCTCGACGAGGCGCTGGAACAGGTCCGCGGCAGCAGGAGCGACGACGACGGCCTGGTCCGCCTGACCGCGCCGCCTTCGCTCGGCAGCCGCGTGCTGGTCCCGCTGGTGCGGGGCTTTCGCGAGCAATACCCCGGCATCACCTTCGATGTGGTGCTGAGCGACCTCTTTACCGACCTGGTTGAAGCGAGGATCGATGTCGGCTTCCGCGTCGGCACCAGCCCCGGACAGAACCTGGTGGCACGGCGGCTGTGCGATGTGCCGCTGGTCATCTGCGCGACGCCGGACTACCTGGCGCGGCACGGCGAGCCGGCTTCCCTCGACGAACTGCTGCAGCACCAGTGCACCGGCTTCCGGCGTCCTTCGACCGGGCGCATGGTGCCGTGGGAGCTGCAGGTGGACGGCGACCTGGTCTACCAGGAGGTTCCTGCGGTGGCGAGCTTCAATGACGTCGAAACCGAGGTCGAAGCGGTGCGGGCGGGCATGGGGATCGGCCAGTTGGCTGCGTATATGGTCCACGGCGACCTGGTCAGCGGGCGGCTGAAGGCGATCTTGCCGGGATACCGCAGCAGCAATGTCGGGCTGTATATGTACTACCCCCATCGCACCCAGATGCCGGTGCGGGTCAGGCGGTTTATCGACTTCGTGGTGGAGGCCGGACGCGGGGCGGAGCAGTCGTTGTCGCGGCTGGTGGGGATCGTGGACTGAGCCTGTTGGCGACGCTTGCGGCAGGCCTGTGCCTCGCGACAAGCGGCGTAAGGCCGCGACGCTCCGGCCCTCACCCCAACCCTCTCCCGCAAGCACCAAACACCGCCCGCTTCTGCTCGCCACCAAACCCCTCTCCAAACGCCCTCCACCCCCTTTCGCTTGACTTTTCCTCAACCGAAAGCGCCCGAAATATCGTTTGTCGCGCCGCCCGCCGGCGACAACCATTACACCAAGCCCACCCCACAGGAGACAGCCATGTCAGACCAGCCCTACCCGCTCTACCCGCTCTGGAGCGCGGAACCCGTTCCCCACCTGCTCGCCTCGCGCGACCGCGCCACCGGCGAGTGGATCTTCCCGGCACTGCCCGCCGGCTCGCCACTGGCCGACGGCCACGAGACCGTCGCCATCACCGGCACGGGCGTGCTCTACAGCTTCACCGTGATCCACCCGGCGCCCAAGAGCGGGCAGCCGCCGTATGCGCTCGGCTATGTCGATTTCGTCGGCCCGGTGCGCATCTTCGGCCGCCTGCTGGGCACCGCGCGTCCCGTCATCGGCGAACGCTACGCACAGCGGCATGACGCCGAGTTTGGCTATGTCTTCGAGGCCGTCACGGCCTGAACGATCGAGAAAAGGACAGGTAAGCAACATGCAGGACATCTACATCCACGGCGGCGCGATGACGCCGTTCGGCCGCCACCCCGGCGTGCTGGCGCCGGAACTGGCGCAACAGGCCATCCTGAAGGCGCTGGCCGATGCCGACGTGCCGGCCGGCCGCATCCAGGCGGTCTACTGCGCCAACGTGCTGGGCGGCATGATCCTCGGCCAGCTGATCGTGCGCGACCTGGGGCTCAAGGGCATCCCGGTCTACAACATCGAGAACGCCTGCGCCAGCGGCGCCACCGGCGTGCACCTGGCGCGGCATGCGCTGCTGGCCGGGCAATACGACACCGTGCTGGTCTTCGGCATCGAGCAGCTCACCGCGCTCGGCGGCGGCACCATCCCGCTGCAGCGCAATGACCACAAGACCGAGCTCTATGCGAAGTCGGGCATGGTGCTGCCCGCGGTGTATGCGATGCGCGGCACGCGTTTCCTGCACGAGCGCGACGCCAATCCGTCCGACCTCGCTGAAGTGGCCGTGAAGAACCGCTACCACGGCTCGCTGAACCCGTATGCCCAGCAGCGCAAGACCACCACGGTCGAGGAAGTGCTGGCCTCGCGCATGATCGCCGACCCGCTGACGCTGCTGCAGTGCTGCCCGTCGCAGGTCGATGGCGCGGCGGCGGTGGTGCTGAGCACGCGCCGGCCGGCGCAGGCGAGGCCGGTGAAGGTGCTGTCGTCTGTAGTGGTGTCGGGCATGCGCGAGGAGGCCGACGACGACATCCTCGATGCCGAGATCACCGCGCGCGCCGCGCGCCAGGCTTACGAACAGGCCGGGCTCGGCCCGCAGGACGTCGACGTGGTCGAGCTGCACGACGCCTTCACCATCGCCGAACTGCTCTACTACGAAGCCCTCGGCCTGGCACCACGCGGCGACGCCGTGGCGCTGCTCAAGTCCGGCGCGACGCGCCTGGGCGGGCGCGTGCCGGTCAACCCCAGCGGCGGCCTGCTGGCCAAGGGCCATCCGCTGGGCGCCACCGGCGTGGCGCAGATGGTCGAGATCCTGTGGCAGCTGCAGGGCCGCGCCGGCGAACGCCAGGTGGCGGATGCCCGCATCGGCCTGACGCAATGCACCGGCGGCGGCATCGCGGGCGTGGACCACGCCGCTTCTTCCGTCCACCTGCTGGGAGTCTGAGATGAACACGCAACGCTTCGATCCTTCGCACGTGGCCGTGGTCACCGGCGCGGCGCGCGGCATCGGCCTGGGCATTGCCACGCAACTGGCGCGCCAGGGGCTGGCGGTGGCCCTGCTAGACCGCGACGCCGCCGCGCTCGATGCCGCCGTCGGCGCGCTGGTTGCCGAGGGCTTCAACGCCTTCGGCGCCAGCGCCGACCTGACCGACTCGGCCGCCGTCAACGATGCCTTCGCGCAAATCCAGGCGCGCACCGGCCGCGTCGACTACCTGGTCAACAACGCCGGCGCCGTGCGCGACATGCGCTTCCTGAAGATGACCGACGAGGACTGGGACCTGGTCATCGATACCAACCTGCGCTCGCAGTTCCTGTGCTGCCGCGCGGCGCTGCCCGGCATGGTCGAGCGCGGCTACGGGCGCGTGGTCAATATCTCGTCGCGGGCGTGGCTGGGCGGCTTCGGACAGGCCAACTACTCCGCGGCCAAGGGCGGCGTGGTCAGCCTGACACGCTCGCTGGCGATCGAGTTTGCGAGCAAGGGCATCACCGTCAACGCAGTGGCGCCGGGCATCGTCGATACCCCGCTGTTCCGCGGCTTCGCGCCCGACGTCCAGGCCCGGCTGCAGAAGTCGGTCCCGGTGCAGCGCATCGGCACCGCCGGCGATATCGCCAACGCGGTCAGCTTCTTCCTCGCCCCGCAGTCGTCATACGTGACCGGGCAGGTGCTCTATGTGTGCGGCGGGCGCAGCCTGTCGTCGCCCAGCGTGTAAGGAGCCGCCATGACCGTACGACTCCACACCGAAGGCGCGGTCGCCGTGCTGACGATCGACCGGCCCGAGGCACTCAATGCGCTGGACGTGACCGCGCTGCGCGAACTGCGCGCGCACCTCACCGACGTGCGCGACCGCGACGACCTGCGCGTGGCGGTACTGACCGGCGCCGGCACGCGCGCCTTCTGCGCGGGCGCCGACCTGAAAGGCACGCGCAGCTCGCCCGCCACCTATCCGGAAGCACTGTTCCGCGCGCCGGAGCAGGCCGCCGACCTGGGGCTCTATGTCCGGCTGATGGACCTGACCGGCCTGGGCCTGTGCAAGCCGCTGATCGCGGCGGTCAACGGCCATTGCCTTGGCGCGGGGCTTGAGATCGCGCTGCAATGCGATGTGCGGATCGCGTCCGAGCAGGCAAGCTTCGGCCTGCCCGAAGCGGCGGTCGGTTCGATCCCCGCTGTCTCGGGCCTGCATCGCCTGCTGAAGGCTGTGCCGGCGGCGCATGCGATGCAGATGGTGTTGACCGGCGAGCGGATCGACGCGGCGCAGGCCGCGCGCATCGGCCTGGTCACCGAGACGGTGGCGCCTGCCGCGCTGCTCGACCGTGCGCTGGCGATCGCCACCCGCATCGCCGCCAATGCGCCGCTGGCGGTACAAGCGGTGAAAAAGCTGTCGCGCCAGACCAGCCACCTCAGCGAAGCCGACGCGCAGCAACTGACCGAACTCTACTGGGGCGTGCTGCGCGATACCGCGGACCGCACCGAAGGCCGGCAGGCCTTCGCCGAGAAACGCCAGCCCCGCTACACCGGGCGCTAAGCGTTCGCGAACAGACAGACAGGAGACAGACCATGACTCGCATTACCCGATTCGCACGCGTGGCGCTGGCCGGCATGCTGGCAGCCACGGCGCTAGGGGCCGCGGCGCAGGCGCCCTTCCCCACGCAGAAACCGATCACGCTGGTGGTGCCGTTCGCCCCCGGCGGCGGCAACGATATCCTCGCGCGGCTGATCGCCCCAAAGATGGGCAAGCTGCTGGGCCAGACCGTCGTGATCGAGAACAAGCCCGGCGCGGGCGGCAACCTCGGCGCCGACTATGTCGCCCACGCGGCGCCGGACGGCTATACGCTGGTGATCGCATCCAGCCAGGTGACGATGAACCCGTTTCTCGGCACCAAGATTCCGTTCAGCATCGAACGCGACTTCGAGCCGGTGGGGCGGATCGCGTCAGTGCCGATCATGCTGGTCGCCAACCCCGACCAGCCGTTCCGCACGCTGCAGGACTTTATCCAGTATACCCGCGCCAATCCCGGCAAGCTCAGCTACAGCAGCCCTGGCAACGGCACGCCGCAGCACCTGGCCGGTGAGGTCTTTGCCAAGCTCAACAAGACCGAACTGCTGCACGTGCCCTATCGCGGCACCGGGCCGTCGATCACCGACCTGATGGGCGGGCAGGTGCAGATCTCGTTCGCGACCTTTGCTTCGGCGATCCAGTATGTGCGCGCCGGCAAACTGCGCGCGCTGGGCATCGCCGGCAAGAAGCGCACCGCGCTGATGCCGGATCTGCCGACGTTTGCGGAAGCCGGCGTGGCCGGCTACGACGCCGAGCTGTGGTACAGCCTGCTGGCGCCGGCGCAGACACCGAAGCCGGTGGTCGACAAGCTCAACGCCGCGCTGGTGGCCGCGCTGAAATCGCCCGACATCGCTGACCAAATGGCAAAGCAAGGCTTCGAGCCGCAGGCCTCGTCGCCGGCCGAGCTGAAGACCTATATCGGCAAGGAAATGGCGCGCTGGCAGCGGCTGATCCAGGACAACGGCATCAAGGTGGCCTTATGAACACGCATCCGGCCACGGTGCCGCCAACCGACAACCCGCTGCTGGACTACCTCGGCATCCGCCTGGCCAGCGTCGGCGACGGCCGCTGCACCTTCGAGCTCGACCTCGAGCCACGCCACCTGAACCGGCAGGGCAGCGTACAGGGCGGCGTCGCCGCCACGCTGCTCGACGCCGCCTGCGGCTATGCCGGGCTGCCCGCCGGCCCGGACGGCACGCTCGGCCACGCGGTCACCGTCATGCTGGCGATCAGCTATCTCAGCAAGGCCAGCACGGGCCGGCTGCGCGCCACGGCGCAACTCACCCGCGCCGGCAAGAGCCTGTACTTTGCCTCGGCGGAGCTGACCACCGACGCAGGCGTGCTGGTGGCCACCGCGCAAGGCACGTTCAAACGATCCCGCACCCTTCCGGAGGCATGACATGTTGCGCGACGCACTGGACGGCCTGACCGTCATCGACTTCACGCAGATCGGAGCCGGGCCGACCTGCACCATGCTGCTGGCCGACATGGGCGCCAGGGTCATCAAGGTGGAACCGCCCGGCGGCGAGCTGGGCCGCGGCCTCGGCCCCGGCTGGCTCGGCGACGACAGCGCGCTGTTCCACGGCTTCAACCGCAACAAGCTGGGCGTGGCGCTCGACCTGAAGTCCGCCGACGGCGTGGCCGTGGCCCGCCGCCTGATCGCGGGTGCCGACATCGTGGTGGAAAGCATGCGGCCCGGTGTGATGGAACGCCTCGGTCTTGGCCATGCACAACTGGGGGACGAGCACCCCGCGCTGATCTACTGCTCGATCTCCGCCTACGGGCAGCAAGGGCCGTATGCGCATCGCGCCGGCGTCGACGGCATCATGCAGGCGGATTCCGGCCTGATGAGCCTGATCGGCCTGCCCGACGCCGAGCCGTGCAAGGTGCAGGCGCCGGTGGTCGACGTGATGACCGGCTACGTGGCCTGCGTGGGCGTGCTGGCGAAGCTCGCGCAGCGGGCCCGCGACGGCCTGGGCGGCCATCTCGACGTCAACCTGCTCAATGCGGCGCTGGCGCTGCAGCAGTCGTCCATCACCAGCTATTGCGCCGACGGTCAACTGCCGGAGCGCGTGGGCAGCGCGGCGCCCTATTCCGCGCCCAACCAGGCCTTCCGCACTGCCGACGGCTGGGTCATGGTGGCCGCCTATATGCCCGAGCGCTGGCGCCGGCTGTGCGAGGTGCTGGGCCGGCCCGCACTGGCCGACGATGCGCGCTTTGCCACCTCGCCGCTGCGCGTGGCCAATCGCGCCGCGATGGTCGAGGCGCTGACCAGCGTCTTCGTCACCCGCACGACCGACACCTGGCTGGCATTGCTGCAGGACGCCGACATCCTGTGCGCGCCCGTGGCGACCTACGAGGATGTCATGGCGCATCCGCAGGTGGCGGCGAACCGCATGGTGCAGCGCGTGCGGCACGACACGCTGGGCGAGATCCGCATGCCGGGCTTCCCGATCAACAGCGCGCAGGAGAACGCATTCCCATCGCGGCCGGCGCCGGCTTGCGGGCAGCATACGCAGGCGGTGCTGGCCGAACTGGGCTACAGCCGCGACGAAATCGCCGCACTGTCGTCATCGGGCGCTATCCACTGCGGCGAGATCGCGCCGCAGCGGCGCGCAGTCGCGGCGGCATCGTAAGCCCGGGCGCTATCGACCCTGCGCGTCAAACTGCGCGAGCAGCCACTGCCGGAACACCGCCATGCTCGCGCTTTCCTTGCGGTCGGCGGGCGTCAGCAGGTAGTAGGTGAAGTCGCCCATGTCCACGGTCTGGCGGAACGGCGCCACCAGCCGGCCGGCGTCGAGATCCGCCGCCACCAGGAAGCGCTGCGCGATCGCGAAGCCCTGCCCTTCGACCGCGGCCGCATAGGCCATGGCCGAGCTCTGGAAGGTCATGCCGCTGCGCGCATCGACCTCCTTGTCGGCGCGCGCGGCCTTGAGCCAGTGGGCCCAGTCGTCGGGCCGCGCGATCGAGTGCAGCAGGGTCTGGTGCTGCAGGTCGGCGGGCTTCTTCACCTTCGGCCCGCTTGCGAGCAGCGCGGGGCTGCATACCGGCACCAGGATGTTCGACACCAGCCGGTAGGTATTGACGCCACTCCACTTGCCGTCGCCCAGCCGGATTGCGCCATCGATATCTTCTTTACGGAAGTCGACCGGATCGAGCGACGCGGTCAGCAGCACCTCGATGCCGGGATTGGCGGCATGGAAGCTCGACAGCCGCGGGATCAGCCAGCGCATCGCAAAGGTGGTATAGGCGCGCACCTTGAGCTGCTTGCGCTTGGCGCGCTTGCTCAGGCGGCGCGTGGCCTCGCGCAGGTCGTCCATCGCCCTGGTCACCGCGCGGTAGTAGTCCTCGCCGGTGCGGGTCAGCGAGATCTGGCGGTGGCCGCGATGCAGCAACTGTACGCCCAGCCCGTCTTCCAGCGCGCGGATCTGGCGGCTGACCGCGCCGGGCGTGACGTGCAGCTCTTCGGCGGCGACGGTGATGCTGAGATGCCGGGCGGCCGCCTCGAAGGCGCGCAACGCGTTCAGTGGGGGCAGTTTGTCCATGCCGGCGAGTCTGCCATACGGTTGAGGTTTGCTCAACCGAAGCTCATTGACCTCATTAACAACTTTCAGTTGTTATTGAAACGCGATTGCTCGGCCTAGTGTTGCGATCCTCGCCAGCCTAAATTTGTCTCCGTGGCCCCCGCCATTCAACATCGCAGCACAAGCCAAGCACCCTGACAGGAGATCCACCATGTCCGCCACCACCACCAACAACACCATCAACGCCACCAGCAAGGTCTGGTTCATCACCGGCGCTTCGCGCGGCTTCGGCCTCGAACTGACCCGCGCTGCGCTCGCCCGCGGCGATCGTGTCGTCGCCACGGCGCGCCGCCCTGAAACCATCACCGCCGCGGTCGGCGAACACGACAACCTGCTGGGCGTGGCGCTGGACGTGACCAGCGAAGCCCAGGCCGTCGCCGCCGCCGAGGCCGCGGTAGCCCGCTTCGGCCGCATCGACGTGCTGGTCAACAATGCCGGCTACGGCCTGCTGGGCGCGGTTGAAGAGGCCTCGGCGAAGGAAGTCGAACAGCAGTTCGCCACCAACGTGTTCGGCGTGCTGGCGGTGACGCGTGCCGTACTGCCGCAGATGCGCCGCCAGCGCAGCGGCCATATCGTCAATATCTCGTCGATTGGTGGCTATGCGGCATATCCCGGCTGGGGCGTCTATGGCGCCACCAAGTTCGCGGTGGAGGGGCTGACCGAAGCCCTGTCCGCGGAACTCGCGCCGCTGGGCATCCACGCCACCGTGGTCGAGCCTGGCTTCTTCCGCACCGACTTCCTCGATGCCAGCTCGCTGGTGCGCGTCGGCACGGAGATCGCGGAATACGCCGATACGGTCGGCGCGATGCGCGAGCATATGGCGTCGGCCAATCACCAGCAGCCCGGCGATCCTGCCAGGCTGGCCACTGCCCTGCTGGCGCTTGCCGACAGCGATACCCCGCCGGTGCGCCTGCCGCTGGGCTCGGACACGATCGCCCGCATCGCGGACAAGAACCGCAAGGTGGAAAGCGAACTGGCCGCGTGGCATGCGGTGGCGGTCTCGACCGACCACGCCGACGCGCGCCGCTGATCCTGCTGCAGCGCACCAGCGCACGGTTTGCTGCAGTGCGGGCAAGCCCTACGACCAGGAAATGAGACCGGCGGAGAGCCGGTCTCACCACTTGCGGGCTTGTTGCGTCAGGCATTGCACGGTATCGGGCACGCGCGTATGTCGCTTCCGCCGAATTTCGCCAATAATGCCCAGAGAGTCATTGCCGGACGAACCGAGAGCCACCATGCACGATAGTCCCGATGCCATCCGCACCGTCGCCTTGCTCGGCCACGCAGGGTGCGGCAAGACCTCGCTGGTCGAGGCACTGCTGTACAAGGGCGGGGCGCTGCACTCGCCCGGCAGCGTCGAGCGCGGTACCACGGTGTGCGACACCGATCCGCTGGAGCGCAAGTACAAACGCTCGCTGACCTCCGCCGTCGCCCACGTGGACTACCGCGACGCCCGCATCTACCTGCTCGATACCCCTGGCTACCCGGACTTCTCCGGGCTGGCCATCAGCGCACTGGCGGCGGTGGAAACCGCCGCCATCGTCATCAATGCGCAGACCGGCATCGAGATGACCACGCGCCGGGCGATGGCGTGGGCGCAGTCGCGCCAGCTATGCCGGATGATCATCATCAACGGCATCGACGGCGAGAAGGTCGACCTGCCCGCGCTGCTGGCGGACATCCAGGAAGCCTTCGGCAAGGAATGCCTGCCGATCAACCTGCCTGCCGGCAACGGCAGCAGGGTGGTGGACTGCTTCTTCAATCCGGCCGGCGAGTCGGATTTTTTATCGGTGGCGTCCGCGCACGATGCACTGATCGACCAGGTCATCGAGATCGATCCCGAGCTGATGGAGCTGTACCTGGAGCAAGGCGAGGCGATCACGCCGGAGCAGCTGCACGCGCCGTTCGAACGCGCGCTGCGCGAAGGCCACCTGGTGCCGATCTGCTTTACCTCTGCCGCTACGGGCGCAGGCATCCAGGAGTTGCTCGACGTATTCGTGAAGCTGCTGCCCAATCCCACCGAAGGCAACCCGCCGCTGTTCTATCGCGATACCGGTGAAGGCAGCGAACACCGCAAGGCCGTGCGCGCCGAACCGGTGCCGGACAAGCATGTGCTGGCCCACGTCTTCAAGGTGGTGATCGATCCCTATGTCGGCAAGCTGGCCGTGTTCCGCATCCACCAGGGCACGGTCACGCGCGACAGCCAGCTCTATATCGGCGAGGGACGCCAGCCGTTCAAGGTGGCGCACCTGCTGCGGCTGCAGGGCAAGGAAACACAGGAAGTGCCGCGCGCCGGCCCGGGCGAAATCTGCGCGGTGGCCAAGGTGGACGAGCTTGCCTTTGACGCCGTGCTGCACGATGCCAGCGAGGATGGCGATATCCACCTGACGCCACTGGACTTCCCCACGCCGATCTATGGGCTGGCGATCGAGCCGGCGCGCCGCGGCAACGAGCAGCGGTTGGCCGAAGTGCTGCACAAGCTCAGTGCCGAAGACCCCTGCCTGCGCGTCGAGCATCCTGCCGGGACCAATGAAACCGTGGTGTTCGGCCTGGGCGAGTTCCACCTGCGCTGCGCACTGGAGCGGCTGACCGAGCAATACAAGCTCGAGGTGGTGACGCGCCCGCCCAAGATCGCCTATCGCGAAACCATCGGCGGCAAGGCCGAGGGCCATCACCGGCACAAGAAGCAGACCGGCGGCGCCGGCCAGTTCGGCGAAGTGATGCTGCGCGTGGAACCGCTGGCGCGTGGCGAGGGCTTCGAGTTTGTCGATGCGGTCAAGGGCGGCGCGATCCCCGGGCAGTTTATTCCCGCGGTGGAGAAAGGCATCCGCCAGGCGCTGGACAACGGCCCGCTGGCGGGCTTCCCGATGCAGGATGTGCGCGTGACCGTGTACGACGGCAAGAGCCATCCGGTCGATTCCAAGGAAGTCGCGTTCGCGACCGCGGGCCGCAAGGCATTTATCGATGCGGTACTGAAAGCCCGGCCCAGCGTGCTGGAGCCGATCGTCGATATCGAGGTCACGGTGCCGGGCACGTCGATGGGCGACATCATCGGCGACCTGTCGGCCAAGCGCGGGCAGGTGCATGGCACGCGTACGGCGGCGGGCAATGCGGTGATCGTTGCCGGGCAGGTGCCGCTGTCGGAGCTGAACGACTACCAGTCACGGCTGAACAGCCTGACCGGCGGCCACGGCAGCTACACCATCCAGTTCAGCCACTACGACAGCGTGCCGCCGGGTCAGCAGGAAAAGATGGCGTCCCGCCACAAGCAGCAGCAGGACACCGACTGAGCGCTGTGTGCCAGTCTCAGTGCTGGCTGGCGCCAGCCGCGCCGATCCCGGTCATGGCGCGCACGAACTGCGCGCCATAGCGCTGGCGCTCGGCGCTCGCCTGCGCCGAGCGGTCCAGCACCGATACCAGCCAGGCGCAGGCGAAGGCCAGCGTCATCGAGAACAGCGCCGGGTTGGCATACGGGAAGATCGCCTGCTGATGCTTGAGAATGCCGACCCAGACGGTCGGGCCCAGCACCAGCAGCGCCACCGCCGAGGCCAGGCCGGCCAGGCTGCCCGCCACGGCGCCGCGCGTGGTCAGTCCTTTCCAGAACATCGACAGGAACAGCACCGGGAAGTTGACGGAGGCGGCAATCGCCAGCACCAGTCCTGACAGGAAGGCGATATTCTGCTTCTCGAACATCACGCCCAGCACCATCGCCAGCACGCCGATCACCAGCGTGGCCGCCTTGGACACGCGGATTTCGTCCTTCTCGTTGGCCTGCCCGCGGCGGAACACGTTGGCGTACAGGTCATGCGAGACCGCCGACGCGCCCGACAGGGCCAGGCCCGCCACCACCGCCAGGATGGTCGCGAACGCCACCGCCGAGATAAAGCCGAGGAACAGGTCGCCGCCGATCGCATGCGACAGGTGCACCGCCACCATATTGCTGCCGCCGATGATCTTGCCGGCGGCGTCGCGGTAGGCCGGGTCCGCGCCCACCATCACGATCGCGCCGAAGCCCACCACCAGGATCAGCAGGTAGAAATAGCCGATAAAGCCGGTGGCGTAGAGCACGGACTTGCGCGCTTCCTTGGCGTCGGCAACGGTGAAGAAGCGCATCAGGATGTGCGGCAGGCCGGCGGTGCCGAACATCATGCCGACGCCCAATGAGATCGCATCGATCGGGTTGGAAACAAGCCCGCCCGGCGACAGGATCGCCGCGCCCTTGTCGTGGACCCTGGCGGCGCCGGCGAACATGGCCTCGGGACTGAAACCGAAGTACGCCAGCACCATCACAGCCATGAAGGTCACGCCGCCCAGCAGCAATGCCGCCTTGATGATCTGCACCCAGGTGGTGGCGAGCATGCCGCCGAACATCACGTACAGCACCATCAGCGCGCCGACGATCACCACCGCCGATTCATAGCTGGTACCGAACAGCAATTCGATCAGCTTGCCGGCGCCGACCATCTGCGCCACCAGGTACATGATCACCACGGTCAGCGTGCCGCAGGCGGCGGTGATCCGCACCGGCTTTTGCGCGAGGCGATACGACACCACGTCGGCAAAGGTATAGCGGCCGAGGTTGCGCAGCCGTTCGGCAACGATGAACAGGATGATGGGCCAGCCGGCGACCACGCCCAGTGCGTAGATCAGGCCGTCATAGCCCTTGTCGAACATCATCGCGGAGATGCCCAGGAAAGACGCCGCCGAAACCATGTCGCCGGCAATCGCCAGGCCGTTCTGGAAGCCGGTCAGGCCGCCGCCGGCGGCGTAGAAGTCCGACGCCGAGCGCGTGCGGCGCGCGGCCCAGCGCGTGATGCCGAGCGTGAACACCACGAACAGCAGGAACATCACGATGGCGCTCCAGTTCAGCGGGCGCTGTACGGCGTCGGACTGGATCGCGGGGGCAGCCAGTGCGGCGGTGCTGGTCAGGGCCAGCACCGCCGCGCACAGGAAACGGTTTGCGGGCTTCATGCTTTGCACTCCTGGCGCACGCGCTCGTTGAGGGGGTCCAGGTCGCGGTTGGCGCGGTGCACGTAGATGCCGGTCAGCAGCACGGCCGCAAAGATCACCGCCACGCCCACGGGAATGCCAACGGTCATCACGCCCGCGCCCAATGGCGTGCCTAGCGTGGCTGGCGAGAAGGCCAGCAGCAGGATAAAACCGAAGTAGATCGCCAGCATTACCAAAGTCAGCGACCAGCCAAGGCGGGCACGGCCGTTGGTCAGTCGGATGAAATCGGGGTGGTTCTGGATGGATTCCAGTTGTCGGGGGTCCATGGTTGTCTCCTTTGGTGCAGGGGTGGTGTGGCGTCTCTTGGTGGGCGCCATCGGATAAAGAGAATGAGTTTGTCGTGGCCGAGGTGTTATCTCGCTGCGGGAGTTGCTCCCCTCTCCCGCTTGCGGGAGAGGGGAGCGTTTGCCGGGGGTGGGCGGTAGAAAGCAGCGCCTCAGATAGCGCCGACCGGTTGCTCGTGCGTAACCTTCGGCCGCATATCCACCACACGCCGCGCCTTGCCGACATTGGTGCGCTCGATGCCCTCGGCCGCCACCACCTGCACACGCGTGGTAACGCCGACATAGGTCTTGATCCGGTCCTTCAGGTCGCGCTCCAGCGCTGCCCGGTCGTCGGCAGTGAGCGATGCCGACCGCTCGGGCCGCGTCTCAACGCGAACCTCCAGCTTGTCCAGGTGCCCGTCGCGGGTCACCACCAGCTGATATTGCGGCGCCAGCGCCGGCGCCTTCAGGATCAGTTCCTCGATCTGCGACGGGAACACGTTCACGCCGCGGATGATCAGCATGTCATCCGAGCGCCCGGTGATCTTGCCGATGCGGCGCATCGCCCGCGAAGTCGGCGGCAGCAAGCGGGTAAGGTCGCGCGTGCGGTAGCGGATCACCGGCAGCGCCTCCTTGCTCAGCGAGGTGAACACCAGTTCGCCCTCCTCGCCGTCGGGCAGCACCTCGCCGGTCACCGGGTCGATGATCTCGGCATAGAAATGGTCTTCCCAGATCACCGGACCGTCCTTGCTCTCGATGCACTCAGAAGCAACACCGGGCCCCATGACTTCGGACAGACCATAGATGTCGACCGCGTCGATACCGGCACGCGCCTCGATCTCTGCACGCATCGCATCCGTCCACGGCTCGGCACCGAAGATCCCGACCTTCAGCGAGCTTTCCGACGGATCCATGCCCTGGCGCTCCATCTCCTCGATCAGGTTCAGCATGTACGACGGCGTCACCATGATGATGTTGGGCTGGAACTCGCGAATCAGCTGTACCTGTTTCTCGGTCTGCCCGCCGGACATCGGGATCACGGTGCAGCCGGCCTTCTCGGCGCCGTAGTGGGCGCCCAGGCCGCCGGTGAACAGGCCGTAGCCGTAGCTGACATGGACCAGGTCGCCAGCACGCCCGCCAGCGGCACGGATGGAACGCGCCACCACGCTGGCCCAGGTATCGATATCCTTGGCCGTGTAGCCGACCACGGTCGGCTTGCCCGTGGTGCCGCTCGACGCATGCACGCGCGCCACCTTCTCGCGCGGCACCGCGAACATGCCGAACGGATAGTTGTCGCGCAGGTCCTGCTTGGTCAGGAACGGGAACTTCGACAGGTCCGACAACGACCGCAGGTCGTCCGGATGCACCCCCGCCGCGGCAAAGGCCTTGCGGTAATGCGGCACGTTGTCATAGGCATGGCGCACGCTCCATTTCAGCCGTTCCAGCTGCAGCGCCTGCAGTTCGTCGCGGCTGGCGCGTTCGATCGGCTCCAGCTCGTTGAGGTTGGGTATGCGTTGAACCATTGTCTGCTCCATCTCGTTATGATGGCGCCGCAAGCAAGGGGGGCTGGCGCCGGGGTACTACGACTGCAGGCTGTGCCTCAGATATGCGACCGGCTCTGCACCACGCGGAAGCGGTTGGCGACAAAGGCCGCATCCGACAGCGACGCATTGGCCGCCGGGTTGGCGCCGGTGGCATGGAAGTCGCTGAACGCGGCCGACTGGTTCACGAACACGCCGCCGGTGAGGTTCAGCGACAGCGCCACGCCCGCATCTTCCGCGGCATCGCGAATGGCTTCAGTCACGCCGGCATCCGTGGTGTAGGCGGACAACGTCAGCGCGCCGTGTTCCTTCGCGCCGCGGTGCGCCAGCGCGATGCTGTGCGCGGTGCTGTCGGTGGCAACGATGAACGAAATCGGGCCGAACAGTTCCTGCATGATCTTGCCCTCGTCGCTGGCATCCACCTTCAGCACCAGCGGCGTGCGGACGCGTGCGCGGGGGAATTCCGGGTGTTCCAGCGCGCGGCTGTCGGCGACGATCTCGCCCAGCGCACGCGACGATTCGATGCGTTCCACCACCCCGTCGTTCTGGATCGCGCCCAGCAGTTCCACTGCCTTGGCGGGATCGCTGCTCAGCTTGCCGATCGCTTCGCCAATCGCCGCGGCCACCTGGTCGAAGCTGACGCGCCCTTCCGGCGTATCGATGCCATCCTTCGCCACGTAGATGTTCTGCGGCGCCGTGCACATCTGGCCCGAATACAGCGACAGCGAGAACGCGATATTGCGCACCATGCCCTTGAAGTCGGCAGTAGAGTCGATCACGATCTGGTTGACCCCGGCCTTCTCGGTGTAGACCTGCGCCTGGTGCGCATTGCGCTCCAGCCAGTCGCCGTTGGCGCTGCTGCCGGTGAAGTCGATCAGGCGCACTTCGGGGCGCAGCGCCAGCTTCGACGCCATGCGCTCGGTCGGATCGTTGGCCACCAGCGTGACCAGGTTCGTGTCGAAGCCGGCTTCCTGCAGCACCTCGCGCGCCACCTCGACGGTGATCGCCAGCGGCAGGATCGCGCCCGGGTGCGGCTTGACCACCACCGCATTGCCGGTGGCCAGGCTGGCGAACAGGCCCGGATAGCCGTTCCAGGTCGGGAAGGTGCAGCAGCCGATCACCAGGCCCACGCCGCGCGGCACCACGGTGTAGCGCTTCTCCATGCGCAGCGGCTCGTTCTTGCCCTGCGGCTTTTCCCAGACCGCCTGCTTCGGGATGCGGCGCATCTCGTCCCAGGCGTAGGCGACGGCTTCCAGTCCGCGGTCCTGCGCGTGCGGGCCGCCGGCCTGGAATGCCATCATGAAGGCCTGGCCGGTGGTGTGCATCACCGCGTAGGCGATCTCGAAGCTGCGGCGGTTCAGCCGCTGCAGGATCTCCAGCGAAACGCCGACCCAGGCTTCCGGCCCCGCCTTGCGCCAGGCGGGCATACCCTCGGCGACGCCGGCAAAGAGCTGGTCGAGGTCCGGCTTCGGATAGGTGATGCCCAGTTCCGGGCCATAGGGCGAGACTTCCTTGCCGGCCTGGCCGACGGTGCCCGGCTGCGACAGTGCAAAGGGCTGGTTCAGGCGGGCTTCAAAGGCGGCCTTGCCGTCGGCGTTGGCGTTCTCGCCATAGACCTTGGGGCTCGGCATTTCGGCGAACGGGCTCCAGTAGCCGCGCGCGGCGATGGCTTGGGTGGCTTGTTCCAGCAGCGCCTGGTGGCGCTCGAAAAACGGATGGGACACGGCTTGCTCCGGGGGCGAAATGGGTTCTGAATGTTTGGGGATGACAGGAGACGCTTCAGGTTTCCTGGTCGAAGTCGATCACCAGCTTGTCGCTGACGGCATAGCTCTGGCAGCTCAGGATGAAGCCGCGCGCGACTTCGTAGTCTTCCAGTGCGAAGTTGACGTCCATGTCGACCTCGCCTTCGATGCGCTTGCAGCGGCAGGTCGAGCAGACCCCGCCCTTGCACGAGTAAGGCAGCTCGATGCCTTGCGCCAGCGCCGCGTCCAGCACGGTCTCCTTGTTCTTCTCCAGCGTGAAGCTGCGCGTGCGGCCGTCCTGGATCACGGTGACCTCGCACTGCTGCTGGCCGGCCTGCTTGTGCGCATGCGCCGCCGGGCGCGCCGAAGGGATGCTGGTGGCGAACAGTTCGCGCTTGATGCGGGCCTTGTCGACGCCGTTGTCCTGCAGCGCCTGCGACACCTCTTCCATCATCGAATGCGGGCCGCAGATAAAGGCGACGTCGATGTCCTGTGGCTTCACCCAGTGCTTCAGCAAGGCATTGACCTTCTCGCCATCGATACGGCCATTGAACAGGTCGATATCAAGCTGCTCGCGGCTGAGCACGAACACGAGGTTGAAGCGCTGCAGGTAGCTGTCCTTCAGGTCTTCCAGCTCTTCCTTGAACAACACCGACGACGAGGCGCGGTTGCCGTAGAACAGGGTGAAGCGGCTTTCCGGCTCGGCCTGCAGCGTGGTCTTGATGATCGACAGCATCGGCGTGATGCCGCTGCCAGCGGCGAAGGCCACGTAGTGCCTGGCGTGCGTGGCGGACAGCGGCACGTTGAAGTGGCCGGACGGCGGCATCACTTCCAGCTTCATGCCGGGCTGCAGCTGCTCGTTGGCCCAGTTGGAGAACAGGCCGCCGTCGACACGCTTGATCGCCACGCGCAGTTGTTCGTCCTGCACCGCCGAGCAGATCGAGTAGGAACGGCGCACGTCCTCGCCGCCGATGCCGGTGCGCAGCGTCAGGTGCTGGCCCTGCACGTAGCGGTAGGTGTCGGCCAGTTCATCCGGCACGGCGAAGGTGACGGCCACGGCGTCGCGGGTTTCGCGCGTGACCGAGGCCACGGTCAGTTCATGGAATTTGCTCATGGCTCAATGCGCCTTGAAATAATCGAACGGTTCCTTGCAGTCGCCGCAGCGGTACAGCGCCTTGCACGCGGTCGAGCCAAACTGGCTGACCAGCCGCGTATGGCGCGAGCCGCAGTGCGGGCAGGCCACCACCAGCGCGGACGCCGCCTTGCGGCTGATACCGCTGATGTCGATCACCTGCTGCGCCGGCGGCGCGATGCCGTAGCCGGTCAGGCTGGCCTTGCCGCGCGGGGTCATCCAGTCGGTGGTCCAGGCCGGCGCCAGTTGCGTCTGCACCCGCACGGAATCCACGCCGTGTGCCGCGAGCGCGCTTTCGATGCCTTCGCGGATCACCGTCATCGCCGGGCAGCCGGAATAGGTCGGCGTGATGGTGACGACGCAGGTCTCACCGACCCACACCACGTTGCGCACGATCCCAAGGTCCACCACGGAAATCGCCGGGATCTCCGGATCGGGCACCGTATCGAGCCAGCGCCAGACCTGTTCGAGGGCGGGGCGTGCCAGCGCTTGCGCGGTCATGGCGCTCACCACTGCGCGCCGGGATAGGCGCGTTGCAGGAACTGCATTTCGGCCAGCAGATAGCCGAGGTGTTCGGTATGGCGGCCATGGCGGCCGCCGCTCTGCGCCCACTGGCTGGCGGGCACGCGCAGCGTGGCTTCTGCCAGCACGTCAGTGACGTAGCGCTGCCAGGGCTCGGCCAGCGAGACCGGATCCGGCATCACGCCGTCCCGCACCAGCGCGGCCTCGGCCGCATCGGCCTCGAACAGTTCGCCAGTGAACATCCACAGGTCGTCGAAGGCGTCCTGCATGCGGCGGTGGCTCTCTTCGGTGCCGTCGCCCAGGCGCACGACCAGGTCCGCGCTGCGGCGCACGTGGTAGGTGACTTCCTTGAGCGACTTGGCGGCGATCTCGGCGATGCGCGCATCGGTCGAGCGCTGCAGGCCCTCCAGCGCGAAGTAATGCCAGGCGTCGAACAGGAACTGGCGCGCCAGCGTATCGGCATAGCTGCCGTTGGGCTGCTCCACCAGCAGCAGGTTGCGGAACTGTTGCGCGTCGCGCAGGTAGGCAAGCTGGTCGGCGGTACGCCCCGCGCCCTCCACCTCGGCGGCATAGCCCAGCCACAGGCGGGTCTGCCCCACCAGGTCGAGCGCGACGTTGGTCAGCGCGATGTCCTCTTCCAGCGCCGGACCGCGGCCGCACCATTCCGACAGGCGCTGGCCGAGCACCAGCGTGGTGTCGCCCAGGCGCAGCAGGTACTCGTGAAGATGAGCGAGCTTGTGGTTGTCCATGATGCGCGCCGTATCAGATGTGCTTGACCGCTTCCGGCATCGGGAAGAACGTCGGGTGGCGGTAGACCTTGCTGTTGGCCGGCTCGAACAGCGGGCCCTTGTCGCCGGGGCTGCTGGCGACCACGTCGCCGGCCTTCACCACCCAGACGCTGACGCCCTCGTTGCGGCGCGTGTAGACGTCGCGGGCATTGTTGATCGCCATTTCGCCGTCGGGCGCGTGAAGGCTGCCCACGTGCTTGTGGGCCAGGCCGTGCTGGCTGCGGATAAAGATCTCCCAAAGCGGCCACTCTTTCATGGCAACCTCCTGTGTCATACGTGTTCGATGGGGAGCGGCGCCGGGCGCCGCGGGGTCAGGCGGCGGCCTGCTGCGCGTGCTTGTCGGCGTGGGCCACCAGCGCGTCGCGGAACCACGCGCCGTCTTCCCAGGCCTGCACGCGGGTGCGCAGGCGGTCGCGGTTGCAAGGGCCGTTGCCCTGGATCACGTTGTAGAACTCGGACCAGTCGATCTCGCCGAAGTCATAGTGGCCGCGCTCTTCGTTCCACTTCAGCGCCGGATCGGGAATGGTCAGCCCCAGGTATTCGGCCTGCGGCACGGTCTGGTCGACCATCTTCTGGCGCAGCTCGTCGTTGGAGAACAGCTTGATGCGCCATTGCATCGATTGCGCGCTGTTGGGCGAATCGCCGTCGGACGGGCCGAACATCATCAGCGCCGGCCACCACCAGCGGTTGAGCGCGTCCTGCGCCATCTGCTTCTGCTCCGGCGTGCCGTTGCACAGCGACAGCAGGATGTCGTAGCCCTGGCGCTGGTGGAAGGATTCTTCCTTGCACACGCGCACCATGGCTCGCGCATACGGGCCGAACGAGCAGCGGCACAGCGGCACCTGGTTGATGATGGCCGAGCCGTCCACCAGCCAGCCGATCATGCCGATATCGGCCCAGCCGAGCGTGGGGTAATTGAAGATGCTGGAGTACTTGGCCTTGCCGGTGTGCAGGTCGCCCAGCATCTGGTCGCGCGACACGCCCAGCGTCTCGGCCGCGCTGTACAGGTACAGGCCATGGCCGGCCTCGTCCTGGATCTTGGCCAGCAGCACCGCCTTGCGCGCCAGCGTGGGGGCGCGCGTGACCCAGTTGCCCTCGGGCAGCTGGCCGACGATCTCGGAATGCGCGTGCTGCGAGATCTGGCGGACCAGCGTCTTGCGATACGCCTCGGGCATCCAGTCCTTGGCCTCGATCTTGATGCCGGCATCCACGCGGGCCTGGAACTCGCGCTCCTGCGGATCCATGTCTTCTATCGCGCGGAGCCTTGTTGCTCCTGTTTCCACCAGCTGTGCGTACATCGCCTGCTCCACTTGTTTTGGTCGTGCTCGAGGGCTTGATCCGCGTCAATCTCGTAAGTTGAAATGCATGGTAGTGATACAATTTGATTCAAGCAATCGACGTTTGTGTATCACTTTGCGAGACCCCGATGCCGACTCTCCCGGATACCGACCAGGTTTCTCCCCGCGTGGCGCGGCTGGCACGTGGGCTCAAGCTGGGCGCCAATTCGCTGCTGGTCACGCTGTTCGGCGATGTGGTCGCGCCGCGGCCGCAGGCGGTGTGGCTGGGCAGCCTGATCCGGCTGGCGGCGCCGTTCGGCATCAATGACCGGCTGGTGCGCACTGCCACCTTCCGCCTGACCGCCGACGACTGGCTGGCCGCCACGCGCATTGGCCGGCGCAGTTACTACGGGCTGTCCGAAGCCGGCTTGCAGCGCGTGCTGCACGCGGGCAAGCGCATCTATGCGGGCGACGCGCCGGAATGGGACGGGCGCTGGACACTGGTGCTGGTGCGCGGTGATGTACGCGCCACGGTGCGGCAGAAGCTGAAGCGGGAACTGCTGTGGGAAGGATTCGGCGCGATCGCGCCCGGCGTATTGGCGCACCCCAATGCCGACCTGGCCTCGCTGCGCGAGATCATCCAGGCGGCGCGTGCGCAGGAATATGTGGCGGTGATGGAGGCCAGCAGCCTGGAGGCGTTCTCGCTGCGGCCTTTGCAGGCGCTGATGCACCAGACTTTCAAGCTGGGCGATGTGGCCGACGCGTGGCAGGCGCTGCTGCGGCGGTTTTCACCGCTGGCGGAGGACGCGGCGCAGTTCGCGCCGGCCGATGCGTTCTTTGTGCGGACGTTGCTGGTGCATGAGTATCGGCGCGTGCTGCTGCGCGATCCCAACTTGCCGGAGGCGCTGCTGCCGCAGGACTGGCCGGGGCGGACGGCGCGGGGCGTGTGTAGTGCGATGTATGCGGCGTTGTTGGATGCGAGCGAGGCGCATCTGCACGCGGTGGTTGAGGCCGCAGATGGTGTGCTGCTGGACGCGAAGCGTGAGCTGCACAAGCGCTTTACACACACCTGACGTCCCGCAGCCCGCTTGTCTGCTCCCTCTCCCGCGCGCGGGAGAGGGAGCGCGTCTGTGGGAATGGATACCGGCTTAGTACGTTTCCAGATGCAACCGCCCGTCGCGCTTCAGCCCTTCCGCCAGCGACTCCCAATTCAACCCGGCCTGCTGCGCCACATCGCGCAACGCCAGCACCACGCCCTCTTCCATGCTCTTCAACCCGCACACATAGCAGTACGTATCGGGACTCGCCAGCAACGCCGCCAGGTCCGCCGCGCGTTCGCGCATCAGGTCCTGCACATAGCGCTTCGGCTGCCCGGCGGTGCGCGAGAACGCCAGGTTGATGTCGATAAAGTCCTTGGGCAGGTTCTGCAGCGGGCCGAAATAAGGCAGCTCCTCCTGCGTGCGCGCGCCGAAGAACAACATCAGCTTGCCGCCATCGAACTTGCCGGCCTTGCGCAGGCGCCGGCGCCATTCGGTCATGGCCCGCATCGGCGCGCTGCCGGTGCCCGTGCAGATCATCACGATGCTGGAGCGCGGGTGGTTGGGCATCAGGAAACTGGCGCCGAACGGTCCGATCACTTCCACCTTGTCGCCGACCTTGAGGTCGCACATGTAGTTGGAGGCCACGCCGCGCACCGGGTTGCCGTCATGATCCTGCAGCACGCGCTTGATGGTCAGCGACAGGTTGTTGTAGCCGGGACGCTCGCCGTTGCGCGGGCTGGCGATCGAGTACTGGCGCGCATGGTGCGGGCGGCCGCCGGCGTCGGTGCCCGGCGGGACGATGCCGATGGACTGGCCTTCCAGCACCGGGAACGGCGTGGTGCCGAAATCGAGCACGATATGGTGGGTGTCGTACTCGCGGCCGACTTCGGTTACGCGCACATTGCCGGTCACGGTTGCGGTGATGGTCTTGTCCGCGGACTTGGCGCCGTACAGGTTGGTGTAGGCATGCGCGGCGGACCACGGCGGTACGGTGGCGCCGTAGCGGGTGCTGTTGAACACTTCTTCGCCGGTGCCGGCCAGCGGCGATACGGCGGCTTCGGGCGCTGCGGTTTGCACGTCGGCGCCGGGCGCAAGGTCAGCCAGTTGCTCAGGCGACAACTCTTCCGGCAGCGCATCCCAGCCGAACTGTTCTTCGATGCTGTAGGCGCGCAGCCGCGGCATGGCGCGCCAGTTGTCGATCGAGCCCGTCGGGCACGGTGAAATGCAGGCCATGCACAGGTTGCACTTGTCGGCATCGACCACATAGTTGCGTGAATCGTGCGTGATCGCTCCCACCGGGCAGGTGGCTTCGCAGGTGTTGCAGCGGATGCAGATCTCGGGATCGATCAGGTGCTGCTTGATGACTTGAATTTCTGCCATGTCCATGGCGGTCTCCGGATGATTCAGCATGCTTCCAGGGCATAGGGCCTACATCCCTGCCCTCGGTGTTCCCCTCTCCCCTCAGGGGAGAGGGCAGGTGAGGGGTGGTTTAAGCACCGGCGCTTCGTTGAAACTCCCGCCCTCACCCCCGCCCCTCTCCCGCATGCGGGAGAGGGGAGCAAACCGGCAGCGCGGAAAAAAGCCCTGTAGATCAGTTGAAGCGCACGTACTCGAAATCCACCGGCTGGCGGTTGATGCCCATTACCGGCGGCGCGATCCAGTTGGCGAACTTGCCCGGCTCGACCACGCGGCCCATCAGGCTGGCGACAAAGGCGCGGTCGCCTTCGCTGGGCAGCCACTGGTCGCGGAAGTCGCGCCATTCGGCGTCGGAGATCACGCGACCGTCCGGCGATACCTTGACGCCGGCCAGCGCGCCGATATTGCGGTGGAAGGCCTTGTGCGGCACCTTCAGGCGGAACGGGATGCCGGCCTTCTCGATGACCTTGTTCCAGCGCTCCACGCCGCCCATGCTGTCCTTGATGTAGTCGTCGCGCAGCACTTCATTGAGCGCGTTGAGCATCGGCACTTCCTTCTCGGTCAGCTGGCCGTTCTGCGCCTGCAGGATGCGGTAGGTCTGGCCCTTGAGCACGTGGTCGTCCATGCGCTTGCCTTCTTCGTAGCGGCCTTTCAGGCCGGTGCTGTAGAAGGTGGCGGCGTTGCTCGACTCATCGGCGCCGAACAGGTCGATGGTGACGCTGTAGTGGAAGTTCAGGTAGCGCTGCAGCGTCGGCAGGTCGATCACGCCGGCCGCGCGCAGCCTGGCGGGATCGTCGGTCTTGAGTTCGTTCATCACCTGGCAGGTGCGCTGGATCACGCGCGACACGCCGGACTCGCCCACGAACATGTGGTGCGCTTCCTCGGTCAGCATGAACTTGGTGGTGCGCGCCAGCGGATCGAAGGCGCTTTCGGCGAGCGCGCACAGCTGGAACTTGCCGTCGCGGTCGGTGAAGTAGGTGAACATGAAGAACGACAGCCAGTCCGGCGTCTGCTCGTTGAACGCCTGCAGGATGCGGGGATTGTCCTGCTGGCCGCTGCGGCGCTCCAGCAGCGCTTCGCCCTCCTCGCGCCCGTCGCGGCCGAAGTACTTGTGCAGCAGGTAGACCATGGCCCAGAGGTGGCGGCCCTCTTCCACGTTGACCTGGAACAGGTTGCGCAGGTCGTACATGCTGGGGGCGGTGAGGCCCAGGTGGCGCTGCTGCTCGACCGACGCCGGTTCGGTATCGCCCTGCGTCACGATGATGCGGCGCAGGTTGGCGCGGTATTCGCCGGGCACGTCCTGCCAGGCGTCTTCGCCCTTGTGGTCGCCGAAATGGATCTTGCGGTTGGCTTCGGCCGGGTTCAGGAAGATGCCCCAGCGGTAGTCCGGCATCTTGACGTGGCCGAAGTGCGCCCAGCCCTGCGGATCGACGCTGATGGCGGTGCGCAGGTAGATGTCATGGCTGTGCGAGCCTTCCGGGCCCATGTCGTTCCACCAGCTCAGGTAGTTGGGCTGCCACTGCTCGAGCGCGCGCTGCAGGGTGCGGTCTTCGCTCAGGTTGACGTTGTTGGGGATCTTGTCGCTGTAGTTGATGCCGGACATGGTGGTCTCCTTCGTGGGACGATTCGGTTGTCGTGTGAGGCTGGATCAGACGCGGTTCCAGTCGAAGGCGGCCTTGTCGCCCTTGCCGTAGACCTTGAGCGCACCCTTGTCGCCCACCGCGTTGGGACGCTGGAAGATCCAGTTCTGCCACGCGGTCAGGCGGCCGAAGATGCGGGTGAACATGTTTTCCTGGCCGTTGAAGCGCAGGTTGGCTTCCATGCCGGTGAGCGCGTCGGGCGACATCGCCACGCGCTCTTCCAGCGCGATGCGCACTTCGTCGGTCCAGTCGATATCGTCGGGGTTGGCGGTGACGAGGCCCAGCGCGTAGGCGGCATCGGCATCGAGCGGCTGGCCGGCCTTGGCGCGCACGGCATCCAGCGCGGGCTGTTCGTCATAGAAGCGGCGACCCAGGCGGCTCTGGCCGGTGGCCATCGGGTACAGGCCGAAATTGACTTCCGCCACGGTGATCTTCGGCGCGCGCGCCTCGTCGTCCGGCAGCGCCAGGTGGTAGCTGCGGTCGCAGGCCAGCGCCAGTTCCAGGAAGGTGCCGGCGAAACACGATTGCGGCTCGATCAGCGCGAACAGGCTGCGCGACGACACGTCCAGGCGGCTCAGCGTGCGGCGCAGCAGGCCGATGGTCTCGCGCACCAGCCAGTGGTCCTTGTGCGCCAGCAGCGTGGCGTCGTTGGCCAGTACCGCGGCGGCGTCGCCGGCGGTCTTGATCAGCCAGGTGCCGATGTCGAGTTCATTGGTGCGCATCGACAGGATCGCGTCGTCCAGTTCGCGCGCCAGTTGCAGCGGATACCATGCGGCGCCGGTGGCGACGATCTCTTCGATGCTTTGCGGTTGCGCACCGACGGGCGCCTTCACGGTGAAGGTCGCGGTACGGCCGGCGCGATCGATCTCGACCGTCACATGCGTATAGCGCAGCGCATCCGCTTCGATCGTCCGCTCGATCGGCCGGAGCGCCACGCCCTGCGCATCGGCCGGACGATCGCTTTGCGCGGCCAGCGCCAGCGCGCGCTCCTGCACCTTCTGCGCGAACACGGCGGGCTTGGCGATATCGTCGACCAGGCGCCAGTCCTTGGCGCGTTGGCCCCGCACGCCTTCGGTGGTGGTGCAGAAGATATCGGCCAGATCATGGCGCACATGGCGCTTGTCGGTCACCCGGGTCAGGCCGCCGGTGCCGGGGAGCACGCCCAGCAGCGGCACTTCCGGCAGGCTGACGGCCGACGAGCGGTCGTCCACCAGCAGGATCTCGTCGCAGGCCAGCGCCAGTTCATAGCCGCCGCCGGCGCAGGCGCCATTGACCGCGGCCAGGAACTTCAGGCCACTGTGCTGCGAGGAATCCTCGATGCCGTTACGGGTCTCGTTGGTGAACTTGCAGAAGTTGACCTTCCACGCATGGCTGCTGACGCCCAGCATGAAGATATTGGCGCCGGAGCAGAACACCTTGTCCTTGCCGCTGGTGACGACCACGGTGCGCACTTCCGGATGCTCGAAGCGGATGCGGTTGAGCGCATCGTTCAGTTCGATGTCGACGCCGAGGTCGTAGCTGTTGAGCTTGAGCTTGTAGCCAGGACGCAGGCCGGCGTTCTCGTCGATGTCCACCGCCAGCGTGGCGAGGGGGCCCTCGAACTTCAGCTTCAGGTGCTTGTATTGGGAAGGGTCGGTCTGGTAGTCGACGCGGGGGGCGATGGTCACGGCGTTGTCTCCTCTGCGGAACTGCACTATCGTGCATGGACAAGAATCTGGTGAGACGAACTATAGTTCATCAAACAGATTTCCTGCAAGCACTATTGTGCAGATTCCTTGAGAAGTGTCTGCCGCTGCCCACTCTTCCGGTCTATTGCGTTTCAGCCATCACACCGGCATCTGCAGCGCCTTGCGTACCAGCTCGCGCAGCGCGGCAAAGGTCGGCTCCAGCGGCTGTGCACTGGTATTGAGCGAGAACTCCGCCTTGGAATAGAACGCCGCCCGGCCCGCCAGGATATGGCGCAGGTCTTCCATCGCCTCCTTGCTGGCCGCCATTGGCCGGAAGTCGCCCTGCGCGCGCACGCGCTCCATATGGTCTTCGGGGTCGGCCTGCAGCCAGACCGTGGTGCAGTGGGCCAGCAGCAAATTAAAGGTGGCCGGATCCGACACCAGTCCGCCAGGCGTAGCGATCACGGCTTCGGGATAGATCTGGATGGCTTCTTCCACCGCGCGGCGCTCGTAGCGGCGGTAAGCGTTCATGCCGTACAGGCCCTGGATCTCGGCAATGCTGCAGCCGGCAAACTTCTCGATTTCGCGGCTCAGCTCGACAAAGGGAAAGTCGAGATCCTCGGCCAGCATGCCGCCCAGCGTGGTCTTGCCGGCGCCGCGCAGGCCGATCAGCGCCACACGCGGGCTGCGCGCGGCCTGTTCGGCGTTCTCGCCGCCGGTGCCGAGCATTTCGCCGACGGCAATGCGCACGCGCCGCAGCGTGGCTTCATCACGATGTTCCAGCAGCTCACGCAACAGGATCCATTCGGGCGAGGACGTGGTCACGTCGCCGAGCAGGCCGGCCAGCGAGCACTGCAAGGCATCGGCGATGTGCTGCAGCACCAGGATCGAGGCGTTGCCACTGCCATATTCCAGATTGGCCAGGTGGCGCTCCGACACCCCGGCCGCCTGCGCCGCTGCCTTGCGCGTCAGGCCGCGGCGGGCGCGCAGTTCGCGTACGCGCTCGCCCAGCGCGACCAGGAACGGGTTTTTATCCGCGCCATTGGCGGCGGCGACGCCGGCATCATCTTGCAGGTGTTCATCCCGGGTTAACCCAGATTCATGCAATATAGTGCTTGACATGATTTCTCGGTGGTCCTATTTTTCATACATGCACAATAATGCATGACGTCAGCGATAGCAACTGGCGAATCAGACGGAGCCCCCTCACTTATGTCACCGACCGAATTCCGCAGCCAGATCGCGCAGCTCACCGCGCAACTGGCCGGCCGCCCGCTCGATGCCGCACTCGACGCCTGGCTCAATGCCGAGCATGGCGCCGGCAGCCTCACTTATGCAAACCTGAAGCAAGCCTGCCAGGCAGGCGTAGCCGAAGGCTGGCTGTGCGAGCGCGAAGGCGGCGGCATCCGCTACGGCCGCATTTTCAAGCCCGCCGACGACCTGCACGGCTTCTCGGTGGACGTGGTCGACATGCAGGACATTGCCGGCCCGCACCATACCCATCCCAATGGCGAGATCGACCTGATCATGCCGCTCGAAGGCGATGCGCGGTTCGACGGTCGCCCCGCGGGGTGGCTCGTGTGCCCACCGGGCAGCGCCCATCGCCCCACCGTCAGCAACGGCCGCGCGCTGGTGCTCTACCTGCTGCCGGAAGGCCGCATCGACTTCACGCGCTGAGATCCGTCATGACTGAATTGCTTTCCAACTACCTCGGCGGCAAGTGGCAAACCGGCAGCGGTGCCGGCACGGCGCTGTTCGACCCGGTGCTGGGCGATGAGCTGGTGCGCGTCGATGCCACCGGGCTGGACCTTGCGGCGGGCTTTGCCTTTGCGCGCGAACAAGGTGGCGCGGCACTGCGCGCGCTGAACTACCGCCAGCGTGCGGCGCTGCTGGCCGATGTGGTCAAGGTGCTGCAGGCCAACCGCGATGCGTACTACGAGATTGCCACCGCCAACAGCGGCACGGTGAAGAACGATTCGGCAGTCGATATCGATGGCGGCATCTTCACGCTGGGCACTTATGCGAAGCTGGGCGACACGCTCGGTGACCGGCATTACCTGCTTGATGGCGAGGCCGCGCGCCTTGGCAAGGATCCGCTGTTCCAGTCGCAGCATGTGCTGGTGCCCACGCGCGGCGTGGCGCTGTTGATCAATGCCTTTAACTTTCCGAGCTGGGGGTTGTGGGAGAAGGCCGCGCCCGCATTGCTGGCGGGCGTGCCGGTGATCGTCAAACCCGCCACGGCAACCGCATGGCTGACGCAGCGCATGGTGCGCGACGTGGTCGAGGCTGGCGTGCTGCCGGCCGGGGCGCTGTCGGTGGTGTGCGGCAGCTCGGCCGGGTTGCTCGATCAGCTGCAACCGTTCGATGTGGTGTCGTTCACCGGATCGGCCGATACGGCTGCCGTGATCCGCTCGCATCCGGCCATCGCACAACGCTCGGTGCGCGTGAATATCGAGGCCGACAGCATCAACTCCGCGGTGCTGCTGCCGCAGGACGGCTCCGACAGCGCCGCCTTCGACCTGCTGGTCAAGGAAGTGGTGCGCGAGATGACGGTCAAGTCGGGCCAGAAATGCACCGCGATCCGGCGCGTGTTCGTGCCCGATGCGCTGTATGGGCAGGCCGCCGAAGCGATCGGCGCGCGCTTGTCCAAGGTAACCGTCGGCAATCCCCGCAGCGACACGGTGCGCATGGGCGCGCTGGTCAGCCGCGCGCAGTTCCGTGCCGTGCAAGCGGGCCTGGAGAACCTGCGCCAGCACGCGCAGGTGCTGCATGACGGCACGCGGCAGCCGCTGGTCGATGCCGATGCCGCCGTGGCCTGCTGCCTCGGCCCGGCGCTGTTTGGCGTCACCGATGCCGACGCCGCCGATGTCGTCCACGACACCGAAGTGTTCGGCCCGGTCGCCACGCTGCTGCCCTATCGCGATACCGCCCACGCGCTGTCGCTGGTGCGCCGCGGCCAGGGCTCGCTGGTGGCATCGCTCTATGGCAGCGATGCTGCCGCGCTGGGCGCCGCCGCGGTGGAGCTGGCCGACAGCCACGGCCGCGTCCATGTGATCTCGCCCGACGTGGCGCAACTCCACACCGGCCACGGCAACGTGATGCCGCAATCGCTGCACGGCGGCCCCGGCCGCGCCGGCGGCGGCGAAGAACTGGGCGGCCTGCGCGCGCTGAACTTCTATCACCGGCGCAGCGCGATCCAGGCCAGCACCGCGGTGCTCGGCGGCCTCGCCTGAGCGACCTGGCCCCAGCCTCCACATCCGCGCGCCGCCACGTCCGCATGGCGGCACGCAGCACACGCACCGTACACCAGAAACGGGGAGACACGCATGACCGCCACGACTGCTGAACGCACCGTCCAGCCACCGGGCACGCCTTTCAACTTTGCCGCATACCTGCTCGCAGGCAATACGCAGCGCGCCGGCAAGACTGCCTATATCGATGACGACGGCCAGCTCACCTACGGCGAACTTGACCAACAGGTGCGCCGCATGGCCGCCGCACTGCTCGGCGCCGGCATCCGCCGCGAGGAGCGGGTGCTGCTGCTGATGCACGACTGCAGCGACTGGCCGGTGTGCTTCCTCGGGGCGATGTACGCGGGCATCGTGCCCGTGGCCGTCAACACGCTGCTGACCGCCGACGACTACGCCTACATGCTGCAGCACAGCCGCGCGCAGGCGGTGCTGGTGTCGGGCGCGCTGCTGCCGGTGCTGCAGGATGCGCTGGCGCGCCCCGATCACGAAGTCAGGCAGGTGTTCGTGTCGCGCGCGCACGGCGCCGTGCCCGACGGCATGGTCGGACTGGATGCGGTGCTTGCCGCGCAAATGCCGCTGGCGGAACCTGCCGCCACCAGCGCGGACGACCCCGGCTTCTGGCTCTACTCGTCCGGCTCGACCGGCAAGCCCAAGGGCGTGGTGCACAGCCACGGTAATCCGTACTGGACCGCGGCACTGTATGCGGGACCGGTGCTGGGCCTGCACGAGCAGGACATCTGTTTTTCCGCGGCCAAGCTGTACTTTGCCTACGGGCTTGGCAACGGCCTGAGCTTTCCGCTCAGCGTGGGCGCAACGGTAGTGCTGATGGCCGAGCGGCCCACGCCGGAAGCCACCTTCCGCCGCTGGCGCGAGCAAAAGCCGACCGTGTTCTTCGGCGCGCCCACAGGCTACGCCGGCATGCTGGCGTCGCCGGCGCTGCCCGCGCGCGGCGAGGTAGCGCTGCGGCTGTGCTCGTCCGCGGGCGAAGCCTTGCCCGCCGACATCGGCCAGCGCTTCACCGCGCATTTCGGCTGCGAGATCATCGACGGCATCGGCTCCACCGAGATGCTGCATATCTTCCTGTCCAACCGCCCCGGCCAGGTGCGCTACGGCACCACCGGCTGGCCGGTGCCGGGCTACGCCATCGAACTGCGCGACGAAGAAGGCCGCGCGGTGCCCGATGGCGAGATCGGCGAACTCTATATCCAGGGGCCCAGCGCCGCGATGATGTACTGGGCCAACCGCGAGAAATCGCGCGAGACCTTCCGCGGCGGCTGGACCAGGAGCGGCGACAAGTACCTGCGCAATCCCGACGGCAGCTACAGCTACGCCGGGCGCAGCGACGACATGCTCAAGGTCAGCGGCATCTACGTATCGCCGTTCGAGGTGGAGGCCACGCTGGTGCAGCACCCCGCCGTGCTGGAAGCCGCGGTAATCGGCGTGCCGGATCATGAAGGGCTGCTCAAGACCAAGGCCTTCGTGGTGCTGAAGGCCGGCGCGCAGCTAGGCGATGGCGAGCTGAAGACCTTCGTCAAGGAGCGCCTGGCCCCCTACAAGTACCCGCGTGCGATCGAGTTTGTCGAGACACTGCCCAAGACCGCCACGGGCAAGATCCAGCGCTTCGTCTTGCGCGAGCGCGAACTGAAGGCCGCCGAAGAGCGCGCCGCCGCGGTGGCATGACCGGCAACGCCGGCCGCCCCGCCATACCACCATACCGGAGACAAACCATGCGTCATATCGATGTCCACAAGCTGGCCGACGAGGCCCGCTTCAACCGCTTCCACGCGCTCATCCTGTTCTGGTGCGCGCTGATCATCATCTTCGACGGCTATGACCTGGCCGTGGCCGGCATCGCGCTGCCATCGATCATGAAACAGATGGGCGTGACCGCCACCAGCGCGGGCTTTATGGTCAGCTCGGCGCTGTTCGGCATGATGTTCGGCGCGATTTTCCTCGGCACCGTGGCCGACCGCATCGGCCGCCGGCGCGCGATCGCCATCTGCATTGCGCTGTTCAGTATCTTCACCGCGGCGGCGGGCTTTACCAGCGACCCGGTGACATTCAGCATCACGCGCTTTCTCGCAGGGCTGGGCATCGGCGGCGTGATGCCCAACGTGGTGGCGCAGATGACCGAGTACTCGCCGCGCAAGCTGCGCGGCACACTGGTGACGCTGATGTTCAGCGGCTATTCGGTCGGCGGCATGCTGGCCGCGCTGCTGGGCAAGGGACTGATCGAGAGCTATGGCTGGCAGTCGGTGTTTCTTGCCGCGGGCCTGCCGGTGCTGATGATCCCGCTGGTGCTGCGCTCGCTGCCGGAGTCGATGCCTTACCTGATCCGCACCGGCCAGACCGCTGCGCTGCAGTCAGTGGTGTCGCGGCTGGTGCCGTCGTACCGCGCGCAGGCCGGCGACGTGTTCACGCTGGCCGCTGACGACAAGGCCGGCAGCGCGCCGATCCGCCGCCTGTTCCAGGACGGCCGCGGCTTCAGCACGGTGATGTTCTGGGTGGCGTTTTTTATGTGCCTGTTTATGGTGTACGCGCTCAGCTCGTGGCTGACCAAGCTGATGGCCGGTGCCGGCTACAGCCTGGGCTCGGCGCTGACCTTCGTGCTGGTGCTGAACTTCGGCGCGATGATCGGTGCGATCGGTGGCGGCTGGCTGGCGGACCGGCTGCCGATCAAGTACGTGCTGATCGGCATGTACTCGCTCGCCGCGGTGTCGATCACGCTGCTGGGATATCCGATGCCGAGTGCCGCGCTGTTTGTCGTGGTGGGGCTGGCCGGTGCCTCGACCATCGGCACGCAGATCGTTACCTATGCGTACGCGGGGCAGTTCTATCCGATGGCGGTGCGCGGCACCGGCATCGGCTGGGCCTCGGGCGTGGGCCGCAGCGGCGCAATCCTGGCGCCGATCGTGATCGGCGTTCTTGTGGGGATGTCGCTGCCGTTGCAGCAGAACTTCATGGCGATCGCGATTCCGGCAGTGATTGCGGTGCTGGCGGTGTCGCTGATTGACAATCGGAGGTCGGCGTCGGCGCAGGCGGGGATTAGCGCGGCGCCTGTGCCTGTGGCTGCGGTAAAGGAGGCTTGAGCGAAGCGAAATCGCTTTCTCTGCCACCAACCGGTCCCCGCTCCCACTTGTGGGAGAGGGCTAGGGTGAGGGTCGGGCCTTCGCGGACCAAGGTGTTGCGTCGTAGCAGACATGCCTGCCCTCACCCCCTGCCCCTCTCTCGCAAGCGTGAGAGGGGAGCAAACCGGCGGCACGCTATGCCGTGTCGCTGTATGCTGTATGGCCGTCCTCGAAGCTGGTGGTCAGGATAGTCGGCAGCTTGAAGTACTTGGCGAGGTCGGCCAGTGCCAGCACGTTGTTCTTGAACTTGTCCGGCTCGATGTCCCGCACGAGGGATCAGCGCTGCGAATCCAGCACCTCGTGCTTCTTCTCAACTTCCTGCGCCTTGGTATAGCTTTCGATCAACAGGCGGTACGCCGGGAAGATCTGCGTATAAACCTCGGCCCATTGCTGCGCATCCGGACGGTTCCACGTCTGCTGCAGCTCAGAGGCCACAGCGGCGGTATCCATCGGCACCACACCAGCCTGCACGATGCGCGCGAGCGTGATTTCCTGCGCCATCTTGGAATACGTGCCCGACGCATCGATCACCGCGAACACCTTGTAGCCATCGGCCACCGCGCTGATCGACGGGAACGCCATGCACACGCTGGTGATGGTGCCGGCAATGATCAGCGTCTTGCGGCCAGTCTCGCGCACCGCGGCGACAAAGTCGGGGTTGTCCCAGGCATTGATCTCGCCCTTGCGCGCGACGTACTTTGCGTGCGGCGCGTTTTCGTGGATCTCCGGGATCAGCGGGCCGTTGGGGCCCTGCGGCACTGACGCCGTGGTGATCACCGGCAGCTTGCACAGCGTGGCCATCTTTGCCAGCGCGGCAGCGCGGGCGCGCAGTTCCGGCATCGGCATGTCGCCCACGGTCTGGAACAGGCCGCTCTGGTGGTCGATCAGCAGCATGGCCGTATCGGCGGGGTCAAGCACGGGGCGGTTGCCGTCGAAATTGGCGGGAGTAGTCATTGCGCATTCTCCTTGGCAGAGGTTGACGATCCGTCGGCTCCGGCAGTGCGGTGCCGACCGTGGCAAAAGCTTAGGTCTTGGCAGAACACCCCGCTAGGCCGGAAAATCGGCCCTCAGCGTCCTACTGACAGGACGACAGGAGCCCGGCCTTGCATCCAGACCTCAATGACCTGTACTACTTCGCGCAGGTGGTCGACCATCAGGGCTTTGCGCCCGCGGGCCGCGTGCTTGGCATCCCCAAGTCCAAGCTCAGCCGGCGCGTGGCGCTGCTGGAAGAGCGGCTGGGCGTGCGGCTGATCCAGCGCTCGACGCGCCGCTTCTCGGTGACCGAGCTGGGCCAGACCTACTACGCGCACTGCAAGGCGATGCTGGTGGAAGCGGAGGCGGCGGAGAGCGCGATCGAGCGCACGCGCGCCGAGCCCAGCGGGCTGGTGCGCATGACCTGCCCCGTGGCGCTGCTGCATACGCGCGTGGGCGACATGATCGCGGACTTCCTGGCGGCAAACCCCAAGGTCACGGTGCATCTGGAGGCCACCAACCGGCGTGTCGACGTGGTTGCCGAAGGGGTGGACCTGGCGATCCGCGTGCGGGTGCCGCCACTGGAGGACAGCGACCTGGTGATGCGCGTGCTGGCCGAGCGCGCCTGGTGCATCGTGGCCAGTCCGTCGCTGATGGCGGGACGCGGCACGGTGTCCGCGCCGGCGGACCTCAATGCGCTGCCGACGCTGGACTCGGGCCCGCCGCGCGCGCTGCACACCTGGTCGCTGCAGGGCCCCGACGGCGCCAGCGCCGAGCTGCCCCACAAGCCGCGGCTGGTCACCGACGACATGATCATGCTGCGCGCCGCCGCGCTCGCCGGTGCCGGCATCGTGCAGTTGCCGACGATGATGGTCAGCGACGAGCTGCGCAGCGGCCGGCTGGTGAAGATCCTGCCGGGTTGGTCGGTCAAGGGCGGCATGATCCACGCCGTGTTCCCCTCGCGCCGTGGCCTGCTGCCATCGGTGCGCGAGCTGATCGATTTCCTGACCGTGCGCTTTGCGCAGATCCGCGAAGACTGAGCCACGCACAGGGCACCGCTACAGGGGCAGCGCCCGTCACCCGGGCAGGAAAGCGCCCTACGTGGTATCATCGGCCTTCCTCCGCACGGATCGGCAGCACGCCCGACCCCGTTGCGTCAGCCGCGGAACACCCCAACAAGACATACAGCCGCGGCAAATCGGGGAAGTACACCCGATTCTTCACGGGCCGGATCGACGACACGATTCACGATTGGCCCACCACCCTTTCCGACCGGCGGCACGTCCGCTCCGCAACGATCGCGCCTGTACCTGGCGTATCGGCTTGCGCAGGCATGGTCCACTTCACGCCAGACTCCCCGCCCGCGCCTCGCGCCGGCCACGACGCTGGCCTACAGCAACGGCGAACGGTCGCCACCTTGCGCCGCATGCATCGCACCGATGCACCGCGCCGCGCGCGGCCGCGCCCATGAACAGGCAACACATTGAAGCAAAGCAACCAACACCTCAGCCATCACCGCAGTCACAGCCCGTACACCGTTTCCGTCTATCCGATCCAGCAGGAACCCGGCCTCTGGTTCGCGACCTACATGATCGCGGAGTACCGCAACGGCGCCGAGCGCATCGTTGCCAACGTGGCCATGCGCCACGATACGCACCGCTCCGAAGCGCGCGCCAGGCAGGCGGCACGCCGTGCCGGCGAACATGCCGCGGCGCGCCTGCGCCAGCAGTAAGCACCCTCACCTGGCCGGCAAGGCCATCACAACAGCTCGCGCCATGCCGGCGCGGCTACAGCAAGGAGCCTCCTTGGCAAAAGAAGAACTGGTCGAATTTGGCGGCAAGGTATCCGAAGTCCTGCCCGACAACCGTTTCCGCGTGATCCTGGAAAACGGCTTTGAAGTCTGGGCGTATTCGTCCGGGCGACTGAAGAAGAACCGCATCCGCGTGCTGGCCGGTGACCGCGTCACGCTGGAGATGTCGCCGTACGACCTCACCAAGGGACGCATCAATTACCGGCACAAGTCGTAAGCCGGCGCGTCCTCGTCCTGGCATGCGCCGCGCCGGCGCGTGCCGTCCCGCAACGATTCATCTCTCAGCAAAGGAGAACCGATCATGTCCGTCATCGAAGAATGGGAAGCCATGCACCTGACGCCGGAAGGCTGGCAGGAAGGCAGCTACCGGCATGCACCGTGGCGAGCGGTGGAAGTGCCGCCGCCCGCGGCCGGCGTGCTGACCGTCAGGCGTCATGTGACGGCCACCTATTGCGGGCCGTCGCGCGCGGTGGAAGACCGCACCCCCGAAATCGCCGACATGGCGCTGATCGAAGCGCTGCTGGAGCGCCACGGCGCCCCGGTGTTCAAGATCTGATATTCGGCAGTCAGGTAAGATAGCGTGGCCGTTGCGGCCGGCGCCTTACCCAAGCACGCGCACATGCGGCCGGGCCGTCCTGAGCCCCGCGCCGACCGTCCTCAGCTCGCCGTCCCATGGCACGGCAGCGAGGTCGAGCACATAGTCGCCCTCGCGCGCCTTGTCATGAAGCTGGTCGCGCACCACCTGGCCGATGGCCAGGCGGCACAGCGCCTCGCCACTGGCGGCTAGCTGGCCCTGCAATGCGCCGGGCTCGGCAAGCACGCCGAACGACCTCCGCCCCACGCCCACGAAGCTGGTGAACAGCACGCCGGTAGGACGTTCCGCATCGATAAAGCAGACTGCCACGTGATAGGTGATGCCTTTGCCCTCGCCGGGCAACGTGCACAGAAAACCGGATGATCCCGTACGCATGTCCATGAACGGACTCCTTGCAGTCTGACGGATGCTCTGTTGCCGCGTGACAGCCGGCGCCGCTACAGCGTCGCCACCGACTCCCCTGCAACCAGCCCGTTGATGATGTCTTCGCCGAACTGCAGCGCGCCGCGCCGCGCGGTGCCGATGTTCTCCCAGCGGGCCTCGGCCATGGGAAACACGCGTGCATGATCGCCGCCGGGGCGATAGCCTTCACGGCAGATCACGATCGATGCGAGGAAACTGCTGTCGGGGCGGGTGCGGGGCCAGGTCTGCTCGGGCCGGTGGCGGTAGACCAGCGGATAAAGGTCAAAACCCTTGTAGCTGGCAAACGGCGTGCTGCCGGGGATATTGTTGCCGGGACTGCGGCTCGGACTACTGTCGCTCACGGCGGCTCCATGCGGCATCGTGCCGCGCTGATGAAAAAGGTTGTTCAATGGCGCCGGAACACCGGCACCAGCGCGTGACAGACGCTCAGGGCGTCATCGGCATGGCGGCCGCTGCCACCGACATCCCCGGCACCGTGCCGTTGATGATGGCCTCGGCATAGCGCAGCGCGCCGCGGCGCGCGCCACCGACGTTGTCCCAGGGCGCCGCTTGCAGGCGGAACGTACGCGCCTGGGCGCCTTCGGGCGATTCGCCCTCGGCGCAGATCACCACCGCGGCATCGAACGAACGGTCGGGCCGCGGTTCGGGCCATACGCGGGTGACGGCATGCTTGTAGACCAGGGGATAAAGGTCATATCCCTTGTAAGTCGCAGCTGGATAGATATCCATGGCAGCCTCCGCCGTCTTGGTGGTGTTGCTCCCACTCTACGCCTGTTGCCGGGCCCGCAGTGGCTTTATTTCACCATCGCGGGAAATCGCGGCAAATGGCGGGAACAGAAAGAAAAAAGCTCCGCCAAAGCGGAGCTTTTTCTCATTGCACTGGCGCCGTGGCGCTCAGTTCAGGCGTACGACTCAGATCGGCTCGATCTTGGTCGCGGCCGGGCCCTTTTGGCCAACGCCGGCGACGTAGCGAACCTTCTGGCCTTCTGCCAGCGACTTGAAGCCGCTGCCTTGAATTTCGGAGAAGTGCGCGAACAGGTCGTTGCCGCCTGCATCAGGCGTAATGAAGCCAAAACCCTTCGAATCGTTGAACCACTTGACGGTACCGGTTTCCATGTTGGATTCCTCAATAATTGTTTCTCGCCCGACAAAAGCGTCGGGAAGGCATGACGATCAAGGAAGACACAAGGAGAAAAAGTGGCGCCGTGTGGGCAAGCACCTGGACTTCTAGGTTGCTGCTTGATTGATCCTGCACTCACACTTATACAGGTGCCTCCCCCACCGTGTCAACGAACTTCGCCGAATCGGCAGAAAACAGTGCGTAATGTGCGGGTTGAGGGTTGTGGCAACGGCGCGCTGGCGCACGTGCGCATGCGTAGCGCATATCGGGGCTTGCAGCGAGCCGCCAAGCATACGCGTGCTACAGTGGCCCATCAAACGGATCAGATACGGATGACACTCTGCACTGCCTGCCAGGCCATCGAACTTCACCTGCGCGGTGCGCCCGGGCACGCGGCGCTGCGCATCACCGATACCCAGCGTATCAAGCCGCCGGGCAAGGCCGCGGTCACCATCAGCACCTTTGTGTGCCAGGACTGCGACACGCGATGGACCTATCGCGACCAGAAGACCGGGTCCGAACAGGGCTGGCAGATGCAAAGCGAAGCGGAACCCCCGCCAACGGCGCCGCAATAAAAAACCCCGGACCTTGCAGCGCCTGCCTGCCGATCAACCGGCAAGGCAAGGCACAGGCATGGGCCCGGGGTTGTGATCAGCCAGCCGGCCTTGCGGGCCGGGCCGATCAGGCTGCAGCTCAGGTTGCCAATCAGGCAGCCACGGCGGCCAGCGCGGCGTTCAGCGTCTGGCTCGGGCGCATCGCGGCGCTGAGCTTGGCGGCGTCCGGCTGGTAGTAGCCACCGATGTCGACCGGCTTGCCTTGCACCGCGGCCAGTTCGGCCACGATGTTCTGCTCGTTGTCGGTCAGCGTCTTGGCCAGCGGCGCGAACCTGGCAGCCAGTTCCGCGTCGTCCGACTGGGCGGCGAGTTCCTGCGCCCAGTACATCGCCAGGTAGAACTGGCTGCCGCGGTTGTCCAGCTCGCCGGTCTTCGGCGACGGGCTCTTGTTGTTGTCGAGCAGCTTGCCGGTGGCGGCATCCAGCGTCTTGGCCAGGATCTTGGCGCGGGCGTTGCCGGTCTTGATGCCGACATCTTCCAGCGACACCGCCAGCGCCAGGAACTCGCCCAGCGAATCCCAGCGCAGGTGGTTCTCTTCCACCAGCTGCTTGACGTGCTTCGGCGCCGAGCCGCCGGCGCCGGTTTCATACATGCCGCCGCCGGCCATCAGCGGAACGATCGACAGCATCTTGGCGCTGGTGCCCAGTTCCATGATCGGGAACAGGTCGGTCAGGTAGTCGCGCAGGATGTTGCCGGTCACCGAGATGGTGTCCAGGCCGCGGATCACGCGCTCCAGCGTGTAGCGCATGGCGCGCACCTGCGACATGATCTGGATGTCCAGGCCGCTGGTGTCGTAGTCCTTCAGGTAGGCCTCGACCTTCTTGATCAGCTCGGCCTCGTGCGGACGGTACGGGTCCAGCCAGAACACGGCCGGCATGCCCGAGTTGCGCGCGCGCGTGACGGCCAGCTTGACCCAGTCGCGGATCGGCGCGTCCTTGACCTGGCACATGCGCCAGATGTCGCCCTGCTCGACGTTCTGCGTCAGCAGCACTTCATTGGTGGCCAGGTCGACGATGTTGGCAACGCCGTCTTCGGTGATCTCGAAGGTCTTGTCGTGCGAGCCGTACTCTTCGGCCTTCTGCGCCATCAGCCCGACGTTGGGCACGGTGCCCATGGTGGTCGGGTCGAAATTGCCGTTGGTCTTGCAGAAGTTGATGATCTCCTGGTAGATGCGGGCAAAGGTGCTTTCCGGGATCACGGCCTTGGTGTCCTTCGGACGGCCGTCGGCGCCCCACATCTTGCCGCCGATGCGGATCATGGCCGGCATCGACGCATCGACGATCACGTCGTTCGGCGCGTGCAGGTTGGAGATGCCCTTGGCCGAATCCACCATCGCCAGTTCCGGGCGATGCTCGTGGCAGGCGTGCAGGTCGCGGATGATCTCTTCGCGCTTGGAGCTGGGCAGCGACTCGATCTTCTCATACAGGTTGACCAGGCCGTTGTTGACGTTCACGCCCAGTTCGTCGAACAGCGCGCCGTGCTTGGCGAAGGCTTCCTTGTAGAAGATCTTGACGGCGTGGCCGAACACGATCGGGTGCGACACCTTCATCATGGTCGCCTTGACGTGCAGCGACAGCATCACGCCGGTCTTGCGGGCGTCTTCGAACTGCTCTTCATAGAAGGCGCACAGGGCCTTCTTGCTCATGAACATGCTGTCGATGATCTCGCCGTCCTGCAGCGAGACCTTGGGCTTGAGCACGATGGTCTTGCCGCTCTTGGTGACCAGTTCCATCTTGACGTCGCGCGCCTTGTCCAGGGTCATGGACTTTTCGCCGTGGTAGAAGTCGCCGTGCTTCATGTGCGCCACGTGCGTGCGCGAGGCCATGCTCCACTCGCCCATGCTGTGCGGGTGCTTGCGCGCGAAGTTCTTGACGGCGGCCGGGGCGCGGCGGTCGGAGTTGCCTTCGCGCAGCACCGGGTTCACGGCCGAGCCCAGGCACTTGGAATAGCGCTTCTGGATGGCCTTCTCTTCGTCGTTCTTCGGGTCTTCCGGATAGTCCGGCACCTTGTAGCCCTTGCCCTGCAGTTCGCGGATGGCGCTGACCAGCTGGTGCACCGAGGCACTGATGTTCGGCAGCTTGATGATGTTGGTATCCGGCAGCTGCGTCAGCTTGCCCAGCTCGGCCAGGTTGTCCGGCACGCGCTGCGCTTCGGTCAGGAATTCGGGGAACTCGCCCAGGATGCGGCCCGCCACCGAGATGTCGCTGGTGGTGACGTTGATGCCGGCGGGCTTGGTAAAGGTCTGGATAATCGGGAGGAACGCACTGGTCGCCAGCAGCGGAGCTTCGTCGGTCAGCGTGTAGATGATGGTGGGTTGCTGGGTACTCATTGCTTCTCTCAGATCCTCGAACGGTGGGGGGATATCCGCCTGCTGGGTCACAGCAGGGCAGCAAACTAGGCGAAAAATAGAATTTTGCCTCAGTTTGCTTTCAGGAGTCTGAAAACCCGGCTGCTGCGGCCGGCAATCGGGCAAAAAACGGGCACCGGCGTTCGCATCCGGCCGGTCAGGCGGCTCGTTGCACCGTAAAGGTGCACCCCATGAATCACAATGGGGCGTGGGGGGGGGGGGGGGGCGGGGGGGGTGGGGGGGGGGGGCGGGGGGGGGTGGGGGGGGGGGGGGGGGGGGGGGGGGCGCGGCGCCGGGGGGGGGGGGGGGGGGGGGGCCCCCCCCGCGCCCCCCCGCGCGGGCGCGGGGGGGGGGGGGGGGGGGGGGGGGGGGGGGGGGGGGGGCGGCCCCGCGGGGGGGGGGGGGGCGGGGCGCCCCCGCGGCGGGGGGGGGGGGGGGGGGCGCCGCCCCCCCCCCCCCCGCGCCGGGGGGGGCGCGGGGGGCGCGGGGGGCGGGGGGGG
>NZ_JBEFLI010000025.1:0-83502 GCF_040578825.1 Cupriavidus necator | reverse complement strand
CGCGCGCCACACTCCTCGCAATGCATGACCTTGCTGACCGGCTTCAAGTACAACGACAGCGTACGGCTCTCTCCCTCCGGCCATTCCACGCGCTCCAACCGGTAGCCCTTCCAGCAACCCAGTGCTTGCAGCGTCTTGCGATCCAGCACACATCCCCCTGATACCTGAAGAAACAGACATCAGCATACAAAATGTGCTCTTTCGGGCCACGGTTTTCTGCGAAGAACCGAAAAAAAGCCCCTGCGTTCTCGCGCAGGGGCTTTGGCTTCCATCGACCGCTTGTTTCAAGCCGTGCGGCAGGCCTTAATGCACCACCCGCCCAAACGAAAACTCCCCATCGACATAATCCACCGGCACCACGTCCTTGGCCGTGAACTTGCCCTCCAGGATCGCCCGTGCCACGGGGTTCTCGATCTGCTGCTGGATCGCACGCTTGAGCGGACGCGCGCCGAACACCGGGTCGTAGCCCGCGCTGGCGATCTTCTCCAGCGCCTGGTCGCTGACCTCCAGCGTCATGTCCATGCGGGCCAGGCGGGCCTGCAGGCGTTGCAGCTGGATGCGCGCGATCGACTCGATATGCTGCTGGTCGAGCGCGTGGAACACCACGACTTCATCGATCCGGTTCAGGAACTCCGGCCGGAAATGCGTGCGCACTTCCTGCCAGACCGCGCCCTTGATCGCTTCCTGCGGCTCGCCGGTCATCGCCTGGATGATCTGCGAACCCAGGTTGGACGTCATCACGATCACCGTGTTCTTGAAGTCCACCGTGCGGCCCTGGCCATCGGTCAGGCGGCCGTCGTCCAGCACCTGCAGCAGCACGTTGAAGACGTCCGGGTGGGCCTTCTCGACTTCATCGAGCAGCACCACGCTGTACGGCTTGCGGCGCACGGCCTCGGTCAGGTAGCCGCCTTCCTCGTAGCCCACGTATCCCGGCGGCGCGCCGATCAGGCGGCTGACGCTGTGCTTCTCCATGAATTCGCTCATGTCGATGCGGATCAGATGTTCTTCCGAATCGAACATGAACTCGGCCAGCGCCTTGCACAGCTCGGTCTTGCCGACGCCGGTCGGGCCCAGGAACAGGAACGAGCCATAGGGCCGGTTCTCGTCCGACAGCCCGGCGCGCGAGCGGCGGATGGCATCGGACACCAGCCGCACCGCTTCGTCCTGCCCCACCACGCGCCCATGCAGCCGCGCTTCCATCTTCAGCAGCTTCTCGCGCTCGCCCTGCATCATCTTGGACACAGGAATACCGGTCGCACGGCTCACCACTTCGGCGATTTCCTCCGCGCCCACCTGCGTGCGCAGCAGCTTGTTGGGCTGCTTCTGTTCGCTGGCTTCGGCATCGGTGGCGGCCTTGAGCTTGCCTTCCAGGCCCGGCAGCTTGCCGTATTGCAGCTCGGCCACCTTGTCCAGCTTGCCTTCGCGCTGCAGCTTGGTGATCTCGAGCTTGACCTTCTCGATCTCTTCCTTGAGTGCGGCCGTGCCCTGCGCGGCGCCCTTCTCGGCCTTCCAGATCTCGTCCAGGTCAGCGTATTCCTTCTCCAGGCGCGCGATCTCCTGCTCGATCAGGTCCAGGCGCTTGAGCGAAGCCTCGTCGGTCTCTTTCTTGACCGCTTCACGCTCGATCTTGAGCTGGATGGTACGGCGCTCGAGCTTGTCCATCGCCTCCGGCTTGGAGTCGATTTCCATCTTGATGCGCGCGGCAGCCTCGTCGATCAGGTCGATGGCCTTGTCGGGCAGGAAGCGGTCGGTGATATAGCGATGCGACAGCTCCGCCGCGGCGACGATGGCCGGGTCGGTGATCTCCACGCCGTGGTGCAGCTCATACTTTTCCTGCAGCCCGCGCAGGATGGCGATGGTCGCTTCCACCGTGGGCTCGTCCACCAGCACCTTCTGGAAGCGGCGCTCCAGCGCGGCATCCTTCTCGATGTACTTGCGGTATTCGTCCAGCGTGGTGGCGCCGATGCAGTGCAGCTCGCCGCGCGCCAGCGCCGGCTTGAGCATGTTGCCCGCGTCGATCGCGCCCTCGGCCTTGCCCGCGCCGACCATGGTGTGCAGCTCGTCGATAAAGACGATGGTCTGACCCTCGTCCTTGGCGATGTCGTTCAGCACGGCCTTCAGCCGTTCCTCGAACTCGCCGCGGTACTTGGCGCCGGCCAGCAGGCCGGCCATGTCGAGCACCAGCACGCGCTTGTTCTTCAGGCTCTCGGGCACTTCGCCGTTGACGATGCGCTGCGCCAGCCCTTCGACGATGGCGGTCTTTCCCACGCCGGGCTCGCCGATCAGCACCGGGTTGTTCTTGGTGCGGCGCTGCAGGATCTGGATCGCGCGGCGGATCTCGTCGTCGCGGCCGATCACGGGGTCCAGCTTGCCGATGCGCGCGCGCTCGGTGAGGTCGATGGTGTACTTCTTCAGCGCCTCGCGCTGGCCCTCGGCTTCGGCGCTGTTGACCGCGTCGCCGCCGCGCACGGCCTGGACCGCCGCTTCCAGCGACTTGCGGTTCAGGCCGTTCTCGCGCGCGATGCGGCCGGCCTCGCCCTTGTCGTCGGACACGGCCAGCAGGAACAGTTCGCTGGCGATGAACTGGTCGCCGCGCTTGATGGCTTCCTTCTCGGTGGCGTTGAACAGGTTGACCAGGTCGCGGCCGATCTGGACCTCGCTGGTGCCCTGCACTTGCGGCAGGCGCTTGATGGCGGCATCCAGCGCCGTCTGCAGGCCCTGCACGTTGACGCCGGCGCGCGACAACAGCGCCTTGGCGGCGCCGTCGTCCTGTGCCAGCAGCGCGCGCAGCAGGTGCTGCGGCTCGATGTACTGGTTATCGTTGCCCAGTGCCAGGCTTTGCGCATCGGCCAGCGCTTCCTGGAACCGTGTGGTCAGTTTGTCAAGACGCATAGGAATCCCTCTCTCGGATAAGGTACGTGTCCTGATGCGGGCCGTTGGCTCCGGTCTTTACTGCCGGAGCGCCCGTATGCCCTGCCGGACACTGGATGTCTTACCGAAAGATAAGGCTTTGCCGCGACATTTCAAGGCCGCGATCGGATTCCTTGCGATGGCGCGCGAGTGCAGCAAGCGCTACGCCCGCGGTGCTACGCGGCCCGGCTTTCGTCGTTGTCCTGGCCCATGCCTTCGCCCTTGTCTTCTAGATTGCGCACCAGCACCAGCGATTCGCCATGCACCACCACGCGCCCGTCGGCGCCGGTGACCATGCTGGCCAGGTTGACCAGGTCCTTGCCGGCGCGCAGCCGCACGATGCGCACGCGCGCGGTCAGCGGTTCGTCCAGCCGCGCGGCCGAGGCCAGGCGCAGCGACTGCTTCATCCAGCCGGTGCCGCGCCCGGGCAACTGCGTGCCGAGCAGGTCCGAGAACATGCCGGCCAGCAGCGGCAGCGGCACCACCTGCCCGGCGAAGCCATGCGCGCGGGCGAAGGCGGGATCGGCGTGGTAAGGGTTGGCATCGCCGGTCAGGTCGATGTACTCCTCCAGATCGGCAAGCGAGAAAGCCCGGACCGCGCTGGCTTGCTGGCCGGGGCGCAGGCGATACAGCGCGGCGTCGCCGGCGCCTTCCGGCGCCGCCTCAGCCTCGGGCGGCAAGGCGGCGATCCGCTGCGGCGCCGCGTCCGGCAGCCACAGCGACGCGCCGACCGCCGTGGCCCGCCCTGCCTCACTCACCTCTTCATCCACCGCACTGCTCACCGTGGTGCCGTAGCCCGCCAGTCCGACCGGCACCGCCGCCGGCCCCAGCGCGATCCGCACCGCGTCGCCGACAAAGGCCGGCGACGGGAACATCAGCGTCTGCCCCACCGGCAGCGCCGGCGCGCGCAACTGCCGCCAGGTATGGGCGCACAGCAGCGAAAACAAGAACATGCCGTGCGCCACCGTGGCACCGAAATGCGTGCCACGGGCAAAGGCCGGATCGCAGTGGATCGGGTTATCGTCGCGCGACAACGCCGCGAAGCGGTCGAAGTCGCGCTGGGTCAGTACACGCGGCGCAGCGTCGGTCATCAGTCAGGCACCTGTACGGTCGAAGCGGTCACGGTAATCGCGTTGCCCGGTACGGGCGTGGCGGCGAAAGGCGGCACGTTGGACGGCTGCAGCGCGGGCGCGGTGGTGGTATTGGTGCTGCCGCCACGCGGCGTGGTGCGCACCACCTGCGACGGCGGCAGCGGCTTGCCGGCGGTCAGGTTGTCGTAGACCGCGTCCAGCGCCCGGTTCAGGTAGACATGCAGCGGCACGTAGCGGTTGCTGTAGCCGGGGAACACCGCGATAAAGGCATCGAAGTGCTGCGCGTTCTCCACCTCCACATACGACAGCTTGCTGGTCAGGCCCTCCTTCTGGCGGTTCAGCCCAAGGTATGGCCGCGAGGTATGGTTGACCGGCAGCAGCGCATCGCTGCGCCCATGCACGATCACCGTCGGCTTGCCGCGCAGGTTGCCGTCGCGCAGCGTCTGCGCCTGCCCTGCCTGTAAGGCCAGCGCGGCGCCGTCCGAGCCCGTCAGCAGCCGGCGCAGGCAATCGGCACCGTCGAAGTTGACGTCGGCGCGCAGCGTCGACGCGGAGACCGACGGCAGGTTCAGGTACGGGCCATGTTGCGGGTCGCGGTCGTTGATCAGCTGCACCGCGCCCGGCTGCGGCGGGATGCCGTTGCCGGTGGCAAACATCGACGCCAGCACCGCCGGCGCGATCGCCGCCGGCTTCAGGTCGGCCAGCGTGTTGGCAAAGCTGTAGCCGCACAGGCGATCGGTCACGCTGGCCCGCGCATAAGCGTTGGCATAAGTGACGGAGATCGCGGCCGCGGTGTCGGCCGCCGCCAGCGACGGATGCAGCGCGTCGGAATCCGCCTCCCAACCCGCTTCGCGCAGCGCCTGCAGCGCGCTGGCGGCCTGGTCCGCCAGCGTCGCGCCGGTGATCAGGCCGCGTTCGGCCAGCGTCGTGCAGCGGTTGGCAAAGAAGGTATTGCTGGCGAACAGCGGTGCCTGCGACAGCGCCGTGGCCTGTCCCGCGCAGTGCTGGAGCAGATTGGCCGTGGTGGTGTAGTCGTAGAGCGTGCGGCCTGAGGCGAGCACCGGACTGCCGCCACGCTGGACCACGATGCCCGTGTTGGGCGGCATGTTCAGGTTGGGCTCGCCCACCGCGACGCCGTCGATCAGCCCGCCGGTATCCTGCTCGGCCGCCGCTACCGCGGCGCCGCCACCGTTGGACACGCTCGACGCGATCACTACGATCTTGTCGTGGTCGAGCGTGCGCTGGCGCGTGCCGTTATCGGACACCGAGCCAAAGCGGTCATTGATCGCCCAGATCGCGAACTCGATCGCCTGCAGCGTAAACTTGCCCCAGTCCTTTTCCGGGTTGCGCTGCGAATGCGCATGCTTGAACGCGAGCCGGTGCGGATTGGCGGCGGTGAAGTCGGACAGCGACACCTCCCCCGGCGGCGCGGCAAAATGCGCGTTCTTGCCCGCCGCGGCGCGCGTGGTGCGGGTGCCGTCGATCAGCGGCACGGTGTCGGTATCGAGGTCATGCGGCGCCGCCCCGGTGCCCTTGTCGGTATAGGCCACCGCGCAGCCGCGCTTCAGTCCCCATTCGCCGGTGGCGATCGCGCCATAGACGCCGCGCGAGCCCGACGAGGTCGCGGTGATCAGGCATGGCTTCGACGTGTTGAACGTGGTGGGGATCTGCACCAGCATGGTCACGTTCTGCTGGCCCGAGCCATCGTCCGAATACGCCAGGTATTCGACGCCGGCAACCTTGCCTTCCGAGCCGGTGACATTGCCCTGCGCATCGACATTGGGACCGTACAGCGAGCCATAGCCGCCGCCTGCGGTGGTATCGACGATGGCGCGGTAGTTGGCGTAGATCGCATAGCGCCGCAGCTCGGCCGCGGTCGGCGCGGTCGGGTTGGCCGGCAGTGGCGCCGAACTGCTGGCCAGCCCGTCCTTGCCCAGGCCACCGGTCAGCAGGTCGTCGGTGGTGCCGTCGTACGAGTTGATGGTCACCGCGCCGATATAGGCGGGCTTGGTGTTGGGGTTGCTGCCGTGGTGGTTGTCGCCGCCCGAACCGCAGGCGGCAACCAGCATCGCTGCGGCGGCCACCATCCATGTCTGCCCCAGGCGGCGTAGCCGCACCGGCGATTTCTGCTTGGTAAGCATGTCACCCTCCTTCTGTCGCCCCGCGTCGGGGGCTGTCGAGACGTACGTCACTGGAAGACTGCGAAGACTGCGAAACGCTGGCAATGCGAAAACACGGAAACGACCGTTGCGATGCGGCTGGCCTCAGCCGGAAAACTGCGCGCGCAGCTTGTGCTTCTCGACCTTGCCGGACGGTGTGCGCGGCAGCGCGTCAAGAAAGCGCACGTGGCGCGGCACCTTGTAGCCGGCCAGCACCGCCTTGCAGTGCGCGATGATCTGCGTTTCATCCAGTGAAGCGCCGGCGCGCGGCACCACCAGCGCCATGCCCACTTCGCCCCAGCGCGCGTCCGGCATGCCGATCACGGCGGCCTCGGCCACGCCGGGAAGCTGGAACAGCGCGTTTTCGACCTCGGCCGGATAGACGTTCTCGCCGCCGGAGATAAACATGTCCTTGGCGCGATCGATGATGTAGTAGTCGCCTTCTTCGTCGCGGTAGGCGATGTCGCCCGAATGCAGCCAGCCATCGCGGATCGCGGCGGCGGTCACTTCCGGCAGGTTCCAGTAGCCTGGCGTCACGCCCGGCCCTTTGATCAGCAGCTCGCCGCGCTCGCCGGGACCGACGTCCACGCCGAGCGCATCGACGATGCGCGTCAGCATGGAACCCACCGGCTTGCCGATGGTGCCGATCTTGCGGCGCGCGGTTTCCTCGTCGCAGACAAAGACCGTGGGGCCGGTTTCCGTCATGCCGAAACCGAAGCAGATGGTCACGCCCTTGGCCAGGTAGGTTTCCAGCAGCGGCCTGGGCACCGGCGAGCCGCCCGCGGACATATTGCGCACGCCGGAGAAATCCGCCTGCGCGAAGCCCGGGTGCTGGCTCAGGAACAGGTAGACCGCCGGCACCGCGAAGAACATGGTGATGCCCTGGCCGGAAGCGCGGTCGAGCTTGCCGAGCACGACCTGCGGGTCGAACTGGCGCATGATGTGCACGGTGCCCCCGGCGTGCAGCACGGGATTGGCGTACAGGTTGAGGCCGCCGGTGTGGAAGAACGGCAGCACGTTGAGGAACACGTCGTCGCGCGTGATCTTGTTCGCCAGCATGGCATTGACGGCGTTGAAGAACACCATGCCGTAGGTCTGGATCACGCCCTTGGGCTTGCCCGTGGTGCCGGAGGTATAGAGAAGGTGCCACACTTCGGACTCGTCGCGGCACGGCATTTCGATGATGCGGCCCGAGGCGGCGTCGAGCACCGCCTCGTATTCGGTCCAGCCGCCGGGCACGTCGGCGGCCTCGTCGTCGGCCAGGTGCAGCAACGCGCGCAGCGGCACGGCGCGCGCGAGTTCCGCCGCGACGGCGAGAAAACCGTCGCCGGCCACCAGCACCTCAGGCGTGCAGTCCTGCAGGATCGGCAGCAGCTCGGCCGCGGGCAGGCGCCAGTTCAGGCACACCATCACCATGCCGGCCTTGGCGCAGCCGTACAGCATCTCGAAGTAGTCGGAGCTGTTATGCGCCAGCACCGCCACGCGCGCGCCGGGCGCAAGCTGCAAGTGGTCGCGCAGGTATTCGGCGAAGCGGCTGGCGCGTTCGTCGAAGCGGCGATAGGTGACATGGCGGCCGCTCTCGACGTCCACCAGCGCGACCTTGTCGGGATAGTGCTGCGCGTTCTTGTGCAGCCAGTCGATGACGTACATGTTGCCCGCCTCCTCAGGACTTCACGTTGCCACGTCCCGCACGGCATCATTGCCGCGCAGCCGTCCCACGACTCCCTGAGGGAAATAGTAGACGCTCAGGATAAACAGCAGGCCCAGCCACAGCAGCCAGCGGTCCGGGTGCAGCAGCGACGACAGCAGCGGCAGCGCCGCGGTGGCGTCGCTGGCAAGTTTCATCACGTCCTGCAGATAGGTCTGCGCCACCAGGAACAGCACCGTGCCGATCACGGCGCCGTAGATCGTTCCCATGCCGCCGATCACCACGATCAGCAGGATATCGACCATGATCTCGAACGACAGCGAGGTATCGGGCCCGTTATAGCGCAGCCACAGCGCCATCAGCACGCCGGCCAATGTGGCGAACATCGCCGACAGCACCGTCGACACCGTGCGGTAGACCACGGTGCGGTAGCCGATGGCCTCCGCACGGAAGTCGTTTTCGCGGATGGCCTGCAGCACGCGGCCGAAGGGCGAGTTGACGATGCGCAGCAGCACCAGGAACAGCACCAGCGCGCCCGCGAACACAAGGTAGTAGCTCAGCAGCTTGCCGGTCAGCGGCACGCCCAGCCACTCCATCTCGCCGAGCGAGAACCCGGGGCGCAGTACCTCCGGCACCTTGAAGGTCAGCCCGTCCTCGCCGCCGGTCCATTCCGACAGTTGCGACACCAGCGTGGCGAAGGCTGTTGCCACCGCCAGCGTGATCATCGCGAAAAAGATCGCGCGCACGCGCAGCGAGAACAGGCCGATCAGGAACGCGAGCAGCGCCGAGATTGCCAGCGCGCCGACGGTGCCGGCCAGCAATGCGCCCCAACCCGGCTCCATGCGCGACATGGCGATCGCCACGCCATAGCCGCCGATGCCGAAGAACATGGTGTGCGCAAACGAGACGATGCCGGTGTAGCCGAGCAGCAGGTCATAGCTGGCCACCAGCACGACGAAGATGCAGATCTTGGCGGCCATGTTCAGCGCGCGCGCGCCGGGGAAAGCGAACGGTGCGCAGGCCAGCGCTACCAGGATCACCAGCAGGATCACGGTCAGCACACGGCTGCGCGGCAGGTCGCCGGAGAAGAGTCGGATCATGGTGTAGTCCTCAGCGCCGCGCCACCGGGAACAGCCCTTGGGGGCGCCACAGCAGGATCAGCATCATCAGCAGGATATTGGAGAACAGAGCCACCTTCGGGAACAGGAAGCCGGTGTAGTTGGCCATCAGCCCTACCAGCAGCGCCCCGACAAAGCAGCCAGTGGTTGAGCCCAGGCCGCCGATGATGATGACGATAAAAATCAGCACGTTCACCTGCGCCCCGATGGCCGCGGTGATGTTCTGCTGGTACAGGCCCCACAGCACGCCGCCCAGTCCGGCCAGGCCGGCACCCACGACAAACACGCCGATAAACAGACGTCGGATGCGATAGCCCAGTGCCTCGACCATCTCGCGGTTCTCCACACCGGCGCGGATCAGCAGGCCGATGCGGGTGCGGTTGAGCAGCAGCAGCATCGCGATGAAGATCACCAGGCCCAGTGCCATGGCGATCAGGCGGTATTTCTCGATGGCGGCATCGCCCAGCAGCACCGCGCCGCGGAAGGTGGTGGGGACCTGCAGCGCGATGGTTTCGGGGCCCCAGATCGCCTTGATCAGTTGCTCGGCGACGATCATGCCGCCCATGGTGATCAGGATCTGCTTCAGGTGCTGGCCATAGACGGGGCGGACTACCACGCGCTCGAAGAAGAGCCCGACGGCGCCGGCGGCCACCATCGCGGCCGCGATCGCCAGTGCAAATACTGACAGGTTCAACGCGAGACTGTCCGCCTCGACCCAGCCCGCCAGTGGCAGCAGCACCGAGGCCGCGACGTAGGCGCCGAGTGCGATGAAGGCGCCGTGGCCGAAGTTGAGGACGTCCATCAGGCCGAAGACCAGCGTCAGCCCCGACGAGACTACGAAGATGATCATGCCCATGGCAAGGCCGGCGATGGTGAGCGTCAGCCAGGTCGAGGGGCTGCCGACCAGCGGGTAGGCCAGCAGCATCAGCAGCGGCGCCAGCGCCAGCGGGGTCCAGTCGACGCGGACCTTGGGCAGGTCAGCCGGGGCGGTGCTTGGTAGTGTTGTTGATGTTGTCATGTGTCTCGTCCCTGCGATGACATATCGTCCCGCGATTGGGTACTCCCTCTCCGCTTGCGGGAGAGGGGAGCAAACAATCGGTTTCGGTATTACTGATGCGCCGCCAGCGACAACCCCAGCAGCTTCTGCTGCAGCCCCTCATCCCCGGCCAGCGCCGCCATCAACCCCGTATGCACCGTCCGCCCGTCATCCATCACCGCCACCGTATCCCCCACCGACTTCGCCATATTGAAGTTCTGCTCCACCAGCAGGATCGACACCTCGGTCTGCTTCAGTTCGCGGAACACATGGATCATGTTCTGGATAATCGCTGGCGCCAGCCCCTTGGTCGGCTCATCGACGATCAGCAGCTTGCGCGGCTCTATGATGGCGCGCGCCACCGACAGCATCTGCTTCTGCCCGCCCGACAGCACGCCGGCGCGCTGTTGCCAGAAGGTCTTCAGCGCGGGAAACATCCGGAACACCCAGTCCAGCCGCCGCTCGTCGATGGAGCCGGTGCGCGCGGCGAGGCGCATGTTCTCCGCCACGGTCAGGTCGGAGAACACACTCATGTTCTCCGGCACATAGGCAATGCCCGCCTGCGCGATCGCGGGCGTGCTGTGGCGCGTGATGTCGGTGCCGTCGAACGTCACCGTGCCGGCGCTGGCCTGCCACAGTCCCATGATGGTGCGCAGCGTCGTGGTCTTGCCCGCGCCGTTGCGCCCGAGCAGCATCGTCACGCCGCCGCGCGGCACGTCGAAGCTGACGCCGTGCAGGATGTGGTACGGGCCGATATGGGTCTGCACGCCGTGCAGCCGCAGGATCGGCGTTGCGTGCTGTGCCTCAGCCATGGGTGCCCTCCTCCTCCGCCATGCCCAGGTAAGCCTGCTGCACCACCGGCGAGGCAATCACCTCGGCCGGATCGCCGTCGGCCACCAGCGTGCCGTTATGCAGCACGATGATGCGGTCGGCCAGCGAGCGCACCACGTCCATCTTGTGCTCGACCAGCAGCACGGTCTTGCTGCGGTCCTGGCGGATCTCGCGGATCAGGTCGAGGATCACCGGCACCTCGTCCACGCTCATGCCCGCGGTAGGCTCATCGAACATGAACACGCGCGGCTGCAGCGCCAGCAGGATGCCCACCTCCAGCTTGCGCTGGTCGCCGTGCGGCAGCGAGGCCACCGCCAGATGCTGCTTGCCCGCCAGCGCCACGCGCTCGAGGATCGCCAAGGCCTGCGCGCGCACGTCGCGATGGCTGCTCCACATCGAGAACAGGTCGATGCCGCGCTGCTGCCGCGCCTGCACCGCCAGGCGCACGTTCTCCAGCACGGAAAGCTGCGGGAACAGGCTGGTGAGCTGGAAAGCCCGGCCGATGCCGCGCCGGGTCTTCTGCGATACCGGCAGGCGCGTCACGTCATCGCCATCGAGCAGGACCTGCCCTGCCGTGGGCGGCAACTGCCCCGAGATCAGGTTGAAGTACGTGGTCTTGCCGGCGCCGTTGGGACCGACGATGCAGGTCAGCTCGCCGGGCCGGAACGCGCACGACACCGCATTGACGGCGACATGGCCGCCGAAGCGGATGGTCAGCTCGCGCGTTTCCAGCAGCGGCGGCGCGCCGGGCGCGGCGGCAGCATTGCCGCGGTGGCCGGCTGGCTGCTGCGGCTGCGGCACCGCCGCGGCCCTGGCGGAAGAGGCTGGCGCGTCCATCAGCGGCGGTTGCGCACGGGCACGTTCATTTCTTCGGGCTTGATCTCGCGCACGAGCTCAGGCACGCCCCAGGCGAAGGCCGGATCCACCTTGATCTTGAAGTGGTACATCGACTGCATCGCCTGGTGGTCTTCCTTGCGGAAGATCATCTTGCCCTTGGGCGTGTCGAACGACATGCCTTCCATCGCCGTGATCAGCCTGTCGGTGCCGGTATCGCCATTGGTCTTCTTCAGCGCCTCAACCAGCGCGATGCCCGCGGTCATGCCGCCGGCGGTGAAGAAATCAGGCGGCGACTTGAACTTGCTGTAGTGGTTGGACACCAGCCACTCGTTGGCCTTGTTCTTCGGGATGCCGAAGTAGTAGTACGTGGCCCCTTCCATGCCGGGGAAGTTCTTGTAGCTGGTCATCGCCGGCAGGATGTTGCCGCCGGTGGCGATCTCGATGCCGTAGCGCCTGGGATCGAGGTCGGCGATCTTGAACGGGTTGCCGGCGCCGGCCCAGATGATGAAGATCACCTTGCGTCCCGGCTTGTCCTTGAGCGCATCGAACAGCCGCTGCGCGCCGGCGGTAAAGTCCGTGGTGTTGGTCGGCAAGTATTCCTCATGGACGATCTTCGCGTTCTTCAGCGCGCCCTTGAACGCCTTGACGCCGTCGCGGCCGAAGGCGTAGTCCTGCGCCAGCGTGGCGATGGTCACGCCGGGCTTGTCCAGTGCCACCGCGTTGGAGATCGCGTCCTGCGAAGAATTGCGGCCGGTGCGGAAAATATAGCGGTTCCACTTGTCGCCGGTGATGGAGTCGGCCACGGCGGGTTCGACCAGCAGCACCTTCTTGTATTCCTCGGCCACCGGCAGCATCGCCAGCGCGGTGCCGGAAGAGGTCGGGCCGACCGCGATATCGGCACGGTCGTCGCTGTAGGCTGCCGCCAGCTGGGCCTTGGCCACGTCGGGCTTGCCCTGGGTGTCCTTCTCGATCACCACCAGCTTGTTGCCGTTGACGGTCATGGTGCCGTTGGTGGCGTATTCCAGCCCCATCATCAGGCCGGTCTGGGTCTGCTTGGCGTAGGCCTCGAGCGCGCCGGTCTTGTCGTAGACGTGGGCGATGCGGATGTCCCTGGCCAGCGCAGCGCCGGCGGCGAGCAGGCCGGCGGCCATGACCAGGGCGCGTACGGCGTGGGTGTTGCGTTGCATTGCTGTCTCCTCGGTTTGGTCTCGTTTGTGTTTGTAGAGCTGAAACCTGCTGCAACTGCGTGGGGTGTTGCCGCGCTATTCGCGCGCGCGGCCGGCAAGGAAACGCCGCATGCCTGCAGCGGTTTCGGCAGTGGCCACCTGCGCGACGAAGGCCGCGCGTTCGCGCTCCAGTGCCGCGGCCAGCGCGTCGGCGTCCCAGCGCAGCAATGCGCGCGTATGCGCGACGCTGCCGGGCACCTTGGCTGCGATGCCGCGTGCCAGCGCGATCGCGTCGGCCTCGGCCGAGCCCGGCGCCGCCAGCGCGGCGGCGATGCCGTGCGCGGCCGCCTCCGGCGCGGCCACGATCGTATTGTTCAGTTGCCACGCGCGCGCCCGCGGCGTGCCGACGATCTGCGGCAGCATCGCGGTCCAGCCGCCGTCGGGGCTGAAGCCCACCACCGTGTAGAACGGCGCGACGCGCGCATCGTGCGCCAGCACCGCGATGTCGCACGCCAGCACCAGGCCGAGCGAGCCGCCGGTGAGCCAGCCTTCCACCGCCGCCACCACCGGGCAGCGCAGCGCGGCCAGGCGCAGGATCGACCGGTTCAGCAGCGCCAGCAGCCGGGCCGCATATTTTGCAATCCCATCACCCTGCTCGGCAAAGGCGGCCACATCGCCGCCGGTGGAGAAGTTCGGTCCGGCATGGGTCAGTACCGCCGCGCGGATCGACGAGTCGGCCTCGATCTCGTCCAGCGCGCCGAGCAGCGCCTGCAGCAACTCCGGCACCAGGCTGTTGTGCCGCTGCGGCCGGTTCAGGCGCAGCAGCGCCACGCCGTCGGCGCGCTCCAGCAGGACCAGCGGCTCGGCGTGCGCGTTCATCGCGGCTGCAGGCCGTGCGAGATCAGGTCGAAGGCGGTATCGACCACCTTCTCCATGGAAGCGGGACGCTTCCAGCGCGCATAGCGCATGCCGAGGAAGTTGCTGATGCCGATCAGGCACCACGCGCGCACCTCGGCATCGCCGGGAACGATCTCGCCCTGCTCTTCGGCGCGCGTCAGGCGCCGGCTGTAGAGCTCGGCAAAGACCTGGAAGTAGCTGCTGTAGATGGTTTCGTCGACCGAGTAGGAATCGAGCACGATCCGGTACAGGTTCTTGTGGCGCGAAACGAAAGAGAGGAAGGCCTTCAGGCCGAGGCGCTCGGCCTCCAGCTGGCTGGCGGCATTGGCCACGTGCTTGCGCAGGTGCGCGCGCACCAGCTCCAGCATATGGGCGACCAGCGCGCGGAAGATGTCTTCCTTGTCCTTGAAGTACAGGTAGAAGGTGCCCATCGCCACCTTGGCTTCCTGCGTGATTTCGGAGATCGATGCGGCGTAGTAGCCCTTCTCGCCGAACACTTTCTCGGCGGCGCGCAGCAGGGCTTCGCGGGTCTTCTGGCCGCGCGCGGTCTTGGGCGGGCAGATGGCGCCGGCCAGGCCGGGTTGGCGGACTTCGCCAGTCTCGCCGGCTTCGCCAGTTTCTGGTTGGGACATCTTGTCTCCGGTGGCGCTGCGCGCCTTGTCGTTTTGGAACGCCAGCCCTGCTTCATGTCCTTCGGGCGGCAGATCGCGCTTGCCGCAGGCGCCTCCTCCGCACCTGCCTCCGCCCTTGCATCCGTATCAGGCAATACCTGATATCTGATTCATGTTTCATCGTATAAATTGACCACCATGGATGTCAATAGAGGGGCACCCTCCCTCCGTGGCATTCACGCCGCTCCCTACCTTGCCCCAGCAGAGACACGTCGTTGCACGCTTCCGATCCGCTACACCCGCCCTTTGCAAGCCAATTTGCCAGCCAATTCGCCTGTCATCCGGCGCGCGGCGCCTTGCCCGGCTGGCGCGAAGCCGGCCAGGGACGGCCGCTGCTGTTGCTGCACGGCTGGTCAGTCAATGGCGAGGCCTTCGACGGCCAGCGCGCGCTGGCGCTGGGGGGATTCCGCGTGATCGCGCCCGACCATGCCGGCCACGGCCTGTCGCGGCATCGCGCCGGCGGCACCATTGCCGCGCTGGCGCAGGACGTCGCGGGCCTGGTCGCGCACCTTGCGCTGACCGATGTGGTGGTCGTGGGTTGGTCGATGGGGGCGATGGTGGCATGGACGCTGCTGCGCGACCATCCGGATCTGCCGCTGGCGGCGGTCGGCAGCATCGACATGACGCCCCGGCTGGTCACGGATGCTGGCTGGCCGCATGGCCTGCACGGCCACTACGACATCGCGCACGCCGTACAGATGGCGGCGTGCATCCGCGCCGACTGGCCGCGGCTGGCGCCGTCGGTCGCGCTGGGATTGTGGGCGGTGGGACGCCGCCCGGACAGCGCCGCGATGCAGCGCATTGCGCACATGGCGCAACAGTGCGATCCGGCCACGCTGGCCGCGTTATGGGAGGACATGGCGCGGCAGGATTTCCGCGCGGCGCTGCAGGCGGCGACACTGCCGCTGTTCCACCTCTATGGCGAAGCCAGCCGCTTGTATGCGCCTGCGGTGGGCGCCGCCATCCGGGCATTGCAGCCGGCGGCAGGATTCGGCGTGGTGGCCGGGGCCGGCCACAGCCCGCATATGGAGCAGCCGCAGGCGTTCAATGCCGCGCTGCTGGCACTGATCGGCCAGGCGCGGTCAGGCCAGCACGCGGTAAGTCCACAGCCCTAGCGCGGTCAGCAGCAACGAGCCGCCCAGGTGCAGCAGCAAATGCATCGCCGCCCAGCCGTAGTCGCCGGCGATCAGGTTCGCCACCACTTCGCTGGAAAAGGTCGAGAACGTGGTCAGGCCGCCGAGAAAGCCAGTGACGGCCAGCAGGCGCCATTCCGGCGGCAGCGCGGCATGGGTATCGAAGAAGCCCACCGCCAGCCCGATCAGGTAGCCGCCCAGCAGGTTCGCGGCCAGCGTGCCGTACGGCATGGCCGGGTTGATCGCGTTCCACAGCACCGAGAAGCCCCAGCGCAGCCATGCGCCCACCGCGGCCCCCACGCCGACGGCGGCAAACCCGAGCGGCCCCATCAGGACCGGCTCCCGCCGTCGCTTCCCTCCGCTTGCTGCACGTCCTCGCCGCTGGCGTTGAACGACGCGATGCCCCAGCGCTTGAGCGCGGCTTCGTCGGTGACGCGGGCATCGACCCAGCGCGCGCCTTCGGGGGTTTCTTCCTTCTTCCAGAACGGCGCCTCGGACTTCAGGTAGTCCATGATGAACTCGCAAGCGGCAAACGCATTGCCGCGATGCGCCGACGCCACCGCCACCAGCACGATCTGGTCCTGCGGCATCAGCGGACCGACGCGATGGATGATGGTCACGCCCAGCAGCGCCCAGCGCGCGCACGCCGCGGCCTCAATCTGCGCCAGCGCCTTCTCGGTCATGCCCGGGTAGTGCTCAAGCTCCATCGCGCTGACGGCGCTGCCTTCGCTGACATCGCGCACGGTGCCGATAAAGCTGGCGACCGCGCCGACTGCCGGATTGCCGGCACGCAGCGCCGCCACCTCTGCACCCAGGTCGAAATCCCCGCGCTGTACCCTGACGCTCATCTCAGCCTCCGGTGACGGGCGGGAAGAAGGCAACCTCGCAGCCGTCGGCGATCGCCGTATCGGGCCGCGCCACCGCGTGGTCGACGGCCATGCGCAGCGCGCGGCCTTCGGCGAGGGTCTCGGCCCAGGCGCCGCCGCGCCGGATCAGCCAGTGGCGCAGCTCGCCCACGGTGCGCACCTCGGCCGGCACCTCGGCGCGCTCCTCGGCCACGCCGAGCTGTTCACGCACGCTGGCGAAGAATCGTAGTTCGATGTTCATCACTGCTTCTGTGTCCTGATGCTGCGGGCCTATGCCAGCAGGCCGTCAAACGGAATGAACTGCACGGTATCGCCGCGCGCGATCGGCTGGTTGGGCGGGTTGTCGATCAGGCCGTCGCCCCACACGGTGGAGGTCAGCACACCCGAGCTCTGGTTCGGGAACAGGTCCAGCCCCCCTTCGGCATTGATGCGCGCGCGCAGGAACTCGTTGCGGCGATCGCCCTTCTTCAGTTCGAAATCGGCACGCAGCGGCAGCCGGCGCGGCGCCACGTCGGCCACGCCCTGCAGGCGCAGGATAAAGGGCCGCACGAACAGCAGGAAGGTGACGAAGCTCGACACCGGGTTGCCCGGCAAACCCAGGAAGAACGCGGCATCGGCGCCGAGGCTGTTGACCTGCCCGAAGGCCAGCGGCTTGCCCGGCTTGATCGCGATCTGCCACATGTCGAGCCGGCCTTCGGCCTCGACCGCGGGCTTGATATGGTCTTCCTCGCCGACCGACACGCCGCCCGAGGTAATGATCAGGTCGTGGCCCTGCGCCGCGCGGCGCAGCGTCTCGCGCGTGGCCGCCAGCGTATCGGGCACGATGCCGAAGTCGCTGACCGTGCAGCCCAGGTTTTCCAGCAGGCCACGCAGCGTGAAGCGGTTGGAGTTGTAGATCGCGCCCGGCTTGAGCGGCTCGCCCGGCATCGCCAGCTCGTCGCCGGTGAAGAACACCGCCACGCGCACGCGCCGCATCACGTCGAGCCTGGCCTGGCCCACCGATGCGGCCAGCCCCAGCGCCTGCGGCGTCAGCCGCGTGCCGGCGGGCAGGATCACGCTGCCGGCCTCGATGTCTTCGCCCGCGCGCCGCACCCATTCGCCCGATTGCGGCACGTGGTCGACGATCACGTCTTCGCCCTCGGCCGTGCATTGCTCCTGCATCACCACCGCATCGGCGCCCGGCGGAATCAGCCCGCCGGTGAAGATACGCGCGGCTGTGCCGGGCTGCAGTTCGGTGCCGACATGCCCCGCAGGAATCCGTTGCGACACGCGCAGCCGCGTGCCCGCTGCCGGGATATCGGCGGCACGCACGGCGTAGCCATCCATCGAAGTGTTGTCCGCCGGCGGTACGCGCAGCGTGCTGGTCACGGGCGCGGCCAGCACGCGGCCGTTGGCTTCAAGCGTGTCGACCGACTCCACCTGCGCCAGCGGACGGGCGGCGCCGAGCAGCGCGTCAAGCGCCTGGGCCATGGTCAGCATCGGGGGACGGGAAGGTGCTGCGGCTTGGGTCATGGTGCGTTGGGCACAGTGTGCAAAGAGGGTTGGCCCATGAAAAACGGCCCGCGCATTGCGTCCCGCCATGTCTGGGGGCAGCAATCCGGGGGCCGTGGATCGGGCCCGCAGCCTGATTGTAGCGAGTTGGCACGGACCCGGCACGCGGCAGCGCCGCAGCCGGTTTCCTGTACGACGCGCTTACAGGCCGGTGTGGCGTGCGATATAGGCCTTGACCTGCGCTGCGTCGGCCGGCATCACCTCAAAGCGCTGCGGCAGGCTCTCGATGCCCTCGAACTTTGCCGGGCGCTCCGGCTCGTGGCCGAGCGCTTCGCGGATAGTGTCGGCAAACTTGGCCGGCAGCGCGGTTTCCAGCACCACCATCGGCACGCCGGCGCTGAGATGCTCGCGCGCCACCTTGACGCCATCGGCGGTATGGGTATCGATGGTGATGCCATAGCGCGACGACAGGTCGCGGATCGTTGCCACGCGGTCGTCGTGGGTGCTGCGGCCGGAGACAAAGCCGAACTCGCGGATGCGGTCGAATTCCGGCGTGCCAGACAGGTCGAAGCCGCCCTTCTCTTCCACGTCGCGGAACAGCGCCGCCAGCTTGCCGGCGTCCTGGCCGAGCAGATCGAACACAAAGCGCTCGAAGTTCGAGGCCTTGGAGATATCCATGCTCGGGCTCGAGGTGTGGTACGTCTCTGCCGACTTGCGCACGCGGTAGGCGCCGGTGCGGAAGAACTCGTCGAGCACGTCGTTCTCGTTGGTGGCGACCACCAGCTTGTCGATCGGCAGGCCCATCATGCGCGCGATATGGCCGGCGCAGACGTTGCCGAAGTTGCCCGACGGCACGCAGAACGAGACCTTCTGACCGGGCCCGCTGGTCGCCAGCAGCCAGCCCTTGAAGTAGTACACCACCTGAGCCACCACGCGCGCCCAGTTGATCGAGTTGACGGTGCCGATCTTCTGCCGCGCCTTGTAGTCGAGGTCGTTGGAGACCGCCTTGACGATGTCCTGGCAGTCGTCGAACACGCCTTCGACGGCGAGGTTGAAGATGTTGGCGTCCTGCAGGCTGAACATCTGCGCGGTCTGGAACGCGCTCATCTTGCGATGCGGGCTCAGCATGAACACGCGGATGCCGCGCTTGCCGCGCATGGCGTATTCTGCCGCGCTGCCGGTATCGCCGGAAGTCGCGCCCAGGATGTTCAGCTCCTGGCCGGCGCGGCCCAGCGCGTACTCGAACAGGTTGCCGAGCAGCTGCATCGCCATGTCCTTGAAGGCGAGCGTCGGGCCGTTGGACAGGCCCAGCAGTTGCAGCTTCGTACCGCCCTCTTCGCCCAGGGTGCGCAGCGGCGTGATGTCGGCGGTGTTATCCCCCTCGCGCGCGTTGCAGTACACCTCCGGCGTGTAGGTCTTGCGCGTCAGCGCGCGCAGGTCCTCCGCGGGAACGTCGTCGCAGAACTTGCGCAGGATCTGGTAGGCCAGGTCGGCATACGACAGCTTGCGCCAGGCTTCCAGCTCGTCAGCACTGACCTGCGGGTATTCGGACGGCAGGTACAGGCCGCCGTCCGGCGCCAGGCCGCCCAGCAGGATCTCGGAGAAGGTTTGCGGCAGTTCGTGGCCGCGGGTCGACTTGTATTTCATGTGAATCGGCAGGTCCGGCCCTTAGTTCAGTTCTTCCATGCGCAGGCGCGTCACGTCGGACAGCACGGTATGCAGCGCCTCGATCCTGGCGATCGCTGCGTTGACGTGCTTCTCGCGCGTGATATGGGTCAGGATGATGATGTCGGTCTGCGGCTCGCCTTCGCGCGATTCCTTCTGCAGCATGGCGTCGATCGAGATGCCGCCCTCGGCCAGGATGCGGGTGATCTCGGCCAGCACGCCGGTCTCGTCCGACACGCGCATGCGCAGGTAGTACGAGCTGTTGATCTCTTCGATCGGCAGCACCGGCACGCTCGACAGCTCGTCGGGCTGGAACGCCAGGTGCGGCACGCGGTGGTTCGGATCGGCGGTGTGCAGGCGGGTCACGTCGACGAGGTCGGCGATCACGGCCGAGGCGGTCGGCTCGGCGCCGGCGCCCTTGCCGTAGTACAGCGTCGCGCCCACCGCATCGCCCTGCACCAGCACGGCGTTCATTGCGCCTTCCACGTTGGCGATCAGGCGCGAGGCCGGCACCAGCGTCGGATGCACGCGCAGCTCCACGCCGTCCTCACGGCGGCGGGTGATGCCGAGCAGCTTGATGCGGTAGCCCAGTTCCTCGGCGTACTTGATATCGGTGGCAGCCAGCTTGGTGATGCCTTCCACGTGAGCCTTGTCGAACTGCACCGGCATGCCGAAGGCGATCGCGCTCATCAGCGTGACCTTGTGCGCGGCGTCCACGCCTTCGATATCGAAGGTCGGGTCGGCTTCGGCGTAGCCGAGCTGCTGGGCTTCCTTCAGCACCACGTCGAAGTCCAGCCCCTTGTCGCGCATCTCCGACAGGATGAAGTTGGTGGTGCCGTTGATGATGCCGGCGATCCACTGGATCCGGTTGGCGGTCAAGCCTTCACGCAGCGCCTTGATGATGGGGATGCCGCCGGCGACAGCTGCCTCGAACGCGACCATCACACCCTTGCGGCGCGCGGCTTCGAAGATCTCGTTGCCATGCACGGCCAGCAGCGCCTTGTTGGCGGTGACCACGTGCTTGCCGTTCTCGATTGCCTTGAGCACCAGCTCGCGCGCAATGCCGTAGCCGCCGATCAGTTCGATGACGATGTCGATGTCCGGGCGGTTGACCACCTCGTTGGCATCGCTGACGATTTCCACTTCCCCGTTGGTCAGTTCGCGCGCGCGTTCGGTGTTGAGATCGGCCACCATGGCAATCTCGATGCCGCGGCCGGCGCGGCGGCGAATTTCTTCCTGATTGCGCTTGAGCACGTTGAACGTGCCGCTACCGACGGTACCGATGCCGAGCAGGCCAACTTTGATGGGGTTCATGGACAAATCTTCTCAGTTGCTAAGGATGGGATGCGGCGCGGCCGGCGAAATCAGGCCGCCGCCTTGCCGTGGCGTTTTCGGTACGCCTCGAGGAAGCGCGCGATGCGGCCAATGGCCTCGCGCAAGTCTTCCTCGTGCGGCAGGAACACGATGCGGAAATGGTCGGGCTTGGCCCAGTTGAAGCCCGAGCCCTGTACCAGCAGCACCTTGGACTCCTGCAGCAGTTCGTAGATGAACTCCTGGTCGTCCTGCACCGGGTACATCGACAGGTCGAGCTTCGGGAACAGGTACAGCGCGGCCTTCGGCTTGACGCAGGTGACGCCCGGGATCGCGGTGATCAGCTCGTAGGCCAGGTCGCGCTGGCGGCGCAGGCGTCCGCCTTCGTTCACCAGGTCGTTGATGCTCTGGTAGCCGCCCAGCGCGGTCTGGATCGCCCACTGGCCCGGCACGTTGGCGCACAGGCGCATCGACGACAGCATGTTCAGGCCTTCGATGTAGTCGATGGCCGGGCGCTTGTCGCCCGATACCACCATCCAGCCGGCGCGGTAGCCGCACGAGCGGTAGTTCTTCGACAGGCCGTTGAAGGTGACCGTCAGCACGTCGGTCGACAACGAGGCGATCGAGGTGTGGGTGTGGCCGTCGTACAGGACCTTGTCGTAGATTTCGTCGGCAAAGATGATCAGGCCGTGCTCGCGCGCGATCGCGACGATCTCCAGCAGCAGTTCGTCCGAATACAGCGCCCCGGTGGGGTTGTTCGGATTGATGATGACGATGGCCTTGGTATGCGGCGTGATGCGGGCCCGGATATCGGCCGGGTCGGGCATCCAGTCGTTGGCCTCGTCGCAGATATAGTGCACCGGCGTGCCGCCGGAGAGGCTCACCGCGGCGGTCCACAGCGGGTAGTCCGGCGCCGGTACCAGCACTTCATCGCCGGTATTGAGCAGCGCGTTGACGGCCATTACGATCAGCTCGGAGGCGCCGTTGCCGACATAAATATCGTCCAGGCCGACGCCCTCGATATTTTTTTGCTGGGTATAGTGCATGATCGCCTTGCGCGCGGCGAAAATACCCTTGGAATCGGAATAACCTGCCGAATTCGGCAGGTTTCGCATCATGTCCTGCTGAATCTCTTCCGGCGCGTCAAAACCGAACACGGCCAGGTTGCCGATATTCAGTTTGATGATCTTGTGCCCTTCTTCCTCCATCTGCTTGGCCTTTTCCAGCACCGGCCCGCGGATGTCGTAGCAAACGTTATTGAGTTTGTTGGATTTCTGGATGGGTTTCACGGCGATGTCGGGGCAGGCTGGCAGGGGCTGGCTGGCAATACGGTGCCGCGTCGGCGGCACCGGATATGGGAATCCGGGCGAAGGCTGAACGAAACTGATAGCTGAACGAAACCGAGTGATGCTGGCGCGCCGTCCGCTGCGATGCAACGCGAACGTGGCAGACAGGGAGGCAAAAGCTATAATTTATCGGATTATGACAGACTTCGGCAGGGATTCTTGCATTGCAGCGTGCGCCAGCCGCCTGAGCGGCAACGGCCCGCAGGCCGTCGCCCGCCCCGCCACCTGTCCTGCCCTTCACACCCCGTCCGCCCGCGCCGCCGGCCACTCGCCCCACGGGCGTGCCAGCCAGCCCGCGGCGGTCGCCGCAGAGGCCTCCAAGTGAAACTCCACGCCGACCAGCCCCAGTCGCTCAATACCGTCACGGCCTATGGGCCGGGATACATCGAAATCAATCTCGTCCGCCACACCACCTCGCTGCTGGTCATGCCCGAAGGCGAAGTCCGGCCCTGGCCGGTCAGCCGGTTCGAAGACCTCGAGCCGGCGCATTTCGAGCAGCTCGCCGAACTCGGCCCCGAAGTGGTCCTGCTGGGCACCGGCGCGCGCCTGCGCTTTCCGCACCCGCGCCTGACCGCCTCGCTGTCGCGCCGCCATGTGGGCGTCGACGCCATGGACATGCAGGCCGCCTGCCGCACCTACAACATCCTGATGGCAGAGGGCCGCAGGGTGGCGGCGGTGCTGCTGCTGGAGCCCGAAAGCGGCGGCACCTGACCGTGACCGCATCCGCCTGGCGCCGGCCGCGAAAGTTGAGCCGGCGCCACGCTTGAAGTCCGGCCGCGCGCCCCAATCTGCTCCCGCTAAGGTGGCAGCCCCCTCCATCCTGATCCCTCTGCCCCTCGCCCAGGAGCCACAAGCATGACCGTCAGTCTTAACAAGGCCGTACCCGACTTCAGCGCGCCGATGACCGGCGACGCCGCCTTCCGCCTCGCCGACCAGCGCGGCAAGACGGTGGTGCTGTACTTCTATCCGAAGGACAACACGCCGGGTTGCACCACGGAGGCCATGAACTTCCGCGACCAGTACGATGATTTCACCAAGGCCGGCGTACGGGTGTTCGGCATCTCGCGCGACAGCATCCGCTCGCATGACAACTTCAAGTCCAAGCTTGAACTGCCGTTCGAACTGATCTCCGATGCCGATGAAGCGGTGTGCGCGCTGTTCGATGTCATCAAGATGAAAAAACTCTATGGCAAGGAGCATCGGGGCATCGAGCGCAGCACCTTTGTCATCGATGGCAAGGGCATCCTGCGCCACGAGCTGCGCGGCATCAAGGTGCCCAGCCATGTCGACGAAGTGCTGGAGATCGTGCGCGGCCTGTGAGGTTTTGCGCCGCCGCGACACCGCGTACCGATGACGTGACAGGCGGCTGGCAAACCCAATTGCCAAACGCAAAACCTTCGGATACATTGGCCCGTAATGAGTTCAGATTCCGGATGCCACGTTGCTTCAAGTCCCCGGCCCAGGCGGTTCGCGCCACAGGCCGGTAGCGGACCTGCCGTGTCGCCGGTCCGCAAGATAGCCGCCACACCTGTTATGCAGGCATGGCGGCTTTTTTGTTTGCACTCATGCCTGTCCGTCATGCCGGATGCCTCGCGCATGCATGCCCCGGCCACTGCCTGCGACGCCACCGCGCGCCGCGGCACGGACGCCCTTGCCCCCTTCTTGTCCCCCTGAAAGGAAAGCCAAGCATGCCGCTGCCTACCATGCCCGCCAAGCCTGCCCAATTGCTGGATCCGAGCGAGTTTGCTCCGGTCACCGCGGTGCCCAAGGCCAAAGCCGCCACACAGGGCAAGAAACCTGTGCCGGCGCTCGAGCGCGTGGCATTGCTGGAGACCGGCGACACACAGGCGCCTGAAGTCAAGGCGCGTGCCGCCGGTGGTACCCGCGCCCGCAGCGCCGAGACGCCGGCCCTCTCCACGCCGGCAGTCACCGCCGCGCCTGTCAGCCTGGTCAAGCCGTCCACCGGCACCACGCGCCGCACGCGCAAGCTCGAGGGGCCGAGCAAGCTGTTCGTGCTCGACACCAACGTGCTGATGCACGACCCCGCCTCGCTCTTCCGCTTCGAGGAACACGACATCTATCTGCCGATGATGACGCTCGAGGAACTGGACAACCACAAGAAGGGCATGAGCGAAGTCGCGCGCAACGCGCGCATGGTCAGCCGCACGCTCGATTCGCTGGTGGGCGGCACCGACGGCGTGCTCGACGAAGGACTGCCGCTGGAGCGACTGGGCAACCGCGACGCGCAGGGCAAGCTCTTCTTCCAGACGCGCCTGAACGACATCAAGCTGCCCGAGGGCCTGCCGCAGGGCAAGGCCGACAACCAGATCCTGGGCGTGGTCAGCGCGCTGCAGCAGCAATACCCCGAGCGCCAGGTGGTGCTGGTGTCGAAAGACATCAACATGCGCATCAAGGCGCGCGCGCTCGGCCTGCCGGCTGAGGACTACTTCAACGACCAGGTCCTGGAAGACAAGGACCTGCTCTATGCCGGCGTGATGCAGTTGCCGGGCGACTTCTGGACCAGGCACGGCAAGGGCGTGGAAAGCTGGCAGGACCCCAAGTCGGGCGCCATGTTCTATCGCCTGACCGGGCCGCTGGTGCCCTCGTTCCTGGTCAACCAGTTCGTCTACCTGGAGCCGGTCGACGGCAGCCTGCCGCTGTATGCGCAGGTCAAGGAGATCAACGGCAAGACCGCGCTGCTGCAGACGCTGAAGGACTACACGCACCACAAGAACAATGTGTGGAGCGTGACCGCGCGCAACCGCGAGCAGAACTTCGCGCTCAACCTGCTGATGAACCCGGACATCGACTTCGTCACGCTGCTGGGCCAGGCCGGTACCGGCAAGACCCTGCTGGCGCTGGCGGCAGGCCTGGAGCAGGTGCTGGACCAGAAGCTCTACAACGAGATCATCGTCACCCGCGCCACCGTGCCGGTAGGCGAGGATATCGGCTTCCTGCCCGGCACCGAGGAAGAGAAGATGCAGCCGTGGATGGGCGCGTTCGACGATAACCTCGAGGTGCTGCAGAAGAGCGACGACAGCGCCGGCGACTGGGGCCGCGCCGCCACCCAGGAGCTGATCCGCTCGCGCATCAAGGTCAAGAGCATGAACTTCATGCGCGGCCGCACCTTCGTCAACAAGTTCGTCATCATCGACGAGGCGCAGAACCTGACGCCCAAGCAGATGAAGACGCTGGTGACGCGCGCTGGCCCCGGCACCAAGATCATCTGCCTGGGCAATATCGCGCAGATCGACACGCCGTACCTGACCGAGGGTTCGTCGGGCCTGACCTACGTGGTCGACCGCTTCAAGGGCTGGAGCCACAGCGGCCATATCACGCTGGCGCGCGGCGAGCGCTCGCGCCTGGCCGATCACGCAGGCGACGTGCTCTGACACGGATGGCGGCCGGCGCGCCTTTGCCTTCGGGCGGGCGCGCCGGTTTGCTGTCGTCAAGCGCAAGCGCATTGCGGCTATGATGTCCGCATGTTTGCGTGCGGTCGCTCCCGCTACGCACCCCTACTGGAGGCGTCGATGAACCATCCGCATCTGCACGGCAGGCCTGCGCCTGCCGACCAGCGCCGCGCACGGACTGCCGCCGCCCGCAACCGGCTCCGGCAGCCGTTCACCTGGCTGGCGCTTGCCGCGGCCGGCATGGCGCTGGCCGTCTGTGCGCGGCCCGCGCACGCCGCGCCCGAAGACATGGTGATCCGCACCATGGGCCCGGTCAGCTACGTCTGCGGCGGCGTTGCCGAGGACGAACGCGAGGCGCTGGCCGCAAAGGAGAAGGACTTCAATATCGGCATCCTGTTCACGCAGGGCGCGGCCGGCGAATACCTGTCAGACGTCGCGGTCAGGCTGGTGCGCGACGAGCAGGAAGTCGCCACCTTCCGCGCCGCCGGCCCACGCTGCCTGATACGTGCGCCAGAAGGCAGCTACAATATCGAGGCCAGTTACAAGGGCCAGGCCAAAACCATCAAGGTCAGCACCGGTACGCGCAACGCCCAGCTACGCTGGTAGCGGCAAGCCTCTCCGGTGCGCCGGCAGGCCGGCGACCGGAACCACAGGATGCCATTGCACCGTAACCGTCTATTCTCCGACGCCTCGCGTCGACAGGGCCTGTTCGCCAGCGCCCGCCTGCCGCTACTCTGCGCCACCGCGCTGCTGCTCGCGGCCTGCGCCAGCTCCCCGCCTTCCCGCCATAGCGGCCTGCCGCGCACGCCCGGCAAGCCCATGGTCGATCCCAGCGCGGGCCTGGAAGAAATCTCGATCCAGGCCATGTCGCTGGTCGGCACGCCCTATCGCTACGGCGGCAATACGCCGGATGCCGGTTTCGACTGCAGCGGACTGGTGCGCTACGTGGTTTCGCGCGCGGCCAACGTGAGCCTGCCGCGCACGACCGAGGCGATGGGCACGCGCGGCACGTCGCTCGACCGCAGCGAGGTGGCATCCGGCGACCTGGTGTTCTTCAATACCACCGGTCGCGCCAACTCGCACGTGGGCATCTATGTCGGGCAGAACCGCTTTGTCCATGCGCCGTCGTCGGGCGGCACCGTGCGGCTCGAAGACATGGGCAAGCCTTACTGGGCGTCGCGCTACAACGGCGCACGGCGCGTGGTGGCGGGCGCGATCAACCTGCCCCCGCCAGCGCCCGTAACGCCGGCCGCGCCTCCTGCCGTCCCGGCGCCCCTGGTGCCGGAGCCGGCGCCGCTGCCGGATGATGATGATCCCATTGCAGCCTTTGCCAATCGCTGATGCGTGCCAGCAAATAGCCAGCCATGTAGCGGGCTTCAGACTGCTAAAAGTTGCACCCGCTGCCGGTTTGCTCCCCTCTCCCGCTTGCGGGAAAGGGGCAGGGGGTGAGGGCAGGCAGTGGCATACCACTGGGCTGGACTTCGTTGATAATCCCGGCCCTCACCCCAACCCTCTCCCGCAAACGGGAGAGGGAGAACACAAGCGGTGATTCGGAACCCTGCGGCTCCGCGGCAGCATTGTCATAAAAAAAGCCAGGCATCCGCCTGGCTTTTTTTTAATACGGATCGGCCCGCGTCACAGAATATGCCGCCCGACCCACCACGCGATCGCCGCCATAAACGCCGACGCTGGAATCGTCAGCACCCACGCCCAGACGATATTGCCGGCCACGCCCCAGCGCACCGCCGACATCTTCTGCGCCGAACCGACGCCGACGATGGCGCCCGTGATCGTATGCGTGGTCGACACCGGCACGCCCAGCGCCGAAGCAAAGAACAGCGTCAGCGCCCCGCCCGTCTCGGCGCAGAAACCGCCGACCGGCTTGAGCTTGGTGATCTTCTGCCCCATGGTGCGCACGATGCGCCAGCCGCCGAACAGCGTACCCAGGCCGATGGCGACGTAGCAGCTCACGATCACCCAGGTCGGCGGCTGGCCGCCTGACACCACGTGGCCGCTGGCGATGAGCAGCATCCAGATGATGCCGATGGTCTTCTGCGCGTCATTGCCGCCATGGCCCAGGCTGTACAGCGAGGCCGACACCAGCTGCAGCCGGCGGAACCAGCGGTCCACGCGCGACGGCGGCGTGCGGAAGAAGGTCCAGCCCACCATCACCATCATGATCGAACCGAGCAGGAAGCCCAGGAACGGCGAGATCAGGATAAAGGCGACGGTCTTCAGCAGCCCGCTGCCCACCAGCGCACCGGTGCCGGCCTTGGCCACCGCCGCGCCCACCAGCCCGCCGATCAGCGCGTGCGACGACGACGACGGAATGCCGTAGTACCAGGTGATGACGTTCCACGCGATCGCGCCCACCAGCGCGCCGAAGATCACGTAGTGGTCGACGATGCCGACGTCGATGGTGCCGGTGCCCACCGTGGCGGCCACCTTCAGGTGAAAGACAAAGATCGCAACGACGTTGCACATCGCCGCCATCGCCACTGCATGGTGCGGCTTGAGCACGCCCGTGGATACCACCGTGGCAATCGAGTTGGCCGCGTCGTGGAAGCCGTTCATGAAATCGAACAGCAGCGCGAGCGCCACCAGCAGGGCGATCACCCACAGGCTCATTTGAATGGTCTGCATGCCGATTGCCGCCTCAGGCGTTTTCCAGGACGATGCCTTCGATGATGTTGGCGACGTCCTCGCACTTGTCGGTGATCGTCTCGAGCTGTTCGTAGATGGCCTTCAGCTTGATCAGGCGCTTGACGTCGGTCTCGTCGCGGAACAGCTTGGACATCGCCGAGCGCATCACGCGGTCGGCCTCGGACTCGAGCTGGTCGATCTGCTGGGCGGTCTTCAGGATGGTGCTGGCATTGCCCATGTCCTCCAGCAGGCCCACAGCGATCTTGACCTGGTCGCAGCACTGCACGCAGATCGCCGCCAGGCGCAGCGCCTCGTCGGTCAGGTTGGTCACGTCGTACAGCGAGATGGTTTCGGCCACGTCTTCCATCAGGTCCAGGATGTCATCCATGGTCGTGATGAGCTTGTGGATCTCGTCGCGGTCCAGCGGCGTGATGAAGGTCTTGTGCAGCAGGTCGATGGTGTCGTGCGTGATCCGGTCAGCCTTCTTCTCGGTGGCCTGGACACGGCGGGCATGCGCCTCGGCGTTGGGCAAGTCGTTGACCAGGGCCTGCAGTTCATGGGCGGCGGTCACCGCGCAGTCGGCGTGCTGGTTGAAATATTCGAAGAACTTGCCCTCAGTGGGCATGAATCGGCCGAACATGGGATGTTCCTTGTGGTAGCGCGCAGGCGCTGCTGGTGTGTTGCAGATTGAGCGGACGCATTGAACGACAGCCGCCTGGTCGGCGGCTGTCATCAAAGCGCAATATTTTACAGGGTTGCGGGGATATTGCCCGCCAATTAGCACAAAGGAGACGGCGCAGTGCGGACTATTGCGGGCAGGCTTGACTTCGTCAGGTGTCGTTGTCGAAGAAAGCCGGGCCGCCGCTGAAGTTGTCGAACTTGGTGAACTGGCCCAGGAAGGTCAGCCGCACGGTGCCGATCGGGCCGTTACGCTGCTTGCCGATGATGATTTCGGCCGTGCCCTTGTCCTGCGAGTCCGGGTTATAGACTTCGTCGCGGTAGATGAACAGGATCACGTCGGCATCCTGTTCGATAGCGCCGGATTCGCGCAAATCGGACATTACCGGACGCTTGTTGGGTCGCTGCTCCAGGCTTCGGTTGAGCTGCGACAGCGCGATCACCGGGCAGTTCAGTTCCTTGGCGAGGCCCTTCAGCGAACGGGAAATTTCCGAAATTTCCGTGGCGCGGTTCTCGCCGCCGCCGGAACCCGACATCAGCTGAAGGTAGTCGATGATGATCAGGCCAAGCTGCCCGCACTGGCGCGCCAGGCGCCGCGAACGGGCGCGCAGCTCCATCGGGTTCAGCGCCGGCGTTTCGTCGATGAAGAGCTGCGTGTCGTTCATGCGCTGGATCGCATGCGTCAGCCGCGGCCAGTCTTCGTCCAGCAGGCGGCCGGTACGCAGCCGGTGCTGGTCGAGGCGGCCGACCGAACCCAGCATACGCATGGCCAGCTGGGTGCCCGCCATTTCCATTGAGAACACTGCCACCGGCAGGCCCTGCTCCACCGCCACGTGTTCGCCAATGTTCAGCGAGAATGCGGTCTTACCCATCGACGGGCGGCCCGCCACAATGATCAGGTCGCCCGGCTGCATGCCGCTGGTCATCTTGTCCAGGTCGATGAAGCCGGTCGGCACGCCGGTGACGTCAGTGGTCGAATCGCGGTGGTACAGCTCGTCGATGCGCTCGACCACCTGGGTCAGCAGCGGCTGGATTTCCTGGAAACCCTTCTGGCCGCGCGAGCCTTCTTCGGCGATCGCAAAGACCTTGGATTCCGCCTCGTCGAGCAGCTCACGGACTTCACGCCCCTTGGGTGCGAAGGCCGCCGACGCGATATCGTCGGCCACCGTCACCAGCTTGCGCAGCACCGAACGCTCGCGCACGATTTCCGCGTAGCGGCGGATATTGGCCGCGCTGGGCGTGTTCTGCGCCAGCGAATTCAGGTACGCCAGCCCGCCCACCTCCTCGGCCTTGCCGGCGACCTGCAGCATCTCATAGACCGTGATCACGTCGGCCGGCTTGGTGGCCGAGATCAGGCGGGCGATGCTTTGGAAGATCATCCGGTGGTCGAAGCGGTAGAAATCCGCTTCCGACAGGAAGTCCGCAATGCGGTCCCAGGCGGCGTTGTCCAGCAGCAGGCCACCCAGCACCGATTGCTCGGCTTCGATGGAATGCGGCGGGACCTTGAGGTTCTCGAGTTGGGGATCGGCGACGGGCGCGTTCATGGGGAGGGATTATAACGGCGGGTGGCCTCACTTCGCCGGACATTTGGCCTGCGGGATCGCGAGCCTTCCGCGCGTGCGGCAACAAAAAAGGCAGGAGCCAGGGCTCCTGCCTTTCTGCTTGCAGTGCTTGCGGGCCTTCGGCCGGCGCCATGGCGCCGATGCGAGGCTGCAGCGGTCTTAGACGCTCTCGCCCAGGACCGACACGGTCAGGTCGACCACGACGTCCGTGTGCAGGGCAACGCTGACCGGGTGGTCGCCCACCGTCTTCAGCGGGCCGTTCGGCATGCGAACCTGCGCCTTCTCGACCTTGAAGCCTTGGCCTTCCAGGGCTTCGGCGACGTCGGCGTTGGTCACCGAACCGAACAGTCGGCCATCCACACCCGACTTCTGGGTGATCTGGACGGTCAGGCCGTTCAGCTTCTCGCCTTCAGCTTGCGCGGCGGCCAGCTTCTCGGCAGCGGCCTTTTCCAGCTCGGCGCGCTTGACTTCGAACTCGGCGATCGCGGTTTGCGTGGCGCGGCGCGCCTTCTTCGACGGGATCAGGAAGTTACGGGCGTAACCGTCCTTCACCTTGACGATGTCACCCAGGTTGCCCAGGTTGATGACTTTTTCCAGCAGAATGACTTGCATCGTGTTTTCTCCTTAACGGACCTAGGGCCTGGACAATCAGTTCTTGTGCAGGTCGGTGTACGGCAGCAGCGCGAGGAAACGCGCACGCTTGATCGCCGTATCGAGCTGACGCTGATAGTGGGCCTTGGTGCCGGTCAGGCGGGCCGGCGTGATCTTGCCGTTGTCGCCGATGAAGTCCTTCAGGGTGTCCAGATCCTTGTAGTCGATCTGTTCCACACCAGCCACGGTGAAGCGGCAGAAGCGCTTGCGCTTGAACAGCGGGTTCTGTTGCTGGAAGCGCTTCTTGTTCTTGTTGTCACGTTTGACGAATGCCATGATTCAATCCTTTACGAATGCTTTACATCCAGTGATGTGAAAGACGAGAGCCTTGCTGTTGCGGTGCTTGCGGGCCAGGAATCCTTCGCAGTCGAGCAGCGTGCCGAGCGGTAGACGCTCCAGCCGCTGGCCGACCTGTCCGATTCCCATCGCTGCGATGGCAAACTCGACCTGGCGCGGCGTTTCCGCCTCGACCGCCTCGCCGCTGTACTGCAGGATGCAGTTCACGACGGGCACCCCGGCCGGGGTATAGCGAAGGGCATCGCGTTCCGCCAGGGTGGCGGCAAGCCGAAGCTGGTTCAACGCGGGGCCTCTTGCTGTTTGCCATCCGTGCCGCCCTGGCTGACGCTGTCAGCCATGACAGGCACCGCAGTCCGCACTCAGGCGGGCTGGCCTTCGGTGGTCGTTTGCGCGGCCTTGCGGGCTTCTTCGCGCTGCACTTCCTTCATCATCGGCGAAGGTGCGGTCTCGGCCTTCTTGGTCTGCACAATCAGGTGGCGCAGGACGGCGTCGTTGAACTTGAACGCGTGTTCCAGTTCAGCCAGCGTTTCCTTGCCGCATTCGATGTTCAGGCAAACGTAGTGAGCCTTGGCCAGCTTCTGGATCATGTAGGCCATCTGGCGACGACCCCAGTCTTCCACGCGATGGACGTTGCCGTTCTGCGAGGTCACGAGCTGCTTGTAGCGCTCGATCATGGCCGGGACTTGTTCGCTCTGGTCCGGGTGGACGATGAAGACGATTTCGTAATGACGCATTGACGCTCCTTTTGGATAAGCCACCCGGGCGTCACGAGTCCGGTGTGGCAAGGTTGAATAGCCTTAGAGTATAGCCCGGATGAGCGGGGGCGCGCAAGCCGCCTGCTTTTCGGCCTTCCCCGGCGGCGCTGCGATGACTAACTCAGGCCCGGGCAAAGACCGCCTGCAGTCGCGCCGGCTCGCGCGCCAGCGACGGATCCGCGGCCAATGCCAGCATCAGCAGCACGCGCGCCTTATAAGGATTCAGGTCGCCCGCTGACACGAACAAGCCGTCCACCGGGCTTGCTTGCGGCGGAATCGCCACATGGCCTGCGCCCGTGCGCGAACTGCGCACCACGGCCACCCCTGCCGCGGCGGCATCGGCCAGCGCGGCACCCAGCGCTTCATGCACCGAGCCGTTGCCGGTGGCCGCCACGACCAGACCGGCCACACCGGCCTGGACCAATGCATCGACCACCACCCTGCCCGGCTGCGCGTAGCTCGCCACGATCTCCACCGCCGGCCAAGTTGCGGGCATCGGCCCGATCGCCCAACCGGCACGCGGTGCGCGGGCGAAGCGCACATAGTCGTCCTGCACGAAGCCCAGCGGGCCGCTGGCCGAGACAAAGGCATCCACTGAAGAGGTATGGGCCTTGACCACATCGCGTGCGGCGTGGATCTGCTGGTTGATCACCACCAGCACGCCCTGCCCGCGCGCATCCGCATGCGCGGCCACGCGCACCGCATCGAGCAGGTTCAGCGGGCCATCGGCGGACAACGACGTCGACGGTCGCATTGCCGCGGTCATCACGACCGGCACCGGGCAGGCCTGCGTCAGGTGCAGCGCCATCGCGGTTTCTTCCAGCGTATCGGTACCGTGCGTGATGACGATGCCGGCCACATCAGGCTGCGCCGACCAGTGCTCCACGCGGGCGGCCAGCGCTTGCCACAGCGCGAAAGTCATGTCCTTGCTGTCGACCTGCGCAACCTGCTCGGCCTCGATACGGGCGACCGACTGTAGCGCCGGCACCGCCGCCAGCAGCGAAGACACAGGCACGGTCGCCGCCTGGTAGCGCGCGCTGCTGGCGGGGTTGCCGGAGGCGCCGGCAATCGTGCCGCCGGTAGCCAGTACGACGATGCGAGGCAATTGGGTCATGGGGGCTCGTGAATAGGAACTGCGGAAACAGGACGGATGCGAATGCGCGATTGTAACGGTGCCGGCCCGGCGGGCCGCATCCCGGCGCTGTTGTGTGGCCATCCGGCGCTGCGAACTCTCCGAAAAATTCTGCTTGCGCTCGCGCCGATACTGTATAAAATCACAGCATACTGTTTAAACATACAGTGCCCGGCCCGCCGGACGCAGGATTTGCGATCCCCACCGATTCACTGGCGGATCCTCGCTGCCGATCCTGAATCCCCTGCGCGGCCCTGCACGGAACGGCGATTCCATGGCGACCCTGACACCCCGGCAGCAGCAGATTTTCGACCTGATCCGCAACACGATCCGCCGCACCGGCTTCCCGCCCACGCGCGCCGAGATCGCAGCCGAATTCGGTTTCTCGTCGCCCAACGCAGCGGAAGAACACCTGCGCGCACTGGCCCGCAAAGGCGTGATCGAGCTGACGCCGGGCGCCTCCCGCGGCATCCGGCTGAAGGTGTCACGCAGCGATTCGGAGATGCCGGACCAGTTCTCGCTGCCCATCCCCGGCGTGATGCAGCTCACACTGCCGCTGGTTGGCCGCGTTGCCGCCGGTAGCCCCATCCTCGCCGCCGAGCATATCGACCGCCAGTACCAGGTCGACGCCTCGGTCTTCGACGAACGCCCCGACTACCTGCTGCGCGTGCGCGGCCTGAGCATGCGCGACGCCGGCATTCTGGACGGCGACCTGCTCGCCGTGCGCCGCGCCAGCGAAGCTCCCAACGGCAAGATCGTGGTGGCGCGCCTGGGCGATGACGTGACGGTCAAGCGCCTTCAGCGGCGCGGTGGCCATATCGAACTGATTGCAGAGAACCCGGACTTCGCCAACATCATCGTGGAGCCCGGTCGTGAGGAGTTCTCGCTGGAAGGCATTGCAGTCGGCCTGATCCGCTCTTCCGGCTTCTGACCGGGCACCGCAGGCTGCACGCCTGCGCGGGCCCGACCCGCTTCCATTGCTTTGCAGACGCCGCCCGGCTTGCCGGGTGTTGACCCCGCTTTTGCCTGAAAAAGAGGTGCAGCCATGCCGCAAATCCATCACGCCGCCGTCCGCCGTCCGGTCAAGCCCGTGCCGTTCCGTCAGTGCAAGGGCGTCCGCGTCTACCAGGGCGCGCAGCGCCGCACCATGGTCGGCAGCATGGCCGCCATCTGCCGGATGCTGGAACTCGAAACCACCGAAAAGCTCGCCGCCTGAAACCGGGACGCGCGCGCCGCTATCTCAGCCGCGCGCGCAGGCCTTGGTCTCGGTTTCCAGTTCCTGCGGCGTAAGCTGCGGGAACCAGGTGTTGCTCTTGCGCAGTTCCAGCGCCGTGCCATCCGGCTGCGCCGTCAGCGAGATCAGATAGGCGTACTCGTATGTGCCACTGCTCGTCGACTGGCCGATCCGGATTTCCATCTGGTTCTTCGCCGGCAGGTTGACGACGGTGGCGTCATCGCCCAGGTTATTGCGAAGGCATTTCGCGATATCGGCCATCTTGGCGGTCGTGGACAGGCGCATCGGCGGACGTGCGCGGATATCCTTTTCGGACGTACCGGTGGCGCACCCCGCCACCATTGCCGCCACCGCCACGCTGAAGCCGATCACCTTCGCTCGTACAGACATACCAACCCCTTGGGAATTCGAGGCGCGTATGGTACAGGAGGCACACGATTTTCGCGCGGGCCGACCCAGCCCGCGGAAGTATCACTCCTAGCGCACGCGCTGTCGGACATTGACCGATACCGCGATGCTCGGCGGCCGCGCCAGACTGTCGGCATCCCCCTCCCAGAGGAGACGACCATGGCATCCCGCAATATCCACGTCATACCCGCCGGCGATCAGGGCTGGGCAGTCGCCGTCGAAGGCACCGACGGCGCCACGACTCATTACCCTTCGCAGGAAGAAGCCATCGCCGCAGGCGCCGAGAAGGCGCGGCAGGATGGTGTCGAGCTGTTCATCCATGGCCGCGACGGGCAGATCCGCGAAAGGAATTCCTTCGGGCACGATCCGCGCAATATCCGCGGTTAGCCGTTATCCAGGTCACTGAGGAAATTTCTGGGCGACATGCGCCTGCGGCACGCCACCAAAACAAAACGGCGCCCTTGTGAGGGCGCCGTTTTGACAAATTACTTTGGGCTGGCTGATGGACTCGAACCCAAGACGACAGGGATCACAATCCTTGCGCAATGCGCTAATAATCAAGGGGTTACGCTGATCCGCGATCTTCTGCTTCCCGCTCCAAGCGTGTCAATCGTTGCCGCGATCTCCGCCGCGACCTCTACCGCCGTCGCCCCCGCGATTTCCTCCACGGTCATCACCGCGGTTGGTGCCACGGCCACTGCCTCGGTCTTCGCCACGCTCGGCGCGGCGGTCCCAGCCGCGATTCTCTGCTCGCTCATTGCCGCGATTCCACCCACGCTTCTCTCCGCGATTTTCGCCTTGATTTCCACCAGGGTTCCAGCCGCGGTTGTCACCATCGTTCCAATCGCGGCCCCTGCTGCGCTTCTCGTCCCGGTCCCAGCCACGATTCCAGTCACCGTCCCATTTGCGGTTACCGCCGTGGTACCTGCCGCCGCTCCAATCAGGGTAACCGCCACCGTAGTATGGACGCGAGTATCCGCCCCCGTAGTAGCCGTCGTCGTAGGGAGCGACGGCGCAACCTGTGAGAAGTGCTGCCGTGGCTACGGTGAGCACGAGAAGGGGTTTCATGGTGACCTGCGTTTGCAGTTGGCGAATTTGCCGCAAGGATACCGACGGGCACCTCCCCCAGTTGTAAGCAATCGTGTCCCGCTGCGCCAGGTCGCAGCATGATCCGCGACCAGTTCCTCCTCGACATCGCGCCCGACATCATCGTGGACAACTTCGCTGGGGGCGGCGGCGCAAGCTGCGGGATCGAGATGGCCCTCGGCCGGCATGTCGATATCGCCATCAACCACGACCCAGAGACCGTGGCAATGCACGCGCATGTTACCCGGGGGTGTGGATAGTGGAGTTCCGGAGGGTTCAGCGTTGATCCTCGATCCACGCTTTCGCCCATGCGATGCCTGCCGCGACGGCAAGGTTGAACGTTGCATAGGAGCCCAGAGGCTCAGACGCCTCCAGAACGAGATGGTCCTTTTGCACGGTGCCAAAGGCCTCGAACGAACCATCAGCCAGTTGCTTCGCAAAGCCACGAACTGTGTAGTCCTTGTAGCTCTCAATGCCCATGGTAGCCCCCTATTTTGGAGGATCGTAGCATGAAGCACCTCACCACCCAGACCCTCGACGGCGAAGCGGGCTGCATCCTCTCAGACTGCGAGCAGTACCGGTACCGGCTCTGGCGCGCGTGGGACGCGAGCCGGCCCGCACTGGGCTTCATCATGCTCAACCCGTCGACCGCCGACCACCAAGTCAACGATCCGACCATCACGCGTTGCCTCCAGCGCGCGCTGGCCGGTAAGTACGGGCGGCTGGAAGTGGTCAACCTGTTCCCGCTGCGTTCGACGGATCCGGAGGGCCTGCTTACGCATCCGGTGCCGCTGGGAGAACGGCCCGACCGCAACGAGGGCGCCATCATGGATGCCATCGACGGCTGCTCCATAGTCATCTGCGCTTGGGGCGCGCACACGGCAGCACCGGCGCGCGCGGCAGAGGTGCTGCACATCATTCGCATGTGCGGGCGCGGAAACCTGCTCTACCACCTCGGGCTCAACCAGGACGGTAGTCCGAAACACCCCCTCTACATCGCGGCGAAAGTCCGGCCGCATCCCTTCGCCGTATGACCAAGACAGTAGAACGAATCCATTACCCGCAGCTTCTGAGGTGTGGAATGCAGAATATATGCCTTTGGCAACACTTTCCGGCCAGGTGTACAGCCGCAGCGGGTGGACACGATCTGGGGGTGAGGGACTACTGCGAAGCGGCGGCCGAGAAGGAGGAGATCCCGTTCCAGCGGCTCGCTCTCGTGGACATGCGACCGAGCGCCGTGACGTAGCGGATGGACGAAGGGGATGAGAGGATCGTGGACGCCACCGGGCATGCCGATGACCGCATGGTGATCAAGATTTACGACTGCCGGTGAAAACGGAAGGTGAAAGCGACCCGCTGATGATCTTCCAAAACTGGAATCTCATCTTCCAAAAATCATAGAAGGAGCCCCTGGAAAGCAAAACAGCGCCTGTGTAAGGCGCTGTTTTGCAAAGGAATTTGGGGTGGCTGATGGGACTCGAACCCACGACGACAGGAATCACAATCCGGCCGCCAAAGTCACCTTTCCATTTTAAAATCAACGTGTTAGGTTTCAAAATTTCCCACGACAGCAAGAAGTGCCGCCCTTAATTTATGCGGGTTCCGGGCTGGCAGTGGGAAAATTTTGCCGCTTGCATGCTCGACGAAAGGGCGTCGTGGCAAAGTGCGCGGGTTCAGTGTAACAATCCGGAGAACGCTCGCCGGACTGGCTAAAGATCAAGCGTCCCGGAACTGTTCCACCCGAGCGAAATAGACATACGCCATGACCCTGGAAGAGGCTTTCGCATACATCGAACACCTGCCCCGAAGGGACCGCATTCTGCTCGGCTTTTACGGCGATGGCACAGACTTGCACTGGTCCGCGTTTGACGCCGAAGCAATGGGCCTGCTCGAGGACTTTGCGGAGTCGCACGGTATAAGCGACACGGTAATGCGGATTGCCGAGGAGTTCAGAGAAGGCTATGGGGTCTCCGCAGTCTCTGCGGTAGCCATCATGCAACTCAAGGATTCATCCAACGCGGTCCTCGTCCTAGGCCTAGACGATCTCTCGTCCTTGGCCGAGATGGTCCGCGGAACGATGAAAGATATGGCGGCTCGCTACGCTCACTGAAGTCAGCGGCCACTGGGTAAGCCATTGGCGCAATCAGTCCACCCCTGGCTCCCGGCTGAAGCTCGGGCACCAGATCACGGCCGGCGCGTACCGATTGACCGGGCAGTCGTATTCCAGGTAGTCGTTCAGATAGTCCGTCCGAACGTAAATGCATGGCTTCGAGCACTTCTCGCAGATGAACTCCTCCGAGATCTTGTAGGTCGGCCGGGGCGGGAGGTCGGCTTGAATGGTCATGGCGCAGCACTGTATATGCATACAGTATAGACGCCGATTCTGTCAGACGCCGCCTGATACCGGCGGCCGGGGCGCGCGCGGAGACTGGGCGCATGCCAGAACCTCTACTGCCGCTCCCATTCCTTCTACTGCGAGGGGCGGCGGTTCACAGATTCACTACGACAGGAGACAGCCATGTCAGGAAAGAACATCCACGTAGTACCGGCCGGTGACGGCTGGGCCGTTGAGGTGGAAGGTGGCCACGGCAAAGAAACATTCGACACGCAAGCGGAGGCCATCGCCGCCGGCACCGAGCGAGCCAGGCAGGCGAAGGTGGAGCTGCTGATCCATGGCCTCGACGGCCAGATCCGCGAGCGCAACACCTTCGGTCACGACCCTCGCGACGTGAAGGGTTGACACCATGCCCTGCCGGCCTGCGGCCGCATCCCTGAACTTGGCCAGCTTCCCGCTGATGCTGGCCAAGCGCGGCGTGATGCCCCACGGCGGCGACTGGCTCTTCGAGCTGAAGTACGACGGCTACCGACTTCTGGCGCGCACGGGCGATCCCGCGCTGCGCCTGCGCGAAGGTGGCGAGGCCACAAGTTGGTTTCCCGAACTTCACGACTCCCTGGCGGCCCTACCCGCCGGCTGCGTTCTCGACGCTGAGGGCGTGATCCTTGACGACATCGGACGCCCCGACTTCAACGCCTTCCATGAACGCGCGCTGCGCCGGCGCTGGTATAGCGGCGCGCGCCCGGTCGCTCTCGCCGCCTTCGACCTTCTGGTCCTGCGCGGCCAGGACATCCGCGACTGGCCCATCGAGAAGCGAAAAGCCGCGCTGCAAAAACTGCTGCACGGCGTGAAGGTGGGCCTGCTGTGCGTGACCGCCGTGGACGACGGCGAAGGACTCTACCAGCACGTGCGTGCCCTCGGCATGGAGGGCATCGTGGCAAAGCGCGCGGGGAGCCAGTACCGTGGCGGCTCGTCCGACGACTGGCGCAAGATCAAGGTACCTGGCTACCATCGCTGGGGCAAGTTCCAGCGGGAACCCATCGCTTGAGGGGAACGGGTGGTTTCACTGAGAGCCTTGACGAAGATCCTGGAAGCACGGAATAATCCCAGTGCCGATTCGTCGGCGGCTCGCCGCACAACATGACCCCTCGAAGAGTGATGTGGTGCAACGGCGGGCCTTTTGCGTTTACGCGCCTTTCCATTGCTTGCGCGCTGCTATCAGCGCGAGCGCCATCGCCTCCCCAAGATCCGGCGGCACCCGGTAAATCGCAGCCAGGTTTCGCATGCGCACCACTTCGCGCGCGACTTCATCCGGCGTCTCTAGCGGTGGCAGTTCGGCGGCCATCTTGAGCCGTTCATAGAGAAGGCCGAACAATTCCTCGTCCAGCGAGGCAATGAGTTCCGCGGGGGTGGGGAGTACCACGATTGCTCCGAAAATCAAAAAAAAGGCGCACGCGGTAGGCGGCGCCTTCATTTTATGGCAAACAGTCAAGTATTACGATCAGCAGATACGCGGCGTGATAGTGGAGCAGGTGCCTCCCACCGTCCACGTGATCGCATTGGCGTTGGGAGCCGGGGTTAGGATATACGTCTCGCCATTCAAGCCGCCCGTTGCCACCGCAGTGGCGGTAATGACACTATCAACTGTAGTCAGTGAGGCCAGACGGCCGGTTACTGCCGCGACATCGGCAGGAATGTCGTTTCCACCGCCATCGCAATTAGCGAGCACGTTGTTCTGCTGCTGCAGGCACATCTCAACTGCGGTTTTGAAGGTGCTGGCCCTGGAGATGATTTCGGAAAAGGCGGCCTTGCGCTGGTACTGCTGGTACTGCGGAATGGCGATCGCCGCCAAAATACCAATGATCGCGACCACGATCATCAATTCGATCAGGGTGAAACCCTTTGGTAACCGCTTGATTCCGATTCGTGCTTTTTTCATATTGACCCCGGAATTTTATGTTACGAAAAAGTCGCGCAACCAATCCTCAGCAGAGACGACCGGTTCGGGACTAAGGGGCACCCGCAACCCCCAATCCAAATAAAGAAAGGCGCCCTGAGGCGCCTCCATTTAAACGGCAAGCAGCCGTCGATCAGCAGAGACGCGGCGCGGCGGTGCAAGTACCCCCTATGCCCCAAGTGACCGAGTTGGCGTTGACAACCGGTGTCAGGATATAGGTTTCGCCGTTCAGCCCGCCCGTTGTCACCGCAGTAGCGGTAATGACGCTATCTACCGTAGTCAGCGAAGCGAGGCGGCCAACTGCTGCGGCGACGTTAGCCGGAATGTCGTTAGTAGCAGCATCGCAAGCAGTCAGATCCCCGTTATTCTGCTGCAGGCAAATTTCAACTGCGGTTTTGAAGGTGCCGGCCCGCGAGATGACATCCGCAAAGGCGGCCTTGCGCTGGTACGTCTGGTACTGCGGAATTGCGATTGCGGCCAAGATACCGATGATCGCGACCACGATCATCAGTTCGATCAGCGTAAAGCCCTTCTGCACCCGTTGTTTGATTCCCATCCGTTGCTTTTTCATGGATTGACCCCCGGAATTTGTGTTACGCAGCAAAAGTGCTGCTGTGGGGCCTTAATGCAACCGCTGTGCCAGGTACCCTGAATGAGTTAAAGGGGATGAAAAGTGACAAATTTTGTCACCTCACCGACTAAACATCGGAGCCAGAGTGACAAAATTTGTCACCCCACCTGCCAAAAATTGTCGCCTCATAAAGCACAATTTCTATCAGAAGTTAGCGGCGCGATATTCACTTCTATATCAGCGCCGCCTCAGCCTCACGCCGGAGCACCAACCCGCGCAGCACGCGACCGCCGCCGCGGTTCCACTTCCGGATCTCCGCGGGCACGTCCCCCCATCGGCCAGCGTTGACGCGCTTGCGCAGCGTGCTGACCTTCAGGTTGCCGGCGCCGAGGTTGAACGTCCAGTCGATGAGCGCGGCCAGGCGATCGGGCGTGTCGATACCCGGGCAGAGTTTCAGCACAGCCGGCAGGTAGATCGTGCGCACCTGGTCGAGCAGCATCACCTCCGCGACCACCCGTGTGATAGGCGGGTCGGTCAGTGTCACCGCGCGGCCATCTAGGTATCGGGTTGCCCCGTAGCCGATGGTCGGGACGCCGGCAGGGCAGAGATAGGGACGCAGGTACAGGCCCTCGAAGCGCCTGGCCAGCGCTGCGGCGACCGTGACCGCCAGCACGCGAAACTCGGCGCGGGTCATGTCGCAGCTCCGCCATCAATGATGTCCGGCAGGTCCACGACCTGATCCTTCAGCGCGTGCGTGCAGTCCCCAAGAAACGTAATCTGCCCCGGCTGGGCACCATTGCACCCGACGAACGAGTGGCAGACATGCTTCTTGCGCGGCACTCCCTCGCCCTGCCACTCGTCCCATGAACTTAGAATGCTCGGCCCGAAAACCGGATTATCAAGGTCACCGTTGAACGTCCAGTGCGCTTTGCCTACGTTGTGCGGCGATTCGACTGTCTCGCCGGGCGGCAACCACCGCACCGGCAGAATGTGGATACCGAAGTCGCACCCTGGGCAGATCCATTTGATGCCGTAGAACCGACCCTGGGTGTCGCGGACGATCTTGGCCTTGCTCATAACTTGCCCCGGTTCGACAGCACGCGCACGGCGAAGAAGAAGCCGAGGATCACGCCGACCAGCTCGCGGTCCCAATCGGTCATCTTGAAGCCTTGGGCATTCAGCGCCACGCACCAGAGCATCAGCGCGATACTCGCGGCAGCCGGCCGCACGATGCCATTCCAGGTGTCGACCAGCGTGATGCCTGTCGGCTTCATGGCTTCGACGACCGCTTGTCCGAAAGTGTTCGCATCGAGGCGCGCTAGATCCGCTTCCGCCTGCACGGCGATGGTCTTGACGCCGAGATCGGCCTGCAGCTTGATCGCAGCTAGGTTGCGCTCGTGTGCCGCGGCGTCAAGCTCGCCCTGCAACCGCATGCGCTCGATCTCGTGCTTTTGCTCTTGGTGGGCGGTCCACATCTGGCTGATCTGTTCCCAAATCAGCCGGAAGGCTGAGCCGCCGAGAAAAGAAAGGATTGCGCTGAACACGGTGTCCTCCTGTTGTTTGTCCAGGGTGACACCGTATGTTGGGCGGCGCGCTGCCGCCTGCGGATGGATTGCGCCTACACGTCGATGAGTTGCAGGGGGAGGCTCGGCGCGGTGCCCTCGACCACGCCGTCACGGACGAACACGTTCTGGCCAATATACGCATCGCCGCGGGCGCGCAGCACGCCGCCGCCCGGCAGTTGGACGGCCGCGATCCCGTTCGTCACAGAGACTACGGTACCAACCTGGAGCGGAGCGTCCGGCAGCAGGCCTCGCAGCACCTGGTAGGGGTTAAGCAGTAGTGACATGGGTTTCCACTCCAATGGTTTGCCACACTTCCGGGTTGCTCACGTCGACACTGGTGCTGCGCACGATGCCGAGGCGCGTGGTCCCGCCGTCGACGTAACGGACGAACTTGCCCGGCTGGATCACGCCAGTCTCGGCCAGTACCGGCAGCCGCAGCGAGAGGTGAGCCTGGCGCCCGGTGTCGCCGAGGATGGCCCGGCCGCGCTGGCGAGCTGCGTCGACGTGCGTGATGAGCGCGTCGGTCACCATCGGCGCGAGGATGTCGCCGGCGGTACCGGTGCGGGTGACCTGCCCGAGCACGCCCTGCCCCTGGCCGGACACGAACACGCGGTTATAGCGGGGCCGCTCCAGCCACTCGATCGACTCGCGCGTGGTCACGTCCGCCGGCAGCTCGAAGTCGGGTACCTGAGAGCCCCAGTTCCACGGCGCCGTCGGGTACCTGGACAGCACGTTCAGCGTCTTCTGGCTCGGGTGCGGTTGGATGTAGGCGCCGGCCGCGCCCGCGATGGCATTCAGTGCGGTGATATAGCTGCCCTGGTGCGACCAGGCGCCCGCGGGTACCAGCCAGTCGGTGGCAGACCAGTTGACCGTCCAGCCGATGCTCGCGCCGTTGATGGTCAGCGCATCGTCCATTAATTGCTGCGCGGTGCGCTGCTGCGTATTGCTGAAGGTTTTCACGGGAGCATACGGGGCGCCGAGGATCGCCGACTTACCCTTGCCGCTCACGCGGATTGCCGAGCGGCCGAACGTGCGGTCGCGGCTGATCTGCTCGGCCAGGACGCGGTACGCGGTACCGTTGATGAGAGCTTCTAGCTCGACCGGCGTGCCGTCGGACCCGGGCTCGATCGCGTCCAGGGCGGTGTCCGGCAGCGCGGCGTTGAAGCCCCACGTCCAGGAGTCGGCGTCGATGCTCAGCGACATCGAGAAGGTGGGCAGCATGACATTTCCGTCGACGCGGCGCAGAGATACGGTGTTCAGCACGAGATAGACCCTCTTGACGGGGACGATGACGGTTTCGCCATCCGGTGGTTCGACGGGTGGGCACGGGTCGTCGCCGAAGTTCAGGTGAATGTCATCGCCGGCGTAGTCCAGCCACAGGCACTTGAAGTTCAGCGGCTTGCCGCTGCCATCGTAGGGCGGCGTGACCGGCGGCTCGACCGGCGGCTGCTCGCCGGTGCCCCAGTACGCCGGGTGCGCCTCCTGCCACGGAATCCGGGGCGCGACATGGCTCTTGGCGGCGCGGCCGAATGGCATCGCGCGCGCGGTCTCGCTGCGCTTCCCTTCTTGCCACGGCAGGCCGGCGGCGGTGCGGGTGCGGATGCCGTACTGGAAGCCGTCGGTGGTGTCGCGGGGCTGGGGCCGCGCCGCCTGCCAGCGCTCCTGCGCGGCCGCGCGCAGGCGGATGCCGTACTCGAACAGCGACAGCAGCGTCGACTCGACGTGGCCACCGGCCTGCCAGGTGTCACCGGCCAGCGTGCGCGCGGTGTGCGCCTGCTCGAAGCCGCTGCGCGTGTCGACGACCTGCGGCTGCGCCTGCTGCCAGCGCTCGCCCTGCACCACGCGCTGGGTGGCCGACTGCTGGAACACCTCGGTGGTCGCCGGACGCACCGGAGCCGCCTCCTGCCAGGCGCTGTCGGGCGCGATGCTCGGCCCCCGGAACACGCTGTTGTCGTACACCGCCGTGATGTGCAGCGTCTGCACCGTGGTCAGCGTCAGCGTGCAGGTTCCGGCCACGGGCTCGGCTGGCGCCGCACTCGCCTCGATATGCAGCGTCGGGGGCGACACCTGCATCGTCAGCGCGAGCGTGGTCGTGTCGCCGTCCGGATTCAGCGAGAAGTTGAGGTTTACCGCCGAGCCTGCCGGCGGCGTGTACCCCTTGTGAAAGTCGAGATTTACATTGCTCACGCTTCCACCAGCGTCGCCACCGAAACGGCAACGACACCGCCCTCGTAGATCTGCGTCGTCTGCCCGCTCGTGGTTGTGAGCAGGACTTCACCGGGCCCCCCGGAAGTCTGTACCACGTCCATGTCGGCCACGAACGTGCCGGCACTATCGACGATGCGCGCCCACTTCGCCTGACCCGTCTTGGACCCAAGCACCGAGGCGCCCAGTGCCAGCGTCAGCGTCGTGCCCGAGATGCTGCCGGCCGACGGGTCGGCGAACGGCTGCGTCACCAGCAACTGCTGCGTGGTGATGGCGGCGCCCTTGGTGGTCGGGCGCGTGCCGTCGTAGATCTTCAGCAGGCCGGCACCGGCGCCGGCGTCGATGGCGCGCGTCAGGGCTTGCAACCGGTCTTGAATCACGTTGTCAGCGAGGGCGAGCGTCATGGTGCAATCTCCTCATAGCCGATCACCAGCGCCGGCAGGTTGGCGACGGTCTTGCGGACAATGATGTAGTCGGTCGTCATGCCGTTGGTGCTGTAGGCTCGACCCGCTCCGACCGGCACCACGTCCGCCGACGCGCCGGTGCGGGTGGCCACCAGAATGTCGTTCACGTTCGCCACCACACCGCCGGCGGTGTCGCGCGTCACCACCACCCGCTGGGTGCCGCCGGTAGGCCGGCTGAAGGCCGTGATCTTGCCGGCGGCCGGGGTGTCGCCATCACCGGCGATGCCCAAGTAGTCCCAGCTGGTGTCGCTACCGGGGGCGTAGACCAGCGCCACCTTGGTCGGTGCGGCGATGGTGCCGCCGACGAAGCCGGCGTTCCAGGCGATCTGGCCGGGCTGGTTGGTGTAACCCGGAGTCACATAGCCCCCGATGAACTCATAGCCCTGGCCGAACGTCGCCAGACTGCGCACCTCGGTCGGAGCGGTGGCCGGAATCGCCAAGAAGTCATTGCCGTTCAGCGACGGGGTGCCGGCGCTGCCCGAGAAGGTCCACTTACCGGTGTCCAGCGAGCCGCCAGTGAAGTCATCGAACAGCACCGGGAACGTGGCCAGGCCGGTGCTCGATACCGGCGTCACCATGTTGTACACCATGTAGAACTGCGCATTGCCGCTGTCCAGGTTCTGGCTGCCCAGGTTGACCCAGTAGAACGCGGTGCGGTTCGGCGCCGTGCCGACTACGCGCTCCAGCCAGTACGGCAGGTTGTTGCCGGACAGGTCGGTGAAGGCAATGTCGGCCGTGTAGCTGCCCTTGGTGGTCGGGAACGTCTTCAGCATCGGCACCACGTCGGCCAGCAGCGCAGTGTTGGCGCCCTGCCAGGTCTGACTCATAGTCAGCGTGCTCTCGCCGACGCGCACCAGCACCGTGTGGTTCGCGCCCAGCCCCACCGCCTGCGGCATGGTGATCTTGCGGCGGAACTTGGCGTTGGTGGTCTCGGCCGGGTAGCTGCTGTACAGCGGCATCAGCACTGGCGTGATGTTGTCCTGCACCACTGCGTTGTAGGTCTTCGAGTAGTCGCGGCCCAGCACCTGGTACTTGTAGTTCTCGTTGATATTGTCGAACACGTAGTTACCGTTGGCGTCCGACCAGGCGCTCTGCACCAACGCCGAGCCTTCCTCGATCAGCCGTACCTTCTGCGGCGTCGGCGTGTTGTTGACCGTGGTCTGCCCGGCCACGCGACCCTTGCCGCCCCAGGTCGCGTCGGTCTGTCCCGGTGCGGTGCGTTTCGCCGCCTGGCTGGCCGCTCCGGTCAGCGGCGTGCTCAGCAGCTTGCTGTAGGCATAGGGTGCCGGCTGACCGAACGTGCGCCGCGTCGACACCTCGTCGGCGTAGGCCGCCGTTGGCGGCGTGAACGCGCCGGTGTAGGCCGCCACGCCGTTGATAATGCGCCATTCGTCGAGGTAGCCGGTGAAGTAGTTGGTGTTGGTGTCGCCGCCAAAGAGCAGCTGAGTGGTGTTGGTCACCAGAGCCACGCCGGCCCCGACCGACATCGTGCCCAGCGATACCCCGTTCAGGTAGAGCGTGACCGTCGGACCCTGCCGCACCAACGCCACGTGGTGCCAGGTGTTGGCCGTCAACGTGCCAACGGACAGCAGCGACTGAGTCACGCTGGTGCCGTTGGTCGACAGCTGAATCGACAGCGTGGCCCCGCTACGGTACAGGACAAACGGACCGAAGGTACTTGCGTTGGTCCGCTTGGTGATCAGCATCGCGTTGCCGGCCGCCACCGTGGTCGGGTAGAACCACCCGTCGATGGTGAAGTCGTTCGCGCCGGGGTTCAGTTCGGTCGCGTCATTGGCGTAGAGGTATCCGTTACCGCTGCAAAACACCGAGTTGCCACCAAATTTCGACTGGGCGCTGCTCAGCGTCGGGGGCGTGGTGCCAGTGCTGGTTAGCACCCGGGTCCAGCGCGACGAGTCCACCCAGTTCACAGTGTTTGCGATCTTATCGAAGTGCAGCAGCGCCACGGTGTCACCGCTTCCGGGGAACGATCCATCGTCGTCCAGGAACTGCGCGGTCGGCGGATTGAAGGTCACCGTGTAGCGGCCGATGCCCTTGGTGATCCGTACCTCGTCCAGGTAGCCGTTCAGGTACTCGCCGGCAGCGCCGCCCACCACGTTGCCCAGGCGCAGCGTGCCGGTGCCGTTGACCATCGTCGAGGTGATCGTCGCCGACTGGTCCAGCACGCCGCCGACGAACACATAGGCCGTGGTGCCCTTGCGGACGGCCGCGACATGGGTCCAGGTGTTCAGCGGGATCACCTGCGTGACGCCAAGCATCACCTGCACGCCGGAGCCGCTGGTGCCGTTGCCGAACAGCAGGTTGACCTTGCCGGCCGTGCCGATGGAAATCGCATACGACGGGTTGGTCGTGCCGAACACCGCATCCTTGTTGATCACCTGCGTGTTGCCGCTGGCCGGGTACGCATTCAGGTACACGAAGAACTCGATGGTCCAGTCCGGCGCGTTGGTCGACAGATCGAGCGGCACGCTGTTCGGGTACTGGATCGAGCTGGTGCCGTCGAACGCAATCGACGAGTTGCCGAACTTCTTCTGCGCGGTGCTGGTCGTCACGCCGGTGCCCACCAGGGCCGCGCCCTGCGCATGGGACGGCGAGCTATCGGTCGGGTAGCCCCCGGTACTGCCTTCACCGTGCAGCATCAGTACGTAGTTGGTGTTGTCCGGCGTGCCATACGGCGTGGTCGGCGGCGTAAAGGTCGCCGTGTAGCGACAGGCGGCGGTGATGCAGAACTCGTCGTAGTACGCCTCCAGGAACGTCGAGCCGCCGCTGAAGTGCCCCTGGCCCAGCACGATGCCTTGGGTCATCGCGCAATTGATTGCGCCGGACAGCGTTGCGCTGGACACCTGGGTGCCATTGATCCAGACCTTGACGCTGGTGCCTGCGCGCGTCACCGCGACGTGGGCCCAGGCGCCGGTCGGCAGATCGCTGGCGTTGCCCGCAATCAATTGCGCGCCGTTGACCGACACCTGCACCGCGCCGTTGCTGGCGCGCGCCACCAGGAAATCCTGCACCGCCGAATTGGCATCGTCCCAGCGCCCGAAGATCGCGCCGTAGCTGGTGCCCTGCGACACCGGCCACACCCAGGCTTCGAGCGTAAAGTCGGCTGAGCCCAGGCCCATCTGCTTGGTCATCGGCGCCTTCACGTAGTTGCCATTGGCGCTGCCGGTCTTCAGCGAGGTACCGCCGATCTTAGACTGCGCGGTGCTGATGGCCGCCGTGCCGACCACCACCGCGTTCTGCACGGTGTTCGACGAGTCGGTGATCGTGGTCGAGCCGTTAGCGCCCTCGAAGTGCAGCAGGTAGATGATGCTGCTTGCGAATTGATCAGCCACGAGATCTCCTTAGCGCCACGGACCGGTTACGTCGAGGAAGGTGAAGCCATAGACCGAGAAGTTATCGGCCGGGCCGGCGTGCCGGAGCGCCAGGAACCGCTTGTTGGGGAAGTCATCGGTGCCTGGCACCGGGTCCCGATGCAGGATGTAGCTATACAACAGTTGCGGCGACATATACCAGCCGGGGAACCACCCGCGTAGCGACGAGCTGCCAAACAGCCCGGTTTGCCCCAGCAGCAAGCCGTTGTCGCCGGGGTTGGAGAAGTTCAGCCAGCCAGTGTTGTTCAGCTGGCGGCCCGAGTAGTCGGCCAGCGCCGCCGCCAGCAGGCACGACTTGGCGCTCGACACCCCGCCCACCAGCGCCGTGGGCGCGCGCGCGACATACACCCCGCCGGGGGTGCCGTTCAGATTGCTGTACCCCATGCAGGCACCCTGCGCCGAGGTGCTCGCCACGATGCTGCTGGTCGCGCCGGTCAACACCGACGGGAACTTGTCGGCAGTGTTGCGAGTGATCGGGTCGCCAAAGTAGACCGTAAACCCGTTCAGCCCCGAGGCAAAGCCATTGTTCGGCGCCAGCCATAGGTAGAAACCGCGATCATCCCCCGCGAGCAACCACTTGCGCGCCGTGGCGTCGGCGCTCTGTGACTTGGGCCAGTACAGACCGCCCGAGACCTGCGTGTTTGTCGGGTAGGGATTCAAGCCGGTGTTCACGTCGTACATGCCCTCGTAGGCGACGACGCGCGCATTCAGCGTGCCGGTGTCGTCGACGCGCAGGTAGCCGCCGGTGAAGGCCGACGCCGGCGAGGTGTACACCGCCAGGTTCGTGCCCGAGAACGGCTTGATCCAGCCCAGCGGCGCCATCTTGACCGTGATGGTGCCGGTGGCGGTCTGGTCGGAGATACCGGTGGCGTCGAAGGTCAGCGTGCTGCTAGTGAGCGACAGTACCTTCTTCTCGCCATTGAGCCCCGACGGCGTGGCGCCGGCGACCAGGATGCACGACTGGATCTCGGCCGGGAACGCGGTGCCAAAGGTCACCGTGGCGATGCCGCCGGCGACCACCACCGACGACGCGGTCTGCTGGCCCCAGCCATCCTTGAGGCAGGCGTCGAGCATCGACAACAGGCCACCGGCGTTGCCGTACACGGTGGGTGCGCCGACCATCTCCCCGTGCATGAACTTCACAACATTGGACATGGTTCGCTCTCAGTTGAAGTTGCGGATCGGGCCGGTCAGATCGAAGAAGTAGCCGGCGCCGACCCACGACGAAGAAGCTGGCGACCCGGACGACAGGAACACCAGCTTCTTGCCCAGCAGGTTGCGCATGCCGTCGATTTGCGCGAAGGTCTGGATCGCCGAGGCAACGCTGGTGCCCAGCGGCAGCGTCTGCATGATGTGGTGCATGCCGGGCAGGTAGCCACGCATGCCGGTGCCGGCGATCACCACCACGCTGTTCAAGAAGAAGCCACCACTACAGCTGTCGGGCCAGCCAACACCAAAGTTACCAAGGTTGCCAGAGTTGGACGCACTGATCGTTCCCGGGGAAAAGTGGGCGCCCAGCTGCGGAGCGCCAACACCATTGGGCGGGCGCGGCAGGTAGCACCCGGTGGTGCCCGAGGTCACCGAGTAGCCTAGATCCGAGGGGTTGTTGCTGCCCATGGAAGAGGCGTCGATGGTGAACCCCGCCAGGATGGCACCGTAGCCGTCGATGGTCTGCGCGGCGTCCAGATCGCCAAAGCCCACCGTGACGCCGTTCATGGTGGTGCTGATGTTCGGATAGGGATTGACCCAGAAGTAGAAGAAGCGGTCGTCGCCGAAGATCGCCCAGTTACGCAGGCCGCCGTTGACCGCCGAGCCATCTGACTTGGGCCAGTTCAGCACGTTCTGCGTCGGGCGCGGCACCGGGTAGAAGCCGGTGTCCACGTCGGTCATCATCTCGTAGGCGGTCACCTGCGCCACCCGATTGGCCCAGCCCAGCGCGGTCGGGTTGTCGTCGACGCGCAGGTACAGCCCCACCGTGTTGATCGTCGCCGCCGTGCGGTACACCGCCTTGTTGGTGCCGGAGAACGGCTTGGTCCACCCCAGTGGCGCCATCTTGAACACCACCGTGCCGGTGGCGCTGGCGGGCGAGCCGGCGGCCACGGTGATCGTCACCGAGCTGAAGCCGACCGCCGTGATCTTGAACTCGCCATTGAACTGGCTCTCGTTGGCGCCCGAGATCAGGATCACCTGGCCGGCCATCAGCCCGTGACCGGTGCCGACGTTGACCTGCGCGGTGGTGCCGGTCACGGCGATGGAGCCCACCGGCCGGCTGCCGTAGCCGTTCAGCAGGCAGGCATCGAGCAGCGCGATCAACGAGCCGGCGGTGGCCGGCAGCGTCGGCGCGCCGTAGTCCAGCGAGCAAAGGAACTTCGGATATACGGCTGGCATCGTGTCCTCTTATGCGTCAATGTCGCCGCGCACCTGCACGCGGAAGCTGTCCGACAGGCCCGACGGCGTCGACTGCAACACCGTGCGCGCCAGCCACAACGGGAAGTTGGCGGCGGCGGTGTTGAAGCGCAGTACGTTACCAGCGGCCCAGCCTCCGCCCCAGCCCGCCGCGCGCAGCGTGAAGTACGGCTGGCCCGTCGACGGATTGACCGGTGCGATATCGGCGTTGACCGAACCGGTGCCGATCTGGCCCACCGACTCGCCGATGATGCGGAACGCGCTGCTGTCGGTGAAGACGATGGCCCAGCGCTCCTGGATGCAGCTCCGGTCGGTCAGCTCCACCGGGTAGGTGGTGAAGTTGTAGGTCGACGCCGGGCTGCCGCCGCTGGCCGCATCGGCGAACACGCTGGCCCAGCTGGTCTGCGTGAAGCTCAGCGAGCGCCGCGCCTGCAGGTCGCCCATGATCAGCGCCGAGCTGACCCGGGCCTCGTCGGCCGGGTAGGCATGCGTCAGCTGGCGCATCAACGTCAGCTGACCGGTGATCTGCACGTCCGACAGCAGACTCATGTCCTCGACCCGGTTCTCGACGTAGATCGTGCCGGTCATGCCGGCGGTGCTGACCGTGCCATTGAAGGTCAGCGTGCCGGCATCCAGGTCGGTGCTGTACATGCTGGGGTTCATCACCACCGGCGGGGTCGACGAGTCGATCACGCGCATCGCCGCCACGCGCACGCGGCCGACGTTGACCACCAGGCCGTTGCTGGGCGTGACCGACTGCTTCGCGGTGTGGTGCACCACCACCACATCGCCCGAGCGGAAGATCGGCACGCGGCCATCCTGCGGCAGCCGCACCGGGTCCAGGCCCAAGATCGTGCTGTCCAGCGGCAGGTAGGTATAGGCCACCGCGTTGAACAGGATCTGGTCGGCGAAAACGGGCAGGGGCTTGAAGATCTTGCCGTCGGTCTGCACGGCGGCCGCGTTGTACCAGATCGCGCTCTCATTGCCGGCAGCGGTCACCATGTCGCCGAAGCGGATCTTGACCACGCCGGTCTGGTAGTCGATGGAACCGAAGCACTTGCCGGTCGAGCTGATCACGCCGTTGCTGTCGGCGGTCACCGAGTATGGCGTGCCCGCCAGCGGCACCACGCGGATCTGCAGCGAGCCCGGCACCACCGGCGCGGCCGGCACGCGGAACACCACGTAGTCGGTCGGCTGGCCGTTGATCGTGGTCAGCAGCGACTGCAGGCTGATCGCGTTCGAGACGCCGGCGCCCCAGTTGGTGATCGTGCAGTCGCCGGTGGCGTAGTTGACCGTGCCGACCTGCGTGGCCGAGCCGGTGGCCAGATCCAGGTCGGTGAACAGGTAGCCGCTGCGGTCGAAGTAGGTCTTGCCGCCCCAGGTGAACATCACCGAGCCGGGCACGATGGGTTCGGCGAAGTCGCGCGTGATGTCGAACTTCGTCTCGTTCCAGGTGTAGGTCTGCGTGTTGTTGCCCGTCGTGCCGGACACGCGGTACTCGACGTCGACCACGCCCGACTCGTCGTTCGGGAACAGCGCGGCGGCGTTGTAGTACGAGATCCCGGTCAGCGTGTTGCGATAGACCGGGTCGTTGCGGTCGGGCCAGCCGTTGGCGCCCTTCTGGTAGCCGATCAGCGTCGACTGGTACTGCGGCTGCGGCACGCTGACGGTGCGGTCCGGATTGAATGACAGCGCGCCGGTGCTGTAGTTGACCGCCGCGCTGGCCACGGTCGCGCCGTTGCCGGCGGTGCTCGACGGCAGCACCAGATTGCCCGCGCCGTCGTCCTTGGTGTTCACGGTCGGGTCGATCTCGATGTACTGCATCGCCGCCGGCACGCCGCTGATCACCGAGTAGTCGTTGATCAGCACGTTCCAGTTGACCCGGAGCGAGCCGGTCACGATGTTGGTGTCATCGAGCTGCAGGTTCAGCTTGCCGCTGCCATCGCGCAGCGGATGCGTGAAGGTCTTGGTCTTCTTGACCGCGTACTGATACGCCAGCGTGAACACCGTGCCCATCGCCGGGATCGCGGCCGGCACCAGTTCGACCTGGTACACGCCGTTCTGCCAGCGCACGTAGCCGGTGCCATCGGCGCCCGAGATCACGCCGTTGGCGTCGGCGGTCACCGACTTGGCGCCGCCGTTGGTCCAGGTGATCGTCACCGAGCTGGGGATCAGCTTCTGGTCGGACGCGGTGGCGACCTGGAACTGCACGCGCGGCGCCTGCACCGTGCCGGTCACGCGGTTGAAGTACTGCGACGGCGGCGACCAGAAGAACATCACCGAGCTGCCCACGTCGGGCAGCGCGCCCAGCGTCAACACCACGGTGCCGGTCACGTAGTTGACCGTGCCCGAGCCGATGGCGCTGTCCGAGCCCTTGATCGTGCCCTGGTTGCCGGTGCCGCCCTGGTCGGTCAGTTCGTACCAGTTGCCCTGCGCCATGTACGCGACCTTCAGCGCGCGCGGCTTAGGCGGCGGATTGAGGGTGATCGTGTACACGTTGCCCCGGTTGGTCTGGTCCACATCGATGGACGCGGTCTCCGAGACCCGGGCCGGCGCCGCCGCCGGCTTGTAACTGAACGTCAGCGTGCCGGTGGCGCCAATCGACGCGGTCAGGATCACCGTGCCGGTCACGTACTCGACCGTGCCGACCACGACCGCATTCAGCAGCAGGTTGCCGGTGCCGTCATCGGTCAGGCCGCCGACGCTGGCGCTGCGGAAGCTGCCGGGTACCATGCCCATGCTGAAGTAGATCTTCTGCGGGAACACGCCCGACACGCCGACCGCGCGCGCCTGCTCGGCCGCGCCGTTGCCGCTGGCCAGCAGCGGCGCCAGGTTGCCGGCGGCATTCAGGTCGGCCAGTGCGGTCTGCGACTGCGCGCTCGGCACCAGCTGGCTGAAGATCGAGTTCACGAACACCCGGATATCGCCGATGCTGGCGTCGTCGACCATCTTGGCGATGCCGTAGTACACGGCGGCGTTGGCCACGCGGGTGTCGCGGCACTTGGCGACCGCGTTCTGGTCGTCGTACGGACTGGCCATCGGCCCCTGGAAGTCATACAGCAACGGATTGGCGATGGTGCAGGTCACCAGCAGGCCGTTCCACTTGACGCCGTTGCTGGCGGTGAACTCGCGCACCAGCGACTCAACCTTGGTGATGCGCACATACTGCGAGAACTCGGTGCTGAGCCCTTCGTTCTGGATCAGCACCAGTGTCTGGCCGACCTTGGGCAGCGCGTCGCTGGGTTTCTGCAGGATCTGGATCGCGCGCTGGCCCTGCAACTGGGTTTCCAGCAGCTGGCCGGGCCACTTCACGCCGCGCGCCAGATAGCTCTCAACCCGGTTCTTGGCGTCGGTGCGCACGTCCGTCCAGCTCTTGGTGCTGAACAGCGTCACGCTGACGTTGTCGTCGTCGGGCTCCTGCAGGATGATCGAGTGCGAGCCCAGGTATGTGTCGGTCGCCGTCACCTGGATCGCCGGATACGCCTTGCGCAGCGCGATGCGGCCGTACACGCGGTCCAGCTCCGAGACGTCGGGGAACAGGTTGTTGGATACGCCGTCGACGACCTCGTTGGCCGTGATCCTGCCGCCCCCGTTGTCGGTATCGAGCAGCACCTCGCTTTTCATCAGCTTGATGTCGCTGGTCGTGATGGTCATTACTTAAATCTCCATGAGCCGCACGGTGGCGAGGTACCAGTCGGCGCTAACCACGTCGCTGTAGTGGACGACCGGGTGGGCTTCGAGCCCAGCGCCGTCGTGGTGCCGGAATATCACCGTGCGATCGGTCCCGCGCAGTGTAAGAGTCATCTGCTGCCCCGCGACTGCGGACCAATTTCGCAATTGGTCGATCACGTCCCGGCTCATCCAACCGCTCTCGTCGTCGGCCGGCTCCAGGGTGATCGGGCGCCCGGCAATCCGCGTGGCGACGCTAACGATCAGGGCTCCGGTAATAGTGCGCTGCGCCGTCTGCTCGACCGGCGCCCAGTTGTTTTCGTCCGACCAGTACAAGTCGGGGCTTAGGGCGACGCTCGTCGCGCCGACCGCCAGGGTGATGCTCATGTGTTGGACCTCCCCGAGAGGCTTTCGAGTTGCCGCATGACCGCGGTCAGGTTCTGTGCGTCACCGTCGCTGGACACGTTGACCGGGGTGTTCTTCCCGTTCACGTTGATGTTGACGGTCTTGGTACCGGCAGCCTTCGGCGAACCAGGTGATCCGCCGTCCTGCTTCTTGACCAGGGCCTGCACCGCTTCGAGGATGTTTCGAGACTGGTTGTAAGCCGTTTCGATGCTGCGGATACCGTCGAAGCTGTAGATGCCCTTGCCGCTGAGCTGCTGCATCGTGTTGCGGTTGAAATTGGCCGCGTCGAAAGCAGCCTGCGCCGTCTTCAGATCGTCGGCGCCGAGCGTGCCGCGGGTCTGCTTCTCCACGAGCGAGGCAATGGCGTCATTCTGAGAGGCCGTCACCATGTGCGGGTTCGCGTTGTTACCAGCGCGCCCCTGGCCGGTGGCGGCGCTCTGCGCGTTCGTTACCTCGGTGTTGCGCAGCCGAATGGCGTCGATTTCCAGTTGCAACTGGCGGACCTGTTGCTCGCCGGCCTGCGCCTCCTGCAACTTCGCCTGCGCGTTCCGGATGCGCAGCTCGATCTCCTGCTGCTTAGCCGGGTTCAGTTGGCCGGAGGCTTCGGCAGCCGCACGGTCGGCTTCCGCCTGCGCGATGATCGCCTTCGTCTCCTGCTCGACTGCGGCGATGTGGTCGCGCACCGTCTGGATCTGCAACTGCTTCTGGCGGATTTGGTACTCCTGCGCCTCAGCCGTGCGCCCGTACATCTGCGCCTCCTGCTCCTGCGTCTTGTAGAACGCCAGACTGGCGCGGGTGGCGACATCCGTCTCGAAGGCGTTCTCGCGCAGCACGGCGATCTTGCGTTCGGCCGCAGCGGCAGTGTCGGACAGGGCGTCACGGTACAGCCCCTCGGCGTAGGCGGCATCCTGCGCCGCCTTTGCAACGGCAGCGTGCGACTCGGAGTTGTCCACCTCCTGCGACTTCATGCGGGCTAGTTCAGCGGCAGCGGACTCAGCAGCAGCCTTCAGTTCGGCCAGGCGCGAGGCGTTGTCCTTGTACGTTTCAGCGGCGGCGCGGCGCGCTACCGTTTCGACCTGCGCGGAGTCGGCAGCGACCTTAGACCGCTCAGCCTCGGCAGTCTTCTTGTCGATCAGGTCGTTCAGCGTCTTGATCTGTTCCTTCTGATCGTCGCGCAGTTTCGCGGACCCGCCGGCGGCGATGATCAAGGACTCGGCCTGTGCCTTGAGATAGATCACCTCCTGCTGCCGAGCGTTGGCGAGCGTGCGCAGCGCCTGCTCATCCCCCTGCGCAGCGCGGACAGCGGCCTGTCGCATCTCGATCTCGTTGCCGCCGATGTGGGCCAGAGAGACAGATGCCTCGCCCTCATGCTTCTTCGCCTGCGCCAGTTTCTCTGCGATCAGCGTGTTCTGCTCGGCGGTCTTGTTCACGTCGATGTACGCTGCTTGGATGGCGTACCAGCCCTGCGTGGCGCCTGCGGCTTGCGTCCCGGCAGCAGCGGCGGCTGCACCAGCCCCCTGCTGAGCCTGCGCATTGCCATTTGCAGCAGCGGCAGCGGCGCCGTGAGCCTGCGCATTGGCGTTGACACCGCCGGTGGCAGCCTGTGCCTGCGAACCTGCCTGCTCAGCGGCCACGCCGACGCTACGCTGAGACGCCGCGGACTGCTCACCTGCGCCGGCCATCGCCTCAATCGCCCGCCCGAGCTTGGCCTGACGGTCGATCATCTGATCAAACAGCACGCCCGACTCGGCGACCGCTCCCTTCAGGTCACCATGCACGACGCCGGCAGTCAGCGTGGCAAGCTGCTTCACAGCCGTGAACACCACGTCGAGGGTCGTCGAGACGCCCATTGCCACCGACCCGGCCACGACACCTGCAGTGCGCAAGGCCAGTGTCAGCACGTTCAGTGCGCCGGTGTCGCCTATGGTCGTCGACGCCTCGGTCATCAGGTTCTTGAAGCGCGCCCACGATGCGCCGAACCCTTCGACTTGCTCGGTACCCTTGGCGATGGTCTTTGTAAGCTGGTCAGCCAAGGCGGGCAGCATGTCGGCTGCCATGATCTGACCCGCCTCGACCATCTTTGTGAGCTGCTTGACAGTCAGGCCCATGCCGTCAGCCGCAATCTTCATCGCCCCAGGAACGCTGTCCCCGAGCTGTTGCCTGAGCTCTTCCATCGAGACTGTGTTGTGGTGCTCGAAGCCCTGCGCGTCCAGGTACAGATGGTCGCCTGAGATCAGAAAACCGTGGAACTCGCCATCACCGACCGACTGAACGTGGAACGGCACCGCGCGCAGGTTTGCATGCACCAGGGAGAGGGTGTTGCGCTCGTTCGGGGCCAGCGCAAGGTAGTCAATCACCTCCATAGTGCGCGCCGTCACGCCGTCGATCACGCGCATACGGTGGTGGAGGTTGACCACAAACGGCTCGCCCACGTCCGGTGTTACGCGGAACATTTCTTCGACGCCGTGCGCGAGCATCATCACCGTCCGCGGCTCGCCGTCCGGACCCATCAGCGCGTCGCCGACAGCGATTTTTTCCACTACTCTCGCCGAGCCGTCCGCCAGACGGATCAAGGTTCCCGGTGCATGACAACCCTTGCCCGCCATCTGGCTGAGTGCTTCTAGCGCCAGTGCTGCGCGCTCGCTACCCTGCCCCATCAGACCGGTTGTGCGAGTGATTGCAGCGAACACCGTCTCGGTTGTGCTGGCCGATATCCCGGCCTGCTGCATCGAGACTGAGAACCGCTTATAGCTTTCGCTGATCTCGCCAACTGCGATACCTGAGCGGTTTGCCGTATCACGCAGGAACTCGATCTGGCGACCGGCTTCTTTGATGCTCCCGTTGGTGATGGCTAATGTGCGGCGCATCGACTCCAACTGGACGTTTGCATCGAGGAACCGCTTCGCCAGTTCGAACCCGCCGTATGCCGCAGTCAGTTGGCCGAACGCACTCGACACCAGGCGGCTGGCCAGCGACGTCTTGTTCGCGGCGTCGGCCGTATCGTCGAGCGACTTCTTCAGTTCACCGATACGGCGCTGCCCGCTGGCAAACGCGCGATCGAACTCGGCACCAGACACGGATGCGTCATTCGCCAAGGCGTGCAGGGCGCTGTTGATCCGGTCGATCTCGGTGCGCACTGACTGCGCCGATCGCACGCCCGTGACAGCAAACGCATCGTCGAGCGCCTTCCGCGCCTCCGCGGCGCTCTTTTGGAACGCGACATACCGCTGCTCGGCGGCAATCTTGGCTTCCGCGGCCTGCTTCGCCAGCGCTGCCGACTCGGCGTACTGCCGGCGCTCAGCCTCCAGCTGCTCGCGCGCTGCGGCCTCGAGACGGTACCGGTTGTTGATCTGCAGGCTGGTGAGGCGGTCCTCTTCCGCCATCGCGGCCTTCGCACGCTCCGCAGCCTCGGCCTGCGCCTGGCGCGTCGCAACGATGGCAGCCTGCTGCTGCTCGATCGCACCGACCGTCTCGGCAAAGGCGCGGCCGAGCGCGCCCTGAGCAGCGACCATGTCTTCGGTCGCCACCCCGGCGGCCTGCAGCGCTTCCTTCGATTCGTTGAGAGCGGCGGTGCGGCGTGTCAGCGCCGTGGTGGATGCGCGGACCTCGGCGTCGGCGAGCTTCGCCTGCGCGCCAAGTTGTTGCTCAGCCTCGGCGGCGTCTCGCGTGGCCTGTTTTGCAGCCTGCAGCGCGTCCTTCTTCTCGCGCAGTGCAGCGCGAGCATCGAGGATGGCGTTGCTGAGCTCCCGGACCTGTTCCTTGTAGTCTGCGTTGGTCTTGCCGGCTTCGTCGTAGTTCAGCTTGAGCCGGGCCAGTTCCTCGCGCTTCTCGGCGAGGGCGCGCTGCGCGTCGAGCACAGCCTGCTTGGCCTGATCCTCAGATTCTTTGAACTTGGCGGTGCTGCCAGACAGATCGGTCAATTCCTTGCCGAGCACCGCGGCTGCATCCTTGGCCTTCACCTGATCGGTGGCCAGGGATTCGACCGCCTCTTTCAGCGCGGTGAACTGGTCGATCGCGTCCTGCTGCGTGGCGAGCTTGTCCAGCTCGGTGGCCAGGCGCTGGAATTCGGGTGCAGCGTCTCCGCCCTGCTTCGCCAGGTCGTGAACGTCTTTGGCGAGGTTGCGGATGCTCTCGGCGCCAACGGTGCTGGCAGTAACCTGGAGGGAAACGTCGCGGTTATTATCTGCCATGTCGGCCTACCGATTGTAGAAGTGAACAGGGGGAGTGTCAGCGCCCTCCCCCTGGACCCGGGACGAATGCCCCGGGCGTGCGCTTGCCGGATTACGCTGCGCTGTCGAGCAGCTTCACCGTGTACGGCTCGGTCTTGCCGACCGGGGTCTTCAGACGGCCCGGCAGGGAGATCTTTGCAAAGTCGCTCTGCAGGAAGTCGAACGCCGAGTTCGCAGCGATCACGGCCTCGTACACGTCAACGATCACCGGCAGGTTGTCGGCAAAGTTGATGCCGTCCAGGCGCAGGCGGCAGCGGATCTGCGCGTTGGTCGAGCCGCGGATCAGCGTGCCGGTCATGGCGTTGGTGTTGCCGGTAACCTTCAGCGCTTGACCTTCGGTGATCGCACCTCCAACCTTGGGGCGAATCCAGCCCAAACGCCAGTTGACTTCATAGTCGGTGTCGAGCACGTAGGTCGTTGAGCCGGCCGTGTTCTTCACCAGGAAGCCGGTCTGCTGGAAGTTTTGCTTCGACAGCTCAATCCAGCCCCCGAGTTTGGCGGTGATAGCCTCGTCGGTGATGCTGCCGGCGGCGACGTTGATGTCGCTGTCGGTACCGAGAAGAGCGGTCGTCAGGCCTTCACGGTTCACTTCCGCGAGTTCGAGCGCGAATTCCGTCGGCTTCGGCAGCGTGACGGTTTCGAGGATCTGACCATAGGTGGCGCGACCTTTGGAGGTGTTGTCCTTGATGTCGACCGCCGGCTTGATCTCAAATTTGTTCGCCTCGTAGGGCCCCTTGAAGGGGTCGAAGTTCGAGATGGCGGGGTTGTAGCGCGCGATGTAGAGGTCGCCAGCGCCGATGAAACCACGAGCTGCTGTCATTGAAAATCTCCAGAGAGTTGGGCCAGCACTGGCACGTCAGAAGTGTGGCCATCTGCGGCACACCATGCCTGCGGCTGGATTTCGTCAGGGGCTGGTCAGATCCTCGACGTACAGCACGTCAATGTGGATGCCTGCAAAGACGTTTTCGGCGCCGTCCTCGCGCGGGCCGATCACGCGGCCCTTGTAGGTCATGCCTTTGGCCTTGCCGTTCAGCCGCATACCGTGCTTCGGCTCACCGCCGAAGATGGCGCGCTTCAGATCGGCGATCATCAAGTGCGCTGCGTCGTTCGGGTGGTCCGGGTCGCAGGCGTCGTGCGATTCGAATACGTACCGCTGGCTGATACTCACGCTGGTAAGAGATTCGTCCTGCGGCGTGTCATTCCCCTCGACGAGCACGACACATGGAACGTCATCCTTGGCGTCCAGACTGCGCTTGCCTCGGAACACCCGCAGTCCGATGTCCGTGTTGAAACCGTTCGCCTTTGAGATTTGCGAGACCCGGTTGTACAGCTCGAGAGCGATGTCGCTGGCCTTAGTCATCTCCGAGTGCCTTTTTCAGTTCGTCTACGGTGAGCTCCACCACGGTCCGCCCGAGGCGGTCTGCCACATCGTTCAGGAAGGTTTCGTCCAAGGCGGCGCGGAATAGCTGGTAGACCGACGGCCCATACAGCGCCTTCAAGTCACCGCGCTTCTTCCCGGTGGTGCCAGGCTTGCGCGTCATCACGAGCATGTTTCCGTTCCGCCCGTGCACGAAGAAAGACTGCACGCTCGTGATTGGCTTGCGGCTGCCGCGAGTGACCTCGACAGAGATCCCGTCCTGCTTCATGCCGACGGGGATGCCGAGCGCGGCGTTGCCCACCCGGAGCTTCCACGGCAGCCGCGCGCCGGCCTTGCGCGGGTTCTTGCCCATTGCGCCGGCAGTGAACGAGTCGTTCGGGTATTTGACGGGGCGCGTGAGCTGCGTGGCGCCGTACTGCGTCAGTGTTGTGTTGCGCGCGCGCGCGAGGATCCGCGCCGTCGGCTTCGCCGGGTCCGTTGCCAGTTCGACGGCCATCCGCTCGTCGATGTAGCTGTCCGGCAGGTTGATGCCGGCGTTCATCTTCTGCCGAGCGTCGGCGTCTGCCTTGAGCGCCACCCGGTTCACCGCGGTGACAGCGGCGCGGCCGAGCGTTGCATCGTCCAGGTGCGCCAACGAGTCAGCGATCTCTTCGAGAGTGACGGTGTCGACCTTGACGTTGAACGACAGGCGGCCCGCCATTACGCGCTCCGCAGGACGTAGCGTGCCGTGAAGCCGTTATCCTCGAACGCAGGAGAGTCAATCACGTAGGACTCGCCCGGGATGGGCTGCCCGTCTGCGTCGACGAGAGTTAGGGTGTCGCCCTTGCGCGCTGCGAGCGACTTCTGCACGGTTGCCACGGTGCGAAGGTAGGCCATTTGACCTTCATTGCCCATCACTTCGACGTTCCGCTCGATGTTGACGCGGCAGTCCGTCGAAGCACGCAAAACCGCATCCTCACCCAGTCGAGTGAGGATGCGATCAGAGAGGCGTTGGAACGCGCTCAGGGGCACAGTGCTTAGGAGATCGACAGTTCGACGATCGCGTCCGGGCGAGTGCAGAGGTGGATCGGGTTCGACTGCGCTTCGATCTCCACTCCCTTGTTGAAGTCCATCAGTTCCTGCTTGGAGTAGTACGGCAGGCCGATGGTGTTCACCGTCTCCATGTAGTCCGCCGGCACGAAGGTGGTGCTGAACAGCTCGGGCACGCCCTCCGGCACCATGTACGCCTTGCCCGCCGGGATGAACTCGGTGTTGCCGACCTTGCCGCGGTATTCCTCCCAGTAGACGTTACCGAAGTAGAAGCCGCCGCGATTATCCTCGGCCAGCTTGCCGCGGTCTTGGAAGTTGTCCCAGGCGCGGACTACTGCGGGGTGATCGACGAAGGCGTCGAAGAAGTCGGCGGAGCACAGCACGCGGATGCTGCGATACATCAGGGCGCCGAGTTTGCCTTCCATCGCGCGCTTCGTCTGTACGATCTTCGTGCGCACCTTCGTTGTGTCGCTGTTCAGACCCATTACGGCGGTCGTCTTGGTCAGGCCGAAGGTGTTGAAGATGTCGAGCAGCACCGAGCCATCGGCGTCGAGCACTTGACCCTTCACGGCACCGATGCGCTGGTATTCGAGCGTGGTGTCGATGTTGCGGCGCAGTTTCGCCAGACGCTTATTGACCAGTTTGGTAACCAGTTCCACGTCCGTTTCGCTGCCGAACGCGCGCACGTTCTGCACCTCGTCAGCGTTGATGGTGTCGCGCTGCGGCAGGTGAATTGACGGCACGGGCACCAGCTTGCGCTTGTCACGCGGGACATTTTGCCCCGGTGCGCCACGCGAGCCCGCAGGTACGAGGGTGATTGTCTCGCCCTGACGCTCGACCATCATCGAGGTCGTGGCGACGCCATCCTCGGCGAACCAGCCCAGTTCGCCGATGCGGTTCGGCTGGTACGGGGCGTCGTTGATCGCCTTGGTCAGCGACACAACGCCGAAAGCGTCGTCGTTGAAAATATCGAGTGCCGGCATGTGCGGATCTCCTGAAATGTGATGGGAATCCGCTTAGTCGCGGATGACGATGCCGGCGGCGGCCAGGTCGGCGCGCGATGCGGTATCGAGGCCGACGAGGGCGCCGGAATACACCTCTGCAGCGCGGGCGATCACGGTGACCTTCTGGTCGACCGTCAGGTCCGGCGCTGGGGCGTACAGAATCGCCACGGCTAACTGCGAACCGTCGCTCGCGCCGTCGGCGTAAGCGACATACTTGCCGGTGGCCGTAACCTTGCCTAGCAGCGTGCCGGACGAAAGTGCAGCGGCACCGGCGGCCAGAGTGACCTGTTCACGGCTATACATGCCCTCGGCTTCGGAGAGCAGGAATTCCGCCGTGTGCAGACCTTCGGTGAAGGAAGTCGGCATCTCTTAAACTCCTTGTTTGTTGGCGTTGCGGCGCGCAGCCCAAATGCTGGTTGTCGAAACCGCCTCGGGCTGCGCAACATTGGCGGTCGAACCTTTAACCGGCGGCGTGGTGTCGATCGGCTTGTTCTCGGACTTCGCGGCCAGGCGGGCGCACAGCGTCTCGCGGACACTGTCGACGGTGGCGTTGGCGCGGATGAACGCGGCGGCATCGTCCGGACGCTTGGCGACCACGCACAGGGCACGGATCTCGCCGGCAGCAGCGATGAGCGGCCTCACAGCGTCGATCGACGCGACCGTAAGCGCCCAGTGCCCAGCGAAGTCGGCCAGGCCGGCGTCAGTAGCCAGCGCGAGCACTTGATCGGCCAGCGCGACGGGCGGTGTCGGCGCAGGCGCAGGCGCAGGCGCAGGCGCAGGCGCAGGCGCAGGCGCGGGTGCAGGTGCAGGTGCAGGTGCGGGAGGCGGCGTCGGCTCCGGGTTGTTGTTCGCTGTGGGCTTGAACAGCGCCTGGACGTTAGCCGGCATGCGATCGAAGTCGAACGAGGCAGAGACCTTCAGGGCCGGCTCCATTTCGTCGGCGAAGCCCTGCGCAACGGCGTCGGCGGCGCTTAGCCACGTTTCCGCGTCGAGCAGTGCCTTGACTTCGTCTTCGGCGCGACCAGTGCGGGCAACGTAGGTGCCGACGAGTGAGGCGCCGATCTTATCGAGCACGTCAGCCATGTCACGATGATCCGCGGCGTTGCCGAACGAGCCGGCCAGCGGGTTGTGGACCATCATGAAGGCGTTCTCCGGCATGATGATCTTGTCACCAGCCATCGCAAGCAGGCTCGCCGCGCTGGCGGCCACGCCCAGCACCTTCACGGTGATCTCCGCGCCGGTAGCTCGCAGTGCGTTGTACATCGCCAGGGCGTCGAACACCGACCCGCCAGGCGAGTTGATGTCCATGTTGATCTTTTTCACGTCCCCGAGCGCCTTCAGGTCGGCGATGAACATCTTGGCGGTAACACCCCATGCGCCGATCTCGTCGAACACCGAGATTTGGGCGGGCTGGCCGTCGGCCTTTGCGATGATCTTGTACCAGTCTTTCATGGCGGTCCTTTTAATGATGCGGATTGTCTGCTTCCACAAGCGGCGGCGCCTGCGGATAGATTTCGGGTCAGGCTTCGGTTTCCTCGGTCGCCTTCACCTTGCGCCGCAGCTTGTCCCGCACAAAGACGTAGAACTGGAGTGCGGTGTAGATGAACGTGAGCCACAGCAACGCCGTCGGCAGAGATTCCGTGATCCACTGCAGTACGCCGACGACAGCGGCCGGTGCGGCTTTACCCAATTCGGTGATCAGCTCGTTCAAGGTCATTTCGTGGGCTTATTAGCGTTGGGATTCGGGCCTGTGGACGTGCCATCGGCGGGACCAGCGGCACCAGGTGTGGGAGCGGTCGGAAGACCTAGTTCTTTCTCGCGCTTCCTTGAGGCAGCGCGCTCTTCGTCAACTTGCTCGGGGTCATCGCCCTTGCTAGCGATGACGCTGTCGCGCGAGCGGAAGCCCGCGGAGACTTCCAACTGCTTGCCCTGCACGTCCTGTACGGGATGGATGTATTCCCAGCCGTGCGGCGCCCATTCGACCGCCTTCGCGTCATCCGCGATCGACATGGGAAGCGCACCCACGAGCACAGCTTGGTCAACCCAAGCCTCGCGCACGCGCTGGCAGAACATCGGGATGATTACGTGCCACTGACGTTGCTCGACGTGGCGCCGGAACTCCTGGATGATGACGCGCAGCGTGCGGTCGCTGACGTTGATGATGTCGCCGGACAGCAGCTCATACGGCAAGTTTTGCCCCGCGGCGTTCGCTAGATGCTGCGTGCGCATGTATTCCGCGTACGTCGCGCTGGCCCCCGGCGGATTCGAGAACACGACCTTCTCGCCCGGCAGAAGCTCTTGCGAGATCCCAGGCTGCAAGGCAGCCACAGGTGTGCCGTCGGTTTCGTAATTGATCGCCTCTCCAGTCATCGGGTCGATGCCGTCAGGGCTCGACGGATACTGCTTCTCGATGAACGCGGTGAACAGGTTGGCGAGCTTTTGACGCTCCAGCACCGCGTCGTCGAAGTCGGCGACGTTGCGCAAGCGGGCCAGCACAGAGGCGAATTCCGACACCCCACGGAGCTGCCCGGGGCGCTTCGGCTCGAAGATGTGCAGGATCTCGTCCGCCGGGACGCGGATCAACTGCGACTTGTCGATGTTGCCCGACATGCAGTCTGTCGGGTGCGCCTTGTAGATCCAGAACGCGACGCGGGCGCCGAGACGGTCGAGCTCGATACCCTGGCAGATCTTGTTGCCCACCGGCAAGCCTGGCCACGTGTCGGTGTCGAGTTGCGGCACGAAATCCGCCTCGATGAGTTGCACTTGGATCGGCACCTCCATCGAGCCCTTGCGACGCCAGCGCAGGCGTGCGAATACCTCGCCAGACTCGATCCACGAGCGGGTGGCCATTGCCTCCTGCGCGTAGAAGTTGAGCACGCAGTCGGCGTCGGACTGCTTGACCCAACGGTCCCATAAGTCCACGACCAGCTGCTTCTGCGCCTTGTTCGTGATGCGCTTTGCGCGCGGCACAATACCGGTACCGATTAGGTTGGTGACCCAGCGCTGACCGCCAGCAGACGCTGTCCAGTCGTTCCGACCGGCGTCCCGAGCACGGTCGCGTACCTTCGGCGCTTGCGAGGTGGCTCGGTTCGGACCTGACGACGGAGGGCGCCAGCCGCGCATGCGGCGACCCGTGCCGCCAGCGTCGTATTGGGCGACGATCGACGTGATCGCGCGGGCCATGGAGTTCCGGAGACGCTGAAACATTACTGATACCCCCGGCCGCCGTAGTACAACTGCGTGCGCCGGCGCGGTGCGCTGTTGGACTGCTCGGTCAGTTGCCGGCGCATGTCGTCGCGCGCCTGGATCAGCTCAGCGATCGAGGCGTAAGTGATGCTCTGACTGCCGAGCGTCACCCGCCGCTCGCCCGAAGCGATGGCCGTATTCAGCGCGTCAATGTCGGATTGAGTGACCGGCATGGGGTGACCTTGGATGGATGCACGCCGATTTTCGGCGGCACACCGTCCATGCGCCTGCGGTCAGATTTCGTCTCACCCTATGTACGGGGAACGCGAGACGCGGCGACGCCGAGGCTGCTGCGTCGGGGCTGGGGCGACGGCCGGCGCGATAGGGGTGTTTTCCTGCATTTCCCGCCGATCTTCTCGCGTGATCAGATCGCTGTTCTCGGCCAATGGCCGTGCCCACGGCGGGGCCTTGTCCCAATCCTTTAGCTTGTCGAGCGACAGGCGAAGGCAGCCGGCGCGGATGTAGCCGGCCAGGTCGAACGCCTCATTCCGCTTGCGCACCTGCATCCAAACCCCATTCTTCTGACGCACTTCCGACCGAAACATTTCATCGAAGAATGCCGGCGACAGCCAGCTCGGCAGGTGGATGTATCCTGGGCCCGGCTTCTGCCGCTTCAAACCCGTGGAAACCGCGTCTTTCAGCAGGTTCGGATTCAGCATGTAGAGCGGAATATCCCCCTCTTTCCCCTTCTTCCCGCCGACCAGCGACTCACGGATGATTGGCGCGGTCTTGGTAGAAGCGCCCTTTACAAGCATGACGCGCGAGGCATAGCCCTGAATTCGGATGCGGCGGTACCAATCGTAGGCTTTGTCCGTAACGCCGTCCTCGCCGCCGGAGTCGACGATGGCGAGCTTGACCTGGAGTTCTTTGCCCTCGATGCTCGTGCGGTACGTAGCGCGCACGACCCGCTCTGTGAGCAGATCCCAGTCTTCGGCATAGGACGCAGGATCGAGGGGCGCGAATTCCTCGCCCATGCCCTTGCGCTTTGATTCCGTGATCGAGTAGCGGTCGATCAGCCACTGTTCCATGTGAGGGCCGATAGCGTGCGCCTGCACCACGAACCGAGCATTTGCGCCGCCCTGGACGTCGACCGACGCCATCACGCAGCGCGCCTCGTCGGGGATGACATACCGCTGCAGGTCGTCTTCCTTGCGACTGGACGGGTCCGCGCTGTTGCGAGCGGCTTCGGCCAGCAGTCGGGACATATAAGGCATGCCCTGGTCGACGTTGACCGTGTTCTTGATCTGTTCCTCGTCGCCGCTGAGCTCATATTGGCGCAGCGCGGTGAAATAGCGCAGCAGCAGCGACTTCCACGACTGGTATGCCGCAGCCACACCGCCCATCCAATAGCCAACGACCGGGGTGACGAACCCATCCCCCACCAGTTCGTCATCAGCAGTGAGGTGCTGCCCCTCTGCCAGCCACCGTCCGCCTTTATTGAAAGCCGGCTTCTTTTCCGGGCCGTGCAACGCGCCGCAGTGCGGACAGATGATCCGGTTGTACTGGTCCGCCAGGGCGTTTATGTCCCCCTCGCGTACCATCTGCCCGAGTTGATCGTCTGGCGGCAGACCGAACAGGCTCATGCCGGGCGCGGCCTCGAACCATTCGCTGCAGTCGGGGCACTTCCAGTACCACCGGCGGCGGTCGGTACCGTTGTAGAGCCCGAGGATGCCTTTCGTCGGCGGCGCCTCGTGCGGCGTGGCCGGCTCCCAATTGGGGTCAGTAAGATCCCTGCCTGGTGAAGACTCGGCCATCGCCATGCCGCGGGACATGAACGTAGTCGTTCGCTTCACAACGAATGGGAAGAGCGCGCCCTCGCCCCCGATGTCGTCGGCAATGCGGTCGTAATCGGTCACCGCGCCGTAGCGGTACGTAGAGCCTGACACGTTGGATACCGTGGGCCAGGCGATGCGTAGCCACATGCCGTGCCTGAACTGTTTGTCGTGCACGGTGTCGTCCTGGCTCGCCGTAGACTTCATGGCCGCGAGGTTCGGCGAGTGACGCAGCGCGCGGTCGATGTCCGTCTTGGAGAACTCGCGCGCCTTGTCCTGCGACATCTGGATGACAAGCATGTCGCCCGGGTCGTTCACCACGGCGTGCGACATCCACCCGAGAAGCAGCCCGCCTGTCTTACCCGTGCGTGCGGGGCCGACGAACACCAAGGCCTCGTGCCGTCGACTGGCGAGCATGTCCATCGGCTCAACCATGTAAGGCGTTTCGTCCGGTGACCAGGGAGTGGCCGGGGCGCCGGTCTGCTTGATGATGAGGTTCTCGGCAGCGCCTTGGCTGACAGACACTCGCTTTGGCGGGCGAAACGCACTGTATCCGCTCAGAACATCGGCTAGCGCTAGATCATAGTGGGCGGATTCATCAAGCATTGTCGCCCCTCATTTTCTCAAGGACGCCAGCCAGCTCACCGAGAGCCTCGTCGATCTGCCTACCAATCTCTTCCGCCACTTCAGGTGCCAGCGCCAGGCGACGCTCGAGGTGATCCGGCAAAGAACGAAGCGCTTGAGCAATAGCGGCGTACGCGGTCGCCGTAGCTTGGACCACCGCCACGCGAGCGACGTACTCGCCGCTTTTAATCTTGAACTCCAGTTCGTTTAGATCGGCCTTGGCAGATTCATTACGCGCACGGGCTTCCTCGAAGTCCTCGATCGCCTCGGGCTTCACGTAGTCCTTCGGCTTTCGGCCAGCGCCAAGGCGGGCGCCCCCGTGGCCATTACCCTTCGTGGTGCGGGGCTGAATCGTCTCGCTCATCAGCGTCAACCCCCTGCGCCAGTGCCGCCCGCCGGGGACGTGCTAGCCACCGGCCCGGTCAGCCAGGCATGCAACTCGGTCGCGCGCACAAAGACAAGGCCGCGTTCGCCCAGCTTGACCAGGTTGACGGGAATGTCTCCCCGCCTGATCGACGCCTCCAGCAGGTCGACAGAAATGCCGACCACGGCGGCGGCAGCGGCGAGCCGGTAGAGCCCAAGGGGCGCGAACGGGGCGACTTGATTAATTTCCATGCCGCATGGTGCGATTTCCAGTGCTGGAGCGTCCTGCGGCTGGATTTCGGGGGCTGGCGAGAACGTTTCGGGGCTGGAGCGATCGTTTCGCGGCTGGCCCATGGGAATGCCCGCCGGAATCAAGATTGAAAACCCGAAAAACTCCCGAAGGCCGGGGCTCTTTGGCCCCGCACGTAGCTTGACCCCGTCGGGGCCCCCCGCTAGCCTCGCGGCCGCGGCGGCTGGTTCCGCCTTGCACGGCGCGAGCCTGAGCACCGCGAACAATGGGCTAGCGGCCTGCCTCCACCTGTCCAGCGTGAGGGCTGCCCGGTGCCGGTGCCTTGGCAGGTGGTGCACCTGGTGTCAACGAGGGGACGAGGCATTGACTCACCTCCCCATCTATTTAGATATAGAGGCGCCCTGCTGAGCAGGGGCAAGCGATAGCGACAGCCGGAGAGCAGCCCAAGCAAGCGCTGGGCCTATGATGGGCTCAACGCCGATTTGCGGGGTGGGGGTGATGGTCTCAGAACGAACCCAAGCAGACGCTCGCGGGAAAGTCTCAAACCGGCCCGGCACGGTCCTTCAGAACACGAGAAGCCGACCTTCGCCGAATTCGCTTACCGGTCAGTTCGTTCCTTGATCAGTCGGCGAGGCTCAGACTGCAGCGATAGTACCAAGATCATGCCTTGCAAAGTCAAAATGGGTGTTGCGGACGCCAGACGGCGTCGGTGATTTTTTCCTTCGGCAGACCGGGTGCGTTAAAATTGGGCCATGAAAAAAACTGCATCGCTACAACAAAAAGAGCTCGGACGCTCCAGCGATTCGACGGCCTCGCCGCCAAAAGCGCAAAGGGAGCCGATGAATCGAAATCTGGCCGCCGCGAAGGCGGGCAAGCAGGATGAGTTCTATACCCAATACGTTGACATTCAAAAAGAGGTTGAAGCCTACCTCGAATTCGACCCCGACACCTTCCGCGGCAAGGTCGTCTATTGCAACTGCGACGACCCCTTTGAAAGCAATTTCTTCAAGTACTTCGCCGCCAACTTCAACAAGCTTGGGCTGAAAAAGCTCGTTACCACCAGCTACGACGGCTCCCCGGTCGCCGGCGCACAGCTCTCGTTCTTCGAGTACGACGAGGGCAATGGGAAGCGTCAAAAACCAAAGGCGATCGCCCTCGAGATTACGGAAGTGAAGGCTGTCAACGGAGACGGCGCGACCGGCATCGAAAATGTCAAGCTCTTCCTGAAGCAGAACCCCCACACCCGCACACGCCTCGCGGAAGGCGGCGACTTCCGAAGCCCTGAGTGCATTGCGCTCCTGAAAGAGGCGGACATTGTGGTTACCAACCCGCCCTTCTCCCTCTTTAAGCAGTACATCGCCCAACTCGTAGAGCATCGCAAGAAATTCCTGATAATCGGAAACGTGCAGGCGGTCACCTACCTTGAGGTCTTTCCGCTAATCAAAGGTAACAAGTTGTGGTTGGGCGCCACGATCCACAGCGGCGACCGCGAGTTCCGCGTTCCCGACCACTACCCGCTCAACGCAGCTGGCTGGAGAGTTGACGAAAACGGCGCTAAGTACATCCGCGTTAAGGGCGTGCGCTGGTACACAAACCTAGATCATGGCCGCAGACACTTGGAGCTACCGCTCATGACCATGGAGGACAACCTGCGGTTCAGCAAACACAAGGAGATCAAGGGGAAGGCGGCGTACGACCGGTACGATAACTACGACGCTATCGAAGTCCCCTTCACCGACGCTATTCCCAGCGATTACGATGGCGTGATGGGCGTCCCCATCTCTTTCCTAGACAAGTACAACCCCGAACAGTTCGAGATTATTGGAAACAGTGACGACGGCGAGATGATGAGTGCGATCGGAGCCCGGCCCCTTGGGCATGACTTCATCAACGCGTATCGTGCCCGTGGAGGTACTGGACACTACAGCCCGGGCATGCGGATGCTTGGTCTGCTTGAACCTCAGCCGCGGGTCATTTACAAGCGCATTCTAATCCGCCACCGCCGTAAAACCCGGCCTGCAAAAGCGAGAAAAAAGTGATCACCACGCTGAGAACCGACATTACCGTGGCTGATATTTGCGACGGGTTTACGTACAACCAACTCGAAGGCAAAGGGCTATACGGGCTGGGCGGAAAGCTCACCATTCAGCCGGAGTACCAGCGGAACTTTATCTACGCCGACGGCGGCGGTAAGAGAGAGGCGGCGGTGATCCACTCGCTGTTAAAGGGGTATCCGCTTGGGCTGATCTACTTTAATAAAGTGTCGGAAAACAAGTTGGAGGTGCTCGACGGCCAGCAGCGCATCACGAGTATCGGACGGTTTGTTACCAACAAGTTCGCGATTATAGAGAACGGCAATCCGAAGAACTTCGATAGCCTGCCCGTCGACCAACAAGCCAAAATTCGGGATTCGAAATTGCTGATCTACGAGTGCGAAGGCACGGAAACCGAGATAAAGCAATGGTTTGAAACTATCAACATCGCAGGCGTGCCCCTCAACGGCCAGGAGCTTTTGAACGCTATCTACTCTGGCCCATTTGTGACACTTGCCAAGGCCGAGTTCAGTAACAGTCAGAATTCCAACATCCAGAAATGGAGCGCGTATATCAAAGGCAGCGCGAACCGGCAGGACTTCTTGGAGCGAGCGCTAGACTGGGTGAGCAAGGGCGATATTGGCGGCTACATGAGCAGCCATCGCACCAAAGGCAATATCGACGAGCTGAAGAACTACTTCATCTCCGTGATCGACTGGGTGTCGGGCGTATTCAGGGATGTCGAGAGGGAGATGCAGGGGCTGGAATGGGGACGTCTCTACGAGCAATACCACTCCCAGTCATTTGATCCCGCCAAAGTTTCTGCCGAAGTCCGGCGGCTTTATGGCGACCCGTACGTCAAGAGCCGTCGCGGCGTCTTCGAATACATTCTCGGCGGCCTCCAAGATTCGAAGCTTCTGGATGTACGCGTGTTCGACGATGCGACTAAGAAGTCCGTCTACGCTAAGCAGACCACAGCTGCCGAAAAAACTAGCACATCAAACTGTCCACTCTGCGCAGTCGGCCATGCTGCCAATCAGAGCAAGATATGGAAGTTCAGCGAAACGGACGCGGACCACGTTTCCGCATGGAGCAAAGGCGGCGCAAGCTCGGCCGAGAACTGCCAAATGCTTTGTGTTACCCACAATCGCGCCAAAGGCAACCGATAATATGGGCGTGCCACAGCCCTGCGCGAGGAGCGGGTTGGGCCGCTGAACCGGGACGCTAAGCGTCTGCTAAGGGGCGTTGCGTTCGACGTTATAGCTACGGCCGCGGAGAGGCGAGAGCGACGTCTAGGCGCCGCGTTCGTGCATCCACATTGAATGGCTGGTATTGGGCGAACTCGGCCCCCGGCTTATACCTTCCCCGGAAATCGGCGATGACCCTTAAGAAAGGGGGAGAGCCAGTTGCACAGGGTGGCTGGCGGGGTCGAGGCGCTGGGCTTGGGACGTTTGCCGCTGGCTGCGTGCACGGGCTCGCAGGATCAAAGGGATCAGCCCCTTTCTCTCGACGTGAGCGCGCAGCTGCTGCACCCGGCGCTCCGTGATACCGAACTCGGCAGCGATCTCCCGCGTGCCGGCGCCGAGTGCCAAGCGTTCAGCGATCAAGCGGTCGCGTCGGTCAATCGCTTCCAGGTGTCCGCGGGGAATCCACAGCGTCTCGCTACCATATGCAGCAACTAGGTGCCGAAAGGCGGCATGCCCGATCAGCCGGGCGACCGGGTGACTCTTGTCTGCCGTGGCGGGGATGTATAGGTTGGCCCCACCGTACCAGGCCACCAGCAGCGAGGTGGCCGTGTACCCGATCTCGGCGCTCACATCCTCCAGCACTCCATTTGCCTTGGTTCGATCCATCATGTCCCCGTCAGTCAAAGACAACCCCGTACGTGTAGGCGGCGTGCGCCTCGACCTGCCTTATGTATTCAGCCATCGCTCCAACCGTGATCTCGCCCCGGGCGATCGATGGCTCGACCAGGACTATCTGCCCATCCGTCAGACGTAGTTCCTTCGGTGGCAGGAACCGTTCCTTCATGTGCTTGTGCCACGTTGCCTTGGAGAACTGGCGGCCGGCGACCACCGCCTGCTCGGTGATTGGCGCGATCACCGCGGTCCAGTAGAAGCGCACCTGTTCCTCGGTGCGGTCAGCACCGTCGTCCACCAGGATCACCCGCATCGGCCGGCCCTTATCTGCCATAGCCGGTGCGACGGACTTGACAGCAGCTACCACCCCCTGCCAGTCGGCGCGGTTGCGGAGGGTGAATTCCCGGTAGAGCTCGGTCACGCGGCCTCAACGCAGGCCAGCGCCTCGGCGATCTTCGCCAACCCCTTCGGGGTAATCCGAACCTGTTCGGTTACCTTGTCCGAGCCATCATTCCGGCGGACGGTCGTTACCTTGTGCTCGAGCAATCCCTGCTGCAGCTTGCTCTGGTAGCCGATCCAGTGGGAAGCGCCGGGCCGGCGGTAGGCCCATTGGTTGCTGCTGAGCCAGCGGAACAGCTCGACCGGGCGAATTTGCAGGGCCTTCGCCGCGTCGGTCACGCACAACGAGCCTCCGGCGATGGCAATCCGATCGAGCGCAGCTACCTTGGGCGCGGCGATCGCCAGTTGCGCCTCGGCCGCAGCGCGCTTCTCTGCCTCATCTGCGGCCAGGCGCAGGGCCTCGGGCAGGGTCTGCGGGATCATCGGGCAAGCCGCTTGCTTGGCGCGGCGCTCGCATTCGATGAAGTACTCGCGCACTTGGAAGCCCTTTTCCGTGCCGCTCACCATCGCGATGTGCTTGGCCGCTTCAAGGGTTAGCGCGCACTCCTTTCTCGGGCGTCCGCCCGTGGACTTTCCTACATCCTCGTAGGAAAGGTAGTCGCGCTCAGCCACCAACCTGGCGCGCTCAACTTGTTCCCGAAGCCATTGGTTGAAGTCCCGGGAGAGGCCGAGGAATGCGTGCAGATCCCGAGCGTTGACCGTCTGGACCTGCTCCGCGCCGATGTCGCGCCCAACTACAGCAATGAGTTCGTTCACGCTACCCTCCCCTGTTTGGCGCGCGCCTCGGTCAGCGTGCGAGTCTTGGCCACGGCGCACGCGATCTGCTGGCAGCGCATCCGGCTGATTCCGTAAGCGGCGGCGGCGACCGCCAAGGACTTGCCCTCAATGACCAGCATGCGGTGGATGGCACTGTTTCGGTCGCGGTCTGCTTTCATCTCTGCTGCAGGTAGACATCGATCGGTCCCAGCTCGAGCACGGCGCGGCCGCGAGGCGCGCGCCAGTATCCGAACCCCCAACGGAGCGGGTTGAACCCGCGGAACTTGATTCGCATGGTCAGCGCCGCGAGCTGTAGCTGCCCGGTCGGGACGTATAGGACGGCGTCGACGGGCGCGGCGCTGGTGCTGGCGTGGACTTCACCGCGCTGAATCCGGCGCCATACGTCACCTTTGGCGTGGGCGCGGGCGGCGAGCCATAGGCAAACGGCTTGGCAGCGGACGGCGTGGCCGGGACTACCTTGGGCAGCGGGCCGGCCGGCGTGGCTGCGGCTTGTGCCGGCGCAGGTGCTGGGGCTACTGCTGGCGGCGGCGCGGCGCGCTCGCGCACGTAATACCGACGCTCGATCACCTGCGCCGCCGGCGCGGGAGCGGAGTTATGGCTCCCCAGCATGTAGCCCAGTGCGCCGCCAAGGAGCATGTCCTTGATGCCGCTGTCGGCCTGCGCCGGCTGGTTGTTCACGATGACGGGCTGGCCCGGCGCAGCCGTGGCCGGCGCTACCTGCGCGGCCAGCGGGGGGGCCGGCGGCGCTTGGTGGTCCCTGCAAGCGGCTACCACCAGGGCGAACATCATCAGAAAGAGGCGTTTCATGTCAGTTCTCCTATTGAGGCGCCGGACCGGCGCGGGTTTAGCGGTTTAGGCCGCTTGAAGGTCTTCATCCGAGCCCGCGGCCGGCATGCGCCGCGTGCCCTCTTTCTTCAGGCGCACGACGTTGCCGGAGCGGATCCGCCGGTCAGCCTCGAAAATCGCCGCGGCGTGCTGGCGCTTCGTCACCGTGGCCAGCAGTTCTTCGTACAGCGCCAGGGCTTCATTGATCTTGGGCAGATCGCCGACACCAAGCCGTAGAGCGCCCAGCGCCTTGCACCGCTCGCCCACGTTGATCATCGCGTTCTGCGCGGCGTAGACCACGGCGAGGCCTACTTCCCGGTTGCCTGCCTTCTCGCACAGCACCTGCGAGGTGTTCATGGCGTTGACGATGGTGTGCCAGTCATCGCGTGTTGCCTGGCCGCGCGCCAGCGCCTGCACGGACCAATGCGCGGCGCCGAGGATGGACTCGCGGTCGGACTGCGACAGCGGCTGGTCGCTGTCAAACAGCAGCGCGGCGACGTTCGTGCGGACTTCGCGCGGCCGGTAGGCTTTGTTGCGCTTCTTCTTGGTGGTGGCCATATCAAAATTCCTCCCTCTTCCACCCGCCGCCCAGCTTGGCCGGCAGCTTCGTTGCCTTCACCATGCGGAAGTACGGCAGCACCTCCGCACACAACTTGATCTTCATTTGGCCGTGCTGCGTCACGAATCCGCCCTTCGTTTCATGGATGGCCAGCTTCATGTCCGCGTGCAGCACTAGGAAATCCACCTCGTAGAAGGTGTTGTCCGCCAAACGCACGCGCATGGGGTGGAACTTCCAGTCGACCACCAGCCCCTGGCGCTTCTCTTCGTCTAGCAGGACGGAATAGGCGCGCTCGGTCTTGTTCATCTGGTCTTTGGGCAGCCGGCCCAGCGCGTGGAAGCGCGCCATCGGGTCAGCCTTCCTGGTAGGCGCCGGATTTGGCTGACGTGCCCGGTGCGCGGCAAGCTGCTCGTCGGTCCATCGGAGCATCTTGCTCATGCCGCTACCTCGTCGCGCTGCTCGTCTTGGACTGGGACGCCACTAATTGGGCGCAGCCATGCATCAGGGCAATCCGCGTCAACGCCAAGCGTCAAAGCCCCGGATTCCTTGTTGCGCACCACGCCTACGCCGCGGAATTGCACAACCCACGCTGGCAGCCCGTCGACATCCGGCGCCAAGCGCAGGACCTCGACAACCCTACCTATGGCTGCGGGCGCGCCATCTGCACGAACCACAATCGCCAGATCCCCCGGTTTGCAGTTCACGCCGCCGCCCTCCCTTTGATCCATTCGCGGCGCTGCGCCGCCTGCTCTGCTGATATGGCCGCGTGCTTGTGGCAGGCCTGGGCTTCGGCTCCGGTCCAACGAAGCGCCAGCGTCTCCTTCAAGCACCGACCCATGCCCACACGAGCGTGCGCGACATCGGAAGTGGTCAGGTGCGATTGCGCCCCTGTGCGCGGCTTCAGGGTGAAGTGCTCGCAGGTAATACAGGTGGTCGTCATGCCTCTTCCTCGGGTGGATAGAAATACGCCATCAGGCGTGCATGCATCGCCTCGTCACGCTCAGTCTCGCGCAGCATCTGTTGGCGCCACGGGCCCTCGCCGGCGCGCTTGAAGACGCGGGCCTTGAACGCTATGAAAAGCTCACCCTCGGATTCCTTCCACGCGGCGCCCAGATCCTTGCCTTTCGCTTTGATCCCTTCGGCGCTGTTCCACCACTCGACAGAGGACGGCGCGGCGGAACCGGCCTCTGCAGGCTTGCCGGCGGACGCTGCCGCAGCTTTCGCGGCGTTCTCGCGGCTCGAGCGGATGATCCCCAGCACATAGCCGGCATTCGGCTGTTCGCCCCGCTTCTTCATCCCGAAGACCTCGACCGCCTCGGCGATCTCCTGGTCGGAGACGGCAAGGCGGACCATCTCGGTCACGTCGGCATGGTTGCTGGTCACTGGCATGCCGTAGGTCTTGCGCAGCAAGATGGCCAACTGCACGTGCCGCGGGTTTTCCTCGCCGGTCGTTGCGTTCAGCAGGTGTGCTGTGGTGTGAGCTGCCACGCCCGCGGTACCACTGAGGTTCACATCACCACTGACCTTTGAAGTAGTAGGTGATGGTGAAGGTGAAGGGCATTGCTCTGGCATAGCCCCGGGCATTGCACCCGGCATTGCTTCGGGCTGTTCTTGGAGCATGCTTGTAGCAATGCTTGGAGCATCGCCGGAGGACTTCTTGCCCCACCGCTTTTCTGCTGCTAGCGTGGCCTTTGCAACAGCTGTTTCCTTCCGCGTCTGGCTTGCTTGAAGCTCTTCATCAGCGCGCTTCTGGTGCAGCAATCCGCCCTCTTCTTTGAAGAATCGGATTACGGCGGGCTTTGCCTTCTTCCATGCGGCGCCCGTAAGGCGCGTGATCTGCGCCAGAGTCGCGTCATCATGGGGCGGCGGGCCGTTGCGCCAGTAGTCCATGAGCAGCAGCAGATAAGCGCCGTGCTGCTCAGTGGTCAGGCGCGTGGTGTCGGCCAAGTAGTCGCCGATGAACAGCGGCATCCAGACGTCTGCCTTGTCCTTTGCCTTGCTCACTTCGAGGCCTCCTGCTTTGCCAGCTTGAGCGCGCGCACCGGCACCCAGCGGGTGTATGCGTCGTCCCAGTAGGCGCGGCGCTCTTCCTTCGTCAGGCGGTTGCCCTGGTCGATCTGGTGATGGCACCAACCACACCCTGGAACGGAAAATCGATCGTCTGCCTTGATGCCCATGCCTTTGCCATGCTCTTGGCTGTTCGAATGGCAGGGCACCACCGATTCCAGTGGATGCGCCGGCGCGCCTGGGATCAGCAGGTAGCACGGCTCGCCGCGGCAGGCCTCTGTGAAGCGGCGCTCCGACATCGGCCGGCGCTTCTTCCGCTTCTTCTTGAAGGGGCTCGGTACCAGACCTGCCGTGTGCTTCAGCCAGGTGGTGCTGCGCAACGGCGTCCGACGCTGTAACGATCCCCCTGGCTTGAGCGGGGTGCGGCGGGTCAGCATTACTTGACCTCCACCTTGCGAGCGCGGCGCGGCTGCATCCAGGCGCCGGTGACGAAGTCCATCCACGCAACATAGGCCGCGAAGCCCCAGACATATGCGACATTCATGCGTCCGCTCCCGGGAATCCGTCGTGTTGGGCGCCGTCGAGATGGCGGCCGGATGCGTTCTTGCCGAAGCGATAGACCTCGGGCGCATCATCGACGTGCATTTGCTCGCCTTGCTTCGGCGTGATCTCACTGAAATGCCAGGTGTCAGCGAAGTACCACCCGGCACGTTCGGTGCGGGTCTGCGGACCAGGGGCGTTTTCGCCAGGCGCCCATTCACCCCACTGCTTGAACAGAAACGGCACGCCAGCGGACGCGCACTGATCGCGCAGGCTGCGGGCCCAATCGGGATGCATTGGCCGTGCGTGCTGGCCGCTTTCGCCGCCGACAATCACCCAGTCGATGCCGTCGTCGTAACCGGTCCAGCTCGCGGAGAGTCCGCACGCAGGGCATAGCGGCACGCACTCGCCGTTGGCCGTGTAGCTTTCGACCTCATCGTCTTTGACGTACCGGGTATCGGCGCAGACATCCATGCAGTGGATGCCCGTTGGATCCAGCCAGCGCGACACATCCACGGGTCCGAGAAGCGGCTCCATCGAAAGGAAGCGCACCGACGCCGGCGTGTCCAGCAGCTTCGGAATGTCGCGGTCGGCCTCGGCCTGATTGACGATGGTCGCGCCGAGCCAGACGTTGGACGGAAGGCGGCCAGGCATTCCCGGGCCGACCAGCATGGCGGGAACATTCCCGATCCGCTTCGTCAGCAGCAGCCAGTCGAGATTCGGTGTTGCGTAGATGAGATCGAACAGGTCAGCACGCCATGCGGGATCAACAGCGTTGTCGAACACGTCAGCCAGGCTGGCGGAGAAGACGCGCTGCCGGCGGCCGTGCTCGGCGAAGAAGGCGTCATGGTTGGCGTTCCATGCCAGCGGCTTGCGCCAGTTGGATGCGCTGGTACGGCGCCGCGGCGCGCCCGGGCCCCAGTTGATTGCAGTGCCGCCAGCAAAGCGCGCATTGCGCGTCTCGGCGTAGCAGTGGTCGCAGCCCGGGCTGACCTTCTGGCAGCCTTCCCACGGGTTGAAAGTGTGGTCAGTCCACTCGATCTTGCTGTTCTCGCTCATGCTGCCACCCGGATTGCGTTGATGATGTCGCGCGCCACGGGCGGGCAGACGGCGTTACCCAGCAAGTGCACGGCAGTGCGATGCTGCGGCGGCAATTGGTATTCGGCGGGGAAGCCCATTGCAGCGCGGCACTCGTCTGCGCGGAGCATCCGCATGCGATCGCCGTCTATCACGGCGTAGCGGTCCCGCGTGGTGATGGTGCCAATTGGCCTGGCAAGCGACCGGCCGCCAGCCTCGTTGCCGTAGTAGGCGGTCAGGAATCGACCGCCATGTACACGCCGGCCTTGCTCGATGCGCGCGAGCGTGGCCGCGGCTCGCCCCGGCTTCTGGACCGGCGACCAGCTGCCAGCCGAGAAGTCGATGATGTCCGCGGCAGGCACGTGCTTGTGCTCAGGCAGACGAAGCATCAGCGGGCGCTCGCTGCGACTCAGCACAAGAAACAGCCGCTCGCGGTGCTGTGGCACGCCATGATCAGCGGCATCGATCATGTGCGGAGCGATCTGGTAGCCCAGTGCCTGGATGGCGAGGCGCCATGCCGGGAACAGGTTCCAGTCCATGAATTCGCGCACGTTCTCAACGACGCCGAATGCTGGCCGGTGATACTCCAGCGCCGACACCACCGCCCATGCCGTCGAGCGGCTGGCGTCGTGCTGCGGGTTATTTGCGGCCTTGCCGCGGGCCTTGCTGTGACCCTGACAGCAGGGCGATGCCAGCAGAATGTCGTGCGCTGGCACGCGCGACCAGTCGGCTTGGTGCAGGTCTTGGCAAACGTGAATGGCACCAGGGTGATTGGCAGCATGCGTGTCCACGGCGACCGGCCAGTGGTTGGCAGCCCAAACAACCTCGATGCCTGCCATCTGTGCGCCGGTTGAGAAGCCGCCGGCGCCGGCGAAGAGATCGATCGCCTTCATTGCGCCACCCGTTTCGGTTGCAGCGTACGGCGCGCCACCACAAAGCCCTGGCTCCATTCTTTGCGAGCCTCGGTGTGCTCCGGATACGGGTTGTGGCTGCCCTTCTTCCCTTGGCGAGCGGCAAGCTTGCCCTCATCGCGAATCGCTTCGCGCGATCGAACTTGTTCCAATCTTTTTCCCCGGCTATTCGGTAAATGGCTTAGGTGTGGAGCGCTGTGTCCGCGCTGCCGTTAGGCTGCTTTCAGTGCCTCGAGCTGCGATTCCAGTTCGCGAATGCGGCGCTGCTCAGGCGTTTCAACCACCGAGCGGAAGCCGCACACCGAGTCCTCGTACTGGCGAATCGCCCAGTTGCCGCAGAGAGCCTGAAAGCGGATGCGGAAGTCGAACGGCAGGTACTTCTTGCCGCTGAGGATGTTTGAGAGGTGCGACTTGGGCATGCCCAGGATCGCCGCCGCATCCGAGATCGAATAGCGGACACGACGTTTCGCCCAGCAGAGGACCGTCGCGTCTGCCTCGTGGCGCAGCCGAGCGATCAGAAGTTCAGCAACCATCTCCGGCTCTCCGACAACCTCGAAAAACGGCATCTCTCGTTGCATCTGTTCGCTCCCCCACACAAGTTCCACTTGTTCTCCGTGGCGTTCCACGTACCGATTGGCGTCAAATAAAGACGTCACTTCGGACGCCTCTATGAACATCGAACCGCGCTTACTTCGTGCCCTTCCGCTTCCTGCTCGACGTGCCGACTGGCGAGTGGGTATCGTCTGTTGCTCTGCACATTCGTTGGGCGTCATAGTCGGCATAGCAGGCGGCACCATGGCTGGAGGAGGAAGGATCAAGCGCGTGTATTGCTCGCCCCTCCTTTTGGCCCCGGCGCCTGACGAATGCCCAATCGACCTTGTCGTTCAACTCTTCGCAGGTGACCGCGCCTTTGGTGAGGCGCTCAATTACTGGACATTGCTCAGCCGACACCGGCCTCTTTCCGGAGATCCATTGATAGACAAGGCCCTGCGATACGCCCAACTGCTTGGCGAACGCCGCCTGGCTGGTTTTGGTGGAGACGAGGTATTCAGCGAGTGTCATGCGGACAAAATACTAGCATAGCTAGTTAAAAGATCAATAGCTATGCTCGTTGCTCAATCTAATAGCATTGCTACACTCGCGCGCATGTCGCGACCGATCAAAACCCTCGAAACCTGGCAAGTCGAGGACGCTGAGCGCCTGAAGGGGCTCTATGAACAGCGCAAGGGCAAGATGAGCCAGGAAGAATTCGGCAACCGATTCGAGATCGGGAGCCAGGGGATGGTTTGGCAGTACCTGAACGCCAGGCGCCCTTTGAATATCAAGGCAGCTACCGGCTTTGCTCGCGGCCTCGGCATCGAAGTTGACGCATTCAGCCCGCGGCTGGCCGAGGAAATACGCCGGGCGTCAAGCACGATCACCGAGTCGGTTCCCGTGGTGACACAAGGAAGCGAGAGCGGCGCTCGCACATGTGATCGGCTGCGCTTAGTGATGGCGGAGCAGCACTTGGACGTTCCCGCCCTCGCGCAACTTCTGGGGGTCGAGCAGCCGGTTGTACGAGCATGGCTGGAACCCGACGGCGCAAAGCTGCATCTCCACCACGCAGTGAAGCTGCAAGAAGCTTTCGCCTATAGCCCCAAGTGGCTAATCAATGGGAAAGGCGCCCCGAAACTCAGTGGCGCGATCGAGCCAGAGCTGGACGAGCCGAGCATCCCCTTTGATACGGTGTCGATTCCAGACAACGCCTTCAGAAAGATTCCGGTAAGAGGTATGGCGCAGTTGGGTGATAACGGGCACTTCGTCGACGTCGAGTATCCGGTGGGCCATGGGGACGGCTACGTGTTCTTCCCCACCCGTGATCCGGACGCGTATGCATTGCGCTGCAACGGCGAGTCCATGCGGCCCCGCGTGAAGCACGGCGAGTTCGTGGTGGTCGAGCCCAACACCCAAATCCAGAATGGCGACGAGGTCCTGGTGAAGTCGCAAGACGGCCGGGTGATGGTCAAGGAGCTGGCCTACATCCGCGATGGCATCGTGCACCTTTCATCGGTGAACGAACGCCACGGCATGCTGCGGATCCCGCAGGACCAGATCGAGCGCATGCACTTTGTGGGCGGTATTGTTAAGCGTTCGGCTTGGCGGCCCGATTGATTGCAAAGACGGCCCCTTAAGCACTGACCGCAAAGCGCGGCCGAATTGGCCAATTCCACAAGAACCAAACAGAAGATGGCACAGTTACCGCGCAATGAGGCAGAGCCTTTAATAGCTCTAAGAAAGTTTGTGGGCAGTGACCTGCACTTGCAGCCGCGCAAGAACCATGCTGGTTATGTATCCGGCGCCGCGCGACCGGAAGATGAGTTTGGCGCGACACTTCCTGGGCTCACCGTTGAACTAGAGCTGAAAGCGCCTCTCTTGGTGGACGCCTGCAAGCACATCGTGACTCTTTTCTTGCTCAAAAATGGCGTCAAGTATAGGGTCTATCAATTCGAGGTCCAGCCGCCTTCCAAGCGCTCTCACAATGAACCCGGAAACGCCATATTTGGCCCTCACGAACACCGCGGTGATGAGGTAATCGCATACGACCGCGCAGAAGTGCATTGTGGCACACCTGTCGAGACGCTTTTTGAGCTATTCTGCTCAGAGGCGAACATCAGCTTCACCGGAAAAATCATCCTGCCATGACCTTGAACTGCGCATGGCTGCGCCAAAACCTCGCATATGACTGTCGCCCAGTTCGGACTGTGAACGGGGAGCCCGCGCTTGAAATCGGCACTCCGTTTAGCTTTGCCGATGGAACGGCCATCGTGTTCTACCTTGTCGAGCAGGGCAGTCACGCGATCATCAGCGACAACGGCGACACGTTGACTCACCTCCAGTCGGTTGGCCTTGACCCTTTCAATAGAAGGCGCGAAACGGCGATACGCAACATCCTGTCGCCATTTGGTGTTGCGCTCGAAGCGAGCGGTGAAATCCGAACTCTTGGCCCAATGGGAACCAGCCAACATATGGTGGCCACGTACATTTCGAGTCTTCTCGCCTTAGCAAATCAGGAGCGAAGCTGGCTTGGAATCCCTGAGCCGGTGAACAACTTTGCCGACGAGGTGGAGCACTATCTCCGACTCTGGAAACCTTCCGAAGAAGCCATCAGACACCCAAAGGTGAGAGGAATATCGCGCCACGAGTACACCTTTGATTTCTCGTTCGGTGGCGAACTAATTGACGTAGTGACACCGAGCCACCAAGCGACAGGTGGACTGATGCGAAAACTTGGGGACGTATTGAGTGCACCCGGCGAGCGGCACAGGATTCGGGTGGTGATTGATGATCGAGATGATTTTGAGCGTGCTGAGACAGAGAAGCAAATCATCGGGTCGATGGCGAGTGCAATGCTGTTCTCGAGCCTCACAAAGGTCGCTAATCGGCAAAGCGTTCATTAAGCAACGCTTACCCGCTTCAAGCCCGCCACCTGGCGGGCTTTTTGTTGCCTACTGCCGGCGGCTTGACCGCCGCCACCACCCGCTCGTTCGTAAGCAACCGGTGAACCCATCTTGATTGTCCGGCGACTCTTGCCGGCCATCAAAATTAACAGTCAGTCGGATTGATCAAGGATGTCAGGACGTGG